>DATLXC010000046.1:0-1594 GCA_035575985.1 Bacteriovoracaceae bacterium | reverse complement strand
TTATCAGCTATCTGCGCGTCCATACAATTGATAGCAATCCGCTCGAACTCAATGAATTCTCTTCCACTTGCGACCCCAAAGGCCAGGACATAGTCCGGGTTAAAAGAATTGATCTGCTGTTCTAGTAATAGAAAGGAATCACCGAAGACAACCGGTAAAGTCACTACCCGGAGATCTACATCTGGGGAAATTCTAATACAACCGTTACGAATTTCTTTCACCAGTAGGTCAGTAGGATTTTCAGCCATACCATCGAACGCCTCAAATCCAGTGATGAGTATCTTCATGCTAAATCCTTTGCAGGATTGGAGAGTGAACTGCCCAAGGAAGAGATAATAATGAGAAAAATGGCCAGCCATTGCAACAGAAGTAATTGCTCGCTTAAGAAAATGAGTCCGGCGATCGCCGCTATGGCCGGTTCCAGACTCATGAGCACACCGAAAGTCTGAGTTGAAAGACTTTTTAACGCCATCATTTCCAGAGAATAGGGAAGCGCACTTGAGAAGATCGCCACTCCAAGACCTAGAGGCAGAAGAGTCGGATCAAACAGTTTTTCTCCGGCCCCGGAAAGACCAAAGGGAACAATCAACACAGTTGCGAAGGTCATACCTATGGTGGAAGCCAGCCCCCCATGGAGATTATTCCCTGCCTTCTGGCCAAAGAGAATATATAAGGCCCAGCAGAGTCCAGCCCCCAGAGCAAAGAGGATTCCAACAGGATCTAGATCACTGGATCCTGAAACTGGCAATAGAAGGTAAATTCCGATAGCCGCTAACAGGGCCCATAGATAATCCACATGCTTTTTAGAGTTTAAAACTGCGATGGCCAGAGGGCCCGTAAACTCGAAAGCCACCGCTACACCAAGTGGGATTCTTTCGATAGCGAAGTAAAACAAAAGATTCATGAAACCCAGTGAAGCCCCATACAAAAAGAGCTTCTTAAGATCTTGAGCTGTGTAAGTAAATTTCCAGGGTTTCCAGATAATCCATAAGATCATCGCCGCAAGAAATAATCTAAGGGAAGTTGTCCCCGCTGCTCCCAAAGTGGGAAAAAGCTTTTTTGCAAAGGCCGCACCTGATTGTATAGAAATCATGGCAACAAGAAGAAGAAATACAGGTTTGATCATTAATTGATCAGAGACTTATCCATGAGCTCTAGGAGTTCTTTGATGTTTGAAATTTTTGTTAGGACAGGATTTGAATTATTGCCGGTATAAACATTGCCAATCCCATCTTTAACGATCACGTGAGAAATATGTTCGATGTTTATAATGACCACATCATCCTGCATATCAATGACTTTAATACATTTCATAAATTCACCTTTTTTACCTGTTTCCGTTTACCGGTCCGCTAGGCTTTGTGTTTGCATTACTTTTAATCTCAGAGGGACTCATCGTGGCGCCGTGTTCTCTTCGGAACATCTTTTTAATGGAGGTATCACTTTGAGCAGTTTTACGGCAAGTATCAGCGATTTTTAATCTGTCTGCACAGCGGACACATATCCATTCAGCCTCAGTAGTTGGATTTCTGTGAACATATCTTTCAACGTCAGGCTTAACCGACTTACATTCTTCACAAAAATTTCTCTGCTC
>DATLXC010000045.1:0-66928 GCA_035575985.1 Bacteriovoracaceae bacterium | reverse complement strand
AATTCTTTAAGTTCCGATACATTGACATCAAGCTGAAGCATGGCGCTCCTCCTTCTAAATATTAAGTGTGGTAACTCAATACTAAGAAGAGGGCCCTGCTTAGGCCAATTCAGAATTTACACAGGATTTCTTACACCACCGGGCTTAGATAAAATAACTCTTATGGACCTTTCCTCTCTGGAGGACCATTTCAAACCAGATTCGCAAAATACCCTTTTCCATCCAGCAGAAATTGAATTGAACCAAGTATTCAGTTTAGTTCTTGATAGAATTAAAGAGGTTAACCCTTCAAGGATCGTTTTTGATTCTGTTTCTGAAATGAGATTATTAGCAGAAACGGCTTTAAGGTACCGCCGCCAAATTCTTGAAGCTAAGGGGAGTGAATTTCATTGGAGGATATCATGACATGGAAATTCAAACTGGTGGAGTTGTCGTTTTTCCGAGAATGATCTCATCACAACATTCCACAGGTTTCATTGAAGGAGTACTTCAAAGTGGAAGTTCTCAATTAGACTCTCTCCTCGGAGATGGTCTACATAAAGGAACATCAAACTTGTTTATTGGACCCGCCGGTACGGGGTGATGAAGAATTAGAAGATCTCAAAAGTAGAGGTGACTTCATTAGCCGCCTAGTAGAGAAAGGAAAAGGTTTTCTATTTTTAAGTGTAAATAAAGCAGAGAAGAGAACCATCACAAAAGATGTGCTCAAAATTCTTGGTGATAATCTAGACCTTGAGCCCAAGTCAGGCCCTTATACTGCTTGCTGTACTCATCAGGACATGGCCGAGTTTATTTTGGAATTATTAGAAAGCAACGAGCATCTCCGTGAGTTAGGCAAGGATGATGTCTACAAAGTCATGAATGAGATTGAAATTGACCCATCAGAGTTCAAATTCCATCTTTACCGCCCTCATGATGATAGACGATTAAATATTACCCTTCAGTGCTTAGATTTAAGCTTGGATATTGGCGATGTAATAGAAACTGTATGTTTTCTGCATGGCCAGTCCAGTAGAGATGTATTTAATAGATATTTTCAATGGGGCCTTACTCAGAGGAGAGTATCGAAACGCAAGAAAGGCAGTAGATTGAAAATTATCAAAGCTGTCTAAGATTCCCAGTTTCCCAATAGAATTCACAGAAGTGTGAAGTTGAATTTCTTTGTCTTCATCAAAAAGATCTTAGGTAGAAAGCCATTAAGGAAAAATAAGTCAGATTCAATAAGTTGATTAGACTTAATTCTTGAACCAATCCCTTCAGGACCTTTCTTCTTCAAGTTGATGTATCTGCTGATGAATGATTTCGCGACCTGATCGAATGATCCGTCTTTATTGAAAATTTTAATTTGATATGAAAGTGGTGGCTCGCCCGAGACTCGAACTCGGACACCCTTGCGAGCGGCGGATTTTGAATCCGCTACGTCTACTTATGTGACCAAAGAAATGACATGTTGCCCATAACATTGTTGTACGCAGAAAAACGTTCGATGATGGGTGATTAAACTTCTATCTAGCAGAAGCCGAGAGAGCCTCTTACAGGAGACTTTCAATGAGCATTAATCTTCACAAATACCGTTCTAATTTTGATTTACTCAGCCAGTCACTTGATCTGGATAGGCTATGTGGGTGCCAGTTAGAATCTTTCGCTGATGCAGTCGAGTTTGTAGAACCAGATGAGAAAGAGGAACTTCTTGGCCTGCTTTACCTTGAATCATTAGTTCAAGGCTTCGTTTACTCCTACGATCTAATTAACTTTTGGAAATATCTGAAGGTCATTGGCGATCGAAGTATCAACATGTGCTATCACGGGGGCGAAGTCCAGTTTCGACTCATGCTTTTGATTCCTGAGTACAAACCAACTTTTGATCTGTTGAAACTTCATGATGTCGTTCATCGAAAAGGGTTGATGTACTTACCTTTGTGGAGGGATCAGTATGCTGCTATTTTCGGAAAGTCAGCTATTGAGAGGCTGATGATGAACTTAAGTCATGATGCTGATCTTGAAAGATTGATAGAGGAGTTCTCTTGTTTGAAAGCCCCGATAAGAACAACTTTTGGGCTGGAGGATTAAATGACTAAGACACTTGAAGCTCTCGTCGAGATGTACCGATCTGAAAACAACTTTGACACTCAGACAGAATACATAGGCTGTGGAGGTGCGGGTTTGATTACATTTTATAAGGCTATAGGTGTAGATGAACCCCTTGTTGATGACTTATCAGCTAATCTCATACAAGCGTACGTTGGACATGTAAGAAAGAATCTTCACCCAGCAATGGCCGAACTATGTCTCCTGGACTTCAAATGCTTATTGGAATTTAGCTTTCAGAGAGGAGCAACAAACTCAAACTATGGAAATATCGTAGCCCCCGATACTCTCAGAGCGGTTCAAAATGATTTTTCCGCTTACGACCAAAAATGGAAAAGTTGAGGAGGAAAGATGCGAGTTCTTTGTTATGCCCGAGTGAGTACAACTCACCATGATCAAAAACCAGAAATTCAGATTAATGAGATGAGACGATATTGCCATGACAGAGGATGGGTTATCCAAGAGGAAATAGTCGATCATGGCTATTCTGGTGGAACAGACTCAAGACCAGGACTTAAGAAAATGTTGATGATGGTAAAGAATAAGGAAGTCGATACCATCGTGGTCTTAAAATTGGATCGACTTTTTCGTTCTCTAAGACACCTTGTTACGACTTTGGATGACTGGCAGGACAAAGGCATAGGTTTTATAGCTATCAAAGACCAGGTCGATTATACGACATCTACTGGCCGTTTTTTCGTACAGCTATTGGGATGTTTGGGAGAGTTTGAAAAGTCTCTTTTAAGGGAACGAACTATGCTTGGTCTTGAACATGCCCGATCAAAGGGGATCAAGTTAGGGCGAAAGAAGCTGCGTGATGATGTGGCTATTCATAGTCTACGAAAAGAAGGAAAGAGCATCAGAGAAATAGCGAGGAACTTAAAAATTTCAACAACTGCAGTCCAACGGGGTTTAAAATCATTTCAATCAGATTTGACACCATCATCAAGTTAATTACTTAGCAATCAGTAGCAAGCCAGTTATTCGTGGTTTAGAGATTTCAAGAGGAAGTCTTGCTGAGTATTTAGGTGAGTCCATTACGAGTTCATAATTGCCTGAATCCAAGTGAGCCGATATTTCAAAGTAGCCATTTATGTCCGTACCAGCTTCAGCAAGCGTTCTCCCTTTTTGTTGTACTTTGATCCTTGTATGGCGGATCGGATACTTGTAGTCATCCCCTGGTTTAGTGAACATACAATGACCAGAAAGGTGTACGGGTTTCCGGCTAGGTCTGCCTGTAAATATCGGTATACCACCGCTGGAGTGGGCACACTTTTCGTCTTTGCAATCTCCTCTAAAGTCCCACGATTCAATTTCCTTTGAATCTTTAGGTGTGGAACACCCTGTCGAAATAAGTAGTATCAAAAATATGACGGATGATTTGTTCACTGTTTCACCTATATTCCTAAGGAAGAACTCTGTGATTATATCATGCTCTAAGGAATCATAAAGTTACCTTGGTAGCCTGCCCCTACGGAGGGTTCTGAGTATCTCCTTCTGTTTTCCATAATTCTGGTTACAATAGATGCATGACTAAAGATATTAAGCAGTTAGAATTGATTTTAGCGGATGCTGTAGATTACTTCCGGGAAGAATACATCAATAAACTTCCTGCTAAAGTTGATTACGAAGTTCAAAGGGCCGATGGACTTAAGCGGGGCACAGTAACACGTTCTGCTTTGAACCAGAAATTTACTTCTCTCGTAGGCAACAAACCTGACATCTTCAAAAACAAATTTATAGATCACTTACATGCTCTTGAAGCCTTTCTTGCATATTCTTCATCACCTACAGCATTTGCTCAGGCATGGAAGTTTAGAAAAACAAAGATTTCAAAACTGTCTTTATTTGAAGTCCAGGAGTTACTTTCAAGACATGCTCAGTTGATACCCACCATAAGGGCTGAAAATCTTCTCAACTGCGGAGAGAAGGGGATGATTAAATCAACCAAGAATCAGTCCTTCTTGATGGGGATAAGGCATTCCAAAGGCAATTACGACGACAATCTCGATAATCTCGGACATTTCGATTATCAACCTCCAGCAGACGCTTTGGGAATGCTTCGATACCGCTGGTTGGAGGTGCTTGCTCTCAAGTTCAATCTTCCGATCTACATGTTCGTAACGATGTGGTTCAAGTACGAAGCAATCAAAACAACTAAACATGTAACTCTCATCTGTCCTGTCAAAATTACAAAACGGAACAACAAATTTGATGCTCCATTAAACCTTCAGCTAATAGACGTCCATGAAGGAATAGAACGTGCGATGATGATCCGTTCTCTCGACGAGCTTGAAATTCAAACCAGTGTTCGTTCATCTCTCAATGATGAAATGGTGATTAAGTTTAACTTTGATAATATCAACTCGAATAAAGCCCTGAGGAGTTCACTCATTCAATGGGCTATGAAGCAAGGTAAGACATGTCCTGGTAGTAAGTGTAATCATGTTGCGTTCAGAGACGTTAAGAACAAATCTCACATCCATCTAGGTCACATTATTCCTCAGAAATGGGCAGGAGTGTTTCAGTTCATGCAGGAGAGAAATCACATCCACCATCCAGATAATCTCTACTTGTCATGTAATACCTGCAATACCTCTCTAAACTACCTCTTCCCGGATAGAGTCCTTATGGACAACATTCTTGACGGTAAATTCGGGACTATAGGTGACTTTATTCGGTCTGATCCGTCATATTTTTCCAAAATAGAAGAAGCCTAAAAGGGAGATTGATGAACTATTTAATGATCATGCTTTTATGTCTCCTCGTAGGATGTTCGCTGTTAGGTGGTAAGTCTTCCGAGCAAGGACTCACTAAAGAAAGATTTCTGGCCGAGAACGGCATTTGCTACAAGGTCTTCACAGGTAAAGACTTTCAACAGGATTCAGGCGAGATTATTTGCTCAGATAAATATCCTCGCATCTCTGAAGGAGATAAAGTCTTACTGTTAAGAAGTCCTTGGCAGAAGACAACTATAGAGCTTGAGAAGTTAAAAACCTTCGAGATTTTCATGGCCTCTTTGAATGATCAGAGAGCTATAGATTATTATTCATTCATATACTTCAATCAGCGTGGACTGATTGACCACAAGAAATACAACAAACAATGGTCTGAGAGTTGTCCTATGGATGGGTTAAGCTGTAGGCTTCTTGGATACCTACAAAAAGTTCAAGGTGATCAAAGTCAATTTTTCCCACTGATGGAAAAAGGTTGTGCTGATTACGACATTATATCTTGTTTCAATATCTTGATGAGAAAAGAGAGCTTAACTGCAAGTGATAAAGTAAAGATCAAGAAACACATGAAGTCCACTTGCCTAAAAGTTAAAGATTCAGACTTTTACCATGATTTCTGCGGTGAGCTTCTACATGGTATTTAAGTCAGGGAAATCCATTACGATCTTCTCTGTTTTCCTACTCTCAGGTTGTGCTGCTTGGGCTTGGAAAAAATACGATATTCCAGTACAGCCCGATTATTCATGTCAAACTGGGCTTGCTTCTGGTTACGATATTTGGGTTTGGAATTGTTACAATAATCAACATATTGTCGTCTATCAAGCCACTTCTGAAATGTCTCGACGTGAAGGCAAAAAACAAACAGTACCTTGTGGCGAACTCACTAAAATCGAAGAAGAGTTGAAGTTAATCAATGAATCTTCAGAAGTTTGTAATAAAAATCATCGTCCTAAGTGGGGCGACAAGAAAGAGTAGGAGATTTATGAGCAAGGTTAAGGGAATTGATGGTGGAATGAGGGTCGAGATCGCTCTAAAGCGTCTAATCGAGCAAGGTGATCAAGATAGTGTAAATGGACTTGCTACGAGCCTTCTGAACACGTTAGGTGAAAAGAAGTGCCAGGAACTTGCAGAAACATTGAAGGATTGCCTTGAATCTGGCGATGAAGAAGAATGAGGCTGTGACCAAATCCCCCTTTATTTCTTGAGAACAGGGTTTGTGACCTTAACGAACGTATTGTTCACAACAAATGGATGGGGTTTTCAATGAAATGATAGGAAGTACCCGCCAATCATCATTACCCATCCGAAGAAATAGAAATACGTATTCCGTTGATCCATAAGATCGCAGCCCCAGCTAATGAGCTTCCCCTGCTTTATGACTGACATCTTAGCTTGCAGAAAAAAGATAAAGCCAACAACTGAAATGGCCAGACCCCACGGCCAAGGCTCACGTCCTTCAGCATATTCATAACAGAAACCAAGAAAAGCAATAAACATTGACGGTAATACAATCGCTGCATGAAATTTACCGAAAGTAGTTTTGAGATATTTATGTTCCATCTCTTTATGATAACACATCTACAGAATAAGAAGAATTACACGATTAAAATGGCTCAAACATTAACCCAGAAGGCTTCCTGGACTTCTGTTCTACGTCATTACTGCTTAAAGTCTTTTTGAGCGAATGGATTTTCTTTCGTTTCATTTCTGACGGGTGATCATTCAGAAGAGCTTTAATCCTACTATAAGAAAGGCCTACAATCCGGGCAAACTCACGCTTAGTTCCTTTTGGGTTTTGTGCCTTATAATCTTTCCACTCCTGCTTGAGCGATAGAGTGCTGTAAGTGGCGGGTCTTCCCTTAGATACTGGTGGCATGTAGTTCTCCTGATTGTAAGCCTTTTCAAGCCATTCTAAGCCACTTTGCTTAGAACTCTTCGTCGTTGAAGGATTCTTCTACGGGAGCTGCATCATCGTTGAAATCTCTTCCTTCCTCATCTGCTTCCTCATCATTAAAAGCCCTGTGAGTAAGTAGAGTACGAAAAGCATCAGCTTCCTCTGAAGTGAGCTTCCTTGCATCTAAACCTTTGAGGGCAAGGTTCAACGCTGCTTTCACAATCACCATATTCACGTTGGCTCGGTCGATGATAATTTGCTGAGTAAGAACCAATGAAAAAAGGAGTTCGATCTTACTCTGGTCAGTTAATTCTTCTGTTCTGCTCACTTTTTCTTTTTCGAGCAGGAGATTCCATCCCGGTATCATTGAGAGGTCTCTTTCATCATCATTGTCCATAAAGGCTCCTATAAGTTTTAAGTATTGTTCTTCGATTCTATTGAACGTAGCAAGCAAACCAGAGTTACATAATCTTCATCGCTCAGGTCGTCCTTTTTGAGACCCTTCAAAGCAAGTTCTAAAGCCCTTCTGACAACAGCGGCTTCAAATCTGATTCGTCCCATAGCTTCATCCATGTGATCGAACTCATTCAGCAAATTATCAAACTCACGAGACGAAACCAGTTCCTTACTAAGATTCACCTCAGGTTGGTTCTTTGCCTCATGAAACTCTTCAACTGCTACCTTGGCATTGATAGTAGTAGGCGGAATCGTCCAGCTTTTACTTTTCTCATCTCTCATTTCTTCGTCCTTTGTAGGTTGCTCTTACAAATGTTGTACCGAGGAAATCGTTAAACCTGCCAACTACTAGATATAACTTTTCATCGTGTTGTGCCGACTATGGAGGTAGTGGAGGTGACTATGGGTAAAATTCGTTATAGTCAGATAGTTGGTGATCTTTTCTACAGGATCAAGCTCACAGATGAAGTTAAGGACATGGTCGATACCTACTTCACCGGAGCATCTCACCACTTGAGAAGGTTTGAAGAATCAAAGAGTGAAGAAAACAGACTCTTTCACCTCACACGTCATCGTATCCATCTTCGTCTTATGATGACTCTGATTTGGAAATTTGGTGACTTCTCTGAGGCGAGGGATGAGAGTAGTCGTGATCTTGACTATAGAGACACCTGGAATCCAGATTATACAATTATGCCTGATCCTTTCATGTTTAGACGTATGCACCCTGACTGGAGATTCATGGTTGGCCAACCCCACGTTGCTGATACTTATGTTCATAATGAGGATTGGCTTAGCTACTTTATGAAAGAGGCATCAACGGTTAACAAGAGTTGAGAGTCGTCTGTCGAGTGTTCTGACAGTGATCTTCATCTGGGATGCAATATCTTCTTTATTCATCAAAGAGATGAGATTTGAATAGGTGTGAAGAATTTCTTGGTTTGTGAGTTTACCTTCTGAAGTCTCTTCACTATCAACCCATAAGTCCTGTTTAATTCCTAGCATATACTTAGCCCAGATCATTCCACGATTATAAACATACTTCTCTGGCTGAAATGGAAAGTAAGCCTTAAGCTCAGGATAAATGTTTATGAATTTCATCCTTTGTTCGTAAATATGCTTCTGAGCTTTAGCATGAGCTTGATTGCCAATCGTATAAACTGATTTTCTATTAAGAATGATTGGTATGAGAACTCTCAAACAGTAACCATTAGCATCAGAACACGACATTGCTTGTTGATTGGGAACTAGCAGGTGAAGTATTCCTAAAGCATCATAAAACTTTTCTCTGGTAGCATCATTATTCATCTTACTAATGCTCTGGTCATGAGATGCACCATCTACGTCGATAGCAATCTTGAAATCTGGTAAGTAGAAGTCTGGATTTTTCAAGGCAAACTCCCTCACTTTTAAAGTTGATTGGTCGATACAAAGAAAAGTCTCTTTCTCAACCGAACCCAGTATCTTATGATGTCGGAACTGACTTAACATCGTTCTCAGAAACATACTTTGGGCTTGTGTTACTTCTCTTTTACAGAGAGCGGCAATCAAGCTAACTGGTAAGTCAGGATAAATCCTCTTCAATTCATTGATTCTCTTCTCATCAAACATAATCGTCTCCTCAGGGTAAATGTCTCTTAGTGCTGTCAAATACTGATGCCTAAGAAATCATGTGGTTGTATCTGTCTCGGAGAAATACCCAGACAGTGAGGGATAAGAGACTTTAACCTGCGAAGGGTAGACTAATGTTGGTCATCAGTTGTACTTTTACGCATCTTAAAATCTTTTATCCTCTCAACTGTTGTACCGGCGAAAGCGTTCAGTCCTTTGATCAAGTCTGATCCAGAGAATAATTTGAGAATACTTTGATCAAGTGATAGTCATACTTCTCTCCGCAATGAATACCACCGTAATTTATACTGATGATTGTTCCTTCATTGATGTACTTGATTTGGTCTTTAAGAAGTTTGGTAGAGTAAAGGCAGATGTCTTGACCGGACTTCGTTGGAAAGCCAGTGACTGAACCTCCTACTACTTTAAAAATAAGGAGTCTCTTTCCGAACCGATCCAGCTTATCTGAATAACCAAACCATTGAACTATTAGTATGTTGTTCTTACCCCATCGACTCCAGGGAATAACTGTCTTTCTACCCATCTTTTTAATCTTCTCAACTTTCATCATTTTTTTCCTCCTGATGAAGCTGTTGTACCGTCACGTTTTGTTCACACGATAAGTTTGTGTTTTCTTGTCACTCAGATGCAGGATCATAAGCATCTACCGTAGGTCTTAGGGGTGAACGCTTTCTCCGGTACAACAGTGTAGAAGGTCAAAATCCAAAACGGTCGATGAGAGTGCTATAGGAGACGGTATGATTGCGAAAGTCAGGTATACAATTAAAACACCCCTTCAGAAGGGTACGGCTTCATTCTCAATTATCTGTGACAGGATTATGGGAACTGAAAGAATCCAAAAGAAAGTTTCGGATGCGAGGATAGACGCAATCAATGAAGCATTCCGAAAAGGGAAACCTATAGAAGAATGTGTTGTGCTAATCAGGGAAATTAAAGAGAGCTTGGTTAAGCAACTGAGCATTACCCAAACAAAGCCTGCACATCACTTAGAAAACATGAGACTTGTTTATAGGTATTATAATGAGCGGTATTTGCCTCGAAGGAACCTAAGAACCTCCTCAAAGGAATCTATGCTCTATGATCTCAAGAGAGCAGTAAATTGCTTGGGGCCATTGTCACTAGTGACTGCTACTCAAGAGCAAATACAGGCCTGTACTCATAAGTTCAGTGCTACGAAGCAGAGGAGATTAGTGGCGAGACTCCGCCAACTTCTTAAATTTTGCGGCCGCAATGATATAGAGCTTCAGACAGACTTCAAGTGTTCAGGACAAATTCGATTTCTGGAGATGAGCGAGATTGAATCACTTCTGGAGATCGTCAAATCGGATAGAGTGCTTTCTTGCCTCATAGGAATTGGAAGCAAAGCAGGCCTTCGCTTAGGGGAAATCTATGCTCTAAAGCCGCATTGGAGAAAAGCTGGTAACCAGCTCTACGTTACACATCAGATGCTCTCTGATGGAACTATTCGTGAACCTAAAAGAAATCGTAAACGTAATGCTTTCGTTATTGATGATGGCATGGAGTATGTTGATGAATGGTTACAATTACCTGAAGAGCTTAAACTAGCTTATCGTAAAGGCGAGAATCGAATCCCCAAAGCTGTAAAAAAAGCATGTAAGGCGATATTTAAGGACTCATCAAAGCATTTGAACTTTCACGATACACGACACTGTTATGCCGTTCACATGGTGAGTAAGGGAGTATCAACTGATCTCCTGGCCAAAGCGATGGGAAATTCTCCAACAGTTTGCGTGGAAAATTATCAAGGCTTCATCCTTTCTGATACAGGTATGGAGATGATTGATGTACTTCTAAGAAGGGCTAAGGAAAGAGGGGAGCTACCGCCCCCCTCCCGAGTTTTACCTCAGCTCACATGACTGGAAGTATAAAACAGTACCTTCAGTTCTAAACCCATAAGTGATTGGAAGTGAGAGCAGATTATTGCACTGGCGATTATCGGCAGAAGTTGTTGCAATCCATCTCCCATTCCAGGCTTGATAAATTCTCACTTTGGCTTTTGGGTATCCCAAACGTGGTAAAGTCCAAAGCTGTCCACGATCTGCGATGGGTTTCAATGTCTCAATTAAATGAACATCGTAAGCTCCATACTTTTGATCCAGTTGTAGCTGGTAAATTGGAGAGTTTTCATCGCAGGCGTTGTCTCTGATAGTTGCATTTACTAAAAATTCCTGGAAATAATACATGTGTGATCCCTGGAGCCACAGGCTCCTGTTGTGCATGTGTGGCCATTTCCTTTGGCGGCCCGCACAATGCGTTACTTTTCTAGTTGCCGGGAATGTTTTGAGGGGATACGATCTCAGTTACGAGTTAAGAAAATATGCCTCCGTCAAAACAACTACGTTGCAAAATGAGATGTTAGATTGGCGGCGGCATAAACCCTCCTAGTAAATAATGCTAATGCGTCCAGTGCGTCTGCCCATCCAGAATATCAAGAAGTTGAATTCATCGTCAGGCCCTGGGACGTACGTTATCCGTAATGTAAGATTTTATTAGGAGTATAGGGGCAAGCACCCAATCCGGCAGTTGTCGTGCAGCAGGAAACCTTGAGATGGAGTGCCTAAAAGTCGGGTTACAATAAAGAAAAAGAGGAAAGGGATGGCTGTTTCTGGCTCAGATTGGTTCTACATGGAAGTGGGTGCGAGGCTGGGGTTTCTCCAGAGTTCAAAGGGCGTTTTCGGTAATCATAAAGGGCAGTTACTTTATTTGGAGAAGGGTTTATCCGAGAATTCTCTCTACATTACTTTTACCCTTAAAGACGACAGCGTACAGAAAGCTGCTGAAAACCTCGGCGAAGAGTTTCGTAGAGGGAAGGGAAGAAAACGCTTTGTAGATGTCTCACCATTTTTTGTGAAGGTGTCGGTTCAGCTCACTCCGATAAGTGAAAAAGGGAACGTCGAAAGGATTTTAAGCACAATAACTTGGTGGACCAATGAGCTTTCAAAACTTCAGACCTTTGCTGATCCGACCGAGCAGCTTAAGTTATACAGTGGCGTACCCGGCCCAAACTCTGTCGAGTATCTCAAAGACCTCGAAAATAGATATGCTTCAGACAAAATCATTAGACCTGTTCGCAATCGAGAAGCTCTGAAAGAATCGTCCTTTGAAGTTGTACTCATAGCGGTCTTAGGTGGTTTAGTAACCGGGTATCTGCATGAGAAATATAGGTTCAATCTCAGTCCGATTTATTTTCTGTTCTTGGCTGGAATCTCTTTTAGTCGTTTCAAGAAAAGAACTGCTTTGAACAAAAAGAGTTCTGCATACATCATTGGTATATATTTCGTTATCTCACTGATCTTTCTGATTTTTCAAGCCGCCGGTATAGCAGGTTTAAGAGGTGAGTTTAGCGTTAACCTTCTTACCTGGGCTTTTAAAAACAATCTCTTCTTTATGCTCATCTTCGGCATGATAGCCTTTGTGTCGGCTTCGACTCAGGCAAAATCTGAATCCATTGAAGTGGAACTAGGCACTTTAATTATACCTGATCAAATGATCGTATTACATGTTCTCTCACAGAGGAGAACTTTTAAAGCTCGTTTGGTAATAGCTTCGATCTTGGTCGGGTTTACGAGCATGTTTTTATTTTTATTCTTCCTGCTGCAAGATTCATATATTACTTGGAACCCTATAATCACTCTGCAGATTACATCAACTGTGTTGGTCTTCACGCTTGTTCTTTGGTTATATAAAAGAATCTACAGAGATTCGCTTACCAAGAGGTTTGAAGAGCAAAGTAAGGCCAGCTTTCTAATCTCACTCGGTACAACGATGTTTCCTTGTTCATTTGCTCTAGGATGCCTTTTGACGGTCATTATGTTGCTGATGAATCACAAGCTGGATAATTCGCCTGCCACGAAAGTGATCGCAATTGTTGATGAATTAAACTTAAAGTCTGAGAATGGTTGCCAACAGTACACTTATTCTGTTCCAGGCTTAGTGGATGATATGAGCCTTTCAACTTGTGAGATTAAAGACCTAAAAGCCAATGATAAGATTGTTCTAATACGGAGAGAGGGTTACTTGGGGATTCCATATCTCACCTCAGGTGAGAAGAGAAACTCACCGAAGATTGAATGGTGAGAAGTCAGAAAGTGGTGGCTCCCCCGAGACTCGAACTCGGACACCCTTGCGAGTAACAGATTTTGAATCTGTCATGTCTACCATTCCATCAGGAAGCCACTTTCTTGCTCAGTAGATGGTTCTACTGATTATAAAAATTTTCGTCTACCAATTTGACAGTTTTATCAATCATCCTAAGTGCTTGCTGAGATAAGCATCGGATTTTGAATCCGCTACGTCTACCATTCCGTCAGCAAGCCATCTCATATTGGTAATTACCAATTCAAATTATTATTCAACGAAAAAATTATCAATAACAATATCTTAGTTCTAAAAAGCGTCTTGGTTTTAACGATATCAAAAAAGTTTTACCAATTCGTAACTTTCTTCAATCTTCCCATCACCTTAGCGGAGGAGGTCGTCAGGATTCGATTCTTTTGAATCCGCTACGTCTACCATTCCGTCAGCAAGCCATCTCATATTGGTTTTTACCAATTCAAATTATAATTCAACGAAAAAATTATCAATAACAATATCTTAGTTCTAAAAAGCGTCTTGGTTTTAACGATTTCAAAAAAGTTTTACCAATTCGTCACATTCTTCAATCTTCCCATCACCTTAGCAGAAGAGGTCGTCAGGATTCGATTCTTTTGAATCCTCTACGTCTACCATTCCGTCAGCAGGCCACAAGCTACAGATAATAGAGAGATAGAGCTTTTGTGTCAATGGAGCGCACGGCACAATCTTTATTCATTACATAGATAAAGGTGTTTTCTTTTCACGACCAGCTAATCCCTATATAAGTCTCCTGAATAAGTGACCTCCCGGTATCCCCGGGAGGTCATCTTGATTATCTTGTAACGAAATTTACATTTAATACGTTATAGCCATTAACAAATGAACGTCTTACAGACGTGTCGCATCGGCCAGTAAGGTAAAGTGTCGGGATCCTGAAAACCCGGCTGACACCATAAGTTCCACATTCAGTTCTATTATTGAACATAAGCTTATCGCCCTGAAGATATAAACCCTCAACCCTTGCTTCCTGACGAAGAATTGTTCTTACTGTTTCATAGCCTTCATTGTAGCGGCCGCCGTTCCTATGCATTCTTCTCTGAACTGTAAGTTGTACAGAACCTTCTCCAGTTGAACGATCAACTAACATCTTAGTGCTGATTTCATCAGTTGAACGGATTCGTGAACCATCTAATTGCATAACAGTTACTTCAGATGCAAAAGCTGAAACGCTGAGGAACAAACAAACAACGAACATGGATTTCATGAGGACTCCTTAAAAAGTTTTAAGGAGATTTAATACCAAAAAATTCTGCATTTAAGTTGCACCTAGCGCAACTTAATGAGTTCCAAGGCTTCTTTAATGGTAAAACGAAGGTAATTTGGCCCTAAATGCTTCTTAAGTTCATGATTAGAGATGAGGCAGGAGAATTTTAAGTAATCAATAAGATATTCGGGCACATCAATATTAAACTTCTTAAGGCCCCGATTAAAACCACCGGCCAGCATCATTGGAAAGGGAATTCCTCTCGTACCAACAACTTTAAGTGCATCCCTGAGCGAGATGAAGTCATCGCCTGCGACGTTATATGTCCCGGTAGGAATGGTGTTAAGGGACTTATAAAGAATATGGGCCATATCAAATTCATGGATGAACTGAAAATAGGGATTAAAATCCATGGGACTAAGGGCAATGGGGCCCGCCAGAAATTTTGTCATGGCGTTTTGAATCTGTGTACCGATGATATTACAAGGCCTGAGTACTATCGTTGAAATGGTATTTTGATGCTTCCACATCCAGTTAGTACATATCTGATCCATCTCTATCACATCACGGAGTTCCGGATGCTTGATACTGGCACGCAAGGGTGCTTCTTCGGTCAGGAAGATTGAGTTATCTGAAAGGGCACCATAGACATGGAAAGTAGAGAGAATAATCACTCTCTTAACATGAGATCTTTCGCATAAATCCAGGATACGGTTTGTTCCCATGACTGATAAATCAATCCGCTTAGCTAGTACATTATGCACATTGGATGAATGACTTATTCTCCCTAAGTGATAGACCACATCAAACTGATGAGTCCTGAAAAGATTTTCAAAATTACCCCGTGAGTATTTCAGCTGAATGGCTTGGAGTCCCTTCAACTGGGGAACGCGGGATACGTCACGTGAATCAATCCCGATAACTTCCCAATCAGGATGCTCGTTCAGAATAAGACGAGCTGTCATCTGGGCCAAACCACCTGCAATTCCTATGAAGAGAATTTTTTTCTTTTCCTCGTTCATTTGAAACCCTTGGTTCTGAATTCTCGGATGACATATTTTGAGATTGGCTTGCGTATGACATCAAAGAAAGGCCTGCGGTTTTTAAGTCCATGAATCACCATACGCTTGATTATATTCTCTATATGGTAAACATTTTCCTTGATCTCCTTATCAGAAGCTTCGACTTCGAGATGATCTGGAACCGGAATCTCTTTTCCGATGTAAATATCTACCGGAGAGGGTAGGGGAAAGAAATTAGCAGTTATAGGCAAGGCGGGTAACTTGAAGAACTGTGCAATTTTCTTGGCATGAAAAACAAAGGGAAACATTTCCTCTGCTCCTATCACACATACAGGAAGGATCGGGGTCTTCTTTTGCAAGGCGATCCTGTAAAACCCCTGCGAGAAAGGGCGCAGCTTATAAAAGTCCGGTGTATTCTTGGCTATACCGCGAACGCCTTCTGGGAATACGAGAATAGATTCACCATGGTCCAGCAGGAACTGGCAATTGGTACGATCTCCAAGTATGGCACCGGTCTGTGCGGACAAGTCTCCAAGAAAAGGCAATTGGGCAAGGAAACGTTCAACCATGACCCTTAAGATCCGTGGAGGAGTTACTTCAAATGCGAGGGCAATTGTGATCAGCATCCCATCAATTGGTAACTGGCCGGTGTGATTGCTCACAACCATGTAGGCATGATCCTTTACGTTCTCAGCACCGAAGACCCTGACCTTAAAGTAAGTACGATAAAAAGGCATGAGCCTGCGTAGGGTCTTCTCGCAAAGTTCGATATTAAATCCCCATGGGTCCTGGTAATCCTTATATTTTTCCCGGAGTTCATCAAAGATTTGGTTGATCTTGAATTCATCTTCTGGAGATATGAAAAGTCCTTGAGCATTCATTAATTAAACCCCTGCATATCACTATTTCTTTTAACAAAAGTTATAATGGCCTGTTCAACGGCCAGGATTCCATCACCTTTCTCAGCTGAAGTGAAATGTATTTGTTTGACCCATTTAAATTTCTGGTAAATGTCCGGCATCAGGTTTTTCAGCCGTGCCCTTTCACTTTGAGTCTTGAGCTTATCGATCTTGTTAAAGAGAACGTAAGTCTCGAGGTTAAAACTTTTGATATAGTCGTGAAAGACCATGTCGGGTTCCTGCAAAGGATGCCGGGCATCCTGGATATTAAGCAGCAGGATCTTTTCGCTGCAAAGCTGAAAGAAAGTATCGAGAAGGTGCTGCCAGTTCGTGGCCATTTCCTTAGAGACTTCTGCATGCCCGTATCCGGGAACATCAAAGAGATAAAAACTTTCCAGCGATTTAGTTTCCCTATTCTCGACTACAAAGCTGAAAATATTCACTTGCCTGGTGCGCCCAGGTGTCTTGGAAACACGCGCAGTGGTCTTGCCATAAAGAGCGTTAATAAGGGAGGACTTGCCAACGTTTGAGCGACCTATAAAAGCAATGCCATTAATGAAAGGATGTTCATTAAGCCAGGTCTTGAGCTGCTCGATTTTGTCGATGCCCATTAAGAATTCTGTTTTTCCTTTAAGGATATTCATTCGGATTGCCGTTTCATAAGAAGAATTTCCAGACCCGTCGCAGGATATGGACTGTTAATTTCCAACATTTTAACAGAAAAGCTTCCCCACAGTCTTTTAAAAAAGGGGATAGGCCATGTTTCATCGGAAACTGATGCAGGAACAACTTCAACATGCAGGTGTAAGGATTGGGGATAGTTGCAGCATTTCACCCTCTCATGGAAAGAAAAAAGCGTTTACCTTAAATCGTTTTTGTATTGATCTCATATCTGCACGTTATCGTCCCCAGAGCCTTTCTATGAGCTATATAGAGCTGGCCAATTCCTGCCCTGGACAGTTTCACTACCGCTTGGAGTTAGACGAGAAGACACCCCTGGTTGGAAGGTTCGTGTTAAAAACCATGGAAGGCAGGCCTTTCTGGATCAATGGGCTTGCTGCCCGGGAAGCTTACGTTGAAAGGTCAGACCGGCTTTATATCGAAGATCATAAGTTGAATTTTGATCCATGCGGTTTAGGTGAACTTGCGGCCAGTCACTTTGAGCATCCTGTCCTCAGGATGAAGCAACTTATTGATTCCGATTTAAAAATATTGATTATGGGAGAAACAGGAACGGGTAAAACCTATCTCGCCCGGAAAATTCATGAAAAAAGCGGCAAGCGGGGGCAATTTGTTGCAGTGAACCTGTCCTCATTTAATCCAATGCTAATAGAGTCAGAACTTTTTGGTCATAAAAAAGGTGCCTTCACCGGTGCGGTCTCTGATCGGCAAGGAGCTTTTGCCCTTTCAGAAAATGGTACCTTGTTTCTGGATGAAGTTGATTCGTTACCCATGGAATTGCAAACAAAGCTGCTTACGTTCCTGGATAATATGCACTACCGAAAAGTTGGAGATTCAAGTGTTAAGGAAATCAAGACAAGGCTTATCTTTGCGGCAGGAAAGCCGCTTGAAATACTTGTAGGACAAAATCTTTTCAGGAAAGACTTTTACTACAGGTTAAAGTCCGGCCACTCACTTGAGCTACCATCCCTTAGAAATGATCCAGGTCGAATCCTTGAAGCCTGCAAGCATTATTCATTACTGCATGGTATTTCATTTTCGGAAAGGCTGATGGATTTTTACCAAACACTTGCCTGGCCTGGAAACTTAAGGCAGTTGTTCGGGCATCTGGATAAGAAGAAGGTGCTTTCACGTTCAACCAAGATTGATTTTGATGAAATGGATGAGGAGCTTTTGCTTCAGAGTTCTGATCTCATGGCCTTGACAACAGATAGGGAACTCATAAGCATGGAACAGTGTAAGCTTAATCATCTTAAGCGGACCTTATCGGCCAGTGAGGGAAATGTTTCACTTACTGCGAGGAGGCTTTGCCTTACGGAGAAAACGGTGAGGAGCTTGATCTTAAAGATTAATTAGCGAGGATATAGGTCATTTTTATTTCCTCAACGAAACCTTCAACCTGTCTTTCCTTGAGGAAGTTGTCTATTTCATTCCTGATCTTGGCCTTGAGGATTTCCCTGCCTTCATCTTCCAGCGGGAAACTTGCAACTGATGGTTCAACATTGAGAATCAGGTAGTCTCTTAATTGAAATTCATATTTCTCAAGGAACTTCCGGCTCTGCCTGTTAGATAGGGTGGCATTGAAATCAATGTCTACTGTCCTGAGCTCATTGATTTCACTAAAATGAACTGGAATTCTGATATTAGAGACCAGAAAATGGCGGGCATCTTTCTTATAGTAAACTGGACGGTCATATTTCTCTTCTTCCTCAACACTGGCAGGGGTTCTCGTGACCATGTTTTGCAATCCAACTAACCTGTTACCAGTTGAAAAAATACTTACTCCGGCAATAAAAGAAGCCAGGGTAAAACTAATCACCAGAGTAGACTGGCCGAATGAAAGACCCTGTAGCCATTGGGCCACGACAATGTAGGGAACGGCAATCAGCACTTTAAACTTGCTGGCCCCCTTTGCACTCTGAGCACGCATATGGGCCTGGAGCAAAGCTGAGGTTTCTTTGTACTTAGCCTTGTAGTCAATAGTGAGAAGGGTTCCTTTGAGCTTAACAAATAATTCAGTAAAAAATTTCGTAAGAATAGCCGGGAGTGTTTTGAAGTTCTTGATCCAGTAGATAAGGCTTGCATAAAAAACGACCAGCTTAGCTGGAATCATGCGTCTTAATAGCTCCATGACCCGTTCGCAGAACCGGGTAATGAGCTGATTAATAAATTCTTCGATCTTAGTGAGGAAGTTCATCCTAGGCTTTTTCGGTACATTGAGTTTTTAATTGAGTAGAGAGTGTTTTGGTCAGGTGCTGGACATATTTGCCCAAGCCTTATTGGGGTTTGGGCCCTGGGCATAGTTATCCGAAAAGTCGTAAGAATCGATACCAAGGATGGACTATGAGACTTTCAACAACTCTTCTTTTAACCATGATTTTAAGTGGTTGCTCCCAATTTAAGACCGGTAGAAGCTATATGAGTGAGATGGAGCATGACGATACTCCTTACTTTACCGCTGGAGCCGATTTTCCAGTTTTGGGTGGAGACACTGGAAGAACCTGGAGAGGGGAAAAAGAACAGCGCAAACGAACTCCCGCATCAGTGGAAGATTTGCAGGAAAACAGGGCCCACCGTGCACTCAAGGCAGAACTACGGAGGCTTGAAGATGGTCAAAATGAACATGGAATAGATCTCTACGAAAAACACAAGAATAAATTCAGCACTGTCTCTGAAAAGATCTATTTCTTAAAGCTCTCTACGAATGAAAGATATGAATACCTCGGAAGCAGGGGATTTATTGCTGAGTCCCCATCGCTACGTGTTCAGACCTCAAAAGCGCAAATGCATGCCGAGCGACGTTCGAACATCATGCTTGGAATGAGCAAGGCAGAAGTGAAGGGGAACTTTGGCAAACCGTCCAAAGTCGAGGTAGCTGGCAACCCAAGTTACGAGAATGAAAGATGGGTCTACTCTAATAATGGTGCGACGAAGTATATCTACTTCGAATCAGGCAAGGTCGGCGGCTGGGATTAATCTTATTGGTGCATTTTCCCCACTTCATTGGTACTTTATCCCCTAATCTCTACGCATTTTTTTATCAGTTTCCCTGAGAGGATTAGGATGGATTTTACCTTAGATTTTGAGCGTCCAGTTTCGGAATTAGAGAACCAGATCCGAGAACTTAAACAAGCATCAGGACAGAACATCGACATCTCTCACGAGATCGCGGCCCTTCAGGCCAAAGTTGATCGTATGCTTGAAGAAATCTACCAGAAACTAACTCCCTGGGAGAGAACACAATTATCACGTCATGCCTTAAGACCTCATTCCATTGATTACATCGAAAAAATCGTTACTGACTTTCATGAAGTTTATGGTGACCGCCGTTTTTCTGATGATCCTTCGATGGTGACTGGTTTTGGGTATATTGATGGCCAGAAAGTTGCGGTTATCGGTATTGAGAAAGGTCGCAAGACCCAAGAAAAAATCAAGAGAAATTTCGGTATGGCAAACCCTGAAGGATACCGAAAGGCCTTGAGGGTTATGCAACTGGCTTCCCAGTTTGGAATACCGGTTGTGACCTTTGTAGATACTCCCGGTGCCTATCCCGGGATTGGTGCTGAAGAACGAGGACAGGCCCTGGCCATTGCAGAAAACCTAGCCGAGATGTTCAACGTAAAGGCTCCTATCATTGCTATTATCATTGGCGAGGGCGGATCTGGTGGAGCACTTGGAATTGCCATCGCAGACAGAGTCTACATGATGGAGTATTCGGTCTATTCAGTAATTTCTCCAGAATCTTGTGCCTCCATCCTTTGGTCAGATCCTAAGATGGCAGAGACTGCAGCTAATTCTTTGCAGCTCTCTCCTAACAAGGCACTTGAGCTTAAAGTGATTGATGGAATTATCAAGGAGCCAGCCGGGGGTGCTCATCGCTATCCCGACCAGGCCATCGCCAAAGTGAAAGAGGTGATCATCACCAATCTGAATACTCTTATGAACCAGGATCTCGATCTCACAATGCAAATGCGTTTCGACAAGTTCCGCCAGATGGGTAACACCACTCTGATTGTGGATAATTCGGAAGAAAACAAAGGCTAATCATGTCAGTTTATTCAATGACCGGTTTCGGCAAGGGTGAAGCTGCCGGGAAAAATTATACTATTACTGCTGAAATCAAGACGGTGAATAATCGCTTCAAGGATTTTAAGTTTCGAATGAGCACGCTGTTCAATCCACTTGAGATTGACCTGAGATCAAGGCTCGATAATGAATTTCGCCGTGGAAGTTTTGATATCAGCATCAGCTATAAAAAAAGTGACAAGAGTCATACTGAATTCCAGATTGATCCCAGTAAGGTGGAGGCTTTTATCACTTTGATGAAGCCAATCCTCGAACGTCAGAACCTTCCCTTTCATGTGAATCCGACTGATTTCCTGAGAAGTGATTTTTATCGTGATGAAGACGACCAGAAAGATAAGGAAATGGAGCCTTTGTTCCTGGCTTCCATTGAGGCGGCCATAAAAGCATTAAAGATATCCCGCTCAGCAGAGGGAAAAAAATTAGTCTCAAAATTGATGGAGCATCTTGCGGTCTACGAAGAAAATCTGGAAAAAGTTGAAAAGTATAAAGGGCAGTACCCGGAAATGATGCGTGATAAACTTACGCAGAAGTTGAATGAGAAACTCAAGGATATCAAGATTGATGAGTCACGCTTCCTGCAGGAAGTGGTGTACTACCTGGAGAAACTGGAAGTAGATGAGGAAATCAATCGGGCAAAGATACACCTTATAAAACTCAAGGCAGTGCTCAACTCTTCGGGAGAAATAGGCCGGCAGATTGATTTTCTCCTGCAGGAACTAGGGCGCGAAACCAATACCTTAGGATCAAAATCTGCCCATCCAGAAATATCCTCCAATGTAGTTGAGATGAAAGTACAATTAGAGAAGATCCGTGAACAAGCGTTGAACTTGGAATAAAGAATGTCTGGAAAGATGATTGTTATCTGTGCTCCATCCGGGACGGGTAAATCTACATTGCTCGGGCGCCTTAAAAGCGATCACCCGGAACTTGAATGGTCAGTATCGTGCACCACGCGGGTCATGCGTCCTGGTGAGAATGACGGGAAAGATTATCATTTTCTAAAAGTTGAAGATTTCCAGAAACAAATCGATGAGGGATCCTTTATTGAATGGGCGAGAGTTCATTCAAACTACTACGGTACTTCACGCAAGTTTGTAGACGAAGGGCAGCGCCTGGGACGGAAAATGCTGTTTGACCTCGACGTGCAGGGGGCAGATGCTATGAGAAAGATTTATGGCGACAATGCCCAGGTCATTTTCATTGAGCCGCCATCAGTTGAAGAACTGGAAAAAAGATTGCGGGTCCGTGGCACTGACGGGGATAAAGTTATCCATGAAAGAGTAGAGAATGCGCGGAAAGAATTGAATAGAAAAAATGATTTTGATCATCTCATCATGAATGATGATGTTGATAAGGCCTA
This sequence comes from Bacteriovoracaceae bacterium, assembly GCA_035575985.1. GTDB lineage: Bacteria > Bdellovibrionota > Bacteriovoracia > Bacteriovoracales > Bacteriovoracaceae > Peredibacter. The sequence goes on along the minus strand of DATLXC010000045.1, from coordinate 44,716 downwards.
TAGTCTCCTGAAAGCAGTAGTTGAAAAGATCCTAGGAAAGTAATGTTTGCAGAAAGAATAGATTTTTCACATGAAGCGAACCTCACAATTGATGAGCTTATCAAGCGCACAGAAGTTCTGTTGCCTGATACAGACCTGACAATCCTTCGTAAGTGTTATGAGTTCGCTGAAAAGATGCATTCGGCCCATAAGCGTTCCTCCGGTGAACCTTATATCATTCACCCACTCAATGTTTCTGCCACACTGGTCAAGCTTAAGATGGACCTTGATTCCATTATGGCCGGTCTCCTGCATGATGTGGTCGAAGACTGTGAAGTAAGCCCGGAAGAAATCAGCAAGATGTTTGGCCAGACGGTGGCCCAGATTGTCGTTGGATGTACCAAAATTTCCAAGATCAAGTTTAAGACCAAGGAAGAATCACAGGCCGAGAATTTCCGGAAGATGGTTGTGGCCATGGCCCAGGACCTTCGGGTGATTATCGTCAAGCTCGCGGATCGCATGCATAACATGCGGACCCTGCAATATATGACGAAAGAAAAGCAAATGAGTAAGGCGCAGGAGACTCTGGACATTTATGTCCCTCTCGCCAGTCGCCTTGGTATTAACTCGGTGAAGGCCGACTTAGAAGACCTTTGCTTGCGCTACCTTCATCCCGAAATCTATTACCGCCTGGCCGAAAAAATCGCCATGAAGAAGAGGGAGAGGGAATCCTATATTGAGGAAACCCTCCTTAACGTTGAAGAGAAGATGCTTGAATACTCGGTTCAGGGAGAAGTTACCGGGCGACCGAAACACTTTTTCTCTATCTATAAAAAGATGCAGCAGCGTGGAGTTGATTTCGAACAGATCCAGGACTTGCTTGCCTTCCGGATTCTCGTTAACAACATCACTGAATGCTATAAGTGCCTTGGCATTATCCACTCTGCTTTTACTCCGGTACCCGGCAGGTTCAAGGACTATATTGCAATCCCTAAGGTAAACAACTACCAGTCATTGCACACAACAGTTATCGGGCCTAAGGCCGAGCGAATTGAAATCCAGATCAGAACATTCGAAATGCATGAAGTGGCCGAACGCGGAGTTGCCGCCCACTGGAAATATAAAGAACGCAATAAAGGTGAGGGAAGCCGCCTGAAGTGGGTTGAAGAACTCATGGAATTTAACCAGAACGTTCAAAGCTCATCTGAATTCATGGATGTGGTTAAGAATGACCTGGATGTGGGCGGAGTCTTTATTTTTACTCCCACTGGAGATGTTAAAGAACTCCGTTACGGTGCCACCCCCCTGGACTTTGCCTATGCCGTCCATACTGAAGTAGGAAACAAGACAGTAGGTGCGAAGGTTAACGGCAAGATGGTTCCTCTTAAGTACCGCCTGAAGTCAGGAGATACGGTTGAGATTTTAACTTCAAAGACCCAGACACCTTCCAAGGACTGGCTCAAGATCTGTAAGACTTCTCGTGCTATCACGAAGATCAAACAGTACCTGATGAAGATTGAACGGGATGAGCACAAGGAAATTGGCGAAAAACAACTGGAGAGTGCGCTCAGGAAGTTTGATACATCGGTTAAGTCTTTGGAGAAGAAGGGTGAATTCAAGAACATCCTGGAAAGACTCCATTATAAGACCATGGAAGAATTGTTTGTTAACATCGGTTCCAATCACATTCCCATAAAAGATGTACTTGTAAGTATTCCTTCCATTTCATTTGCTGAAGGCGATGAGCTGGATTTCAAGGAAGAAGATAAGGATCTTGAAAGTTTCTATAAGAAAATTACCAAGACTGCGCGCAAGTCCAGTGGCAATGATAATGCAGTCATCGTCGACGGCCTCGATGACATCATGGTTAAGATGGGTCGCTGTTGTAACCCGATCCCTGGAGATCCTATTACCGGGCTTATAACCAGGGGCAGGGGCATTACAGTTCACACTGTTGGTTGCGTCCGCATTGCGGAAGTCGAGAAGACGCGTCAAATAATGGTAGAATGGAACAAGCACTATACCTTTAGTCACCCTGTGAATATCAAAGTTACGACTCATGATAAGCCGGGAATTCTCTCTAAAATCTCGAAATCGATTAACACTGCGGGTATTAACATCCGTTCTGCCGTGGCCCGGTCAATGCCGGACCAGAAAGGTAACTTCATCTTTGAGATTGAGGTTAAGGACTATTCCGAGCTGCTGCGAACCATCAGTTCCATTGAGCAGATGGAAGAAGTTATTTCCGTAAGCCGTGCCTAAATCAATAGTTTTGACACGAACTCCATTGGCACTCATAATTATTCTATGAACAAAATCATCTTCTTTTCACTGATCCTTATGACCTCAACCCTTTATGCTGAGGAACCTGTTCCTGCAGCTGAAGTTGTTGATCCAGCATCACCTGTCACTATCGTGGAAGAGACACCCCTGGTGGAAGCTCCCGCTGCAGAAGTCACTGAGGATCTTTCTTTTGAGCCACCTTCAGAAACTGTTGATGTTCCAGAGGCAACTCCGGAAGGTGACCCTGTTGCTACTCCTGCGCCTGAAGTCGCAAAAGAACCTGTTCCTGAAGCAAAAGCTCCTCCAGTGGAGAAAGTTGCTGAACCTGAAGCACCAGCTCCCACAACACCGGTCCCGGTCGCGTCGCCTGATTCCGCTCCAATGAGCATGGCCATTGTTGAAGATCCAGAAGATTACCAGCCTCGCAAGAGCCATTGGCAAGCCACTTTTGGTTTTGAGTCCATGGCATATGACATTCCCAGGGAATTTGTGGGAACCAAGGCAAGTTTTGACGACGATGACAGGACACTCTTTGGAGGTCGTCTCGGTTTTGCACGGGAATTTTATCTAGGTTGGGGCTTTAATACCACTTCCAGGATTGAAGGCTTTTACATGGGAACGCTTTTTGAGAAGGCCACTACAGCTGCACCTCAGGAAACAACTGAAGAATTTGCCTTTGAAAAGAAAACTGGAAGTGTTTTTGGCGCCGACGTTAGTCAAAGTTTAGGTTTCTTGTATAACTTCTCAACCAAGAATCCCCTAATGGATGAGATGGTCTATCTGACTCTTGAGCCATTTGTTTTTGCAGGAGTAGGACGCGCCAGGGCCTATAATCGCTTTAGCTACCATTACGATACCGGCGTTTTTATGGAAGATTACCGGATTCGGGTCCAGGATAGCATCACTTCAACTAGTTTTGGCGGCGGTTTCAACCTTACTTCAGTGACCGGATTCTTTTTATACCTGAAGGCTACTCAGTATTCCATGAACATCACCAAGCGTAATGAGACTGGTTATTCACAACCACATGGCCAGGGTGCTACACCCCTTAACCGGACTTCAACTGATGTTAGCCCAGATCCGATTACCATTTACGCCCTTGGAGGAGGCTATAAATTTTAAAGTCTATAATCTAGGCAATGCCTAAAAATTGGTCATTTTGAAGTTCCAAAGCACTTAAATCACATAGAAAAATCTGGCCGGGCATTTGCTATATACCTATCATTAGATAGGAGCCCCCATGTTCAAAACATCGTTTTTTCTAAAGAACTTCTTTCTTGTTATATTGATAGCAATGACGGTTAGTTGCCGCGAGGAAGTAGCCGGATGGTCTTCACTATCTGTTGAGGAGCAAGCCTCTCTAACTGAACGTGCCAAGGCCAACTGCCTAACTGATAACTCTGTTGGATATAACAATTTCAAAAGTACTTCAGACGATAATTTTGCGACCACTACATATAATCGTGGTCAGGGCTTTTTCCATCAATACAAGCTTGATACCGCTGAAATTTCCAAGTCTGACATCCAGATCTGGAAGCAAGATCCTAATGGTGTCATTTATTTCTATATTACTGAGACACCAATAGGTGGAACGGCCAGCAGCTATTTCCTCAAGGTAAAAGATTCAGAAAATGACGATATGATTGATCAGCTAAAGATTGATCAATGTGCCAGGTACTATACTTCTGCTTCAATCGGAGAAGATGGGCCTTTGACTGTAGTCCTGGATTATACAACACCGACGGCTTCCGATTCTTTTAACTATATTGATACCTATACACTGGGATTTAATAAGTTTGCTTTTATGGCCGCCTATCAGATGACCCGCAAGGAAATTACCAAGGACATCGCCGGAACAGTAGTTGGGACTGCCAAAGTTTATACTGCTACCTATGTGGATAAGGACTATCCTGCTTTTGGCAGCAACAACTATGCTGACACTACATTTTATACACAGAAATTTTGTGAGCTTGCACTTAAACCAGGTGAAACTGTTTTCAGGCTCTTCAGGGATTTAAAAGGCTTTTCTTCATTAACTTGCACTTCATCAGTGCCGGCAGAGTGGGACCTTTCTATCTAGATTACTCTGTAACCATTTCTTCTCTTAAAATTTTAAGCATAAAGAATGTTCGTCCGATTTTGACGGCTTCCTTGAGAAGCTTGCGGATGTTATCCCATGAGCTGTAGTCATGGACCACACTATCAAAGTAGAACTCTGGTGTTGGGGTCTTGAAGAAATGAGAAAGGATAAAGCGTACACGCATTATGTGATAGTCACTGGAAATGATAAGGACATTGTTAATCTTAGGGTTTTGCTTGAGAAACTGGACAGTCTCATGCACATTCTGGAAAGTATTCTTTGATTCGTAATCAAGGTCAACCTGAACACTTGCAACATCCTGGTCTTCAATAGGATTTGGCTGCTTCTCAATCAGTGTCTGGACTGAATTAGCTGCATAAACGCCCGAGATGAAAAGTTTGGTTGAAGGGTTTTTCTTAAGAATTTCCAGGGCGTACGATATACGTCCCTTGTCTCCTGTAAAAACAGCAATAGCATCAGGCGACTTCTGGTAAAAGGCACCTGCGGCCCGGCCCTTCTGCATCTTTGCATAGATGGGAATGTAGACAATAAAAGTCACCGTCAACGCAAAAGCGATGGCAGACACAGATGCACCACCCAGAAGTAGGCGGTGCAGGCGTGTGGACTTAGTTTCGAAAACATACTTACGGTTAAACATTTTACTTCGCCGCTATGACCTCAATCTCAACTACTGCACCCTTAGGGAGAGCTGAGACCTGGACGGTGGATCGGGCCGGAAATGGCGCCTTAAAGAAATTTGTGTAGGCATCGTTAATTTTGCCGAACTGAGCAAGATCCACCATGAAGACTGTCGTCTTTATAATGTTCTCACGTGTGAGGTCCTGGGAAACCAGGAGTCCATCAATGTTCTTCATGATGTTTTCTAATTGCGCATCAAAGCCATTGGCCATTTCGCCACTCTTGGCATCAAGGCCGATCTGGCCTGAAAAATAGTAAACGCCATTGTGAAAGGTACCTTGTGAATAGGTACCAACAGCTGCTGGCGCCTTATCAGTATTGATGATCGTCTTTTTATACATGGTTATTCTCCTGTGTTGTCTTAATTGTATCCCGATAGACTTTAATTTCCTGGGCGATCAATGCTGTCAGGTGACTCATGTTCACAATTTCATCAACAGTTGAAGTTCTCTGTACGATGTTGATTGCATACTTAAGTGGCAACAGGATCGGTCCAATAGGAGTCGCTCCTCCTAATTGGGCCAGGAGTTTGTAACTGATGTTGGCAGAATTCAAGTCAGGGAAAATGAGTACGTCAGCGGCCTTATCGAGTGAGCAAAAATCAAAAAGATTTTTCATAATGTCATGATTTGTGGCCACATCTGCCTGCATTTCACCATCAGCTATGAGATTAGCATCCTTAGACTTTGCGATCTTAGCTGCTTCTGCCATTTTCATTGCTTCCGGATCACGGTTTGAGCCAAAGTTAGAATAAGACAAGAAGGCGACCCTAGGCTCGGCCTGCATGACCCTGCGATAAAGATGGGCAGCAGAGAGTGCAATATCAGCGAGGTCATTGGCATCAGGATTCTGCTGGACAGTACAATCCGCCAGGAACACAACGCGTGTCTTGAAAACAAGCATCATGATACCGGCCACTTTGGATTTACCAGGTATGTGAGTGCCAATGACTTTCATAATAGGGCGGATACATTCCGGATAGTTCTGGGTTGCCCCTGTGATCATTCCATCAGCATGTCCCATTTTAACCATCATTGAGCCGTAGTAATTTCCACGCTTGATAACATCTCTGGCAAAGCTATAAGAAACACCTTTGCGCTGTCTTTGGGTGAAATATTCTTTTACATAAGTATTAAAATTCTCGGAATCTTCTGTGTGAAGGATTTCCACATCTTTCAGGTTACTAACTCCTAAAGTGTCCATTTTCTTGTGGATGATCTTCTTGTTTCCAAGCAGCACAGGTCGAATAAGACCTTCATCCTTGAGAATTGAAACGGCTTTCAGGATTCTCTCATTGGAGCCTTCAGGGAAAACGATCCTTGGCTTATCAACACCAGGAAGACGGGCGCGAATATTTCTCATGATTGAACCAGTCTGGCCCAAACGCTCCTGTAATGACTTGGCATAGGCATTCATGTCTTCAATGTGGATTCTTGCAACTCCAGAGTCCATAGCTGCTTTTGCAACGGCCGGAGCAACTCGAGTAAGCACGCGCTTATCAAAAGGCTTGGGAATCAGGTAATTCCTTCCAAAAGAAAAATGCTCATTACTGTAGGCGCGCTTCACATCGTCAGGAACTTCTTCCTTGGCCAGTGCCGCAAGGGCAAGGGCAGCAGCTTTTTTCATCTGTTCATTAATCTTGCGCGCACGAACGTCGAGGGCACCACGGAAAATGAAAGGGAAGCCTAATACGTTGTTCACCTGGTTTGGATAATCAGAACGACCGGTTGCCATGATGGCATCATCACGAACTTCAGCTACTTCTTCAGGTGTGATTTCCGGATCAGGATTTGCCATTGCGAAAATGATAGGATCTTTTGCCATGGACTTAACCATGTCCTTGGAAACAAGACCTTTGGCAGAACAACCAATGAAGGCATCAGCACCTTTCATCGCATCGGCCAGAGTCCTGGCTTTAGTATCATTAGCAAAAAAATCTTTATACTTATTCATACCATCAGTGCGACCCTTGTAAATAACTCCCTTGGAGTCGGCCATGATGACATTCTTTTTCGAAACACCAAGCTCAAGAAAAAAGAGTGCTGTTGCAATAGCTGCAGCACCTGCTCCGGAAACCACCACTGTCGTTTTTGAAATGTCCCGGCCAGTTATTTCACAGGCATTGATAAAAGCTGCACCACCGATGATGGCGGTACCATGCTGGTCATCATGAAATACGGGAATGTCCATTTCCTGTAGTTGTCTTTCAACTTCAAAACATTCAGGTGCCTTGATATCTTCTAGATTTATTCCTCCGAATGTAGGCTCAAGTGCCTTTACAACGGCGACTATTTCTTCAACTGTCCTTGAAGTGATTTCAATATCGAAGACATCGATGTCAGCAAAGCGCTTAAAGAGTACGCCCTTTCCTTCCATCACCGGCTTTCCTGCCAAGGGTCCAATGTCGCCTAAACCAAGCACAGCTGTACCATTTGAAAGAACAGCAACCAGATTTCCTTTCGCTGTATATTTATAAACATCTTCAGGATTTTTTGCGATCTCAAGACATGGAGCGGCCACACCCGGAGAGTAGGCGAGACTTAGATCACGAGCTGTAAGACATGGCTTGGTGGGAGTGACTTCAATTTTCCCGACTCTTCCACTGGAATGATAATCTAAGGCGAGACGATACTTCTCTTCCGCCGACGTCTTCTCGTTGTTCGGTATTGTCACAGGTTTCCTTTTGTTGTTAGCGAAAAATGTTATCAATATTTATTTGAAAACGCACGGATCATGCAGAGAGACAAAAGGCTGTAGTTAGGCTTTTTTCTTAATGATTGAAGGTAGTAGGGGAATAGTTGTCAAAAGTAGTCCGACATAAAACTCATCAATAATAGTAAAATGATAAATGTAGTTGAGAACGCGCCACGCCACAATGCCAGTACATCCCATAGTTACTGCCAACGTAAATTGACGTTCTCCAATTCTTCCCGGAAACCATTGGCCTATGAGCATCGGAAATAACAGACATGCAGCAGAAAAACTTCCCAGTGTTTTCCAGACTTCAATCACATTACCTTCAAAAAAACTGCCTGCAATAGTTGAAAAAAATGCGACACCAATAAGGGCGACATGATGATGCCAGTTCTTAAATCGCTCTTTTAATTTTAGTAAATCGTAACTTACACAAGTGGCTGCATTGAAAAGATAAGAATCCAGTGTGGATAATATGATAGCGAGAATTCCTGCTAACATGAGACCCCTCAATCCAGAAGGCAGAAGGTGTATGGCAAATTGCAGGTAGGCATTTTCAGCGCCTGCTTCGGGCAAGGCAACTCTTGCATAAAGCGCACCCAGAGTTGTACAGCAATCAAAGAAGAACCAGACAACTATAGAAATCAAGATCCCTTTGCGTGCCACCGCTTCATTCTTGGCTGCCAGGCAGCGTTGATAAAAATTCGGATCCACCAGTGTGGAAAGAGCTATAAATCCCCACACCAGGATGGCACTCAATGGCTCACCACCGCTCCATTCAAGATGAGAAGGGGGAAGCTGGTCCATAAGCCAGATGGGGGAACCCATCTCTGCCCATGCATAAATGACAACAATCATGACTGAGAAAATCATAAAAAAGAATTGAACGACATCTGAAAAAACCACGGCCCTGAATCCTCCCCATAAAGACCATGCAGTCACCAGGGTTACTCCTATGGCAGTATTGAAAAAGAGACTTCCTCCAAAAAGTGCCCTGAGGAAAAGGCCAAGGCTGATTGTATAAGCAAGTGGGAGAAGGTTCATAAAATTAAGGACCGCTGTGTAGCTTTCAGCTTTTGGCCCGAAAAGTTTGCCTGCCAATTCCGGCAAGGTCATGACGTCATACTGGCGGATTTTCTTAACCAGAAAAATGGCGAAGATGAAGTAACTCAGGTACCAGAAAAGACCCTGCGTAAGAAAATTATAGATGCCTTTTTCATAGGTTAGGGCAGTCACACCAAAAATTCCACCGTACCATGTGGCGACAAGTGTTGCTACGAACAGTGGGAGGGTCAACTTTCTTCCCATAAGCAGGAGTTCAAGTGTGCTGAATTTTTCTTCGGGAGGTAACTTATTTCGGAGTCTCTGCCCATAAAGTACACTCGCAAGGGTTAAAGCGAGTACGGCAAAGAAAACCGCCCAATCAAGTGGGGTGATGAATTGATAGAGTTCAGGTGGGGAAACCATAGCGAGATTATATGTTTTAGTTTATCCTTTTGACTATGAAATACGTCTACATATTCATCGTGGTAATAATCCTGGTCCGTATAGACATTCTTATCCATGGTGTAGAGACATTGATATCGAAGGCTAAAAAAACTAACGTGCAAACAGAAGCCCTGCCATCTAGTGACCCACAAACAAATAATATTATCCCTTTCACTGAAGACAAATCTATAAACCAAGGGCCTAAAAGCACTTTCTATATCTTGCTTGATGACTTTCATATAAATCCAATCAAGAGTGTGCGTGAACAGCTGATAGAAGTTCTGCGAAAAAATCCTTCTATCGTTGGCATTAAGCTCGATCCTGTTTTTGAAGGTGAAATTTTCAAGCTGACAGACCTTATTTATAATAAAAATACGGAACTTCCTTACCTCCTGCTTGATTTCCTGGAAATATTGCAGGGTGAGAACCTGGAAATGGTTAAGCGTTTTTTCACGATCATGATGGATAATGATCTAGAGCGCTTTCTCAAGGCCTATTCCCGGGGCAAGGATACAAACTGCATGATAGCCAATCTCCTGGGTCATCGTGTACCTGAGGAAGAACTTGTTTTTGAATACCGTGAACGCGAAGAAAAACTTACGCAATTCCTGACCGGTGAGAAAATCGATCCCGCCATTTCTGGCCTGGCCAAGAAATGCCTTCTGGTGCTGCAATTACATTTAAATAAACTGGCACCTGAACCTACTGCGGAAGAAAAAGCTGCTCAAGCAGAGGCAGCAGCAGTCGATCCAGCAGTAGCCCCAACGCCAACTCCAACTCCAGCCGAAGCAGGTGCTGTGCCACCAGCTCAAAGTGTTCAACCATGATACAAACTTTTGATTTAGCCAAGGGATTTGGAACACAAGTCCTTTTTGAAAACGTAACCTTTACACTTGGTAAGGGTGAAAGAGTAGGATTGGTCGGAAGAAATGGTTCTGGTAAATCAACTTTGTTCAAAATCCTGTTGGGTGAAGAAGTTTGTGACAAGGGTGATGTCGTTTTCCCTAAGAACTACCGTATTGGTACCTTAAAGCAGCATTTGGTTTTTTCGGAACCCTCCATCCTGCTAGAAGGGATGACTGCACTTCCTGAAGAGGCCATGTTTGATGAATACAAGGTAGAAAAAATGTTGATGGGCCTTGGCTTCAAGCTGGAAGACATGAACAGGCCCCCTTCAGATTTTTCCGGTGGTTATCAGATTCGTCTCAATCTTGCGAAAGTGCTTCTTTCCGAGCCAGATTGCCTGCTGCTGGATGAGCCTACCAATTATCTCGATATTGTTTCCATGCGCTGGCTTACAAAATTCCTTAGGGCGTTCAAGGGTGAAATGATTCTCATTACCCACGACCGTGGTTTTATGGATGAGGTGACAACCCATACAATGGGGATCTGGCGCCAAAAGCTGGTAAAGATTCCAGGTGGAACAGTTAAATATTTTGAGCAAATTATTCTTGAAGAAGAAATTCACGGGAAGACAAAGGCCAACTCCGATAAAAAACGCAAGGAACTTGAAGAGTTTGTTGCACGCTTTAAGGCCAAGGCTTCAAAGGCTGCCCAGGCCCAGTCCCGGATGAAACTTCTGGAGAAAATGCCGGACATCGAGTCTCTGGCCATGGTCTCTACCCTTGATTTTGAATTTAATCACAAAGAATGTCCGGGCAAGGTATTGCTTGAAGCCAAGGATCTGGCCTTTGGATATGGCCCGGAACTTTTATTCAGGGATTTATCTTTCACTATTATCAAAGGTGACAAGATCGCCATCATCGGTAAGAACGGTAAGGGAAAATCAACCCTGCTTAATCTCATAGCAGGTGAATTAAATCCCAATACCGGACTGGTTTCAAAGAATGTAAATCTTCTCATGGGACATTTTGGCCAGACAAACATTAACCGCTTAAGCCTGGAAAATTCAGTGGAAGAAGAAATCACTTCTGCAGATCCTAACCTTGCAAGAGACAGGGTGAGGGGAATTTGCGGTACCATGATGTTCTCAGGTGACCTTGCAAAGAAAAAAATCAAGGTGCTCTCAGGTGGTGAGCGGGCGAGGGTATTATTAGGAAAGTTATTGGCACGGCCAACAAACCTGCTCCTCTTGGATGAGCCCACTAACCACTTAGACCAGGAGTCAGTGGAAGCGTTGACAATAGAATTACAAAACTACCCGGGTGCCGTCATTATTGTGACCCACTCAGAAAATATCCTTAGGGACGTAGCGAGCAGCTTAATTGTCTTTCATCAGGGCAAAGCTGAATTCCTGCGGGAAAATTACGATGGCTTCCTGAAGAAAATCGGTTGGGAAGAAGAGCGTGATGATAGTAAGAAAGTTCCAGAAAAAAGCTCAAGTCGTGACGTTAAGCGCTTGCGTGCTGATGCCATCATAGAGCGCTCACGGGAAGCAACTCCACATAAGAAAAAAATGGAGATGCTGGAAAAGAAAATCATGAATTGGGAAGAAGAACAGAATGTTCTCGAGTCTTCCATGCTCGAACTGGCAGGGAAGGGTGACTCGAAGAAAATACAGGATTGTTCAGTGCGCTTGGGGCAGGTTAAGAAAAAAATTGACCTGGGTTTTGAAGAGCTGACCGACATAACAACGATTCATGATGAGATTATGGAAAAATGGGAAGTGAAGCTCAAGGACCTTGAGTCCTGAAAAAAAAATCCTCCCCTAGCATACGTTTTATAACTTATCGGCATTCATCCTGGAAACTTGAGTAATCTGCTCGGTCGCCTATGTTTTCAGGATCTTGCCCCAATAGGAAGCATCTTTGGCAAGGGTTTCGAGATAAGGCCTGATATCCTGTTGCTGAGGCCCAGGCAGGTCAGAGAACTGGTAAATATGCTCTTCCGGAACATACCTGAAAGTGAAATTTATCCTGCGAGTCTGAAAACCTTCTATCTTAGGTCCAAGGTGTTCACCACGTTTATCTTCAACTCTTTGCACACGATGAAAAGTCCTGCTCTTCCATTTGTCACCGGCAAAAAGCTGAAGGGATGAATCTTCAAGCCATTGTGAGAACACGATATTCTCATCACCTAAAGTGGATTTTCCATTCACGAATTGAAAGAAAGCACGGTCACCGAGGGAAAGAGATCCAACAGGACCTGGTTCAAAATCTTTATGCTCACCTACGCGTGCACGATCCACCCATTTTCCTTCCTCAAGCTTGTTGCCATAGAAATTCACAAGACATGTATTGAGTTTCCATTTCTCTGGTACAAATGATTTTGGAAATCGTTTGCGGGCAGTGAACTCAATTCTGTCGACTAATTTTTGCAGGAGCGGTGGGTAAGGTTCGGCCCGAACGGCCCGATGAAGAATACCTTTCGGTGGATGATAATAATCAAGGCAAGCAAACTGCCAATTACCTAGCCAGTAGACGGGTCTCAGTAATGGGCGCTGCTTATCGCCCTCCGGTGGGGGGTTATTTTCAGAGAAGCGCATTTCCCAAAGGGGACGCAAGGTGGACAGCCAATCAAGCAACTGTGCCCGCTCTTTGCGGTCAATAAAGGGAAACTGGTAATGAATACCGACGGGAAGTGGCCCATTTTTCATAAGAATAGGCATTTTAATACCTTTTCCCCCGGGAAATGGCCAAAAGACCTTGTAAAAAGGTGGCGGTTACCTTGCCCCTGCCAATGGCCATGGTAGAAATATACCTATGAAACTACACCTTGCAGACGAAGAAGACACCTTCCAGATCTGCCAGCTTTATTTCGATGTTTATCAGGGTACTTATCCTGATCCCTTGATGAAGGACTTTGCCCTCATCCGCAGTTTCATTAACTCCAGTTCCGGCTTCTGGTTCATTGCAAAGAATGAAAAAAACAAAGTTGTGGGCTCAGTGCTTTTTGCCTATGACCAGGAAGATAAGATTGCCAAAGCTTTTGGTGCTGTTGTCCGCTATGAACTTCGCGGCCAGGGTATCATGGAAGAGTTGCTCGCATTCGGAATTGAATATCTCAAAACACATACTGTTGGTGTGGATATCGTTTACTCAACTACGAGGACCATAAACGAAGCTGCACAAACCCTGACTGAAAAATTAGGTTTCAAGAAACTTGGCATTTTTCCTAATGCCCATCGTACAAGTGAATACGAAACCCATTGCCTCGCTGCTATCATCTCTCCCGAGGCCCTGGCCAAGAGAAACGTAAATTACAAGCTTCATCATGAAATGGAATCACTTTATAAGATTGTTCAGAATGAAGTAGGACTAGAATCACTTGAAACAATCATTCCGCAAAAGCCAGGGAAAGTTCTTGTTCCACCGGGTCACCTTGAAGTTGTTAAGTCCCCACGCTTTGTGGAATACCGCTATTCTTACCTGAAGGCCGAGAAGAAGCTTGAGTTTGAATTTTTTCCTTTCCACTTACCAAACCTGGTTATCATGTCACCCGACCAGGAAATTGAACTCTTCTGCCATCTTTCCCCAACCGATGGTTACTGCGTAATCGTAGGTGGAAAAATGCCGGGCAATATAAACTTCACCGATCTTTTCCTATACGCAAACAGGCTCCTTCGGGATGCAGGCGCACGTTACATGGAAGTTATTGTAAGGGCCGACAGGGCAAAGATCCTGGAAAGCATCATCAAGGCCAAGTTCATTCCTTGTGGATTCTTTCCTGCATTCCAGAAGATTGACGACAAGAGACACGACTTCGTTGTCTTTAGTCGTTCATTTGAAGTATTCGATTTCCAGAATGTTAAACTCAAGGGCATGAATCAAGTCTACCTTGAGGAATATTTCAAGGCCTGGAAGCGGATGTCGCTGAATCCTAAGCTTCTCAATGTATGAAAACCCAGATAGCTACACAGAAATTACTTAATTCAAACCCCTTTGATTTTTCACCAGAGGCAAAAAACCTTTTCATTGCATCCTTCCGGGAAAATGCATCTTTTCATTATGAGAAGCATGAATTTACCCGCAAGCTTTGGGATAAGCTCGGATTTCATCCGCAAGATGTTAAATCTGAAGATGACCTGAGTAAGGTTCCAGGAACTATGGTTCATATGTACAAGGAACATGAGTTTCGATCAGTTCCTATGAGTGAAATTGCACTTACGCTTACAAGCTCAGGTACTGGCGGACAGAAATCCCAACAATTTTTAAGTGCTGTCTCACTTGAGAATGTAAAGCAGCTGGCCCTGAGCATTCATCAGGCCCTCGGCATGGCCAGTGACAGGGATTTTAATTACCTTTGTTTCACATACGACCCCAAAGTTGCGGCCGATCTTGGAACTGCCTTTACAGATGAACTCCTCACAAATTTTACAGGCAAAAAAGAAGTTTATTACGCTATCCAATGGAATGACACTAAAGGTGACTTCGAACTTAATGAACAAGGAGTGCTCGATACTCTTAAGAAGTTTGAAGCCTCCGGTACACCTACAAGAATACTGGGTTTCCCGGCACTTTTATTTGAGATGATTGAGAAACATAATATACAACTCAATTTAGGTCCTGATTCATGGCTTCAGACTGGAGGTGGGTGGAAAGGTAAGGCCGACAAGGAAATTCCCAAGTCCAGCTTCAGGAAAATGATTGAAAAGCGCCTGGGCATTCCAGAGGCCCACCAAAGAGATCTATTTGGTATGGTCGAGCATGGAATTCCCTACGTGGATTGCGAAAAAGGCAATCTTCATATACCTAATTACGCCCGAGTCTACACTCGCTCGCCATTTGACCTCTCTCTCCTTCCAAAAGGAGAAAAGGGCCTCTTGCATTTCCTTTGCTCTTACAACTTTAGTTACCCGGCGCCAAGCTTGCTCACAACTGACTATGGACGTGTGGGTACTTGTGATTGTTCAATTGGTGGAGACACACTTATTCTTGAAGGCAGGGCAGGTGTTACAAAACATAAGGGCTGTGCTTTAAAGGCACTTGAGCTCTTAAGGAATTAGCATGTACTGGTTTGGAAAAAAATTAAGTCATGAGAAACCATGGGAGTCAGACTCCGCATGGAAGGATCTCTCATTGCAAAAATTAAAACTTGCCCGTACTCCTGTTTCTGAAATAATAGATATCCTTGATTCATTCTCAAAGCTCTGGAATCCAGAGTCCCCTTATTTTAAGGAAGCACTCCTGAAGCTTGAAAGCTCAAGTGGATTCTCACCTCTGGAAGTCAGGAAAACCTTGTCCATCCTGCCTGTACTACTCTCTAAGGAAAGCCTGGGAAAAAGAGTCAAGGCCGAATTTTTCCCTTCCGACATCCTTGATCGGTTCTCAAAAACGCCACATTTTAGCGGACAAGTACGGGCCATGCCACTTGGAACCTTATTGCATGTGACTGCCGGAAATGTTTTCTTAAGCAGCATTGATTCACTTCTCATGGGACTTATCACTAAGAACCTCAATATCCTTAAAGTTAGTAGCCAGAACACATTCTTTCCTTTGTTCTTCGCGGAGAAACTTGCCGCTCACGACACCAGGAAAGTTATCTCGGATAAATTTGCTGTTCTTCACTGGAAAGGTGGAGATGAAACAGTTGAAAAGCTTTTCAAGGCGAAAGTCGACGGCATCCTGGCTTGGGGTGGAGATGAGATGATGGATGCTTACAGCAAAGGACTCGCCCCTCATGTGAAGTTTTTAGGCTTCGGTCCCAAGATTTCCCTTCAGCTCATGACTAAATCAGGTCTTAAGGACAAAAACTTAAATGCCGTGGCAGAAAAAATCGTTGCAGACATTCTTCCATGGGATCAATCAGCATGTGCCTCTCCCCAGAATCTTTATATTCAGGAAGGCATTAATGAAAATGAGTTGATGCAGGCATTGGAACTGGCCTTCTCAGCTGCCCCTGCCATGGGAAACATTGATGCTGATGAATCAGTGGAAATAATGAAAGAGAAGTTCAGAGGAATGTATTCAGAATTAATGGAAGGCGGAAAAGTTTCTCATGGGGACAATTACCTGCTTCATCTAGAACAAAATAAGTTCATAAAGCCTTCCCCGCTTCATCGATCACTTATCATTAAGCGTTTTAAGGATTTAGAGGATCTTTTCACCCATCTTTCTCCTTTTTCATATTATCTGCAATCATGTTCTTACCTGGTGGCAAAGGATGAAAAGGACGCTTACCTTGAAATGCTTTCAATGGCGGGTATCAAGCGTTTTGCTCCTTTAGGGACCATTACATTTGGTATGGAGGGAGCACCTCATGATGGAAGAACAGTGCTGCGAGAACTTACCCACATGGTAAGTGATGAGTCCAGATCAGTTTATTATGGTGAGAAGGAAACAAGAGTTACCGGGCCTCTGGATATAAAAATAGCCTTTGAGAATGAGAAGCATCCAAAGGGTTACATCTTTTCCTCGGGTGGTACCACCGGCGAACCTAAGTTCCTTCATTTTAGCTATGAGGAATTCGAACACACTACCGATATGCTGGCACATAATTTAAGCTGTCAGGGAATCACTGCAGGCATGACCGTTGCTAATCTCTTTGTTGCAGGAAATCTTTGGTCATCATTTATTGCAATGGAAAGGGCACTGGAGAAAATCGGGGCCATTCAACTTCCAATTGGCGGACTTTGTTCTCCTGAGAATACTCTTCTCTATCTTAAGAAGTTCAAGCCTGATGTGGTGATGGGTATTCCATCACTTCTTATCATGACAGCCGAGTTTGCCCAGGAGCAGGGTGTTCTACTAGAAATTCCTAAGGTCTTTTATGCAGGAGAGGCACTTTCCCTTTCACGCAGGAATTATTTAAGGGATATCTGGAAAACTGCTTATTTTGGATCTGCCGGTTATGCCT
Organism: Bacteriovoracaceae bacterium; assembly: GCA_035575985.1. Taxonomy (GTDB): domain Bacteria; phylum Bdellovibrionota; class Bacteriovoracia; order Bacteriovoracales; family Bacteriovoracaceae; genus Peredibacter. Next base: position 27,738 of record DATLXC010000045.1, on the reverse strand, counting down.
CAGTAGATGCTGGCATGATTGCATACCAATGCTCGAAATGCGGACCAGGAGAACATCATCTTTTTTCAGATTTAGTTGAGATGAAAATTGTAGAAGGGGAAGGAGTGGTGACATCTCACTACCGCAAGACCTTGCCAATTGTAAATTACCGCACCGGTGACAGGATTGAATGGGTAGATGACACTACTTGCGGAAGAACAGACAAAAAATTCAAGCTCATGGGCCGGATTGATAACATCATTCAAATCTGGTCTTGTCGTGTGCGTATGGATGACATAGAGAAATCAATTTCTCAGGTCGTTCCGGATGTTAAATCCTATCAGGTTATTTTGTCTGAAGAAAAAGTAGGGGATAAGTTCCGGGAAATCATGGAGGTGCTACTTGAAGAGCATAATGGGCCGGAAGAATTACTCATTAATAAAATTTATGAGAATTCACGTGATCTCAAGGATTCAATTTCACTTGGTCAATTTCAAAGCTTGATTTCGATAAGGACAGTTGGACTAATCCCACGCAATTCCCGGACGGGAAAAATCAGTCTGCTGAAAGATCAGCGTCACTAACTTCTGCTTCCCATATATCCAGTAGTGCCAATGGTAGCGGAGATTTCTCCCAGTTAAGCTTGAACTTGATTCTGAGTGATTGATTCTTTCTCTCTTCCCAGACATGATCCTGGTCTCTCTTTAACAATAATTCTTTCTCTGAAAAACAATGTTCACCGGCCTTCAACTCAGCATCATGTGCATTAAAGGCCAGGCACCCATAAGGCTTCACTTCCCTTGGAAGAGGGCAGCCCAGTTCTTTATGATTAAAAAAGGGACAGGTATAAGTGCGACGTATGAAAGAGCGGCGTCCATTTCCTCCCTGATCAAGGCGAAATTTCTTCACAGTCTCAAGACACTTCTCCTTGAATTCCGGAGTAAGCGCATTTTCTTTCCTAAGGTATTGCTGCAACTCCAGGGCCTCAAGTGGTGTAACCATCATGGAGTTAGCTTCATAGGTGCAGCAATTGCCCTGACAGCCAGAACATCCAAGGCCTTGCCCCTCAAGCTCTTCCATTCTTTGAATTAGTTCTTTTCGCCTCATGTTTCCTTACCTTAAAATGAGTCTTAGCAAGGACGTCCCATGCAATCTACTAATATCTTTCCACTTTGCTTCCATCCTTGTTACGAGACGTCTTTAAGAAGTAGTAATCGCGCCGGTGAAGCCCCGCATAAATTTCACTTCTTCAAAAGAAAAGCAATCGCGCGGACGAAGCCCTGCATAAACTTCACTTAATCCAGATGAAGTAGCTATCGCGCCGTCGAAGCCATGCACAATTTCACTTCATCCAGATGAAGTAGCTATCGCGCCGTCGAAGCCATGGACAACTTTCACTTCATTCAAATGAAGTAGCTATCGCGCCGTCGAAGCCATGGACAACTTTCACTTCATTCAAATGAAGTAGCTATCGCGCCGGCGAAGCCTTGCACAAAATTCACTTCATCCAGATGAAGTAGCAATCGTCATTAAAAGGTCGGTATGTTGCTCCCGATGAACCCGAATTGGTGATTATGCTAATTTTAATAAGTTGGTTCCTTAAGTGTAGATGATAATTCAATTGATGCATTGTTCCCAAGACTTTTCAGATTTACTAAAAAGCTCAGATTTAGTACAAAACCCTATACATTTTTATAAGAAATTTTAGGGAGACCAGCATGATGGAAACTTGGTTGATGTGGGTAAAGACCCCTGTGATCTTTGGCGTGATTGGACTCGCTATTGCTGCCTTCTTCTACATCCGTATTTTAGGATTAGGAAAAGGTAATGAAACAATGGAGCGCATCGGGCGTTATATCCGCGAAGGCTCAATGGCATTCCTCACCAGGCAGTATAAGGTACTTGCTGTTTACGGTATCGTGGTTGCTGCCCTTATAGGTTACGGACTTGGTGGACTTGCTGCAGGTGCATTTGTGCTTGGTGCTTTCCTGTCACTCCTGGCCGGTTTTGTCGGTATGAAAGCAGCTACCTATGCCAACGTAAAGACAACTCAATGTGCGCGCGAAGGTTCAAAGGCCAACGCTCTTCTTACGGCCTTGGATGGCGGCGCAGTCATGGGTCTTTCAGTTGCTGCTTTGGGACTTTTGGGCTTAGGCGTTCTTTATCTTTCATTCAGTGATCATAAAGAACTCACAACTATCCTTCACGCTTTCGCTGTTGGTGCTTCTTCAATTGCTCTTTTTGCCCGTATCGGTGGTGGTATTTATACTAAAGCTGCTGACGTTGGTTCAGATATTGCCGGTAAGGTAATCGAAAATATTCCTGAAGATGATCCTCGTAACCCTGGTGTTATCGCAGATAACGTAGGAGATAACGTTGGTGACGTGGCCGGAATGGGTGCGGATATTTATGAGTCTATGGTTGCTGCTATTGTAGCTGCCATGGCGATCGCTCTTACTTCTTCTGAGCTTCCTACGCTTCTTGCTCTTGGAGATGACAATTATAATAAAGTTGTTGCTGTTGGACTTCCGCTGGTACTATCAGCTGTTGGTTTGGCCGTTTCAATAGTTTGTATCTTTATTGCCCGTACGATGAAACACAGGGACCCCGCAATGGTTCTTCGTGGTGCTTTGATTATCCCTCCGATCCTTCTTGCTGCTTCTTCTTACGGCATCATGGGTTCATTGGGAATTACACAAGCTGTAACAGCAATTCTTACTTTCGGTGCACTTGGCGGTACCATTATCGGTCTTGTGACTGATTATTATACATCTTCAACTCCTGTTGCACGTATTGCTGAAGCATCTCGTACTGGTGCAGGTACTAACGTCATTCAAGGTCTTGCTATTGGTATGGAATCTGTCGCTATTCCAATGATCGTAGTGGCGATTGTTGCTTATCTTTCAAATAAATACCTGGGCCTTTACGGAATAGCCCTTTCAGCAGTTGGTATGCTCGGCGGTACAGCAGTTGTTATGACTGTTGATGCTTACGGACCTATTTCAGATAATGCTGGTGGTATTTCAGAAATGTCGGGTCTCGGACCTGAAGTTCGCGCCATCACCGATGAGCTGGATATGGTAGGTAACACTACCGCGGCCATTGGTAAGGGATATGCAATTGGTTCTGCTATTCTTACAGTGCTTGCCCTGTTCTCTGCCTATAACATTGAAATTAACCACGTCCGTTCACTTGCAGGTCTTGGAGCTGTTGAACTCGTTTTGACTGACCCTAAGATCCTTATCGGTATCCTGCTCGGATCGATTCTTCCATTCCTTATTGGTTCAACTACTATGCTTGCTGTAGGTAAGGCCGCAGGAGCGATCGTTGTTGAGATTGGTCGTCAGTTCCGTGAGATTCCTGGACTTCGCGAACTAAAAGCTGAACCAGAGCCTTCTAAGATTGTTGATATTGCAACTGCTGCTGCTCTCAAGGAAATGATTGTTCCAGGATTGATCGCCATCTTTGGTCCAGTTCTCGTTGGATTCTTTATGGGTCCAGCTTCTCTGGCCGGCCTTCTTGCAGGATCTCTTGCTGTAGGTGCAACTATGTCTCTCTTTATGGCAAACGCTGGTGGTGCTTGGGACAATGCTAAGAAGTACATTGAGAAAGGTAAGCTTGCTGGCGAGAAGAAGGGTTCAGACGTTCACAAAGCAGCTGTCGTTGGTGACATGGTCGGAGATCCGTTTAAGGATACATCTGGTCCTGGTATCGCGATTCTGATCAAGGTTATGTCGGTAGTTTCGCTTCTGATTGCTCCGTTGATTGCTACTCTTTAAATAAGAAAATAAGGCTCCTTCGGGAGCCTTTTTAATTCACTATCCACCAAATAATAATTCAAGTTGAAAAATGACGAAGGGGGTCCTGCGGAAGGACCACTGCTTGGGAAAATCAAGTCCCGGGATAAAATCCAGGTAGAGCCAGTTCTTATATAAGTTTTGTCTTACGTTGATACTGAAAGTGTAAGACGTTACATAATATACCTTGTTAACCATAATATTAATCATCGCGAAGCCATAGGATAGACCAGTATCCTCTGAAACCTGGTGAAGGATTGTTGGCCCATGTGTGGTCACAAATTCTTTTCTGAAGATCCTCCATCTTTTGCTGTTATTGAATCGCAAAAGTTGAGTGTCGTTTAATTTTAAGTCCGACTGGAAAATTGTTTCTTCGGTCAGTCCATCTTCACCAGTAATGTAGGTTAATTCTTCAGCAAAGCGATGTACAACTTCACCAGTATCAAAGTTTCTTCTTACCCTTGCCCTGGTAGTTAGCCTGGGAGGGATAGCAACACTTACCCCGGCATCAGCGTTGAAGGTCCAGCCTTCCTTGACCTTGTTTCGTCGAACCGTACTTCGTGCTTCTTTTTCAGTGACGATTTCTTTATCTGTTTTGTTTTTATCACGGTGATATTCATATCGGAATTTTTCTTCAAGGTGTGGTAGCCGAAGGTTAAATCTATAGCGGCTTTCCAACTCAGGCACGGCCCTTTCGCGAATGATATAGTTTTGCCTTATCCTGATCGAAGTTCTTCCTAATTCATCGTCTGCTCGTTCTGTGGCAAAGAAGGAGTCCATTCTGTTGGCCAGGGCGTTTAGCCTGTCACCAAACAAGTCCTGGGTAGAATCCAGCAAGGGAATTGACTTCATATCAGGCTCTTCTGCCGGAGAGCTTAATGCTAGACTTGAGACAAAAATGAGCGTTAAGAGGACATAAAACATGGATCCATTGTGCCTTTTATAGACAGGGGCTGCCAATAATTCTTGCCAACTTTCCTCAATAAACTTTGGGGGGGAACCGTTTAACAGATGAAATTCATTAATTTATTCGATTATGCCGAAGAATGTACTAGGGGAAGCAGTAAAATAACTAGATCTAATTCACGCTTCCAAGGGGGGATAATCAGTGAAGAATAAGCAAAATATAATCATGGGTCTTGGTGCCATAGCGTTACTCGCTGCAGGGGCATTTATTTCATGGACCATTGGCCAGTCTGGTAAGCATGCCGGAAGTCTTTCCGACAGGGCATTACTTGCATTAATCAAGAATGATCAATCAGCATTTGAAGGCTTCATTGCGGACGGTGGTAATATGCAGGCCGAACTCCCTCTCATAGACGGGAAAACGTATACCGTTGCAGAAGGGTTATCTTACTTTGACAGGGCAAATTTTGTAAAATTCCTGCAAGCTAAGAAAATGCCCTTTATCGTATCGAAAAAAGGCCGTGCCTATGACGTCCTTTCACTCTCTATACCAAAGAATAATCCTGAATTGCTTGATCTCTACCTTTTAGAAAAGCCAGATCTCATGGGTATCTACGGTGATAAACAATGGGGTCTCCTGCATATGGCAAGTGCACTTTGCAGCCATAAGCTCACAGCTATCCTTCATCAGAAGGGAAAGCTTAACTGGGATATGAAAGCAAAAGATGGTTCAACTCCGCTGACGTTGGCCGCAGAATATGATTGCCTGCCCGTACTCAGTTATTGGAAAGAGCAGAAAGCTGATTTTAAGGCCCGTGATGGAAGAGGATTAACAGCTCTCTCAATTCTAAGAAAAAAGAAAGATGCGGCCCTCGTTGCTTTTGCTGATTCTTTTGAAGTTCGATTGCCGGCAGCTGTTGCTGTAGTAAAAGAAAAACCGGAACTGGATTTTTATAAGAAGCGCAAGATCCCAAAGGATCAGAAAGTTGACCATGCTGCCCTTATTGAACCAGAAGATCGTCCTATCGAAGCAGTGGAAACTGCGGACTTCTCAGAATTTTCAGATTAATAGCTACCAAGTGATACTAAAAGTTCCCGACCTTATAGCTTTTAGTATCATTTTAAATACACTCACAAAGCTTGTTGCACAAAACTCGATTAGCCCTAAAATGGAATGACAGGGAGTTGTGAGACATGGAAGTCAACCGCAGAACTAATTCACAGATTGAAAAGAACCTCAGCACCGTCGCTTACTTTATCCGCAAAAAAAGAAAAGAAAGAGGCTACACCCAGGAAGACCTGGCAAAGAACTCAGGTGTGGGGCTTGCATTTTTAAAGCGTCTTGAAGGTGGAGATGAGAACCTGCATATGGCCAAGGTTCTCCAGGTGCTACGCCATTTAAATGCTGATTTGTTCCCTAAGGAATACCAATAGCGATAGGCGTTTTCGGACTTTTTTTCCTTAAACGCATATTCAACAATTCAACCAGTAGTGAGAAGGCCATCGCAAAGTAGATGTATCCTTTCGAAACGTGGGCCCCCATACCTTCTGCAACCAGCATGACTCCGATGAGTAACAGGAAAGAAAGGGCAAGGATCTTAATGGTTGGATGTTTTTCAACAAATCCACTGATCTTGCCGGCCGAAAGTAGCATGACGAGCATTGAGATCAACATGGCCCAAACCATAATGGATACCTGATTGGCCATTCCAACAGCTGTGATTACTGAATCCAGAGAGAAGACAATATCTAGTAGCAGGATCTGGAAAAGCATTCCATTAGCACTTACAATTTTCTTAAGACCTTCCTCGGCACCATGCAGGTGGACCTCAGGATCGCCCTCAACTTTGTGGTGAATTTCAAAAGTTGATTTACCAAGTAGGAAAAGTCCTCCACCCAGGAGTATCAGGTCACGACCAGAAAAAGCATGTTCCATTATGGTGAATAAAGGTTCTTGTAAGGTCATGATCCAGCTGATTGAGAACAAGAGAGCAATCCGGATTACTAAGGCCAGACCAATCCCCAGATTCCTGATTTTTGCCTGTTTTTCCTGAGGCAAACGGCCAACCAGGATGGCGATAAATATTATATTATCTATTCCCAGCACGATTTCCATGATGGTCAGGGTTAGTAGGGCAGTAATGGATTGGGCGGTTAGTTCAAACATCTGGTTATCATCTTATCTGGAACACAAATAGTCATGATGCAGGCGGGGAAAAACATGCATTTTTCCCCGTTATTTTGCTGGCAAATTACTTATATCTCTTACAATGGCTTTTTCCGCCCCCGAAAAAGCGGCTAATTTTTGAGGTCATGATCTCAACACAAGCATCATAAACATCATCTGTATCAAAGCTCGTAGGATTATAGTCAATTTCGTTACCATCTTCGTCTTTCTTCAGATCGTGGTACGCGATGCTGGTTGGGTACCAGTAATGTCCCGGAACTTTGCGGAAGTAACAAACTGCTCCCGGCTTACCATTTCTTGTTTCAGGAAGGTTGTATCTCTCATAAAAGTATTGGGTAAGGTCTGTATCAGCAGCGAAAATTTCGCGACATTGACTGGCCTTGATTCTGCCATCTGTCTCATTCTCTAGCCAGGCATCAACACTTAAAGGCTCTGAAATTTCAGAAGGGTAGCTTGCTTCCATAACCCATTCCTGACCATTTTCCACTATGTATGGAGCAACATGGTACATCCAACCCTGAGAAGCGTTTTCCCAGATGCTGGCCCCAAAAAACATAAAGATCTTTCCGGTTTTGATTTGGTAGCGGTTCTCGAAATCGAAACCCCAGACATGGGCCTTGTTGGCGCATATGGCATGTTCAAGATCGACACCATTTCGGAGCATGCTTGAAAAAAGGTCTTCTTTAGACAGGTTTCTCTGGGATATATCAGTTAACTGGTAGTTGAAGTCCTTGATTAGACCGACATCTGATGCCAATACCTGAAAAGACAATAGGGCCAAAGCGATGAATGCTTTCATTTAAAAATACTCCTTGATGAATAATTTCAAACTAGTGATGGCGCACCCCGTTCTGCAATTGGGGGTGTAATATTTACAACTTGCTCTAAAATCTACTCATGATAATCTTGGCTATATGAACAGCTTAATTTCCCAGATTGACGAGACCAGGGCCCTTAATAACAAACAGTACCGAAAGTTTATTAAGGATAATGAGGTCTCAAAATTTTATCATCCTTACCTGCACATTGGCTGGAACATCGGGATTCTGTTCTTGTTGAGCTTGGGGTCTGCCTTGATGATTGAGAACTGGAACCTTGGAGTACTAGGGGTTTATGCCTTTACCTTGCTGCTTGGTAATTTCACAGTTTGGGCGCTTCATAAGTATCCACTCCACAGGCGAAAAAAAATCTCTTCTTACGCTTATGAGAGACACACAGTCATGCATCACCGTTATTTCACTCAGGACTTCATTACTTATGATGAAGACATGGACTTTTTTGCAGTTTTCTTTCCAATGATCGTGATCTTCGGTTTTGCAATTGTTGCCCAGCCGATCTTTTATTTTAGCTTTAAGTATCTCTTTGGGAGTAACCTGGCCTTTGCCTTTGCTTCAGGAACGGCCATGTATTTCCTGTTATATGAATTCGTTCACTGGTCATGTCACCTGGCCGAAAATCATCCCCTCCAGAAGATCCCATGGTTAAGTGGCATGAGAAAGCACCACCTGATCCATCACAATCCTAAGCTCATGAAAGACTATAACTTCTGCATAGTTTACCCCCTGATGGACTACGTAATGGGGACAAAGTACAAGGGAGACACGATCCCTAAAGACGATCCAAATGACCATTATCTGGACGTCAAGGCGAATTCCCCATAAGTCACTAAGTAATATTTACTTACCTGTCACATCTCCATCCAAATTCGCCTTACCATTACTTCATATTACATCACTCAACTTCGAGGCGAATTATGAAGTACCTATCATTATTAACTGTTGCTACCGTCATGTTGGCATCTGTCTCTGCCAAGGCAGTTGAATGTTCCGATACTGATGGGAAATACTGGATTGATGAAGCCGAAGCTCTTATCCAGCCTAAAGGTTACAGATTTATAAATGTAAAACCGTCGTTATTTACCCTTGAGCTGGCCGTAGTCCAGAATAGCTTCATTACAGCGGCTTATTCACGACTTTACCAGGAAGAGAAGAAGTATGCCCCTGAGCGTGCCAAAGGTTACCTCTGGCTTCCAGGAGCGGCTTTCGCTTCTTTTGAAGTGGGCCAGGTTATTCGTCACGCGTATTATGCTGTAGCCGAATCCAGAGGTGTTAAGAATAGTTTCCAGCCTAAGACCTATGGAACAAATCCACTTCATGATGTGATCCTGGGACACCAAACTATAACATCTGAACAAGTAGCTATTAATTTAATTGAAGGTAATAAAGCCGTTTATCGTGACCTTTACTGGCAGCATATGGCCGCTTCAGAATGCGGAGTGGGTACTATCATCCGTGTCCTTGCTGATATGAAAAAGAGCTCATCAACTGCCCTTGATAGAAGTCATTATGGACAACTTGAAAATGGATGGAAATTAATCAGGGAAGGAAAGTTTGAAGAAGGTAACTTTGCACTGACACGTGTCGAGCAAAGAATTGTTCTTCAGCCATTGATTTATACTGGTCCCCTGGCCAAGATCTTCGGAAGACTTTTTGCCAAGATTGCGGTTACTCCTATTAAGGATCCGAATTTTTCTTTTCCTTCATTCAGCGAATTCTGCCGTAGCAATGGCCTTACTGTAAATTTCTCAAACTTTGATAGTCGCTGGATGTGGATTGTGGAACAGATGAAAGAAATGGGACGATTTTTCGCTGCTCATTCCCGCACACTTAATGCCAAACATAACTCATTCATGGCCGATTCACGAACTGTTGTTGGTTACCTGAATGATCCAAGTGTCAGGTTCTTAGGCGTTCAGGCGGAATAATTACTTTTTAGATTTCCATTCTTCAATGGCAATCTGCATCTCGGCCGCAATGTCATCGCAATCTCCTGGCAGGCCACAGTTGTGCCTGTCCACCTTTAACTTGCGATAAAGGGGAGAGTTAGTGACCGTTGTGAAGTTCACCAATGATCTAGAAATAACCACATCATGGGCCATAGAAACATCCGGAGAAGCATGTCCTGCTGGTGTAGTACCTGAATGGCAGCTTGAGCAATTGGCCCTTGTGACCTGATAGACAGTATCTTCGAAGGCCACGTGGGATTGTGTCTGAGTTGTCACAAGACGTAATTTATCAAATGAAATTGAAAGCTGGTCAATGTCGGGGCCCTTATCCTTGAAGGCTACCATGGCACTGGCCGAAAGTATTCTGTCAGCTGCAGTCGTCGTCTTTTCAATAACTGTGTAAAGCGCATTCTGCGGGTCATATTTGCCATTGATCAGGATCTTCACATTACTCACATATACATTTTCTGTTGGAGTCTTGATTCTCGGCTTGCTGAATTTATAACTGTATTCATCGTACTCAATTACATCAATAACAAAATAGGCATTAGGGAAGCCCAGGTAAGCGGAGATATCAAAAGTGATGCTGGTTATCAGGTTAACCTTGTTCTTTGGATCAAGTAGTTCGGTAGCAATACTCCTGCTTGATTCAGTAATTATACTTTTTATGACAACGGGAGCTTCTGCTGCAGGAACCGGGACAGCTGCTGCCTCGATTTGTTTAATGGTCAATGCCCATTTTTCAATAGCGTCCTGCATTTCATCCGCGTTCTTATTGCAATCACCCCAGCAATTATGACCTTCATCGCGTAGTTTGCGGACCAGGCGAGAAGCCGGAATATTATCAAAATTGACTTTGAATTGTGAAACTATGGCATTCAGGGCCACTTGTGGATTCTGATGGGCAGAAGTTGGGGTCTGGGTCATATGGCAATTGATACAATTGGCACGTGTAATTGGATACACAGTCTTGGTAAAGGCATCGATGGAGGCTTCTGTGTTCTGGACTGAAACCTTTTGTCCAGCCGCGCTCTGGAACTTCAAGGCACCGGGCTTACCAAAGGGAGCACCACAGTTGTTATAAGTTACCATGATCCCTGCAAGGGATAACAGAATGGCAACTTTATAAACCCAGTTAGACATCATGACCTACTTAGTAAACCTTACGTACTTTTTCCACTCCACAGTATCAGGTGTGCCGAAAGGCACTTCACCGATAACGTCACTTACTTTTTCATCCAGGCCATGCAGGGCCATGTAATTTGATGTTACAGACTTTGCAAGATTAACCACGCTGTTAGAAGTAATGAGTGCAGATGTTTCAACACTTCCATTGGCCTTGAAATATCCAATCTGGCGATTTGCATTTACAAGTGCAGGCTTACCACTTGCCTTATAAACCAGCATGAATGAAGAAGATCGCTGGCCCGAATCTCCCGTCCAGATATATTTGCCACGTCCTTCAACTGTGTTGTCCAGAGTCTTGGTTGCAGCTACGCCTCCGTCAGTAAAGACATAAATCATCACATCTGTTTGCTTGGCAGCTGCTAATTGCATGATACGGCCGATCACCTGGCCTGCTTCAAAATCCCTTCGTTCACCTTCGGAACGGTTTCCTGTGTGATAATCAAACCCACCCTTTTCTATAACTCCAACAGCGCTATAACGGTCAAGCACGAGTTTTGCGATTGAGGCAACACGCCTCTGATCGCTGTTATTGGCCATATCCGCGAAGATGGGAGTAACTAATGGATCAAGCCTTGGATCAAGGGCCGCAGGAGAGAAGGCCCTGATCTGGTCAGGGGCTTGCTGAAATCCGCATTTAACGAGTTCTTTTATTTCTTCCGGCAATGATCTTCGGGAAATACTTTCAAGCTTGCTTTGGGAAAGTCCTGCAATTGATCTCAGGATTCTTTCTACCTTGGAACTTTTATTCTGGGCGAAGAAAGTGCCCAGACGTTCCAGGCTTACAAGATTTACTGCATCCTGAGGACCGCTGATCCGAACTGGTGCAATTGAGGGATTAACAGAAACACTAGGTGCCCTGCTGTTTCCTCCGGAGTCCGAACCCTCCGAACCTACAATTTGATTTAATCTGCCACGAATACCGGCCTTATGAATCCAGTAGGCAGGATTTATTTCATTATTGTTTGTGTCATCGCTTGATACTGTATTCCAGACAAGGCCGTCGACATTTGACCTGGTGCTTGCGTTAGTGACAGATTTGATTCCCCGGAGCATTCCGCTGTCCGAGTGAAAAACAAGACCTAGTTCGGTATCCAGCATTCCTGGTCTGCTTGGATGCATTTCAGGAGGAAGCCCTAAGGTTGAATAGTCGGCCAGGAAATCCAGTTGTCCACCTGCTCCTCCAACCATGACATTTGAACCAGGAATATTTCCTCCTCCCGAGAGGTCGAGGATGATAACAGGAATCATCCCGGAGACTGAAGCTTGAATTGCACATTCAGCACCGTATGCTTTACCGGAAGTGAGCATTGAAAGGGCAGTGGGGGCGAGAGTGAAAGCGGAAAGACCCAGAAAACCCTGTGAAAGGAAATCTCGTCTGGTCTTGAGTGTGTGGCCCTCATGATACATGGGAGTTAAAACACTTTGTTCTTTTTTGTCTTTTTCATTTTTCATAATAAAGTCACCTGGGCACTGGAAAGAATGACTGTGCACACTCCTTTCACAATACCTCTTGTTACAGTTGTAGAGCCTGTCGCTTCTGCTGCCATCAGTTCATCAAATAAAGGAGAAACCTGTTCTACTGTTTGCATTTTTTCTTCATCTGTTGGGACTATCCAGAATGCATCAATGGCAGATTCAATAAGATATTCCCTGTTGGCGGCACTGAATGCATTTCCAGCAATGGTTAAGCCGAAATTGAAGTTGGGCCAGATGATTACCCGCAAAGCCGCTGTCTCAACCAGGACCTGGCAATATTCTGCAGCAAGCTTCGTTACTGCGACCTGATGAGAGGCCATGAATACCTTAACGTCGTTTTCATTTGGCAAGGAAGTCTGTACCTGGGCATAAATTGATTTAATACCAGCATTCTGGGAACTCACACCTGTAACTTCACTCATGGTGTGAAGTATTTGTTCAAAATTCTTGATCCCGGTTGAAACCTGGATTGCTTGCAGGATCTCTGCTTCAGTCTTAGAGACTACTTCGGTTTCACCTGGAGTAGGGATTGAAATTGATGAAGAAGGACTGCGACTTGAAGTACTGTTATAACTTGGGGCTTTCTGGATGCAATTATTAAATGCGAACATCATTAATCCCAGGAGGAGAAGCACTACAATTTTATAAATTTTTATCTTATTCATTTGTCACACATCTGGCTGAGGTTCTTACAATAAGCTTCTTTAAGTTATATTGGTTATCTTTTTCAAATGCAGCGGCATTGGTTTCAACTGCTGCCTTATCATCCGGGTTAATGGCCTCTTTTAAGCAGACCAGTTCAAAGACTTTTTTGGACATACACTGTGAGAAAGCCTTACTTTTAGCAAACATCTGATAAAGACTTTTTACACCATTTCCCTGAGTAGCACCTCTCCAGCCAAGGACCGCATTCTGGCCAGTTGCCCAGGTGTTGATCCATGAGTCTGTGCTTGTTACGAAACCCTCGGGGTAGTAGTTGTTGTGATTCATTTTTGTAACCACTTTCAAGGGAGTGTAGACGAGTCCATTGTCTACGAAATCATAATGAGCAAAGGCCCCAGCAAGTGCATCCTGTCCGGCATGACATCCAACACACTTATTCTTATAAGTACGACTGTCTCCACCTGGATTCCGTTCAACATCGCGCCTGACTCTGTAATCAGGGATAGTGATGTCATGAAGGTCCTCATAGTCTTTGCAAAGGTAATTGATGAAAGTGAAACGATTAATCCTGCGGTTAGTTCCCGCTGAATAAAATGCAGCACCAGCTGCCCTGGTCGTGATAACACCTGAAGTAGCTGGCAGGCCGGTAAGAGTAGATTGCGTCTGGCCAATAAGATTGGCCTCTAGATCAACGTTGCGACTCTCTACATTTGAATAGTGAGCATTGCTGGTATTTGAATAGGCCGGAGCAGTTGTATCATTAACAGTATATATAATGTCGTCATATAAGATCCGGTCAAAGGGGATATCATCCCGTATTACACCAAGAACTGTGGCCACATAATCATTTAACTCAACCCGATTAGTGCGTTCCCTGTTGGTCCAGGGCTTAATCCAGTTCTTTAAGACGATATTGTAAAAGCGTGGATCCTGAACTGCTACCTCCGCAGCTCTTTCTGGCTCTCCACTTCTAATATGATCTTCCATAACCAGAAGGACATCAGGTTTGGGTGGTACACCTGTTAATCGGTTGTGGAGTTTGAATGCTTGCTCTCTCGGTCCGGCCCAGGCAGTTATGGAGAAGAGAAGAAAAAGAACATAAGTTTTCATTTAAACCTCATCTCCTTGTCGGCTATTGGAGGGAATAATAGAGACAGTATTAATGGTAATGGGAACTGCTAAATGCATAGAATGATTATGCTCCTTTTTACATTAAATCTCTATCCTTCTGCCTGTTTTAATCCGATGACTAAACATGCGTTTGAAAATGATTCTAAATCCGACTATACTGGTCGGCTGTGTACTTATCGATCAATTCAGTAAAGAGTGGGGCAGGGACCTCACGACTCTTCATTTTAATGAAGGTTTTATCATGGGATATTATTCTTATCTCCCTGCCAGTATACGGATTGTAGCCTTGGGAAGTTTTTCAGGCTTCATCCTCTTAATCTATACTTTCCTTATGTATGTGCTCTCGAGTAAGGCCCGATTCTTCAAATACGGGATTTCCCTCCTGGTAGGAGGAATCTTTGGGAATGTCATTGATAAAATAGTCATGGGTAAGACTGTCGACTTTATCCCACTTCCCGGGCTTGATGTTGTCTTTAATATGGCTGATGTCTTTCAATGGCTGGGTGTAGCTGTCATGATCTGGTTTATGTTCGCAAAGGAGAAGCTATTGTGGCATCCCTCAAGCTCCAGACAAAGATACCTGGTAAGACCAAAGGAGCAGCTTAAAATGGCCCTGCAGTTCTCACTCATTGCTTTTTGCTGTTCGCTCCTTCTTGGGATTTTTTCTTTCACATTTTTCAATACACTTTTTGGCCATTTATATGCCCATGATCAAAAGCTGAAGCTGACCTTCTTTATTACCTACTGCTCACTTTCATTGCTTTTTTGCTCGTTAGTTTTCCTGATGGGAATTGTAATAAGTCACCGCACAGCAGGTCCACTGTACGCTTTCGAAATGTATGTAGAAGACCTACTTGCCAATAAGGATCGTAAGCTGACTTTAAGAGATGGAGATAATTACAGGCATTTTGAACAGGTAGCGGACAAGTTACGCGATAAATTCAAGAGCTAAAAGATCCTTCCAATTCCTAGACCCCAGAAACTTTCTTCTTCCTGTACATATTTCCCGAATTCCGTCTGTAAATACCATTTATCAAATTGCCAGCGAGAATAGAGTGTAGTGAGGATAGAAATATTGGCATTCCCTGAAACTGAGTAGCCAGCTTGATCTGGGTTTGTAATCTCCTGAAGGGAGTAGAGGACTGGTATCTTGATTCCAATTCTTGAACCTGAGGAAGAAACGATTACAGAGGCCCCCGGCCCTCCTTTAAGACCATAAGCTGGAAGGTTTGATTGCTGGTAATCAGGACCACTTCTTTCGGTATTTTTTACACCTCCGGAACCATACAGTAAGCATCCATCGAGGTAAAAATGAAACAGGTAATTTTCCAATCCCATTTCTCCGCCTGTGCAAAAACCACGGTTAGTTATGACTAAAGCAATATTACCGGCCGGACCTTCAAGATTTGCTTCCTGCTGCCAGCTCACATAGAGAAAGCTGAAGCTCGTCTTAAAATGATAAATCTTGTCATCCAGATACTGGAGATGGGCGGTGATTGAATCAACGGTCTTATCTACTTTGCCTTCCCTGAATTCAACTTCGCTGAGTATCTTTGCAAAGGCCCGGAAATGCCTGTGATCTGTGGAAAGTGTTTGAGACTTTGTTTGATATTGGCGAAGGATGTTAGCATAATCATTGAACAGGTTCCAATAGTGGATCTTCAGAGGTTCTGCAACTTCATCTGAATCCAGCGTCTCACCACTCTTGATTGAACGCAGGATTTTAGTATGGTCCTTGTCATAGAAACGCTTGATAAGTCCGTAGACGACCTTGATATCTTCCCTGAAATAACCTTGCTTCCTCAAGGAATAGGAAATCACCACATAGTCTTTTTCCTTATAAGGCTTATCCTTATTAGCGAGATACGTGCTGGCAACACGTCCATAGTCCCTCGACTTGAATGCCTTCTGGATCTCATTTGCAAAAGCCACCGGGGTACTTAACATTATAAGGACAATAATTTTTACTATAACCATAGATGAGTCTGCAGAAGATTTTAATGACCGATATAATTCGTATAGGCGAAAGCCGAACTTATTGGGAAGGATAAAAAAATAAGAAGAAAGCAAAACCTCATTTAGAAATGAAAGGGATAGTGGCCTGAATCTGCACACTATCATTTACTCCGACACCAAGATATGTTGCCTTTGGAAGTGAAAAATCAGAAGCCTTGACACTAAAACTGGCAACAACTTCTTCGCCTTTCACGGAATAAGAAACATTCACTGGTTTCTTCACACCATTAACTTCAAGCATGCCAGTGCCCTTACCATCCTGTGCCTTAATGTTAGTCAGGACAGCTTTAGCATGCTTGGCAGAATTAAGATGTTTCCAAAAATGTTCATCTCTCAGGTCTATTCCAGTCTTAAAAGATTCGATACTGACCGAAATTTTATCAGCGGTAAATGTATTACCTCGCTTGATGAGGTTCCCTTTAGGTTTTTTACTAACTGCCTGAAAAGAACCCGCAGGTGTAAGTCCAACCGAGAGAGTTATGCTGCCATCTGCAAATGCCAGAAAAGAAGAAAGAGCTAATGCAATGGCGAGTAGGAGTTTCATGCTTGAACCTTTATTTTAAGTTACACTATCTCAGCAATTTCCCATGGGTAATTCAAGTCTTTAATAGCATTAACATGGTGCAATTATGTTTTTTGCTATAAGATTAAGTCATGCAGAAATTTACTTTTATAAATGCCATCCCCGCTGATGCTGTTGAGATTTCAAATCTCCTCAACAGTGCCTATAGAGGAGAAGGTTCAAAAGTTGGTTGGACAACAGAAGCGGACCTGGTAAGTGGGGAACGGACTGATGCTGTTAAAATCGAAAGTCTGATTAAAGAGGCCGGAAGTCATTTCATTTTATGTATTGATATTGAATCAAAGTACATTATTGGTTGTGTGCATGTGAAGCAAGAAAACAGTGAGACTGCTTACTTCGGTATGCTTGCAGTAAGGCCAAATCTTCAAGCAAATGGAATTGGAAAAGCTTTGATCAGGCAGGTTCAGGAATTCGCAATTTCGAAAGATCACAAACAGATAAGAATCACAGTCATTAATCTAAGGGATGAAATATTGGCCTTTTATAATCGCCTGGGTTTCATGTTCACTGGACGTGAAGAGGTTTTTCCCTTGGGAGATTTAGTAAAAGTTAAGGGTTTGAAGCTGCTTGAATTAATAAAAAAACTGTAGAAAGGTCGTAGCCGAAGCCGCTAGAGAAAGTCGAATGAGTCTATGTAATTAATACACTTGTACTTCCCTTTTTCTGTAACGGGGTGCATGATCCGGCCATTAAAATAATGGACGTCCAACATGTAGAGCATTCTTACTTGCTTCGCTTTTGAGGACAATTCTTAGGAAATTAAAATGAAAAAGGCCCTTACAGTCGTATTACTTGCTCTTGGTATTTTCTCTGCTAATGCCCAGGCCCAGATGGGTGGTTACTACTATCAGCAGCACCAGGTTCAGGTACAATATTCATTCGTTCAATACCATTTTCAGCCAGCTATGTGTGTTTACCAAAAAGCAGTTCCTCAGTGGAACCGTCATTGTGGAATCCAGGCAGGTCAAGTTTCTGGATGTTCTTACCAGGCCAGCTTCTACGGAGCCGCTTATATGTGTGGAACAGCTGTTGTTCAGCAAACTGTCTGTGCATGGAGCTTGAGCTTCTACCCGGTTAACTTCGTTGCAGCTTGTGGAAGCTACTAATATGAAAACTACTAAATCTGACTGGTGGTTTTAGGTTCAAAACCTTACCACCTGGTTCAATTTTCCTCCCGGCAATATTCTCCACCACGAGGTTTGGATTAAGTTCAGCGATCTAAATCCCTGAATGTCCTCAAAATAAACCGATAGTTTGTTGTGTAAATATCTCCACAATACCGTCACAACACCCGGAAGCTAAGATTTCTAGCAGGAGTAGTATTGGTCCAAGAGGTACCCATGCAAAACTTAATAGATGTCCCCCTGAATGTTGTTCCTTCCGCTTCACCAGTAAGATTGATCAAGAATAATTCTTGGGCACATGGTGAATTTTCTCAGGAACTGAAGGATGCAATGCTTGCGGCTGATGGAAATGAAGTTTCCATGGAAAGTCCGGCCAACAAAGCAGGACTTGGACTTGGTTTTAATAATCTGGTTAGCCAATTAATGAGTTCTTCAAATCCCTTGAATGCTTCTCCTGCTGCCAGCACTCATGAAGTTGTGGTTAGAAAAGATCATAAGGCCGGAAAGAGTCGCTTGATCGCAGCTGCTTATCCAGCTTAATTAGTTAGTTTTCCTTTCTACAATACCTAAAAAAGCAATTCACTTGCCTGTGTTAATTTCTCCACAATACCATCACAATTCCCTGAAGCTAATATTTTTATAACGAGTAGCATTGTCTTTATATCTCACCACGGAGGATCCAATGAGCCTTGTTGTACAACAAAAAATCTTAATACTTGAAGCAGTAAAATCAGAAGCCCCTGGAAGAGATGATCTTGTGTTAAAAGCTTTTAATAGTGAAATTACAGGGGAGGACCTAGTTGAGCTTTGTAATATCATCAGTAACCATTTTCATTATGAATCCATACGAAGAGGTTTGAAGCTTGAAGAGGTTCTGGCCGCAGTTTATAGCTTAGGTGCTTGATCAACTATATTATTTTAAGGCCAGCGCGAAGACAGGTGCATAAGGAAGTGTAACCTCACCCGCAGTGCCGTCTTCATATGAGAACCTGGTTCGGATCACCACTTCATGAGTTCCGAGCAGCTCTCTCATCTCTCCAAAGGCAAGCCCTCAAGTGGAACCAGATCGAGAGAAGATAATTCTTTTTCCCATGTTTCTCCAAGTTGCGATATCACTGTACCAGTCAAATGATGACCGAACAGGAAAGTGGTCTCATTCACAATTGTGTAAACTTGAAGTTGATGTTCGCATTCACTCATGAAGTTGCTGAAGGTCATAACATCTGTACTGAGATTCGTGATCTTTGCCATCTTTTCGAGATCCGAAAAAACATTGATGAGAGCAGGAATGGGACTCACTGTCCTCTTGAAATTTTTCAAAGCAGGCAGATCCTTGTTACCTTTTTTGGCCAGCAACTCAAATATGCTCCCGTTATCTTTTTCAAGCATCGAGAGAATGTATTTAAGCTTCGGAATGGACTCAGATTTAATTTCTGCAACTTCAAGTTCCCTTGTCAGAACATGACTTAAAATCTCGCGGTGTTTTCCCGTATGGCCTCTAAGTTCCTTTACTTCCTTTAGCTGGAAGCCCAGCTCTTGCAATTCTTTGATCTGGGCCGCCTGGGCAACCTGATCCTGGGAGTAGTAACGATAGTTGTTTTCAGCTCGCACAGGTCTCAGCAGCCCCATTTCCTCCAGATACCGCAGCATGCGGATTGAGATGTTGGTCTGTTTAGAGAAGTCATTAATGAGGATCATGGGACCTCCTGTTTTGAGAGTATGCTTCAATTACAATGATAGGCTATCACAGCATGTGAAGGTTAAGGGGGGGAGTGTTTTTAGATAGTTAGGTGGGTTTTACTTCATCCGAATGAAGTATGATCGTTAAAACATTCTTAGGCGGTCTACCGATAACGGCTTCTTTTCCGTTAAAAACTATGGGGCGTTCCAGGATTTGTGGATGACTTAAAATCGCCTCGATAACTTCTTCGCTATCATTCAGATTTATATTTAATGCCAGGAATGCTTCTTCCTTGGTTCTAATGATTTCCCTGGGCTCAACTTTGAGGCATTGGATAATAGTTCTTAAGAGTTGTTGGTTCAGGCCGCCACTCAGGTAATCAATTATTTGAGGCTTAATTCCATGAGTCTGGAGCAGGGCCAGAGCCTCTCTGCTTTTTGAGCAATTTGGATTATGAAGGATTGAGATTGCATTCATACTTTTAGTTACCAGTGGAAGGTTTAAAAAACAAGTATCGGGACAGTTCACGATGAAGTGGCGTTCTGATTTTTTTAAGATTAGAATTTTGGAATGGAACAATCAATGATCGAGCTTTTCTTCCGTTTTTGCATGTATGTGGCCCTTGGCTTTACCCTTGAAATCATATTTGCCGTCACAGGAATTGAAAAGGCCCTGGGATTTACCTTAAGCAATAAACGCGTACCTAAAAAGTACCTGGAAGGCTTCGTAAGTCTGTATATGATCCCTATTCATGGATTTGGGATGCTTTTCGGCTTCGAGCCCATAGCGCGAGCAATTGGGGATTTTAATATTTTCGTCCGCTACCTGGCATTCTGCGTACTCATTTCCGCAACAGAAGCCTTTACTGGCTTTATCTACGACAAGCTTACCGGCTTTTATTCCTGGGACTACTACGCCGATTCCAAGTACCGCGTTTTCAAGCGGGGATACACATTATGGACACTAGTTCCGCTCTGGGGAATCGCGGGTCTTGTAATGGAAGTGTACAGCGGCCTTCTCATCCACGTGTCTCCGGCCGCAGCAGCGTATCTCAAAACCATTTTTTAAGCCGGCACGCACAATTGCTCTGGAATCTACTCATCAACCATGTCAGGAACTATTTTTATTCGTCTAGAAACCTTTTTGCTGATTAAATCTATCTATGAAAATATTAATCATCATTGCGTTCTTAATTATGTGCGTCCCATCCTGGGCGACCGAGGTCATTTACCCTGGGAAGTTCAAAGTTACTTTGACTGAACAATACTTTAGCTACAGCGATTCTTTCTTTAAAGAAAGGGTGCTGGTTCAAAAATGTAACCTAGACATCTTCAAGTCAGCGATGGCCCTTTTTAATATTCCAGATAAGAAAGGGCTCCTCCCTAGACCTATCATTGGAAAGAAAATCAAGTTTCAGCTGGATAATAAGAATATTGAGGTCAGTCCAGGATCACAGGTCCATGTGAACCTCGAAGCTTTCCCAAAAACAGTCCATGGATATTTTTCACGAGCGAGGTCAAAATGCTCTCCGTAGTTTTTGCTAGTCTGTTCTTAACGTTCAGCACGGCCTATGCGCAATCATGGATGTCGAAGTTTCCAGGTGATATCCAACGAGTCACTGGTGACGTCAATCAAGCCTGTGAAACTTGCAGTGGGGAAGTAGAGAAGAACAAGTATCAGGCGTGTCTGGTGGAAATATGTGGAGACAGGCCCAAGTTTATTTCAGTCCTGGATCGATATAAAAGCAAGGTCATGTCCTTATATCTACAAGGACCAAAACCAGATGTTTTTGAGCAAGACTTGGCCCATAAGATTAATGCCATTTATGATCTTGAACTTGCTGATACCAAAGACGAGGAAAAGTTAAAGAAGAAACTTGCTGAGGAAATAAGTAAGTTTAAAAAAACTGGAGCAGGGAGCATGTCTCCAGATGCTTCTATCATGCTTACCTTCTTCGACGGACTTCCCGCCTTTCAAACAATCGCAGCAGACGAAAAGACCGGAGAGATGAGTGTCGACAAGGCTTTCCTTCCGTCAGTGGATCCGAAGAAAAGAAAGCGCTTCGAGCACCTCGTAAATAAGATGAACGCCCTTTTCGGTAACTCCATTTGGAAGTTGAAGTTTTACAGCCCTCAGGCATTCCTGAAGAAGAAATATTCAAAAGCAAAGTCCGAGGCTGAAGCCCTGGAGCTTTACCTGAAGTCTCTCGTCGAAATAAATGATCGTTTAAAGCAGGTCATGCCGGTAGGATTGGATGTAGGGATAGACATTCCTCTGCTCCAGTCAAAATTAAAGAACAATCAGTTGTCTCAGGCAGAGCTTCTTATGATCATGAGCGAGGGAACGAGCCTTGAAATGTATAGCCTCATCATGGACCACGGGAAAATGTTCCAGAAGGAAATTGTTCAGGAAGTCTCTTTAGATATCAATACATGGCTCAAGGGTCATAGCGATAAGGAGGCTTTTGACCTCATATCGTCGAAAATGGAAAAAAGCAGTGACGAGAAAGAAAAACTACAAGCTGATAAGAAGGCTGCACTCGAAGGATGTGCAGATATCTACCGAAGAAACATGGCCACTCTTCCAAACGACACTGAAATCAAGGGTCTGACGAAGGTGATCGCAAATTCAAAATCAGAATTCGTCTCTGGACTTGATAAGCTAAGGGGTCTTTCAGCTCCTTCAAAGAAGGACATCGTCGCCTCTGTTGAAGACATCGTTTTCCAGCCTCCATTCTCAGCTGAGAAATTACAAGAGATCATCTTTGAGAACCTAAACAACAAGATCAAGATCAAGCAAAAAGAATCCACTTTCATCAATGTGACTAACATGGTGAGATTTGTTCCGTTCTTCACTTATCTGACTATGCATCCAGAATTTAGCGAAGACAAAGAAGAGGAATTGAAAGAAGGGGAGGTAGCAGCGCCAGGGGAAGTCCTTGAACTCTGTCAGCAGCTGGAGCAGGCCCCTTTTAGCGACGCAACGATGACAGCATTCGGAAACATCTCAATCAGCTTTACGCTGGCCCAAGGATCAGAAACCTATCAGAAAGGTGTCATCTACCATGAGCTTGCACATAATCTTGAGCGCATGTTTGATGAGAGCGAAGGCCTTAGCACAAGTTCCAAGGAATCTTATGGAAAGGCCAAGACTTGCTTAATGGGAATCCATACTTACCAGAGCAAGGAACCAACGGAGAAATATTACAGTGAAGACTTCGCAGACTTCATTGCCATGAAAATGCTTCCGCCGAATACAGCTAGCCCTGACTGTGAGTATCTTTCTCATTCCGACGAAACAAAACAATATACTGAATCCACTCTGAAGAACTCTTCTGAACATGATTCCCATTCTAGTCTTCTCTTCAGAACTTTAAGGGCATCAGTAGACAATTCAGGCACCATTCCTACTTCTTGTTCAGAGGCATTGAAGAATGATGGGAATGAGAAGTTGGCAGAGGGATGTCATTTCTAATCAAAACTCAATCTGTGCTTACTGACCGGGAAGATTAGAGCTTCTTAGCGTTAAACCTGGCCACAATTTTCCTGGAACAAGCAAAATAACTTCCGGAACGCCTTGATTCTGTAGCTTGAGTGAGAAAGGCTCTTCTTCTGGATTTTGTACAAGGATCCATCTTTGGATGACTTTTCCAGGTGGAATAACAATCTTCTGGAAAATATGTTTATCAGGGAAAGCCTGTTGGAACTCAGCTTTCTTCTTTGAATCCTGGAAGCCTTTGACTGCAAGTGCAGTAATAGATCCCATCGTAACAACTGCACCAGTAGTCGAAGTTGCTTAGGGTTAACAAGAGCATGGTTTACTTAATTTATTGTTGGAACTTAATTCACTTCATCCGGATGAAGTGGGGGAAATTAAAAAAGCCACCGCGAGGGTGGCTTCTTTATAAAAATTGGTACTCCCAAGGGGATATGCAGCAGGGCAAAATAGAAGGGCCCCTTCAAGCTGCAAAACTTCTGGCTTACCGGCCCTGCATCTACGGCTTCTTTTAATAGTTGGTGCCTCTACGTAGAAGCATTTCGAACTGCTTGTTTAAAGATTGCCGTAATCAATGCAGTTAGTCCCAAGAGTCTTTTTTCAGATACTGAAGAACAAGATTATCTAGCTCTATCCCCTCATATGTTTCCCATTTAGGCTCTTTGAGAGTTACGAACTCAATACTTTCATCTTGTGTCAGTACTATGTATTGGTATTTTTCCATTTCATTATATTCTTTGGAAGACATTCCTAGTCGGAGACAGGCTTCCAATGCAAGTGGGGAGTTCCAAACTTTGAAGGATGATCCTCTTTCCCTCTGCGATGGGAGCATATTTTCTAAAAGATTACTTATTCTGATAGAACTATCACTCTCATCAGATATTTTGAAAGTTTCGCGAGATCCAATGGTCAGGACATAAATGGGATCAGCAGGACCTTCGGCGTCATTATTGAAGAAAAAATAATTATTTAACCCCGTATAAAGCTGACGAGAAAGCCAGAGAAACTGGTGATCAACAACGGGGGTCTCCCAATAGTCAGAAAAAAGCTGATCTGAGGTTGCAGGAGAGTTATTCATAGATACCTCACTTTTACTCGGATTTTCGGATCCGGATATTTTGAATCATTTTTTGGAGGCTGAATTTCTAATGTCAGGCCATGCTTGTTTTTAGTGCCCTTTACAACTGTAGTTCCATCAGGCAGTAATTTTGTCTGCGTACCGTCTCCAGCCTTCGACAGTTCTCCAGGCATGTTATCAAAATCTTTATTTAATTGCTCTATTCCGCCTGGCTTTCTGTACTCCCTAGTTCCATTTTTCTCCTTGCTATGCTTCTTATCCTTTCCAGAAATAATTCCGGTTTCTTTAAGGGGCTTTTCTAGTTCGTCATGCTCTTGCCGAAGTGTCCCTTTGCCTTTTTCAATTTCTTTTTGGACGTTTTTGTCATGAACATCTTCAAGCAGTTCTTCCAATTTAAAGAAGTCATTCCAATTCATAGGATAAGCTGCAAGTGCCAGAGCAATTAACAAAGCGGCTGCACGAGGATTCGCCGCAATACGAGATGCCGCTACGATTCCTCCCATCCCGAATAAAGGAGTGAAGGACAGAGGTTGAATCGTAGGATCATTTGGATTTGCGATTAAAGAGGCGATATCAAGTGAGTATTTTTTCTCTGATTCTGAGTTAATCATCCTGCCTGTTTCTGGCAATACACTTATTTGAAGGAATCCAATGTCACCAAAACTCCCTTCCGTTAAAAAGCGTGCATAGATATTTTCAGATATCTTTGACCAAGGTGTCTCCGATCCTTTTTTATTTGATGGAGAAGTATCAATAAGTCTCTTAAGTTCATCATAATCGTGTCCAACTTCATGAAGTTTGTCTCTGAAGTTCTTCATCCCTTCCAGGTAAGGAATGTCACTTAAAGTAGGAATCTTCCCATCCGATAGTTCAGATAAACGATCGAGCTTCTTCTCCATTGAACTTAAGAATGACTCTTTAAGTTCATTTCGATGTTCGGGGATAATCTGATCAATGATCTTTTGACTCTCTTCGTTCATTTCATCGTAGGATAGTCCGGCCAGTAAACTCCAATGGAGGATCTGAATATCATGAGTAGAAAAATGAGCAAGGGCCTTGAGATTTAGCATTTTTATAATAGGGCCTAACTTTCCTTTCATTTGGTCTAGCTGATAGATATGGCCTTCAGGACTTGAGTTTGATGATTTCATACAATAAGTCATCACAGGGATTGAATAATGACCTGGAGATAATAGGAAGGTTCCGGAGTTATCAATGCTGAACGAAGTTTGGTTTGCATTTTTCTCGGTATACGTGACTCCTTCTATATCCTGAGCAATTGGATAAGGAGAAGTGTTGAACTGAGATTTTAAAGTTTTAACCAATCCTTCTTTAGATAGATGGGAACATGAAGAAAGAAATAAAATGATGACTAAAATACATGTATTGAGGATAAGAGATCCTTTTATGAAAACTAAATGCAAGAGCAGCTCAGTGTTTTTAATATGTTAAGGCTACTTGTCGACATTTCATAAAATTATGATATAATATCATAGAGGTGTAAATGTATCAACCTGAATCAATTGACCAAGCATTAAGTTTATTGAATAAGAAACTTGAAAGGGAAGGGATAACTATTGAGCTTACAGTGCTTGGTTCAATGGCCCTTTATTATCATGGAATCTCAGGAACCCATCTTACTGGTGATATTGATTTTTACGAGAATAAGCTTCCTGAGAGAGTTGAAGAGTTGTTTTTAGAAGTGGCAGAAGAGTTAAAACTTGTTTCTGACTGGATCAATAATCGCTCCTCGTCAGTGTCTCCATTGCCTGATGGATACGAGCTTCGCCTAAAAAAGATAAATACTTTCTCTCATATTGGTCTCCAACTTATTTCTACTGAAGATTTGGTTAAACTCAAGGTCTATGCCTACTACTCTCGTATGGCGAACAAAGACATGGAGGATCTGAAACTTTTAAAGCCCTCAAGAGACTTGATTGATGCAGGAATTAAGTTCATTGAGTTTCAAATTACTCATCATCACGGATCAGATGAACTCAAAAGACATCTTAAAACTATTAAAGAATTCAGAGAGCATCTTTATGTCGAATTTAGCAAAATTTAGCGACTGGGATTTGGCCTTCTATCAATTAGGCTCAAATGTTTCCGGATTAAACCAAAAATCAGAATGGTTTGATCTGGAAGAATTTTTTTGTTATGGGATAAATCATTCTCTTCATGATGCCAGAACGTTCAGCTCTTTCTCAAATCTTGTAAAATTCATTGCACCTATTCTGGCACCATTTAAAATAAAAAAAATCCTCGGCTCTGGCATAGATTTCGATCGTTCTCTCCTTGGTTATTATCTTGACCTTGTCAGTGAATCTATAGGGGAATCCCAGCTCAAGGACCTTTATCAAGGTTTTACTAAAGCGACGCCTCGGAAAATTTATTTTCCCCATTTCAAACCCGACAAGAAATACTCTAAGTGGGGAAAGTTAGGGCAACCATTTGCTGAACCAATGGAGAAGTTCATAGATAAGCGAAGACTTCTTTCAAACTATCATGTCAAGAGAAGATTCTTAGGGGTGAAGGTGGTATTCTCTGATGTAAAATCGTTTCAAGAATTAAGTGGAGGCCAGAAGGTAAGCTTAAATGAAATCTCCCGACGTACACATCATGACTATGCGAGCGTTCATCGGGCAGATCATAGTCTTAAAATTGTTTCGTGATGACAATTTACTCTTCTTATCGAACTTATTCAAGCGGTTGGAATCATTCCCGAAAATAAGATTCTAGAGTTGATGTAATCAATTGTCTGCAGCGCAGGTTAACCTGTGCTGAAGTTCCATGGGGCCCGTCACCATATCCCCACAAAATAGTCAGGCTCATCACGCTTAATCGCGGCTCCCAAATCTTCGACGTCGAAATGATCACGGACCTGGGATTGGTCCCGCTCAGTGCCGCTCTTATGCCTAGTTTGAGTCATTTAATTCAGTAATCGAGTTCGCTTGTGCTTTCCTTCGACGGCTCCATGGATGTCGCTCCTTCACCTTTTTAAATAAAATAAAATCAACAGATGAACATCCATGTGAATAAAAATCTACCTCTGTCCCAAGTTCTGGAAGCACGGATCCCCGAGATCGTATCCCGCTGGATCGCCTGCGTGAAAAAAAATGTCACCGCGGCGAAAATTAACGAGATGGTCGACCACGCCATCCGGGAAGCCGCCGTCGAGTTCGAACAGACGATAAAAGAGAAGAACAAAGAAATCTTCGACGTCCTCAATAGCACCAGCGACGGCTTTTTTAGTCTCGACCACGACTACACCATCACGCAGGTCAACCGGAGCCACCTGGAGATCACGCAGCTTCCTGAGGAAGCCCAGCTCGGGAAAAACCTCTACGACGTCCTCCCCGGCGCCCGAAATCCTGAGTTGGGTTATTGGAAGAGCTACAACGAAGCGATGGAAAAGCGCAAAGCCGTCTCCTTCGTCGAATACTACCAGGAGCTCGATGTCTGGACCGCTGTAAATGTCTATCCCAAGAGCGACGGTGGACTTGCCGTGGATTTGATTCCCAGAATGCTTATGACCAGTTTGGTTTTTCCTACCTTTTTGATCTTCGTCCAGGAAACACTTGGTCAGGGACTGAAGCAGAGAGATGGATTCATCAGGTTTTTAGTCGCTGTCCTGACTGGATGGAGAGA
>DATLXC010000044.1:0-18167 GCA_035575985.1 Bacteriovoracaceae bacterium | reverse complement strand
GGACCCTCGAATTTAGCGAGAGTTGTTAAGAGAAAGCTGTCGGACCGCCGTATTCGGGAAATCTGATCGTACGGTGGGATGAGAAGGGACCGATGTGGCTCAATTTAATTGAGCGGGCAGCGGTCTTTTACTCTACACCAAAGGGGGAGGATTAATATGAAAATGGTGGGGAAATAACCATGCGTTTCAGTTCTTAATTCTTTTTTCAGGTTGGCTTATGAATAAAGGGCCTTGAAGAGTGAGGGAAGAGGGTTAAATTATAATAGGGACTTCTTTCAAGGTGTGAGTTATGGACAATAAAGTATTTCTTTTTCCTTTATCGAACTCAGTGCTATTTAAAAAAGTGACTCTTCCTTATCATATTTTTGAGCCGAGGTATCGGGAGATGGTGAAGGATGCGGTGGCGATGCAGATACCGATTGCGATTATTCCTTATCATGCCAGTGATCGGTATAGTGGGCAGATGTGTGTGGCCGGACTTCCGCATATTCTTTCTTCATATCCTGATGGCAGGATGGATATTTATATTACCGGGACAATTAAGTGCAGGCTGACTGATTTTGAGTCAGAGGATCCATACAAGGTTTATTACTACAAGAGTATGGAGGAAGAGTTGTATCTGGATGATTGTTTTTCCATGGAAGTTGATAGCTTGAGAATTTTGTTGGAGAGATGGGCCATTCATTTTCTTCCGGATCCTACGCAGCGGGAAAGTTTTGCGCATACGCTTTCGGATACTGAGCTTTTAGTAAATTATTGTGCGGTATTTCTGGTGGATGATGTGACCGTCAAAAAAGAAGTGATGGAAGCGGGGTCACTGGAAGAGAAAGTGAGACTATTGCTGCATGTAATCGGCCCAAAAGAAGTTTCTCTTGGACCGTTCATGCCAACATTGAAGTTCTGATTACTTCTTCTTAGCGGCCTTAGCAGCAGAGATCTTAGCTTTGATCTTGTCTTTTTTCTTTGCCTGGCCCTTGCGTTGAAGCATTTTCACGGCTTTGCTTTTTCGACCGAAACCCATAATACCTTCCTTATAAAAGTCATTTTTTGTTTACACACTAGCGTTTGGTTTTTGATTGTAAAGCCCCGAAGGCTGAATGACAATGGGAACGCTCAAACATTAAAAGGAGTCCTTTATGAAATTTATACTACTTGTGCTTTGTATGGCGTTTTCATTCGGAGCTTTTGCTGAAAAGCGTTCTATCACGCTGGTGAATTATGAAACTAATGGCGTTAAACAGTGGCTTCCGGGAACTATCATGGCCAAGAAAGGTGATGAAGTTGAAATCACCCTCATAAATAACGTTCCATCAGGGATTCATGGGTTCAATATCCCTGACTTCAAGATTCAAAAAGAAGTAAAAAAAGGTGCGAAAGAAGTCGTAACGTTCACAGCGGATAAAGAAGGTCTCTTCAATATGAAGTGTCATCTGCATCCTGCCCACGTAGGTGGTCAGTTGCTCATTCTTCCGTAATTAAGATCTTAAGGGTCCTCGGGCGCCATATCGCTCCCTGAGGGCCCCGGATGCCCACCAAAAAAATGTCACTATCCAGACCATGCATCCAAATGGATGAAGAAAGACTGAGGGCCATCTTTCCTGAAAAACAATCTTGGAAAAAAACCGGTAAAGACCGAGCAAGATCAAAGTTGCTATTGACCAAAGTGGGAAGAACCAGAAACTTGCTATGGGAAAAAACCAAAGAAAGATGGCCACGGCAAATAACCAAAGTCCCGCCCTGTCACCATTGCTCCACAACTCTTCCCAATAAGTTCTCATTTGCTGGATTTGTACCCTGACTTCATCTGGGTAATATCTCAAAAGATGTTTCTCACCGAAGGCCACAGTGTATGACTGCTGGCTTCTGTCCCACTGTTCAGCAATTGATTGCTTCCATGAAGGCAATGCCATCTTACCCCAATCCAGTTCATGAAAAAGCTTGAGCGACATTCCCATCCAACCCTGGGCAATACTCATCAGTGGATGAGAAAGATTGCGGCGGTATTTTTTGAATCCAAAAACAGAGGCAAGTGCCAATGTGGGATTGAGAACCGCAACTGATTCGCCCATATGTGTAAGGCGCGCAGTCTGAGGAAGGACAAAAAATGGCTTATTGGCCTTAGCTACATGGTGAGCAAGGGATAAAAAAGCACTTTCAGTTGGCACAAGCTCAGCATCACCAATGATGACAATGCGACCTCTGATTTGTGGTGAAATCTGTCTTATCATCCAGGGAATAGCGGCTTCACCTTCAGGTCTTAAAGGGAAACTATGAAGTTCTACAAAAGGCAATTTTTGATGAAGTTCCTGCCAGGCAGTCATGGCCGGATGATGTCCATCAATCAGGATATGGATGCGAAGATTATTTCCCTGGAGTGTGCGGAAACTGTGAAGGGATTTCATCCACGGCTCAAGATAAAATTCAGAGCGCGTAGTGATAGGGATGATTAACTCAATGTCACCTTGATATGTATCACTGGAATTAAGCTGGACACCCACCAGGGCATTTCTCACTAAAGTGAAAATCATGAAAGTGATAGAGCATAAAACCAAAAACACGAACATGACTTGGCCCTTTAGGTCAGTTTAAAAAAAACAGCATAGCATGAGTGCTACGCAGCAAACTAATCACTTAATAGGGTTCCCCTCAAATTTAGGGATAAAGTGTAAAGGAGACCGAGAGTTAACACCCCAAAAAAGAGATGGGGAGGTTGGGCGGTGGCCGGGAAGGAAAAGTAGTTTAAGGTGATGCCAGTGACCACATTTCCTAAAGTGGAGAAGAAGGCCATGAGAGTCAGGAAAAATGCTCCGCTACTGAAGCGTTTCCTATGAAAATAAAATATCAGATAGAGAAAGAGCCCTACGATAACCATGGAAAAGGTACGGTGAAAGTAAAAGATATTACCCAGAAGGCTTACCACTGTATCGGCGGTTGCCGAATTTGTATCCCTCATCAGGTGATCAACCGTCTGTCGTACCTGAGTTCCGAGAAGAACCTGAAAGAAAGTGAGGTAAACCAGGCATCGGCTTATCAGTAAAGCTTTTCGGTCAACTTGTTGCACGATGGTCGTATCCGTTAAGTCTTCACAATATTTTCTCAGATAAAGAAGTCCGAAAAGCAGTAAAACTGCCAGGAACATATGAATCGTTATGATAAAGGGCTTGAGATGACTTGAAACTACCAGGGCCCCAACACCACCCTGAATAGAAACCAGCAAGAGGAGTGCCCCACAAAACCAGGGAAGGTTTTTCTCAAACTCCCGCATCTGAAAAGAAAGTCCGAAAAGAATAAGAATGATAAAGCCGAGCATGGCCCCTAGAAGACGGTTGGAATACTCAATCCAGGTTTTAAAAGGATCGAAGTCAGCAATAGTTTTTCCCGAAATCTTAAAAACTTCTTTATAATTCTCAGGGAGTTCAGAAATATCTGTTGGTGGAACCCAATGGCCAAAACATTGAGGCCAGTCTGGACAACCAAGACCTGAACCTGTGCCCCTGACCACGGCCCCTGCGAGGATCACCAAGTAGGTACCGAAGATGGCAAAAAATAAGACGCGTTTGAATATAGTCATTCACAAAGGTTAACACGTGGTCTTTGCTTTTTCACCAGTAAGATGATGAAATATTAATATGTTGAATCCAGAGATACTCCTCCTGGGACTGGCGCTTGCCATTGATGCGGCCGTGGTAAGTTTTGCCATCGGCCTGCTTAATCATGATGGTAAAACCAGCACCCGGATTATGCGCGGCCTTGTAACAGCTTCAGCTTTCGGACTGTTTCAGTTCCTGATGTTGTGGTTGGGAAGCTATGCTGGCTTTGTCTTTACCTTTTCCAATTATGGCTATCTTTATCAGCTAGTGGTTGCTTCGCTTTTTGTCCTGATTGCTGCCAAGTTTTTCCATGAGAGCTTCGAGACTGATCGCAAGGAACTTACCTGGGGCACATTACCCTTGATCATAATGGGAATTGCAACAAGCGTCGATGCCCTCGCTGCAGGAGTCAGCTTCGCGACCTTACCCAGGCCTTATCTGATAGCCGGTGACATTGGTATTATTACTTTCTTACTATGTGGCCTTTTTTATCTCTTCTCCCAATTCTTCAAGAATATCCCGGAGAAATGGCTCTTGCGACTGGCAGGAATCATCTTTTTGGCCCTGGGGGGAAATATCGTCAGGACTTTTATCTTTAAGGGAGCCTTATGAAACTAGAAAATTCTCAATTTAAAAAAGCCTTTGCCGTATTAAATAAGATCATTGATCCGACGCCACTTATCTTCAATGAATGGTTGTCCAATAAGTATGACTGTCAGATTTATCTCAAGCTTGAAAACATGTTACCTATCGGTTCATTCAAGATGAGGGGAGCGACTTATAAGATTTCCCAGATGACCGCAGCTGAAAAGAAGCAAGGTGTATTGGCCGTGAGTGCAGGTAACCACGCCCAGGGTGTGGCATGGGCCGCCCGTCGCTTTGGCATTAAGGCAACCATTGTCATGCCTGAAGGGTCTCCCTTAACCAAAATCCGCAATACAGAGGCCCTCGGTGCCAAGGTCATTTTGCATGGTCATAGTATTGAAGATGGATTTGTTTATGCCACAGAAATGATGAAAAAAAAGAAGATGGTTTTTGTTCACCCTTATCATGATCCTATGGTTATTGCGGGCCAGGGTTCTGTTGCCTATGAGCTTCTTGAACAAATTCCTGATATGGATTTCATCTTCTCATCTATTGGCGGTGGTGGACTTGTATCCGGTATAGGCCAGGTACTTAAGAATAATAAGTGCAAGGCAAAGGTGATTGCAGGCCAGGCGACTGGTTGTTCTGCCATGGTCGATTCGTTGAACAAGGGCAAGGTCACGCAAATTGCCACGGCCTCCACTTTTGCAGATGGCATTCGCGTAAAGAATGTCTCCCAGGATATGTTTGACCTCCTCAGGGAAGTGGTGGATTCATGCCATACTGTGGACGATGAAAAAATGGCCTGGGCCATCCTTCAGTTAATGGAGAAGGCAAGAGTCATCGCTGAAGGTGCGGGAGCATTGCCACTTGCACTACTAGACCAGCTCTATCAGGTGAACCCAAAAAAGTTCAAGGGCAAGAAAGTAGTTCTGGTCATCTGTGGTGGTAACATCGACGTTAACCTGCTTGAGCGAATTATTGACAGGGGACTGCTTGAATCAAATCGTAAAGTCCGTATCTCTATCCCCATTTCAGATAAGCCCGGAGTCCTTCACGACCTGACAAGGATCATAAAGGACGTAGGTGCTAACATCCTCCAGGTGGTTCATGACAGGGATTCTTCTAACACCGGTATCTCGGGGACTAACGTCCTGTTCACCCTGGAAACAAAGGGCGAGGACCACTTAAGACAGCTATTAAAAGAAATGAAGAAAGACTTTCCTCAAAGTAGCGTCGTAAATTAATGTCTAATATTTATACAGTACAATCTTTAGACACCCGTTAAAATTTTTATAGATCCTGCTTATAGTGGCTTGCAGCCACCTTATACTTCATATGTTTGGCACAGTTCTTCCATATAGAAGACCAAACTTGGTAAAAGGTGTTGTATGAAGCTGCTAGCTTTCATTGTATTAGGCCTATGGTCTGCCTTGGTGCTTGCACAGGGCGGAGCTATCCCAACTCAATACATGAACGACCCCGCAATCGACCTTACCCGCAATGGCCAGCCCTTAATGCCAGATGAAGTCCATGCCCTCCGTGAGTCTACTAATGGCCGCTTTGATATCTCTACCCTTAATCCGGTAGAGACCTCCGATCTCTGGACAAATTTTTTCCCTAAGTACATGAAGGAAGATTCAACTCCCATTCATGACATGGATGAAGTCAATTATCACTCACCGGTCCTTTCAACCTCTGGTATTTTCCGTTTTAACATTGAGAACAAATCCGGTAATGGCCGACTTTATACCATGATGTTGAGCAAGAACGTTCACTCTGTACTTCTAGCTAAGGGACTTCTGCACAAGCTTGGTTACACAATTCCGGATATCAAATACCTTCCAAGAATTATCATTAAGTTTAAAAGCGAACTTGAAAAGAAGACCTTCATTTCTTATCTCGAGAATGTGGCCTTTGCAGGAGCAGCAAAAAGCTGGGTAGTTGAAGAGCTGGAAGATAATAAGATCTTAGTCCAGGACTTGATTGTCATGGATTCAAATAATGCCATTTATAATCTGGCCGTTGGAGTAACTTCAGACATGGTGCAGGGCCGTCGTTTACTTTCTTCCCTTGCAGTCCCTTTATCAATTGTTAACCTGACTGAAAGTGTGAATATGTTCCGCTGGAATGCCGGTGTCATAAGCAATAAGCAAGTTGTCCTTTTCCATGACCAACTCGACCAGTTCCAGTGTTCTTGGGATGACGCTCGCTGGATTACCCGCAGGATTGAAAAGCTCTCCAGGGAAGACTGGTCTCAGATCGTTGATGAATCAAACCTACCTAAATCCGTACAGATTATTCTCCTTGAAAAAATTATTTCAAGAAGAAACTCTGTCATGAAGCTTTTTTCTATCGATGCCAGGGAAATGAAGATGGAAGATGAACCTTCAAGTGGAGTAGAACTGGTTAAAGGAAAGCTTACCCAGCAAAACTGGCCAGGTTATGCGAGCCGTTTTGCTTATGGCGATCCTGAATCTCCACTTTCAAGCTCAGAAGTTAAATCATGGGTTAAGTCAAAGGCCCTTTCAACTTTGCTTGATGTAGTTGTTTCCCAGATCAACCAACTTCCATATATTGGAACTGATATTTCTAAGGTAAACAACCAGGAATTCCAGGATAACCTGGCCTCGGCCGTTGCTACTTCGGTGGCCAATAAAACTCCTGCAGAAATTCCACTCAAAGCATGGATTTTCCCTACTATCCGCGGTCAGATTATTCTAAGTCGTAACCTTATTACCGGAACTTATATGGGTACCGATAATCTGGTTCAATTAGTAGATACAGTTGGTGTGGCCGTCGGAGCAGGTGCTTTCGTTGGTACAATGGGACTTCCAACTCCTATCCAGGTATTTGCCAGCGGTGAAGCTCTCTATGTAAGAAGTTATGCTCACCTTCGTCCGGTCACAAGCATTCAAAAATCACTCAAGTATCCTTTTAAGAATATCCTGGTTCCTTTGGTAAAGCATGATTACGGTAAGAAGTTGCATGAAGCTGCTCAATTGACGGTAGATCCTGAAGCTTCTGAGGAAACTCGTGCAGCTGCCTTTGAAAAAGCTATCAGGCCATTTAAGGATGCAATGGAAGTTGGGGAATCAATCATTGTTACAGACAGTCTTGCTACTTATATTGGTGCGCAGATTGCTGCCGGCTATAATAAGTTATTCCGCGCTTCATTGGGACTCGTACCAGGTCACATGGTTGTTTCCCGGTTCCATGTACACCGCAAGAGCACTGATGAGTTCCAGATTTATAAGGACCTGGGACAAGTTGGTTCTATAAGTGGTAACTTGAATATTGATACCCTTATCCCAGTGCTTAAGCTTTCTTATAAGAAGTCCAAGGGTACTGCCAAGGTTAAGTTTTTTACGCTTAACCTGAATCCTAAGAATCCAGATGCCATTAAGAATGCATCACTTTTGCGTCGAGCGATTGTCTCTTCTTCGACAGAAGACATTGAAGAAGATGAGACCAGGAAGCCTTACATTATCAAGCATTCTTTCAAGGAATCAAATCCTTCAATCAATTTATTCTTCTGGCAGTGGCAATGGCAAAAAGCCTTCACTAACATTTCAGTGACAAATCCTAAAGGTGATACACGCTGGTTCCGCCGTTTTTATAAGGGCAAGACTTCAGGCCGCAATTATCAGGCCTATATCACGGCAACTATCAATCATTGGGTGAACTTGCTCTTTGATTTCAAGGGTGGACTGGCAGATACCACGAATACCAATCCTGGATATTCAGTGAAAGGTGTTGCAGATACTAAAGTCTCTTCTTTTGACGAAGAAGTGGATTCCCAGGGCAAGATGATTGAACCATTCGTTCGTCTTTCCCGTATTAAGAACGGCTGGGCAATTAACAAGAAAGCTGCCAACGTCATTCTATCAAACATGAGAACACGTTACCGTCATGATTTCTGGAACGCACCTGTCCTGAATGATACCCAGAGGATCTTCCTCTATAATATTTCACTTAATATGCTTTTCTATCGTGACGGAATCGACTTTCTCTTCAAGCTCAAAGAAGACGAAATAAAGCGAATCTACCGCACACATAAGTCTTTTGAAAACCTGGTGATTAATCCTGCCAAGATTGAAGACAAGGATACCGATGTTAGGACTTTCCTCAAATACATGGCAAAATTCAGGAAGTACGAGTCCAGGAATGATGAGGAAGATGCTAACTCATACTTACTTAAGGCTTTCAGTCATGCTGAAGAAAACTTAACAGTGGCAGGCATGAGCGCCCTTATGGGGGGAGACAGTAACTTCTATATGAGTGCCAAGATTGAAGGCTTCCGTGAAGGCGATGAAGACGGGGACAAGGCCCTTATATCAAGTTCACTTGGTGAGTTTGGTTCAGCAAACCTGATGGGCCCGATCGTTCAGGTTCAGAGAGGTTCCGAAATGCTCGAGGGCGAGTTCTTTATTTACTGGATGATGACGAGGTTAATCTAATGAAAACTTTATTAATAGCACTTACACTTTGTTCTTCCATGGCCCATGCCGCAAGATTTGTGGTTGAAGCTTCTATAAGGCCGCAAGCTTCCGGGGATATGAAAGTTGAAGCATTTTATCCAACTAAGCATGATTATTTTTCAAGCCTCTTCGTTATTTCAGGAAATATCACTAAGGAAGAGATCCAGAAGCTTGCCGGAGTAAAACTGGTTGAAGAAGCTTTTGAAATTTCCAAGCTTTCCCTGATCCCTGCTGATTCTACACGTCGAATTGTGAGTGATGAGCTTTTCGCTTACCAGTGGGGTCTTACAAACCAGGGTCAAACATACTTACGTGAAAAAGATGATATACATAACCTTCCTATGAAGGGTGTCGTAGGTAAGGATATCGGATGGGAAGCCCTGCTGGCAGTTCCATCAACAAAAAGACCGATCGTTGCTGTACTGGATTCAGGGGTTGATCTTGAGCATCCAGAACTTAAGAATAACCTCTGGAAAAACGAGGGCGAATGCGGCAAGGATCCTAAGGTTGACAATGATGGCAACAAGCTGGCCGGCGACTGTAACGGCTGGAACTTCACAGAAGAAATAGCCTCTGACGAAGCAAAAAATCCAAATGACATTGACGGACACGGTACTCACGTTGCCGGCATAATCGCCGCATCAATGGATGGAGTGGGAATTGTGGGAGTAGTGCCTAATGCTTTAATCATGCCAATTAAGGTCATGAAAGATTCAAATTCAAAATCTGAAGTAGCAAGCTCAGAAGCTTTTGCCCGCGGGATTATCTATGCTGTTGATAATGGCGCTCAGGTCATTAACATGAGTCTTGGCTGGCCTCGTTCAATGGAAACTAAATTCTTAAGAGAAGCAGTTTTTTATGCCCTTGGGCAGGGAGTAGTTATCGTAGCAGCTGCGGGTAATAACAACTCAACTGAACCACTATATCCTTGTGCCTACGAAGGTGTCGTTTGTGTGGCCGCTTCTACTTTAAATGGATCTTTTGCCGGATTCTCCAACTATGGCGGACATGTTGATGTCGTAGCTCCGGGAGAGGCGATCTTAAGTACTCACCCGATAGTCTTTGAACCGGAATTCTTTGCTGTACCTGGATATGAAATCAGAAGTGGTACTTCCCAATCAGCTCCTTTTGTTACAGGATTAGTTGCTTCTCTTCTTGCAGAACGGCCAAAGATGAAGATTGACGAAGTTCTTGCCCGCATCTACCAGCTGCCTAAGGCAAAGGATCCTAAGAAATACGTCCTTGGTGGGGAAGCTACATACACTGGTCTCTCAGCATCAGTTGAGGCCCCTGTTGTAAGGCCGATACTGAAGCGGATCCGCCAGATCCTGATCCGTGGTACAGAATCAAAAATTATCATACCTGTTCGTAACTTCGGTATCACTTCAGGAGATTTAGAAGTATCAGTTGAGAGTCTCTCAAAGGCACTTACAGTCAAGACAGAAGCCCAGGTCATTAAACCTCTTGAACAGGGGTCTGCTTTCGATGTCCCATTCGAGCTATCAGTTGATGATTTCACAATGGAAAGCAATGTCGCCATTAAGATCACTATCAAAGAGGGTGAGAACACTCACTCTTATATTAACGAAATCCCTGTCATGCGGGATATCATGGCCGAGTACTCATTCCTGAAAGTTCCCTTTAGCTTTGTGGAAAAACCACTTCCTGTTGGTGGTGTTAAGAATGGTGAGATATCATCGAACCTGACAACAGTTGAATCATACGGCAATACTCCAAAGCATGATTTATACCTTCGCAGGATTATAAAGGACGGCGATAAGAGAACTCTTGAAATTACCCTGTTTTCCCGTGAAGGAAATAAGTTCCAGCAAGCGCCTAAAGTTATCTTAGTTAACAATGCTCTCAATCTTGTTAACTTTATTCGTGTTGACCTTAATCAGGACGGCAGTGAAGACTATATGGTCCAGACCCTGTGTGAAAAAGACACTAAGAAGTTTTTCACTTTCTCTTTCTATAACTCAAAGATGGAAACATTGTGGACTCAGTTCCAGGATGTTGTCCTTAACGTGGATATTTACCTACAAAGAATGAATGACCTGGCCTTCACACGCCTGGATCATCCGGGCCTTGGGAAAATGATGGTCCCGGCCTTCTTCACTGAAGGCCAGTTACCTAAAATCGACCAGGTCCTGACATCATGGGACCGCGTTGATATGGGGAAAAAGAAACGTCTTTATTACCTCGAGCCCAGGGAAAAAACTTTCATCGTTCGTGCCCTTACGAATGGTGCCTGGGTTGATGCGGTTAAGAAAGAGTTGAAAACCAAGTGGTACGATACCGTTGAAGCTGAACAGTTACTTCCGGCATCTTTGAATGATATTAAGAATGGAACACTCAGGGTTATGGTCACAGTTGGACTTACGACTAAGCGTAAGCTCAGCATCTATACCTTTACTCCAAAGACGAATACTCATGGCCCGATACTTCCACAGCTCGTGCTCCAGACTGAGGAAGTTGATCCTTTGCTTGGTGTAACAGAGCAGGGCCTTCAGGTAGTGGGTGATGTTTATTTCAACATCTACGACCGTGAACGCTCAAAGATTGTGACTACTAAAGACCAGGTCCAGGAAGGCGAGTACGTATACAGGCACAAGACTGATACTGACCTGATTGCCGGGCACCTTGCAACTTTCTCAATGGATAATAAGAAATTCTCTGTCATCCAGACACGGGAAGAACTCATTAGTATCAGCCGCGGATCTTCCGAAAAGATTTCAAAGCGTGCTAAGTTACGCTACAGCTTTTTATCACAGCGGTTATTATCTGAGATGTACCTGCCGGTCATTTACCAGAGAGATGGAGTTCTTGCTCCTGCTCTTTATGTAGATGCAACTGCTGTTACAGGAAACAGGATTTCATTGTTTGAGGAGCAGTCCGGTTCACTAGTGTCCAGTATAAAAAACTCAATCTCTGTACCGGCCAACTGCAAATCCCTGAACCCTGTCCAGTCAGTTGATTCAGGCGCAAATAGCTTTGTCTTTCTATGCCAGGAAGGAAATCAATGGATGATCCGAACCTTTAAGATGAATTAAAGAGATAGTCCAGAAAGTCATTAAAGGCCAAGAAATCATTTTAAAGTACAATAACGATAAGGCCACCTGTGCGGTGGCCTTATCGTTTTAGGGACTACTAACTACCAGAGTCTTTTTGTCTGAATGGTAGGGCCAAATCGCATCACGCATAGCGTTAAGGCCACTCAAAAAACCACTTCAGTGTAATTTCGCACCACTTATTATTGGCGAAAGATTTGCTAAGGTATTTTTACACACTCTTAAGCAGGATGCGACTGAAGTGGTTTATATACATACACACTGAACGTTAGTTTGGGCATTAACTTAAGAAAGGAAAAAAGAAATGAAAACACAAAAAGTACTGGTCGTTCTTGCAACTGCTTCACTTTTGGGATTATCCGTAGGATGTAACGATCGTTACGCCGAAGGTGTTACCGATGGTAAGGCCCAAGGGTATGAAGAAGGTTATAACGATGGTTATGCCGACGGAGATGAAGCTGGATTCGAAAGGGCCAAGGCCTATTTCGCTACTGCTGATTACAACGCTGGTTTCAATGCAGGTAACACTGCCGGTATCGCTACTGGATACAACCAGGGTTATTCAGTTGGTAAGCAGGACGGCAAGGCAGAAGGTTACACAACTGGATATAATGTTGGTCACGTAGATGGCCTTAATGAAGGAACTGCTATCGGTTACGATATGGGTTACGACGACGGTTCTGCTGATGGATATGACTTAGGCTACGATGACGGATTCGGCGACGGATACGATTTTGGATATAGCGATGGATTTGACGATGGTTTCGCCCTGTCAGTTGGTAAGTCTAAAAAGCTCAAGGGCTATGCTAACCTTCTTTCAATGGTCCACAATGACCTGTTCGATTACTCAAAAATCAAGGCACCTAAGCAAACTGCTCGTGGCCTGGTTGTAAATGGACAGATGCTTCTTTCTGAAACTTCACTTACTAACAAAGATACTTTGAAGCGTGCTGCAGTAGTTGAACAGTACCTTGTTGTTGAAATGTCTAAGCAAGTTAAGGGTAAGTTTGGTCTTTCTGCTGAACGTTCACTGAAAGTTGCTAAAGCTGCCAACCACTTCCGTAAGTTCTCTACGAAGCGTGCTTTAACTGCTGAAGACACTAATGCTTACGCTGAAGAAATCCTTGGTGCTAACTTTTCAGCTATCGAGAAGGCTTACTCTCAGTCTATGAAAGGTGATCTCTCTTCTTTAAATACAGTACTTGAAAAAGCTGCTGATAAGAATGGTGTATCTCCGGAAAAAATGGGCGAGATAATGACTCAACTCTTTATCTAATCTCTGAAATCCTGGATATGCGAAAATGAGGGCCACCCGAAAGGGTGGCCTTTTTAATTCAGGACTTACATGAGTTTTGCACAGGCCTTTGATAACTTGGCCTTATTCAGTCTCAGGCACTTCACCACCATTCCGTTTTCAAATGGCTCATTGGCACAGAGCTTCTGCCTGTCATTTTCACAAAGATTAACCATGCTGTTAACCTTCTCACTTTCCAGTACCCTGTATTGCCGGCATGAATTACTGAGATGGTTCTCATTAAGTGTCAGGCACTCATACTGCTGTTTGGGAGGAAGATTGGGTACGCAATGACGGGACAGGTCCTTATAGCAAGGATTGGCCTTCGCCTTGGCCACTTCATGGATGACGATTTTTTTACAGAGTTGAGGAAGAGTATCGAGTTTCTTCTCAAGACATTCTTGGATGTCGATAAACTTCACATGGGTAGGACAAAGTTTTTCAGTCGATTCAAAACAAGGATTTTCCTTGATCATCTTTGCGACTTGCTCATCAGTTCTTTTCTTGCAAAAGCCTGAGAGCTTGGCGCGGTTGCGGATAAGGCAGTGATTGATGGCCCCGGCCTCTGAAGAAACCTGTGGATAACAATGGCCTACGATGTCCTGGGCGCAAACATTCTTCACGATAATATTGCCCTTCTTTTTTCCGAAGTCCTTGGCACAGACAGGAGAAAGGCGCGTTTCATTCTTAAGCAGGCAAAGTTCAAGATTAGAGTTTTCGGCAGGAACATTAGAACAAAGATCGGCCAGGTCTTCAAAACAAGGATTCTTCTTCGCCGTATTTGCCTTGTATTCTTTTAACTCTTTAGAACAGGCAGCACTGAGACTCTCTTGATAGTCACTCAGGCATTTTGACAACTGGCCTTTGCCGGGATCAACACCCACACAAAACTTCTTGGCATCAGCGGCGCAGCTATTGGCCTCACTCCTGAAGGACAGAAGTGTAAGGATGATCGCGAGGAATTTCATATGCTGCCTTCTTTAAGATTAAGATTTCTTCTGATCAGCTTTTTTTACTTCTTCTTTAATGTCTTTATGGCATGCAGGAGCACCTGCCTTATCACAAGAAGCGGCTTCTTTCTTATCGCAGCTTGATTTTTCCTTGCAGCAAGCCTCTTTTTCTTTCTTGCAACATTTCATCATAGAACAAGAAGAGATTGAAAGCAGGGCAGAAAGAGTAATAAATGAAAGTAATTTCATGGTGTCTCCTTAATTAGACGGTTCAATGCAGTTTCAGACATTATAGTTTAAAATGTGGGTTCTGAACGAGTAGAAAATAGTGACCATTATACCGGAGTAATTCAATTGGGAGTGTTTGATAGCTTTCTCAATCAAGTTATTCCGTATATAGGCAGTGCAAAAGCATGGTCGCACAGGCCCAGGATGAGACATTTTCCATTTTTAATCGGCCAGGAAGAAATGTTGCGCGCTTTTGAAGGTGTCACGAATATTATAAAAAACCGTGGTTAAAGAGGCTGAAGGAAAGTTCCTTGAGTTTTTGTAACCGATCGAGTGCTTCAGGACTTTCAAGTTCATGGGGAAAGTAAGTTACATAAGGATTTATAGTATTCCAATGATCGAGCAGCATTATGTGCTCTTCAAAAGATATTTTCCCCACCCATAGTGAGCGAAGGTCAGTCTTGAAAAAATGCAGGTGATAGAGCAGCTCAATCATCCCGTGCAGGTATAAAAGTTCCTTGGTAAATCCCATTCCACCTTCAAGGGGACATCCCCTGAATACTCTCAAGGCAACCTTGAAGGCATCAAGATCTTCCAGGCCATGATGCCGTAGATAGGAATAAACGTCCGTGATAGGGGAGCCTCGTTCCGCCATACTCGTAGCGAGGTGACGAAGGACTACCTTATTCCAGCGTTCATGAGTCATGCAGCCAGTGATAAGTTCCACTACAATGGCCAGCCCTTCTTGGAGGAAAGTTGTTCGTGGGGCCCAGGTTGAAAGCCATGGATTCTCTTCCTGCTTGGCACCGTTAATAGAAGTCCCAAGGTGGACCCAGCCTTCATGCACAAGGAAAATATCCAGATGTCCCTTCGAATAGGTCTTGGTAGGGTTTAGTTTTAAGGTTCTTCTTCCTGCTGAAGAATCCGATAGTAGCGATGTAGAAGCCTTGACCTCAAAGTCCAGAGGAGAAAAAGTTTCAAGCATTCTTACCCTGAGGTATTCCATTGCTTCCTCGCCCTGGAGATTTCTTTCCCCGGTATCAGGAACACAAAATTCAGGGATTTTTTCCAAAAAATAAAGGAAGCCATTGTTCTTACCCATCTTATGGGAACTACCATAGAGCTGTGTACAGTGATCATAGAAAAAGACTGTTCCAAAAGTGTCTATCATTGAAAGGAGGTGGTGATAGTCCTGGATCCTCTGGGTAAAAATTTTCTTGAAGTGCGGAGGAACATCCGATTTGGAAAGATCATTCAGGAAACTATCAATGGCCCGTCTTTTTTCTTCAACCTTAACCGGGAAGGGGACACTCACATCTTCTAGTACATCAATAAAATCCTTATGCTGAGGAAAGAGCTCATAGAGCTGCCGCAAAGGATAGCGAGGATGACCGAGAAAGCTCAGGTCTTTTGCAATATCTTTTAACCGATAGGAAAAGTCGGCAATAAGATTTTTTTCCATAACTGTCTCCCCGGTCTAAAAAGTTTAATACGAAGTAGTAATTTTTGCCATTGATGCACAAAGCCGTGAGACGCACTGGGAGTTTTTTAAACTATAGAGATATGATTAAAAAATCTCTCTTCCTTTCACTTGCCTTGTTTCTCTCAATTCCTTCATATGCCTGCAAATTGCCACAAGGTGAAACTATCACTGTGGGTTGTACCTATCGCTGCGATTTCTTCTATCGCTTCCGCTTAAGGCTGGCAGCTCTGGTAACAGGTTACCCTATTCGGTTTGTGAACATGCGGCTCTTCGCACAATTAACCCAGGCCATGGATTCAGTTGATGCCATACTGCTCCCAGGTGGGGCCGATATTAATCCTGACTATTATCTTGATTCAGTCACTCCTGAATTGGCAAAGTATACCCGCGAAAATATGCAGCTCGTTCGTCATTCAAACGAAGGAATTTATCGTGATGGTTTTGAGCATTCACTGATCCAGGCTTATTCAACTGACACGACTTTTGAAAAACTACCCATGCTGGGCATATGCAGGGGCATGCAGATGATGTCTGTGGCCCATGGAATTCCGCTCTACCTTGATATTAAGACAGAGCTCGGAATCAAGAACAGGAACAATCTCTTTGACCGCATAAATCTTGAGGAAGGCCCATCCCTTATGTCTGAACTCTACGGAAACAAGAAATTCCGTGGCTTCGAGAAACACCATCAGGGAATCAGGATGTCTTACTATCGCGATCACC
Source organism: Bacteriovoracaceae bacterium (assembly GCA_035575985.1). Lineage (GTDB taxonomy): Bacteria > Bdellovibrionota > Bacteriovoracia > Bacteriovoracales > Bacteriovoracaceae > Peredibacter. The sequence continues at coordinate 1,762 of DATLXC010000044.1, read as the reverse complement.
AGTCAGATTTTCCATTAACCCGTGTCACCGCCACTTCCAACAAGGGCCTTATAGCTGAGGCCCTGGAATTTACCCACAGGCCTGCACTGGGTGTCCAGTATCACCCTGAAAAGTCTTTCACCCGAACATCATTTCCTATTTTTAAATGGTTTCTGACCAAGGCCTGCGAATACAAAACCACCAAGGATAAACAATGAAATATCTCTTACTTTTAAGCGCTCTCATTATCACTTCAACAGTAGAGGCCAACCTGCATCTGGCTCCGCCTGATTTCCAGACAGATAACGGGCATGCCATATTTGTTGATTTCAAGACCGCCCATTATGACATTACCTATGACCTTAAAAAGCGGGTAACCAGGGTTAAGACAAGGATTACCTTTAATGCTGAGAGATCTGGAACTCCCGTTTTTGACCTGATACCAGAGCCTAAGAATATACTCCTCAATGGTACCCCCGTTTCACAAAGATCAATTTCATTTCCGGGCGGACTATCAACAGTACGGCAGCTGGACCAGGACGTATCTCCGGGTGAGCATGTGCTTGAAATGGAAAATACTTTTAAGAAACATACACAATACATTCCACTCCTGAGATATGTTGCCAGTGCCTTCTGGATCCGTGATTTACAGGACCGCAAGTTCCTTGAGCAATACATTCCTTCAAACTTTGAATACGACCAATACAAGATGACGATGGATGTGAAGTTCATTGGCAACAGGCATGCTCAGGAAATTTATACTAACGGTGCCCTGACAAAAATAAACAAGGACCATTATCAGATTGAATATCCAGAATACTTTACCAGCTCTTGCCTTTATTTTCATACGACTCCGAAGGGATGGATGAAGCGCCTTGATTTTAGCTACAAATCAATTTCCGGTCGTGAGATTCCGATGACTGTTTATTCTCCCTGGAAGTTACGAACAAAAAAATTCAAGACCAAAGTCTTGAAAGTAATTGCTGAACTTGAAAATGATTACGGGCCATGGGCACATCCGGGACTTTTGGCCTACGGAACTTTTCCAGGAACGGGTGGCATGGAACATGCAGGAGCCACTGCGACCTCACTCGCAGCTTTGGACCATGAAATGCTTCATTCTTATTTTGCAAAAGGTGTGATGCCCGCAAATGGAAACAGTGGCTGGATTGATGAAGCGATTGCGGCCTGGAGAGATAGAGGATATCCGAGAAGTGCGGACCCTGGATTTTCTGGAAGCAATCTTGGTGCCCACTCGGTATATCAAAGACATACCGATGACCGCGCCTACGTTTTGGGTTCTGCTTTCATGTCTTACATCGATTATCGACTGCAAGATATGGGTGGGTTGAAGGCCTTTTTAAAAGGGTACTTCCAGGCCTACAAGCATACAGTAGTAACAACTGAGCATTTTAAAAATAACCTTGAGTTCTTTGCTCGGATTGATTTGAGTGCTGATTTTGAAAAATATATTTGGGGAAAAAATCCCCAGGACGTGGAAGAAATCCTTAAGGAAAATCCAGTCCACGGGAAGTTAACTGAAACACAACTTAACTCTCTCTTGTAACCAGACTTGCGACGGTGATTAAATCCCGCCCATTTCCAGTGAAAGAGAAAAAACGGGGAAGCGAATGCTTCCCCGTTTTTTATGTGCGCCGGGCATGACAGATAACTAGGATGGTGAAAGTCCATCCACCAACCTGATAGAGGTGAAGGTTAGTGAAACGCAAGGGTGTCCATTGCGAAATGGAATCTGAAGGAAGCGTGTAGCAAAAGCACGAGC
>DATLXC010000043.1:0-80162 GCA_035575985.1 Bacteriovoracaceae bacterium | reverse complement strand
CGGACCCTCGAATTTAGCGAGAGTTGTTAAGAGAAAGCTGTCGGACCGCCGTATTCGGGAAATCTGATCGTACGGTGGGATGAGAAGGGACCGATGTGGCTCAATTTAATTGAGCGGGCAGCGGTCTTTTACTCTACATCAAAGGTCGAGGATCAGAATGAAGATGTGACCTTCAGCCTGTTCATTCCGCCGCATGGATAGGTCTTTACCCTGACTTGTTCAAAGATGGCAGTGTTCACTATCTTGAATGTTTTTATATTCCCGGCGAAAGCTTTCACGTTTGTTTTTGCCACAAGCTGGATCCATTGGCCGTTTGAAAATCCTTCGGCAGAGACTTCTAGTGGGTTGTTATTCACGAAGTAGGTGAAATCCAACTCAATTTTTTGAATTGCGGCAGGCCTAGCAAGAGCAACTACAACTTCTTCAAAGTTGTCTGGCTTTCTGCTTCTGGAAGACTCTAGTCCATCAAACATATTTATTGGCTTAAAGGGAGAGATTACCTGTAAGGCTGGACCATAGTGTTCATTTGAGGCCTTAATTAATTTTGCGCCTAAGGCGAGGCTGGCATTATTAAAAGAATCACCTGTCTTTAGTACAGACATATTCGTTTTTATTTCTTCAGTGGTAGGGATGTACTTGATGCTTAAAGGCTTTACGGTGTGAGGGATTTTCTCTTCGCAAGGAACGCACTTACCATTGAATTGTTTTTTCTCTTCTTCTGGAAGGTTCTGATATAGACCCAGACGGGTAAATCCTCCGTCGGGATACATTGATACCCTCACCTTTGTAATGGTTTCCGAGGGTTTTTCAAGTTTGATACGAATCTCTGAATGACCTTCGATACCGGTTTTTGGTAAGAGCTCAACCCATTTATCATCTTGTAAACCTTCCAATCGAACGAACGGTGAGTGGTTCCCAAAATGATATTTGGTGGATAGGAAAATATATTGTACTGGGGAGGGTTTCTTAAGCGAGAAAACCAGAGTATCAACGCCAGATAAATTATGGCGAACCGTTTCCCAACTATCCATCACTTTGCCTTGCTTGCCAAAAAGTTCAGGATCAAACTTGGGAAGATGATCACTCAGGAGGTTCTCTGCCCTGGCAAAACGTTCATTAGAAACTTCCAGGATTTTACCATCTACTGCCAGGTTATAAGAGGCAAACGGATCTTTAGGACCCTTATCAATGATAGGCTCAGGCCTTGTAGGAATAAAGGCATTGAACACCAGGTTTTTGTAACCAGTGTTGACGACATCTTGCTGTGGGATTGAGGCCCAGGTGAATTCACTCTTAAATTGGGAAATATCGATCCCTTCCATATGAAAGTTCTTCAAAATAAGCTGGGTGACCTCGGCATTGAACAACACACCTTTAAGGTCAGCGTTTGCCAGGGCCACAAGTCCTTTCCCTCGATCCGGACCTGCAAAACAATGAAGGTAAATACATCGGAAGCCATCATTGGCCCCTTGATGAATAGCAAACTTATTGAGACCGGCCTCACCGATGAAAACACCAAGTCCCATTTTAACTCCCATAAACTTCATGCAACCCTTGTCGGTTCCGTGAAGCATGAGGCAGGCAGTGTCGTGAGAAAGTGGACCAGAGCCGGTTGTAGAATGAAATGCTTTTTCAAGTTGGCGCAGGAATGTTGCCATGGCTTCTGAAGTTCCCATAGCGCCAGCAGCAATTGCAGGGAACATTTTCCGTGAGCCTTCGACTAGTTCACCGGAATCCTTGAATCCTTGTGCATAGTTTACTCCCTGAATATCCTCTTGCTCAAAGCTAAAGCCTTGCATACCAAGTGAATCAAGGAATGGGCGGGTAAGCTCAAAAATGGTTTTCTTCTCAAGTGCTTCGAGCAAGTGTTCAAGAACCAGGAATCCACCACCTGAATATTGAAACATTTTACCAGGAGGATTAATTACCTTAACCGGTTCGTATCCATATTCAGTATTTCCATTCAGGAATTCTGTAATCTTTGGCATAGGTCGGTTGGCAGGCACTCCATTTACATAATGAAGATTGAGGGCACTGTGACTCATTAAATGAGCGATTGTAACGTCGTCGCCATCCATGAGCCTGAAACTTGATGCAGTTTTCGCCAATAATTCATTTACTGAAGTGGAAAGTTCTATCCCTTTGCGGTTAAAATATTCGATAGCAAATGCACTTCCTACAGTTTTACTTAATGAAGCCATTTCAAACCATGTTTGATTGGAAGCTTTTCCAAAACTTATGTTTTGAATTCCCTGGCCCGTCATAATGCTGATCTGTGCATCTTTTATTTCATGCTTGATGAATGCTTTCTGTAACTCACTATAAAGTGAATTTAAAGGATGTGCTGTCATCCTTTTGTTTGTGATCTGCCATAAGGCCTCAACAGCATTTATTATTTCCTGAGATTCAGAATTTCCAAAGCGTTCTTTAAGAATGGCCAGCATTTCTGTACCAGTCTTGCCTTGGGCAGAAACCAGGAATTTCATTCCGAATTTTTGCTTATACTTCTGACCGTTTTCCCTTAATTCAATCTCATTCTCTGAGACTTCGGATTGTTCACTGGCAGCAAGTTTATCTAAAGTAGCTTTGCCTTCACCAATATCTCCGTGAAATGCCGCAGCTTCCAGGATATCTGCTTTCTTGAAATTGCTGATTAAGGCTTCGGCCTGCTTGAAATCAGTTGTGAGACTCTGGGCCATGGTTCTGGCAAAGGTCAGGTTACCGCACATTTCAAAATAATAATTAAATCGTTTAACATAGTCGCTTAACTTGAACTTGTCAGGATCTATGGCCATTGCCGCTTGCCATGGGTCATTGGCCTCACGGACTTTATCAATAGTAAATGGCAGAAGAAGCTGAGTGGCAAATTCCACAGGTTCTTCATCCGTCATGAGCTTAATCATGAGGTTCAGGGCCAGGGGATACCACTTTGCTGTGGTCTCATTCCATTTGACCTGGACGATTTTCTTCTCATCAGAGAGATTCTTACGGATAAAATGGTATTCTTCGTGAGCAATCCTTAAAAAATCTGAAAGGGCGAAGCGACCGTAATGGATTTCATGCCAGACTTCCCACCGGGATCTTTCTGCCGTCGCCAGATCGTCCATGACCCTTACTGGAATGCCACCTATCTGAGCAGGCAAGGCAACACAGCCGTTACCTGAAAGCCAGTCAGTTATATATTGAAGTGATTGAAAAACATTGTAGCGAATTTCGTCCGGATGATTGTTGGCAATAAAGTTAGATTCTTTCATGTCTGCCACAATCAATGAACGCCCGTACATTGGATCACTCTTATCGAGCCCCTTAATGTCAGGCCCATGGATGAAGCCCAGGATTTCCTTATGATGCTCATCCTTCAAGAGATTTTTTACCAGTGTTTCCAGTGGAACAGAATTTCCCGTGAGGTGAATTTTCCAGGCAGAGACCATAGCAAGTCCCAGGCGAACAAAGTCCGGGTGAGCTACCCAGAATCCCGTGAGGTCACGCTTAAACTGTGTGATCACGTCACGAATATAACCCTTGATTGTCACCTGATAGGATGGACTCATAAGGTCCTGGGATACAGGAAGGATTCCATACATCCCGCCAACCTTAATTCCACCACGAGAACCAACAACTTCTGCCAGAAGGTCATGAGAGGCCTTGATGTATTTGATGACAATATTCGGGTCGGCCTTAACCGGAATGCGGTAATTGGCATCTTCCTTAAATAGCCTTGCTGTTGAAGCGAGGTAGTCATGCCACCCGAGTGATGCACCTACAAAATAAGGATAAAGCTCATCCATGATTTCATGAGTCCTGAAGACCGCCCTTGGGTTTTCCAGGACGATCATGAGACGAATAGTTCCTACTTCATACTCAGGATGAATTTTCTTCAGCATCTTTTCTGCCGTCTCAAGCATGATCCGGATATATCTGGCCTCTTCTTCGTTCTCAAGCTTGGGGACGTAAAAGGCGAGAGCCTTTTTATTATGCCAGTTTTCAAAGAAATGAAGAGCGAAATCATAGAGGTGAAGAGGAAGAGGGTTTTCTTTATAGAGAAAGAAAAAACTTGGAAGTGCGAGTCCCGGAAAACGCTTGATAGGGAGGGAGAGGTTCTCTTTCTCAAGCTTATATTTATCAACAGCAAGGGTTCCATCAAAGCACTTAGTAAGATTTACCCCGGCAGAGATCAAGTCCTGCCTCATTGGAGTTTTTGAATCTTCATCATCTGCTCCCCACTTAGGAAGACTTGGATGTGCATCAAGAAGTTCCTGGACAACAGAGGGTTCGTCCTTGAGCTTGCGGTGAAAGGCATTCATGGCATTGATTGAAAGCTTTGCACTATCAGGAGGGCCAAAAAGGGTTACATGATTTCCCTGGAGATATTCTGGAATGGGAGCAATTGCTTCTCCGCCCGGATTTGAATATTTGTCAGACTTAGGACCGATGACTATCCGCCCGTCACCATCTTCAAGGCCCATCACTGTTTTATAGTCGGGGCTCAGGTAATCACGTTTTAAATCGGCGTTAAAAGTACTGAGTGCTTTTGTTCTTTCATCAATGAACTTGCGATCGCGAATTCTTCCTGTAAGGACTAAATTCAACTCATCTTTTACACTCTCATAGAGTGCGCAGAGGAAGGTGAGAGAATCTTTATTTTCAAGACCCCCACCAGTTCCAACTTCCTGCAAATGATCAACACCCTTAACGGGACTGGCCGAATTTAAGAGGGATGCTTTAAGAGCAGGGGAAAGAAAATCATCGTAGTAGGGGATGTCTGATTTTTTCAAGCTTAGCTGCCTCGATAAGTAGAATAGCCGTAAGGATTAAGGAGCATGGGAACGTGATACTTACGGTCTGTATCTTTAATCTGAAAAACTATCGGAGTGTTCATGAAGAAATGTTCTTCACTCTTATAGTAATCCTCTATGCTAAAGGTAAGTCGATAGACACCTTTCTCTTTTGGATTATTAAACACAATTCTTCCATCTGTGTTAGTTTTGTCTTTCCCGATCTCTTTCCAGCCTGAGGCCGACTCAAGCTCCAGCAAAACTGTAACATTTTGAGCAGGTAAGCCTTTTGTCGTATCCAGAATATGGGTGCTGATCATAAATTTCCCTTACCGAAGCTAAAGTTCAGGTCACTTTGACCTGAAGCCAAAACTTTTATTATACGTTTTTGCGTTCCAAATTTCTCATGCCAGGCCTCGATTTCATACTCCCCCGGAGGAAGATTATTAATCTTGAACTCACCTTTCTCATTTGTCACTGCAAAGAAGGGGTGATCCATGACGGCCACATAGGCCCCCATCCAGGGGTGGACAGAGCATTTGGCCTGCAGGAAGATTTCCGGAGAATTAAAGATCTTGGTTTCACGCTGGTTCTTATGAGGCATGGCCATGTTGAATTTTGTATTTTCCGTGGTTACTGACCGGACGTTGTGGAAGAGGGGGTCACTGTTAATGAAAGTAACTTTTTGTCCGGCCCTTACCCCAACCACTCTGGGTGTATAAATACAGCCTCGCTGATCAAGTTCAACTTCTTTCGCTGGTACTTCGGCCGCAGGCAATTTTTCATGACCTGCAGTAATTCTTATCAATGCATTTTGAAGTTTACCATTGTTTACGATCACTTCGTTTGAATAAACGTCCCCCTTGAATTGGACTGCACAAGCAGAAGGGAGGTTAAGTTTCTTGCCCTTTGGAACATCACCCTCAAAGTTGACTACACCCTTTATTTCAACTGCATTTGCATTGAGATCAGATGGGCCTGTCACAATGGGTTTAGCTTCAACTAAATCAACTTTCTTTTCATGAGTATGGGCAGTTTCAATTCCAGGGTTTTTCATTGTCATCGGTGAGAACACAATGACTGCAGTTATCAGCGCTATTCCAATCGCCCCAGAGGCCATGGACCGTTTTGGATTTTTAAGCCTCACTACAAAATATTCACGAATGGCGGCCCCTCCAGCACTAATGACCAGGAGGATTAACCAGCTGTAGTCATGGCCATAGGTTGCAGGGAAATGATTGCTAAGCATGATGAAAATAACAGGTAGGGTGAAATAAGTATTATGAGTGGAGCGATTTTTCGCATTCTTGCCCCATTCCTGATTTACGGGTTCTCCAACCCTTGAAGCTTCCACCATTTTTAGCTGGCGAGGAATGATTCGCATAAAAACATTCGCCGTCATCCATGTTCCGAGCATTCCACCAATATGTATATAAGCGGCCCTGCCACTCAAAGTGTGACAGAGAAAATAAGACATACCGGCAAACCACGCGAGAGTAAGAATATGGCCGGCCACAGGATTCACTTTGGATAATTTGCTTTCCCAGACAAAATCGTAAAAAAACCAAGAACCGAAAATCGAAAAGAGGCCAATGAGGAGACCCTGCCAGTAAGTGATATTTGAAATCATGGAGTCGAGTAAGTATGTTCCTTCACCTGTGTAGTAAATGAGGATGACGAGTATCATTCCGCTCATCCATGTCCAATATGATTCCCATTTAAACCAGTGAAGTCTTTCGGGAACTTTGGTTGGACCCATCAGTAATTTCTCTACATGATAAAAGCCGCCACCATGAACCATCCAGACTTCACCTACGTGACCAGGCCTTTTGGATTCAGGATTTACTTCAAAGCTACGATCAAGCCACATAAAGAAAATAGATGTACCAATCCAGGTCACCGCAACGGTGATATGCAACCATCGGGCGAGTAGTAATATCCAATCGAAAATTTCCTGATTCATGTTGCCTCACAGCTGATCAAAATGGTTCGCTATTTAAGCATTAGGTTATTGAAAAACCAATGCGAAACCAAGTTTTGACTCAATCCGTTGAGGTGTAAAGAATTAAGGGGTAGGCGGAGCCGCTGGAGCAGGCGCTGATTCAGGTACAGTTTCAGGAACCTGGGAAGCGTTTCCTTCCTTATATGTTTTCAGCTCCGCTTCTTTTTTCTCCAGCATAAATTTTGCCTGTGTAGTATCTGCAAGGCAGGTCGCCAGACCTTTTTCACTGGCCAGTAATTTCTTATGCAAATCCAGATAGGAGTAACCCCCGAGGTTCATTACCTTTTCACCCAGCTTGAAAAAGAATCCCCGATCTTCTTCAACTTCTTGGGCCTGTAGACTTAGGGAAATGAGCAAACTCAAAATGGCGACACACTTACATAATCTCATGGCAAAATCCTCCGGAAATAACTTAATTTTAAGCTGCAACTATTTTCTGTGCAAAGATATTCTGGAGTTAGAGCAAATGAGCTGCGGATTGAATTATCAGGGGAGTTAGATTAAAATGGTCGGAATATGCTATTCTTTACTTTTTTGTTTAAAATTCGGTACAATGTTTGCATAACGTTAAATGGGGACCATGATGGAACCCTCGATTACTAAGGCAGGTTTCTAGGATGTTAACCGGTCGCACAGTTCCCCCGCAAGGTGGTACAAGCCAGCAAAATTATTTGTTTCATCTCGACAATATGTCAGTTACTTATGGTTCCGTTAAGGCACTAAAGTCAGTCCAATTGACTATTTATCCGGGAGAAATTTTATTCCTAACTGGCCCTTCTGGTGCCGGAAAGACCTCACTTTTAAGTGTTCTGGGTGGTCATTTAGAGCCCACCTCCGGGAAGGCAATCTTGCCTCATCAGCGTTCATCCAAGCATTTTGTTTCTACGGTTTTTCAGGACCTGCGCCTAATGCAAAGAAAAACATGCGAAGAGAATTTATGGATGGCCTATGACGCTGCCATTTATAATACAAAAAATGATTTCCACAAGGAAATGGAAGACCTCTCAAGGATGCTCCATGTGCACGATCATTTAAATAAGAAGATCGAAGATTGCAATGGAGGCATGAAGCAAAAAGTGGCCATGATCAGGGCCCTCTTATCAAAGCCCACAGCACTTCTGGCCGATGAGCCCACTGCATCGCTCGATAAGGAAAATTCCTATCGTCTCTTTGAAGTCTTGAATCACTTCAATCATAAAAAAGGCCTGACCTTGATATGGGCAACTCACAATAAGGAATTGATTAAACAATTTCCGGGTAAGATAGCTCATTTAGAGGGTGGAAGATTAGTCTATTCGGGGCACGCATGTTTTATCTAAGCGAGTTTTTTAAGTCTCTTGGTGAGTCTCTACTGAGAGGTATGTCCTTTTTCCTGTTCTCATGCCTGCTTGCCTTTTCGCTCACGCACAGGACATGGATTGCGAAAACAATTGAGAAGGTGTCGCCTGAAAAAATGGTTAATCCTTATTTTGTTGCAGTCCTTGATGGCGAAGCTGATGCGCTCAAAATAAAGAAAATTATCGGAAGACTTCCGGGTGTTGTCAGCATTGATGACAAGGATACCAGTAAAGGTCAGGAACGGCTTAACGCACTCATGGGCCAGCTTGGAGCAGGTTATACCCTGACGCCCGACCTGATGGATTTTAAATCACTCCGGATTGTCCTTAGTCCATCATTGTCGGTTGAGAGTCTGGATTTTGTCCGTGATCAAGTCGTGAAGTTAGGTGGACAGGAACATGTGACGGCAACTGATGTAAAATATCCTGAAATCACCGGAGTCATGAAGACTCATCCTTTTTATGTCTTCCTGAAGAAAGCCGGAGACTGGGGTGTCATCGTTATTCTCGCCTTCTTATGGATGGTAAGTTACTGGCTTTGTTATAATGTTTTCCGTTCACGCTCATATCTTATCGAAAAATTCCAGCGCAAGAAATTAGTCGCGGCCAAGAGCATCGCCATGGGGCTTGGTGTGGTCATTGCTGCTTTTTCGGCTTTGGGAATTTGGAATGGGACACTTCGCTTCCTTGATTTCACAATTCTCTTTATGGTGTTTTCAATTTTCTGGACTTTTTCCATGCAGGAATGGAGATGGAAACCCACTTTATGAAAAGAAAACTCTTCCTTTCACTTCTTATCAGTGCAGGTACTCATGCGGCCATCAGGAAGCCTGTTGATGAAGTTGCAAGATCCCGCTCACAAGTCCTTCAGATGGGGGCGCGGCTATCCTCATTGGAAAAAGAAATCGGATCTAAGAACGACCTCTACCTTTCAAGCATTGAGCAGATCAAGCAATTTGATGGGGACGTTAAGCTCTATCGAACACGCTTAGTTGATATACAAAAACAGGTGAAGCTCTCGCAGGTCGAGAATCATAAGATTCTTAAGAGCTATGTACTTGAGAGTGAGAATGACAATACTGAGGCCTGGCAACGGAAGGTTCACTTTGAACTCTTGAAACAAGCACAGGTCAAGCTTAAGGCCAGTGAAGAAGAGCTTGCTTCCTTTGAGGCAAAAGTGACTGAGTTTGACCAGAAGCTTGCGGCCCTTAAGAAAGATGAAGAAGAACTGGCACTCGTCATCAAGGAACTTGAATCGAGAAAGAAAGTTGCGATGGAACAATATATGACTCAGGTTCAGACCAAGAAGGTTGCTGAGAAGAAAGTTGAGTCTAAGCGAATTCAGGCCAAGGTGGCCGAAGTTAAAAAGCAGTTCTCTCAGGCTCCTTTGATCCTGAGTAAACCTGACCGGATGTTTGGCAAACCGGTAGATGATTTTCTAGCCTATACAGCAAGTCCCAAGGGTGTCACCTTCAGGTATCAGGCCATCCAGCCAGTAAAAGCAGTAGGTGGAGGTAAAATCGTCTTTGCAGGAGACCTCTCAAATTATGGACAGGTTGTCTTGATTGACCACGGCAATGACCTTCGAACTGTCTTGCTAGGCAAGATGAATATCAAGGTCAAGAAGAATGATACTGTGAGTTCAGGCGATATTCTGGCGTACACTTTGAACGATACCAAGGACCCTCAGAATCTCTACTTTGAAGTCCGGAAGAAAAACACAGCTCAAAACACTATTTTGTGGTTAGACTCCAATGGAATAAGTAAAATCTAAGACGATTTCCCCTTCGTCTTAGGAGCCCTCATGTTTGGTCGTTTGATCACTTCTTTAGTTATTGTCATGTCCCTTACGCAGTATTCCTATGCCAAGAAAGATAAAGAGCCAGCACCAAAAATAACCGAAAATCGTTCACGCTTTGAGCAATTGGAATTATTCAATAAGGTCCTTCATTTAGTTGAGACTCAATATTACCGTCCAGTCAGTACAGAAAAATTAATTGAGGGCGCGCTTAAGGGAATGATGGATACGCTTGATCCCCATTCAGCATTCCTGAACCGGGACTTCTTTGAGAAAATGCAAAATGATACCCAGGGTGAATTCGGGGGCCTGGGGCTTGAGGTCACATCAAAGGAAGGAATCATCTACATCATCACTCCGATCGAGGACACTCCGGCCTTCCGTGCCGGGATTGAACCGAAAGATAAGCTGGTGGAAATTAATCATGAGCCAATTGTCGGCATGACACTTGAGCAGGCGATGGAAAAAATGAAAGGTAAAATTGGAGAGTCGATTCATCTGGGGATAGTTCGTGAAGGCGTGGATGGACTTAAGCACTTTAACCTCAAGCGTGAATTAATCAAGATCAAACCTGTAAAATCTGATTTGTTACAGGATCAATATGCTTATATTCGTTTGATTCAATTTCAGAAGCGCTCCACAGAGTCAGTTGAAGATGCTCTTAATACTTTGAAGGCCAAAGCAGAAAAGAAAGGTGGCCTGAAGGGAATCGTTCTTGATTTACGTTCAAATCCGGGCGGACTTCTTGACCAGGCAGTGGATATTTCATCACTCTTCCTGAAAGATGGCATTGTGGTTTCAACTGAATCCCGTGATCCGCAAAATAAAGATATTCGTTATGTTAAAAAATCCGGTACCAAGGATCTTCTTACTCCTATGGTCGTACTTATTAATGGGGCCTCGGCTTCTGCTTCAGAAATTGTGGCGGGTGCCCTTCAAGACCACCAGCGTGCTGTGATCATGGGTTCTCAATCCTTTGGGAAGGGCTCTGTCCAGACTGTTGCTCAGCTGGATAAATTAACAGGTGTTAAGTTAACCATCGCTCAATACATGACTCCAAAAAGTCGAAAGATCCAGGCCGTGGGAATAAAGCCTGATGTTGAGATTGAAGAAGTTGACCAGGAGAGCTTTGAGAAAAACCTCAAGGAAGACAGGTTTATCCGGGAGAAAGACCTTAAGAACCATCTGACAGCAACTATAGAGTCAGAAGCCGAGACCAAAGAACGTGAATCAGAAGAACGCAAGGACAGGACTCGCAGGATTAAAGAGCTGGATGCCCGCAAGGAAGAAAAGAAATCGAAAAAGAAACCGGATGAAGATGTCTTCCGTATTTATTCACCCAAGGATGATTATCAAGTTCTTCAGGCCGTTCGCTATCTGCAAGGCTTCAATGTCTTTGAAACTTCCTTAAAAACCACTAAATAAATGACAGGCTTCACCCCGGCCTCTGTTTCTGAATTAGTCATGACGATCAAGAACCTTCTCGAAGAAGAGTTTCAGGAAGTCATGGTCCAGGGTGAAGTAACTAATTTATCTCCATCAGCAGCGGGACACTGGTACTTTACCCTTTCAGATGAAAATTCCTGCATCTCATGTGCATTATTCAAGGGCGATGCCTTAAGAAATCCACTTGTACGAACACTTAAGGACGGGGACAAAATTGTGGTTCTTGGTCCAGTTAGTGTTTATCAAAAACGTGGCACTTTTCAGTTGCTGGCCAAGCGTTTGATGCCAGCAGGTGAAGGGGTTCTGAAACTTCAGTTTGAAAAATTAAAGGCCAAGCTAGCTTCCGAAGGTCTATTTGACCTTGAGAAGAAGAAGCCCATTCCTATGTTTCCGAAACGAGTGGCAGTTATTACTGCTGAACATGGAGCGGCCCTGCAGGATTTTTTGAATGTCATGAAACGCAGGTCTTTATGGCTGGATATTATTATCATTCCGGCAGTCGTACAGGGAGATGGATCGCCTAAGTCTCTGGTCTCCGCCATTAAAAAAGCTGAGGCCATCCCCGGAGTTGAAGTCATTGTTCTCACCCGGGGTGGGGGCAGCATGGAGGATCTTTGGTCCTTCAATGATGAAGGACTTGTCAGGGCAATAGCTGCTTGCAGAATTCCAACTATAAGTGCTGTCGGTCACCAGGTGGACTTTACTCTTTGTGATTATGTTTCAGATCAACGGTCTGAAACTCCTACGGCCGCGGCAGAAACTTTATCGCAGCCACAGACAGAACTAAAAGCACGCTTAAATTATTGTCATAGCCATTTGAAGTCGGATTTATTCAAGGTCTATCAACATATCCAGCTTATGGCCCAGAAGTTTCATCCCCGTGAAATGCTCACACTTATCTGGCAGAAGGTGCAGGCCGGTCAGAAAAAACTTACAGCAGTCAGGCTACTTGACCGTGGGGCCGAGTTAATAGGACACCAGGAAGCGGCCCAGAAACTCGATGAGGCCATGCTCAGATTAAGTCACGCCATAAGCATCACTTCCTCACGACGTGAAGAGCAACTGAAACGATTAGAACAAGTATTGCACGCACTTAATCCCAACCAGGTCTTGGGAAGGGGCTATTCATACGTTAAACTCAAGGACGGAAAAGTTCTGAGCTCACTGGCCCAGTATAGCAAACTTAGCTCTTCGGCCAAAATCGAACTGCATTTTAATGATGGCGTAGGATCTGCCATCAAGGAGTGACATGAAGTATTTATTAATAATGATGACCGTGGTTGTTGGCTCTGCTTGTGCACAGGCAGGACCTGAGAAAGTTTCCCAGGTCATACGTCCGGGTGAAGTGCGGTGGCTGGAATTTCCTGTGAAAGGTGAAACTGCAAAGTTAACCTGCAGGGGTGAGGCGCTTAAGTTTTTTAAAGTCGGGAAGAAGGCCCAGGCAATCGTGATGGAAAGTTATTTCTCCAACCTGGCACCTTTCAAGTGTGTGGTAGAAGCCGATGGAAAAGTTACCCACGATATAAGCTATAAGGTTGAAGACAAGGAATACAAGGCAGAACAACTGCGTGTTGATCCAAAGAAAATTAAACTTTCTCCTAAAGATCAGAAGAAGGCCGATGAAGAACAACAGATATTAAATTCTATCTATGCAACTTCTTCCAATGAATTGCAGTTTACCCGTCCTTTCATGCAACCCATGGAGAGCGTTATTACAAGCGTGTATGGCATTAAGAGGGTTTATAATAAACAGAAGAAAGGCCAGCATTTAGGTATTGATTACCGTGCTGCCATTGGTGACAAAGTCCCGGCGGCAAACCGCGGTAAAGTCAGGTTTGCGGGCGATCTCTTTTATACAGGCGGAACTGTCATCCTGGATCACGGCCTGGATATCTTTACTGTTTACGGGCATCTTTCCAAGACAACTGTAAAGGCCGGTGATATTGTCGATCGCGGAGACCTTATCGGGCTTTCAGGAAATACTGGAAGAACCTCCGGGCCCCATCTCCATTGGGGTGTAAAAATCCAGGGCCAATATATAGATGGCTTTGCTTTAATTGATGAGACAAAGAAATACCTTAGCGAATGATGATGTATGCTCCAGAATTCTGGTTTTTTAAAATTCAGGCTAGATCCTCTCTTATCTTCAGAACAAAGAAAGCGCTTAGATGGCATTCTGACAGAGTTTAAGGACGCGGAAATAACAGAGATTAAGGATTGGAATCCTTCCAAAACCTCATGCCTGCAAGTTGACCTTGTTTCTGAAAGCTCGTTACACCTTTTGCGACCCGGGCCACATCTTAAGATTTGTCTTCTTGATAGAAATCAAGGCCTCTTTAGTTTTGGACAGAATCTGGAAAGCTCACTCGCCAATGCAGTCTTAGACGATTCCATTAATCAGAAACAACTTGAACATATAGTAAAGCCGAGGCTCGAGTTACTAATGACAGAACGTGAGGATCTTCTGACCCTTACGGGAATGAAGAATCTCAGGCGTTTTGAACTGGCCGCGAAGAATGCTGGAGCAGGGCAGGGAAACTTACGGCCTGAAACCTTGCTGGATTTTGCACTGGCATTGGTCGACCTGGAAAAAGAACTTATTCATGCTGATGATGCTTCGAGGATCCAGAAAATCACGAGGCAATTTGTAAAAGTTTTCCTGGGCAAGTCGAAGTTCCAGTTCATTGATTCATCTGTCTTAGTAAATACTAACCCATCAAGAAGCCTGCTGGCCCTTCCCCGATTTAAAGGGGGATTCCAGGCACTGGAGATGAGCTGGGAGGAAGAAGAGTCCTTGAGTGTGATCCAGAAATTTTTCTTCTACAATACGTTGGCCCATTTTTTTCATTCCTTGCAGGGAACGTCAGATCCTTTCTTTGATGAAGACCTATGGGAAAATGCACTTGATTCTATTCCTTTCCCTGTCGCCTTGATGTCACATAAGGCGGAAGTACACCAACATAATTCGTTGTTCGGAAAGTTACATTTTGCGCCGGTTGATTGCCTTAAGCTAAAACTTCGGGAAAAAACAGTCATCCATGAAATACCTTACAACATCTTCAGAAAGGAAATTCATCATCTTGATGAGGATAAGGTACTTTTCGTTTTCTTTACTGAAAGTTTTTTCCTGAAAGGGGACGGGAACCTTACACCATCAGGACAGGAACTCGGAATTATAAGTTCCAGTATTGCCCATGAGCTTAATAACCCCATTGCTGGAATTCAGGCAGCACTTAGTGTGCTCCTCCTGGAAGATGATATGGGAGAAGAAGCTGACCAGACTTTGCGTGAGATGAAAAACGGCGCCATGAGGTGCAAGCAGTTGATTGAAACCTTTCTTGGCTTTTCCCGTGCCAATCCTTTAAATGCCCAGGGTGTAGAGCTTATCATTAGTCCTATTGAAGTTTGTTATCAGCAGGCACAAAATCTCCTGCGATTCAGGACAGTGGAAAGCGGAATCAGGTTTTCTCTTGAGTACTCCAGGCATAGTGAATTCAGGGCAGAGGTTAATCTCTCCATGCTCACAATGACTTTTTACCTGATCATGGGCGAGCTTATGACTCTTTATTCACATCAATTGCTGGTGGCAAATAAAAACCAGATTGAAAAAGTAATTAAGGGTGAAATAGTAGAGTCTTCCCATGAAGTCCAGATTCAGTTGCATGAGCTCAACATTTCTCAGCTTGACCTGTCAAAACTCATCCAGAATTTGCTCAAGATAGAAAATTTCGTCCTGCAGATCTCAGATTATTCACTGCGCTTTATCCACAGTCCGTCTAAAGATGCTTAGTTGGAAAACTGTACCTGTCTAAAAGTTCCGTCGCGAGCTTTTCGATCCGGTCAAGGTACATCTTACGGTCATCCTTGATTTCAGTAAGCTTAACACTTAAGTAGACCTTGGGTTCTGAGGCTAAGGCTTCATGAAAGAGACTTAGGAAAACATCCTTGATGTCATTCTGGAGGAAAACTTTCCGCTTACCCTTCTGTTGGGTTTCAAACCTGCTGACCTGTCCTGCAAGGAATTGATGAAGCTTTTTCTTGTGGGCCGGAAATTTGAATATCAACTGCGAATAAGGAGAGAAGTTAAGAAAGGAATAAACAATGTATTGTCCTGCAATAAGGTGAGGGGTAATGACAAAGTCATGCTCATCAATCAGTTTAGGAGCAGGAGGAAGAGGATGCTTCGCCTTCAGATATTCAACTGTCTTATTCCGGTAGATCTCAGGGATCTTTATGAAGTTTGAATTCATAAAGAAGAGACCTTCAATAAAGGGCCCGCATAGTCTTATATGAATCTGACTCCACCTGAATCCTTCAAAGTAAACTTTTAAGTCTTCTACTTCAAGTGAAGGATTTTTTACCGGGAGGATTGTAAGGATCACGCCATTATCACCCTTGATGGTTACGATACACGGGTTCTCAACCTGTGCCAGCACTTCATAGACTCTGGGGAGGCCTTCCTGAACTTCAACAATGGCACGATCAAGTTCAAATTTATTTCTCGGGTAATAGAGCTGGTTAACCTTGCGGATATTCTTGCTCTCAAAGATATCGAGATATTTTAAAAGGAGGCGACCGGTGGCGCGGGCATCTTCAATTGCCCTGTGGGCCTGTGAATGGGGAATATTAAAAATCTGGGACATGTAATTGAGGTTGGAGCTCATGATGTCCGGGATCATGTACTTGGTCATGATATTGGTACACAGGACTTTATTATCCAGAGTCGGTCTCTGCAGGCTCTTAAGTACCCCGTTCATGAAGGGAACATCAAAGGAAGTGTTGTGGGCCACAAGGATTGAATCATTTCCAATGAACTGAATAATCTCATCGATGACTTCTTCGATCTTGGGTGCATGTTCAACATCAGCTTTCCTGATACCTGTAAGCTTCTGGACGAATTCCGGAATATCTTTCTGGGGATTGATGAGGAAGCTTCTTTCTTCAGAAATCTTCCTGTTCTCAATCTTTATCATGCCAATTTCAATAATTTTTTCGGTTAGGGGATTCCCGCCGGTAGTCTCGAGGTCGATAACACAAAATTTAAGCGAGCGTAGTAAGTCACCAGGTGTTTGTTCTGACATTTGATTTGAAGGAACATTCGTTCCTTTCCTTGTATGCTAAAATGACTTTATTCCATGTGCTTTGAAGTAAAAGCATGAGGCAATAATTCTTTTAGCTTTTTAGTTGTTTCTTTTCCGTCTTTATCGCCGAAAGTGACTTCAAAGTCACCATCAGTAAATTCCGTCATGACCTGCAGGCAAAATCCACATGGTGGCCAGCCTGCTTCAGTATAGACGTAAATCTTCTTTAATTTCTTATGTCCTTCAGAGACTGCCTTAAATATAGCAGTCCGTTCACCACAGACAGTTCCGCCAAAACTGGAGTTCTCAATGTTACACCCGGTATAGAGAGTGCCATCCATGGTCAACAGTGCGGCCCCGACTTTTGCCTTGGAATAAGGTGAGTGTGAATAGGTTGAAGCCTTCTTGGCCTCTTCTCTTAAATTTTTGCTCATCAGACTTTTCCCAGTTTTTTTAACTCACCAATAGTTTCAGTCAAAATAGTGGCGAATCCAACCATGGCTTTTTCTGCCACCTTCTTAACGTCTGCGTGGCTTAGTTTCTCAGGCTTGATGCCTGCTGCATAGTTCGTGATGCAGGCGACGCCTGCAACCTTAAGACCGAGGTGATTGGCAGCAATTACCTCAGGAACTGTACTCATCCCCACCATGTCACCACCGAGTATCCTGATCATGCGAATTTCTGCGGGGGTTTCATAGGTTGGACCCAAGACCGAGCAGTACACTCCGGATTTCATATCAACATGATGGTTTTTTGCTACTGTCGCCATCAGTTCTCTTAGTTCCTTATCATAAGCTTCAGTCATATCCGGGAAACGAGGACCAAGCTCTGCCATATTCGGCCCAACCAGGGCATTGCGTCCACTTAGGTTAATGTGATCAGATATTCCAACAAGGTCGCCGGGATGATAGTTGGTATTGATTCCACCTGAAGCATTGGTCAGGAAAAGTATTTCAATTCCAAGAGCTGCTAATACACGGACAGGTAAGACAATCTCTTCCATTGGATGCCCTTCATATGCATGCAAGCGGCCCTGTAGAGCAGCAACAGCGATGCCATGAACTTCACCCACGATAAGTCTTCCTTCATGGCCTTCAACAGAAGTGCGCTTGAAGTGGGGAATATCGTGATATGGGATTATTATCTTGTTTTGAATCTGGTCTACATAAATGCCAAGGCCCGAGCCTAAAACCATTCCGATTTTTGGCTTCACATTGATCTTCGATCGAATGTACTCCGAAGCCTCTATGATCTTACTCATTGTCATCTGCTATCCTTAGCTAAGTTTTTCAATAATAAGTTTTGTCGGTCTAACTTTCATCATGGACATAGTGAGAGCGCGGTCAAGGAATGTTTTCTTGATATTTTTCACTGTCTCTAGTTGATGAGGATGGTGATGAATGGTGAACAGGGCGTCGCCCTTGTTTACCTTGTCACCAATTCGCTTATGAAAAGTAAATCCAACTGCGTGATCAATTTTATCGTCCTTGGTTTTTCTTCCACCACCCAGATCGATGAGAAGAAGGCCTATGATCTCATTTTGAAAGCCTTTTATATAACCTGACCTCGGCGCACCTACGAGAGTGCTTTCCTTTGCCTGTGGAAGAAGAGAGTAGTCATCAATGACCCGATCGTCTCCGCCCTGTGACTTAAGCAGCTTGCGGAATTCTTTCAAGGCCTGGCCATTATCCAGAACTTCCTGGGCCTTAGCGTGCGCTTTTTCATAAGTCTTTTCAATGCCTGCCATATGAATCATGTGGGCAGCCAGTGCCAGAGAAAGTTCAGTCAGGTCTTGAGGACCCTGGCCTTTAAGTGTTTCTATACTTTCTATGATCTCGTGAGAATGGCCAACGGCCTGGCCTAAAGGTTGGTTCATGTCAGTGATAAGGGCTACAGCTTTTTTCTTAAACCGCTTGGCAGTTACGATCAAACTCTTTGCCAGAAGTCTTGCATCCTTTGTCTCGCGCATAAAGGCACCAGTGCCGGTTTTGATATCAAAGACTATGCCATTGGCACCTTCAGCAAGTTTCTTGCTCATGATGGAGGCAGTGATAAGAGGGACGCAGTCGATGGTGGCCGTCACATCACGAAGGGCATAAATCAGCCTGTCCGCGGGTGCTATTTCAGGAGTCTGCCCGATAAGAACCAGACCCTCTTTGTTGAGCTTGTCACTGAAGGTCTTGAGGTCCAGGTTTACATTGAATCCTGAAATCGCCTCAACCTTATCAATTGTTCCACCCGTATGGCCGAGTCCCCTGCCAGCTATCATGGGAACCTTGACTCCAGCCGCGGATGCAATAGGGGCAAGAATAAAGGAAGCCTTGTCACCAACTCCACCCGTAGAGTGTTTGTCGATCACGTTTTTGCCGGTAAACTTAAGTTGTTCGCCTGACTCAAGCATGGCATCAGTCAATGAAGCTGTTTCCTTGGGATCCATGCCTTGAATGAACATTGCCATAAGCATGGCCGACATCTGATAATCAGGAATCCTGGAATCGGTATATCCCTGGATAAACCATTTGATCTCCTTGTCAGAAAGCTTCTGACCTTTTTTTTTCCTGTCGATCAGGGGATATACTTCAAAATTTTCTACGGTCATGATTTGCCATCCTAAAGAGAGGAAATTATCATAGTCTTAGGAAATTCCATTTGCAAACTAACTCCTTAGGATTGGTATGAAAAAACTTATCAGTGTTTTCTTAATTCTCACATTTGTCGTTCTTACTCCTGCTATGGCGCAAGAGGATGATTTCGTGAAGACCACCAGGGAAGATATGTTCACGGTTATGGGTGCAGGTGCCGGTGGAGCGATCCTTGGTCTTTCAACACTTTCTTTTGTGGATCAACCTAGCCGCCATTTGAGAAATGTCTTTACTGGAGCAGCACTTGGAATCATAGCTGGGGTGATCCTGGTAACTTACAACAGTGCGCAAAGAGGCACTGAAGAACTGGAGTCTGCATCACTTGATTTTAACACCAATGAAAGAGTTGCCTGGCATGCAAGTAATACACAAAATCTGACATTGCCTAAGGTGCAATTTGGCACTCAATTTTGGTCCATGAACTTCTAGAAGCACCTTCTTTTTCTTGCCAGATATAAGTCCATCTGAGTACAACATTGCGAGTTAATCAATCTCCACATTAGGATTTTCTTATGGATCGCTTGGTATCCCTCCTCGGGCTTGTTGTAATGCTTAGTGTTGCCTATCTCATGAGTGAGAATAAAAAAGCGATTCAATGGAGAACAGTCATTAGTGGAATTGTCCTTCAATTAGTTTTTGGTCTCTTTATTCTAAAGACAAGCTTCGGACGTTCAATTTTCGATACAATCGGTAAAGGCTTCAATGCCATTCTTGGTTACACTGGTGAAGGAGCAAAGTTTCTTTTTGGCGGCCTCGCTACTCCTTCCGAGAGTCTTGGTTTCATTTTCGCTACTATGGTACTTCCAACCATTATTTTTATGAGTGCTTTGATGTCCGTTCTATACCACTTGGGCATTATGCAAAAAGTGGTTGAGGTTGTGGCCCGAGTGATGATGAAAGTCATGAAAACTTCCGGTGCTGAATCTCTGGCCGCTGCAGCTAATATTTTTGTTGGTCAAACGGAAGCTCCCTTGGTCATTAAGCCTTACGTTAACAGCATGACAAAGTCAGAACTCATGTGTCTTATGACTGGTGGTATGGCCACGGTTGCAGGTGGAGTGCTGGCGGCCTATGTAGGTTTTGGAATTGATGCCGGTCACTTACTTGCCGCTTCTGTAATGTCTGCTCCTGCAGCTTTGGTATGTGCCAAGCTCATGGTTCCCGAAGTTGAAATCTCGGCCACAGCAGGTATTGTGAAAATAGATCTTCCCCCAGTTGCAACGAACGTAATTGATGCTGCTGCAACGGGTGCATCTGACGGACTTAAATTAGCAGTTAACGTTGCGGCCATGTTGCTCGCTTTCATTGCATTGATCGCTATGCTTAACGGTATTTTATCTGGAATTGGCGGACTGTTTGGCTTTCCACAATTAACCTTTGAATTTATGATGGGCTACCTTAATGCTCCAGTGGCCTGGCTTCTGGGTGTGCCGTGGGAAGATTGCCTTAAAGTAGGGTCTATTTTAGGTAAGAAGCTGGTACTTAATGAATTTGTTGGTTACTTAGATTTGATTGCTGCCAAAGCAGAACTTTCTGAACGATCAACTATTTTGACTACATATGCGCTTTGCGGCTTTTCGAATTTTTCTTCAATTGCCATTCAGTTAGGTGGTATCGGAACCATGGCGCCGGAGAAAAGAGGGGTTCTTGCCGCATATGGTATGCGTGCCATGATTGCCGGCACACTTGCGTGTTATATGACTGCTTGTATTGCAGGGATTTTGATCTAAATCTTCAATGGCTGACCTGTTTACACAGGTCAGCATCTAATTGCTTGCTTCATATTTGGTTCCACTCGAAGTAATCTATAAGAGATTTAACTTAAGAATTTTGAATTTAGGACATTTATGGCTAAAGAACTTGTGGTCAATCAGACGCACAATGAGTCGCGTATTGCGCTCATTGAGAATGGCGAGATCCTGGACTTCCTCATTGAGCGACAGTCTATCAAAAACGAATCCATGCCGGTTGTTGGTAACATTTACCTGGGAAAAATACTGAGAGTACTTCCGGGAATGCAATCCGCCTTCATAGATATCGGTCAGGAACGAGCTGCGTTTTTGTATGTAGATGATGCTTATATCCCAACGCTTGAAGAACAACGTGAGCTCTTAAGCCGGGTTGAGGTTGTTGAGCCGGGTTCAAAGCGTTTCGGGGAAGTCATCCCGGATGAATTCTCCACGCTGACTGAAACGGTGGATATGAAATTCAGGCCTGATGTAAAAATCCAGGATTTCCTCAAGGAAGGCGATGAGATTGTGGTTCAGATTGCCAAGGAACCAATTTCAACGAAAGGCCCGCGAGTCACCAGACACATAACCCTTGCAGGCCGGCATATAGTTTTCATGCCTTTCATCGAGCACACTGGTGTTTCCCGCAGGATTGAATCAGAAGAAGAACGCAAGCGCTTAAAAGAGATTTTAGATTCCATTCGTCCTGAAGGTGTTGGCGTCATTGCACGTACAGTGGCAGATGGTCAGAGTTATAAAGTGCTCAAGGGCGATTACAATAACCTGGTTAAGATCTGGAAAGACGTCCAGAAAAAAATGGAGAAGGCTAAGGCTCCTGTGGAATTGCACCAGGACCTTTCTTTTATCCAGCGTGCACTTCGTGACATCATGGATGAAGACGTTGATAACCTGGTGGCCGATAACAAGTTGGCCGTAAAGCAGATCGAGAAGTTCATCCAGCGTTTTACTCCTCATCACAAGGCCAAGATCAAGCTTTATGACAATGAGACTCCCATCTTTGAACATTATGGGATCGATATTGAAATTGAGCGCGCACTTTCCAATCAGGTGTTTTTGAAGTCTGGCGGATCAATCAATATTGACCAGACAGAGGCACTTGTTTCAATTGATGTGAACACAGGGAAATTTGTAGGTAAGAAGACCCTGGAAGATACGATTCTCAAGACGAATCTTGAAGCTGTTAAGGAAATTTCCTATCAGCTTCGCTTGCGGAATTGTGGCGGTATTATCATTATCGATTTTATCGACATGGAGAAAGAAGAGCATAGGGTACAGGTTTATTCAGCCTTGCTTGAAGCTCTGAAAAAAGATCGCTCTAAGACAAATGTTCTTCCGATTTCAGGACTTGGTCTCGTTGAGATGACCAGGAAGAGAACCAGGGATACGCTTATCCGTACTATGTGCGATGCCTGTCCTTATTGTGAAGGTGCTGGGAAAGTTAAGTCAGTTGAAACTGTAAGCTTTGAAATTATCCGTGAGTTGCAGAAAGTGATGAAGCGGACTCCGTCTTCCAAGATAACTATCTTTGCCCATCCTGAAGTGTGTGCGAAGCTTTCTTCAGAGGACTTTGGGATCATAGAAGTGCTGGAGGAGAGTTTTAACAAAACTTTGCTAGTACGTGCCGACAATAACTATCATGCTGAACAATATGAGATATATACTCCGGATGCGACTTAATCGCATCCGGGTGTTTTTTGATTAACCTAAGAGATCTGTTATCTGGCTGCGGATCAATTCTTTACGCTTATCTTCAGATTTTTCTTTAGGACCGCTCTTTTCATTGAAGTCAATGTTCTGGAGTGCAGACTTAAGTGTTCCATCAAGTGACTTAGTTATTCCAATTTCTCTCAGGAAATTACGTGTTTTTAAAGCTCCGCCAAGGTCTTCAACAATCTTTTTCTTGGTTTCTTCATCTGTTGTATCGTAGGTCTCAGGCAATTCAATCGAACCAAATCTTCCAAAAGTTGCCTTGAAAAGCAAAGCCTTTACCTTCTGGCCTAAATTCATTTTCTTCTTAGTGGTAAGTCCCGACAGTCCTTTAGATGTAAGTATGTCTACACGTGCTTTGATAAGGTCAAGCATTGGATCTTTCTGATTAGTAAGAATCATTTCTCTTTCATAGGCGCTCATTGTTTCGCCAATCTTTAATTCTTTTATGAAAGCACTCCTGACGAGACCATAGAATGAAATGCTTTTATGCTTTGGATTCTTTTTGACCTGTTCTGACTGCTTATGATGAAGCTCGTCTATTCCTGCAGCAAGGGCAAAGAACGCCAATTCATTATTTCCCGCAGAATCAGGAGTCAATTTTTTCAACTTAATCTTAGAGGACAAGTCTAAGAGAACTGCGGTGAATTCCTTAACTGCTTCCTCATAAAGGACTTCTCTTAAATTTGGGTCTGTATGTTCATCAATCTGTTGAAATTCAAAAGACTTAAAATAGACATTTGCCGAGTGCATCTTGATGGGCAATGTGGAATCCTTATCCATAATCGATTCAAGCATTTGGGTTCTTGTCGTCAGAGAATAAGTGAACTTTGTCTGCTCTGCTGTTTCTTTTGCAGCAATTTTCGTTTCAACAGAGTTTGCTGCAATTTCCTGCATCTTCTTTTCTGTGGAGGTCACGGCTTCCTCAACCTTATTAACCTTTGAGCACGCTCCAGAGAGGGCAAGGCAGACTAATAAAATGGAAGAAGACTGTTTCATAAGAAACTCCTTAAATATGGATGCCTGGATTTTAGGATGGATTTGGATCGGCAGGGGACAACCCTGTAATTAATGTACGGTTGTGGACCCATGGCGACCCTTGCCTCGGTGGTCGGAACTCGCCTTCTGCGCCGAAGGCGCTATGAGTACTGGTGCAACTCCTTCAAATATGGAAGCTTTCTCGTCGATGGCAGGGCCTAGCCTTACTTTATTCCAACTCCGCCGGTGGAGGTTTCTCTTGCCACTAAATCCACCTCCGTTGGCGGAGGTAACCCGAGAATTCACTTCATCCAGATGAAGTAACTCCTGCGCCGACGAAACCATGCGTAATCGTGCGGAGAGGAAGTCTTGCGAGGTTCCATTTAACGTCGAAAGAACAAACCACTTCGTCCAATAAAGTAACTCCGGCGTCGGCGAAGCTACGCACAACCCACCTCCGCCGGCGGAGGTAAACCTGAATTCCGCATCATCCATATGAAGTAACTTCTGCGCCGACGAAGCCGTGCGGAATCGTTCGGAGTGGAAGCCTTTCGAGGTTCCATTTCCAACGTCGGAAGAACAAACCACTTCATTCAATAAAGTAACTCCTCCGCCGGCGAAGCTACGCACAATCCACCTCCGCCGGCGGAGGTAATCCTGAATTCCACTTCATCCAGATGGAGTAAACTTCTGCGCCGATGAGGCATGCGTAAACCCACCTCCGCTTTTAGTGAGCTTTGACTTGATTTAATAGCTGATTACTTCAGAATGAGAGTAGTAAAAACAGATACCTGACCATGGCCTTCATAGAGCAGAAACAAGAAACACTTTTACTTATAACGCCTGCATGTGCTAACTTCCGAGGACATTTATTACATATTCCAACTTGCTCATGGCAATTGTGACCATGGGCTTAATTATAATCCAGGAGGAAATATGATCTACGAAACGGCATTTGTCGTTCGCCCGGACGCATCCGAGGAAGTCGTCAATTCCATTAAAACCGCTCTTACAGACGTTTTTAAGGAATACAGCGCAGAGGTTCTAGTTACTGATTCATGGGGAGTGAAAACTTTCGCTCAACCAGCAGAATCGGGTCTCAAGAAGGGTGCTTACCACTACTTCATGTACCAAGGTCCAGGAAAAGTTAACGCTGAAATCGAACGTCGCTTCGGTATTAACGAGAACATGGTCCGTCACATCATCGTCAAGCTTGGCGAAGATAAGGACAAAGATGCAATCGTTAAGCTTTACGTAAATCCAAACCATTCTCAAGCTGCACAAGTTGAAGACGAGTACGGCGGCGGTGAAGACAAAGACAAGAAAATGCACTCTAAGCGCAAGTCTTGTTGGTTCTCTGCCAAGAAATCTTCTCCAGACTGGAAAGACCCTAAGTCTTATTCTTGGTTGGTTAACGAGTTTGGTAAGATTTCTCCGGCCCGTATCACTGGTCTTACTCCGACGTTTCAACGTCGTGCTAATGAGTCCATCAAACGCGGTCGTAACATGCTCTTGATCAGCTACCAGTCTGACGAGACTGCTAGATAATCAAAGGCTAAGAGAACGGTATGAACTCTGACGTTATTCAGCCTCCACAACTGACAACAGGCAGGTTGCTCTTTCTAGGGCTATCTTCCGTTATTATGTGTATCAGCTTTATTATGTCGGTGTTTGCTCCTTTCCCATTGGCCCTGGCGATCATACTATATGGACGCCTTAAGGGATTTCTCACTGGTTTGATGGGTCTCGTGCTTAGCTTTGTCTTTGCCGTGCTTGTTTACCAGGACCTTACTTTGTTTGGCTTTTACGTTTGTGTGTTTGTTTTTGCGATTGCGATAAGTGAAATAGTCACTCGTGGAATCTCTCCAATAAAAGGAATGGTTTCATTTGGACTTCTCTTTATTGCCTTGATTAGTGCTATCTCAGGATACGCTATTAAGTCGCAGGATCTTACTGTCGAGCAGTTTGTAGTCCAGCAGATTGAGAAGAGTTCGGACAAATTGGCCGAGCAGAAAGCGATCATCGAAAAAAGTACAGATAAGGACACAATCGAGGCTTTGCAGCTATTGGAAAATCCAAAATTGCTGGCAAAGGAATTGATTGCGGCCTTGCCAAGTTACTTTTTCATCGGTGTCTTCCTGATGCTCTGGTTTAACATGTTTATTGTCTTAAAGGGCCGAAGGCTCCTTTTGTCAGGACATGATTATCCTTACTCTGAAAGAAATCTCCTGAATTTCAAGGTCCCTTTTCCTTTTGTCTTCGTCCTGGTGCTGGCACTGGTGATGGCGGTTTGGGGAGAAGATTTGGGTTTTGCTTCTTTTGAAAGCTTGGGTTTCACGATCATCAAGTGCCTCGGAATTTTTTATTTCTTCCAGGGTTTTGGTGTTTTTAGTGATCTTCTGAATTTTCTGGGAGTCGCAGGGTTTTTTCGTTCGTTGATTGTCATGGTGGTCATCTTTTTGGCCAACTACATGATTGCGGCTGCCGGGCTCTTTGATAATTGGTTTGATTTTAGAAAATATTTTGTAAAACGTAATACTGAAGAATAATTGGAGAACAATATGAAAGTCATCCTCGTAGAAAAGGTTAAGGCCTTAGGTACAATTGGCGAGATCGTTAACGTATCTGCTGGTTTTGCCCGAAATTTCCTGTTTCCTAAAAAAATGGCTCTTCTCGCTGACGAGAAGAACTCTAACGTCATCAAAGACAAGCAAAAGGCTCTTGCAAAGAAAGTTTCTGCTGAAAAAGCTGAAGCTGAAGTTGTTAAGAAGAAGCTTGAAGGAATGACTATCGAGCTTATTAAGAAAGTTGGAGCTAACGGCCGTTTATTCGGTGCTGTTACTTCTAACGAAATTTCAAAAGAGCTTGAGAATAAAGGCATCATGGTTGAGCGTCGTATGCTTACTGTTGATGGTTCAATCAAGTCTCTTGGGACCTATGAAGTTAAAGCTAAGTTATTCCAGGACGTAACTGCCACGTTTAAGCTTAAAGTTGCTATCGATGCAGCTATGGCCGAAGAACTTAAGAAAGCACAAGCTGAAGCTCAGAAGCGCAACGCTGATAAAAAAGCTCGTGCTGAAGCCGCTAAAGCTGAAGCAGAAGTTGCTGCTTTACAAGCTGCTGAAGAGTAAGATTTTTCTTTTTCTAAAAGGGAGCTCCAATTGGGGCTCCCTGTTTTTATGTTCAGGAGATCAACATGGCAGTTGGACAGGGTCAGGAATTACCTCACGACCTGGGTGCAGAGAAAGCACTCCTTGGTTGTCTCCTCATCGACAATTCCAGTTACGATGAAATCATGGACGTCGGTCTCAACAACGACGACTTCTATCATCCCCAATACGGGATCATTTTCCAGGCAATTAAAGACCTTTCGATGGAAACGATGCCTATCGACATCGTTACAGTTTCTTCCAAGCTCAATGACCATGGTAAATTAGAGAAAGTCGGCGGCCAGTCTACACTTGTAACAATTTGTGAAGAGATTGGTTCATCCGCCAACGTTGAATATTATGCCCGGCTTATCAAGCAGAAATCTGTCCTCAGGGAAGTTGTTAGGACTGCTACCAGAATCATGCAAACCGGTACAAGCTTTACCGGAGACATTGAAACCTTCCTTCAGGAAGTAGAATCAAGCTTCTTTAAGCTTACCGCCCAAACTAAAAATAATAAGATGGTCTCGCTTAAGCAGGCCCTCTATGAAAACTTGCTCGAGCTGGAAAAACCGGCCCGTGCCAAAGGTGAAATAACCGGCGTTTCAACTGGCTTTGCGAGTATAGATAAATTGCTCTTAGGCCTTCAACCAGGGCAGTTGGTACTCATTGCTTCTCGTCCTGGTATGGGTAAGACGGCCCTTGCCCTGAATTGGGCCGTTGCGGCCGCGAGGCAAACTAATATGGCCGTTGCCGTATTCTCCTACGAGATGATGTACGCAGAACTTTCCATGCGTTTGCTCGCCTCAGAATCCTGCGTGGATTCACGAAAGCTCAAAACTAAGGACTTTAATGAAATGGACCTGAGGTCTATTTCTTCGGCCGTGCAGAGGCTTTCTAATTTGAAACTTTATATAAATGATAGCGGATCAACCAACTTGATGGATATCCGGTCGTATTGCCGTAAGCTAAAAGCCGAACAGGGCCTGGCCATGATCGTGGTGGATTATATTCAGCTAATGCCTATGCACTTAAAGAAACAGAATCGGGAACAGGAAATTGCAGAATTATCCCGTGGATTCAAAATGCTCGCTAACGAACTTGAGATTCCAGTGGTCGCCCTTTCACAGCTTAACCGTTCAGCCGCGGCCAGGACTGACAGGCGTCCACAGCTTCAGGATCTCCGGGAATCCGGATCTCTTGAGCAGGATGCAAACATCGTGTGCCTTATTCACCGTGAAGACTATTATGATCCTGATTCACCGAAGAAGGGGATTGCGGAAGTCATTATAGCGAAGAACAGAAATGGTGAACCTGGAACAGCGGAACTGGCGTGGATTGGTTCGCAAACCAAGTTTGCCGACCTGGCCGCTCACAGACCTGAAACTAAAAAATGATCTTTTCCAGTTTCAAGTGGAATGACACCACTACCTTGGAACTCACTAATCCATCACAGGCCTATGTTTATTATCGTTCAAAACGCATGAACCTGCTGACAGGTTTTCCGGAAACATACCAGCTTCAGACATTCCTGGATGAACTTGAAAAATTTAAGCTCCAGACGAAGGTGAAACTTCCACGTGTTTATCATTTTCATTATGAGCTTGGTTTGATTTTTGCGGGACTTGGCCATTCAGTAGGTGAGGATACACCGCTTGCCGTTGTGCTTGAATACAAGACTTCGAAGAAGCGTGCTCCTAGGGCCCCTAAGCTCGCTCGCTTCGCTTTGAAGAGCCTTGAGCGTCCAACCTGGACCGAGTACAAGGGTGCCTTTAATCACATCCAGGAACACCTCCTTGATGGAAATTGCTATCAGGTTAACCTGACTTATCCTTTTGATTTCGAAACTGAGGAAATGCTTGATCCTCATGACATAAGAGATTTTCTAATGACCAGGCCCGGCCTTGGTGCTTATGCTCATGCGTCGTATTACGGGGAAGAAATGGTGGTGAGTAATTCACCTGAATGTCTCTTCCAATACAATGATGGTCGACTCTTCACCATGCCTATTAAGGGAACCGTAAAACGACAGAAGAACTGGAAGAAGCAATGGAAGGCGTTGCTTAAGGATAAGAAGCAGGAAGGGGAGCTTTTGATGATTGTGGATCTTCTCCGCAATGACCTTAATCGCCTGGACCGTCCTGTAACAAAAGTTCATCGACTAAAGGCACCTCTCCTGGCCCCGGGACTTCTTCATCAGTACTCGCTCATGTCAGTGAAGATTGAAAAAGAGGTTTCCATCCTGAAAACATTGGAAGCGTTGTTTCCAGGTGGAAGTATCACGGGGGCACCGAAAAAAAATGTTATGCAGATCATCCAGGCAGTTGAGCGGTATCAGAGGGGCATTTATTGCGGTTCAACTCTGCTTTGTTATTCTGATAAAAAAGTCGCAAGTATAAATATCCGAACGGCCCAGGTTTCTCCGGGTGAGCGATTGTGGCGTTATGGTGCAGGGGGCGGAATCACCTTGCTCTCCAAACCCGTAGAAGAATATCAAGAGATGGAGGCCAAACTTAACAGCTTTCTAACATTGGTTGGCGCGCCAGGTTATTAGGTGTCAAAAAATTGTTATATCAATAGTTTAAAGTGGTTTTCTCAAGCTTTTACTAACATCGTCTGACATTCATTAGTGCTATGATTGACTTTCTTTTTTGCCCCTCGATATGCTTGGAAGCAACTCGCTACACCACGGATAGGTCGTAGCTTAATCGTTCAAGGAGTCTAGAATGACCGTTGATAATGTGACCACGGTAGGTCCTGAAATTAAGAGTACAACTGTTAGTCTGGAAGTCCTGGCCAAGATGACAGGTTTCCCGCTTGAGCTGATTCAGGAAGAAATCTTCCAGGGAAAAGAGGGCCAGGAGGTCTCTCTTGAAGAGTTACGGTCGGCCATGCTTTCCTACATCGACTCTACTATGTTTATGGATGATAAAAAATAATGTCCCAAAAACCCAGCCCCGGCTGGGTTTTTTTATGGTGTGACCTCACACAAGTCCGACTAAACCACTTAAGCAATATCAAATAGTAAAGTTAGTTTCCAAGATTCCGATAATTTATCCATAGAAGATTTTTTTTAAAGGTGCTTTATGGATATTTCAACCGTAGCAGGTCTAATTCTCGCAACAGTTTCGATCATAGGATCGATTCTTTACGGGTCTCCACTTTCAATTTTCATCGATCCTCCCTCGATTTTCGTTGTGGGCGGAGGGGTGATTGCTTGTACTCTCATCAAGTGGCCGATGGAGTATGTGAAAGCACTTGTTCAGATTTTCATGAAATCAATTTTCAATACTTCAACTGATCCAAAGGCGATGATTGAAGAGATTCAAAAGTTGTCTGAGACAGCGCGAAGAGAATCGGTATTTGCACTGGAAAAAGTGCCAGTCGAAGATAAATTCCTCAAGAAGGCCGTGACTCTTGCAGCGGATAACCGTCCGCCTGAAGTCATCACTGCTATTCTTACACTTGAAATAGCTGCCATGGAAGACCGTCACTCAAAGGGTGTTGATATCCTTGAAGGTATGGGAGCAGATGGTCCGGCCTTCGGAATGATCGGTACCTTGATTGGTCTGGTGCAGATGCTTCAGAACATGTCAGATCCTTCATCCATCGGTCCTGCAATGGCGGTTGCTCTCCTTACAACTTTTTACGGTTCAGTGCTCGCGAACGTTTTCACTATTCCAGTTGCCGCAAAACTTAAGCAGCGTTCAAAGCAGGAATCAACACGTATGAATATTATCGTTGCCGGTGTGCTCGGTATTGTTGCCGGTGAAAACCCAAGGGTTATTCGTGAGAAGCTGGATTCATTCCTTTCTCCTAAAGATCGTCTGGTCGAAGAGAAGAAGGAATAATTTATGGCCAATGGACCAGCTCCAAAGTGTCCTCCTTGTAAGCCCGGTGCTCCCGGATGGCTTGCAACGTTCTCGGACCTTTGTACATTACTCCTGACTTTCTTTATTCTGCTTCTTTCATTCGCCAAGACTGAAACAGCAAAGTATGAAGCTGCCATTGGATCCCTGAGAAATGCCTTTGGTGGTAACGTGCTTAAGCCGGGCGAAGTTATGCGTCCAGGTAAGTCACCTAGTGATGCACCAACCATGATTGACTCTGACATGCCCTCAAAACCTTTTCCAATTGAATTCCTCACAGCAGAAGGACTTCTGGATAAGCATGAGATTAATCGCGATTCAGATACTCAGTTGAATCAGGTTAAGAAAATGCTTTCTGATAACGAATTGTCTGAGACAGCGAATGTCTATGAGATGCCTGAATCTATTTTTGTGAGAATGAAAGATAAGATCCAGTTCCGTCCGGGTTCCACTTCAATTGACGACATCAATATCCAGGTCTATGAGCGATTGATAACAATGATGCGTGAAGGAAACTGGCATATTATGGTTGAAGGTCATGCCGAAGTAGGCGAGACATCGACCAAGGATAAGACTGTTGATGCTTATACGCTCTCTTCTATGCGCGCCATGGAAGTTTCCAAGGCCTTGCGCCAGAGAGGTGTGGATCCAAAGAGAATCACAACCATTTTTTATGGTGATTCAAGACCCCAGGAAAAAATCAATGGCACTGTCTCTGATCGCAGGGTAGAGTTCTTACTGAAGAAAACAGACTTGAGAACTGAGGGTAGAAAGGTAGAGACTAAATAATCATGGACCAGGTTGAACTGCAATGGCTCTTTGATGAAGCGACTCTGAAAGAAGCCTTACAGGGAAGCCTCAACTGCTCAGGCCAGCTCTTAAAAAAACATTTCTCATCCAAGCAACTGACAACTCCACAGAAGGCCCATACCACGGTCAGGCTTCCTGTGGATCTCGTCAATCATTTGCAGCTCAATCCAATTTATAGTGGTCCCAAGTCCCGCATCATTAAAGAAACAGCGGATTATATAGCTATTCACAAGCCCCCTGGAGTTCATTCTCATCCCCTGTGTTATACAGACCAGGATACGGCGCTTAATTTTCTGGTGCAGGAAAAAAAATGGGACGCCCTGAATATCAATCAAAGTAGCTACGACAGAGGTCTTCTTTATCGCCTGGATCTTGAAACTTCGGGTGTGCTTCTTCTTGCAAAAAATGCGGATTTCTTTTCTAAAATTAGAAATGATTTTCATGCCGAAATAAAAAGTAAGCTTTATTGGGCAGTGGTTGACGGCAGCTTTAACCAGGAAGGGTCACATACTCATTACTTCCGTGCGAGCGGTCCTAAGGGATCAAAGCAGAGGGTGGGCCTTGAATCACATCCTGATGCAAATGAAGGCATTTTTAAAGTAAAGAAAGTAATGGAAGCAAACGGCAAGAGCCTGCTTCTGGTCAATCTTAGGTCTGGATTAAGACATCAGATCAGGGCCCAATTAGCTTCCCTGGGATTTCCTATTCTTGGCGATGAGCTCTATGGTGGCACGCACGCTCAGAGGCTCTTTCTACATGCCTGGCGCTACGAATGGACAGAGGTCGTAGAAGATAATGAAGCAGAATTATTTGACAGTTTCCTGGACCTGAACAGTGCTCTTCAAATGAGTCATGATATGCTCCGGACTTTCTAAGTTCAAAAGCTTCACAATAAATTTACCTTCAGTTACTGCATTGATTTCAAGACTTGGATGCATGAGCTTGAAGCGAACAAAGAAAACTTTTTCCAGAATATCAGGTGTTGAAACCCGGGCCACGAAGGCCATGTGGTTGGCCAGCTGACGATACATTAAGACATTAAGGTTGGTGGACTTTTCAGGAATCGCTAGTTCCCTGATTTCAACGGCGAGGTTATTTCCTTCACAGAATACTTTCCAGTTCTCAGGAATCTTCTTTTCTATCCTGACGAGTGCGCCTCTACAGGAAGTACTGATGAGCTTATCGTTATGGAAAATGCCCCATTTTTCCTTCCGTACAACCTGCATAATAAACAGGCCGAACATCAGAATTCCGATGGCCAATATAGGATTTTTTATCAAGGAATTCCACAGCATACCCCTATTATCCTTGGAAAGGTCAAACTTTGCACTAAAGACTTAAGAGAATATACCCGATAAGCTAGGTCAGGAAAGAGGTATTGAAATGAGTGGATCCAGTTCTAAAGCAGCGCCGGCAACATGGAAGAATCTTATGCTTCTGGGTCAGAAACAGGGATCTATCAAGCTTAAGGATTTAAGCCGTGAAATGGACCTGTCTGAGGAAGAATCTATGGCCTTCTTAAGGCAGATCTTCCCTGACGGTATTGGGGCCGAAATCTACTTTCAGGAAAACGAAGTCTGGGTTGATATAAATGCCAACGCAATTCAATATATGCTCCCGCTATCGCCAGCCGAATGGATCCAATTGCATCAGCTATTGGCCGTCACACCGGCCTCAAATCCTGCCTTGAGCATGCTTAAGAAAAAAGTCACCGAAAATGGCCCTATCAAGGTCGTCATGGAACTTTTAGGGCAGTTGGATCTATGGGAGCAAAAGCTAACTGAACAACAGCAAGAAATGATAACTGTTCTGGATTCAGCAATCGCAGATAAAAAGCCCGTGCTCATTTCTGTGGTCCAGGGCAAGAAATATACAGTGTTTCCCTGTAAGGTTGTGCACCTTGAGGGCCAGCTTTCACTCATAGCAGAAGATTTTCATGATCATTGCCTGATAGTCATTTCACTTAAAGATCTTGTAGATGTACACGTTAAGGACTTGAATGGAACCTCACGTGTTGCTCATTTTGAAATTGAGGAATTCATTGCGGCGATTCGCGCGATGAATGAAAAAGAGACCCGGCTCATTTTAAAAATACACGACCCACAATCAGTAAACCTGTTTCCTGACCATCATTTTCTGGGCAAGCCATGCATGATTACCAATCCAAATGGTGACCTGATCTGGGCGGCCTACGTAGAGGCCTGTGATCCTCTCTATGATTGGATTTTGTCCCTTGGTAGCCATGCAGAAATTCTTGATCCCGTTAAATTCAAAGACGAATATATCTCCTATTGTGAGGCAAAGATAAGAAAAGTAGCGTAAGCTTTGGGCGCATGAATCAAAAAGCTGCGCCTCCTTATTTTCTTCTCTCTTTCATACCCGCTGTCGGGTACTGGATCCTGGAAACCAATTTTTCACTTGAAATTGCACTTATGGGCGGAATTGCCTTGGGTGTCGCTGAAATGGCCCTGGAAAAATATTTCACAGGACATGTTCATACACTGTCCAAGCTCAATGTCTCGCTGGTGGTCATCCTGGGTATGATCTCCCTCATTGCCAAAGAAGGGATCTGGTTTAAGCTTCAACCGACCTTAACTGGACTCTCTGTAGCGAGCTTTCTTATTTATAAAAAAACTAAGGGCCAGTCTCTCATGCTTGAGATGTTAAAAGACATGAAGCAGACGGCCCCATTACCTCCAGATATTTACCGGCTCATGGAATGGCATATGTGTCTTTTCTTGATGGGATTTGCAGTATTTATGGCGTACGTCGCAATTTATCTACCCACAGCAAAGTGGCTCTTCTGGAAGACTGGCGGGTTTTATATCGTTTTCGGGGCTTTCATGATAGTCGAGATGATCTTTCTCAGATGGTATTTAGGGAGAATAAAGAAATGAAAATTTGTATTTTTTGTGGAGCGAACTCAAGTCTTGATCCGGACGTTGAACGGGAAATTAAAAAGGTCATGACGCATTTTGCAAAGCACGACATTGAGTTAGTTTATGGCGGAGCAGGGATAGGAATAATGGGTGGACTGGCCAATGAGCTCTTGGGCCAGGGTGGAAAAGTTACCGGCATCATTCCAAGACAGCTGATGAAGGTTGAGATTGCCCATGCGGGCCTGACTGAACTGCACGTGGTGAAAGACATGCATGATCGCAAGAAGATGATGTATGACCTCTCCGATGCATTCCTGATTTTCCCTGGAGGAATGGGCACTCTGGATGAACTTTTTGAAATCCTTACCTGGAAGCAACTTGGTTTGCATAGTAAGCCGATTGCAATCCTGAACATAAATAATTACTACACTCATTTATTGCAGTTCCTGGATCAGGCCATGGCCCAAGGTCTGCTCAAGCAACATGACCGTAACCATCTCTACGCTTCAGATTCGTGGGAGAAGGTTTGGGATTATTTTAAAAAATGAGCATGTGGACCCGCTACTTCGGAAAAGATCCGAAGGAATTATTCCTTGCCTATTCACCGCATGAATTTAATTGGCGAGTGGTGAGCTGGAATTATGACCTCATGAATCCTGATCAGAGATTGTGGGTAATCGAAGCTCATAATGGAGAAAAAATATCCATTGAATGGTCAAAGCATAAGCATGAAGACGTGAAGTTTTTTAAGGGCCCTGAGCTCATACGCAAACGGCGAATTCCACCAACTGACTATGAGTTGAGAGTCCTGATGAATCTCGCACTTCATTCAACGATTAAATTCAGCCTGGAAGAAAATAAAGAGTTCATGGTGACTGCTGTCTCAGGAGCTACCACTCTTGATATGCAGAATGAGGCCCGCGCTTTGTTATGGATTCAAACAAGCTTTGGGACACTTATCAGGGCACTTGACAGCTTTGCTGGGGATCCTTCATTGATTCTCACCGCAGCTTTCTTTTCCGGCCTCGAACCAGATACGGGCGACCGTGTCTTAAGACTTGTGGCCATGAATCTGGATATTTTTTACTATCTGAAAGCTGATTATTCTCTCCAGATAGCGATCTTCGATGATAAAGGCCAGGGCCACGGCACCAGTAAGACCCCGACATTCCAGCAAATTATCAAAGTTACAAAACCGCAGTTCTATGATGAAATGGTAAAGCTCGTACATCGGTTAGCAGTTGTTGGTGAGGTTAAGTGATAAGTTTTTTCATTCTAGTGATCATTTATTTTTGTTTTTCCTGGGGTCTTCCCTGGCATCTTATCCCGTCTACAATTTCGTTTTCCTATATTTTTGATTTCCTCTTTGCCCTAGGGGTTTCGTTCTTTTTTAAGCTGCCCTGGAAGTTTCACTGGCGAATGAATTTAAATGCACTAAAGGCCTGTCTATCAATCCTGGCCCTTGCATGGAGCTGTATTTTCGCAATCTGGTATATGGAGATTGAAGTTCCTTTCAGACTTGTGAAAAACCTAGAATGGCATTTGCTGTTATTTGCTCCCATTGTTGAAGAATTGGTTTTCCGTCAAACCTTCCAGCGTGTACTTATAAACAATGTAGGCGGCAAACGCGTGACTTCAATGTTAGTGGCTTCTATCTTCGCTTTCTCTCACTTGATAGGTCTGAGTGTCTTGCCGACTGAGTATGTACCATTTATAGGCTTCCAGGTTTTTTATACTTTCGTCCTGGGTGTGTTGTGTGGCCAGGCTCTCCTACGGTTTCACTCAGTCTTTGCTCCTATGTGTCTGCATTTTCTATTCAATCTTTCTTTCTACATCGCCATGCAAGCCGACCTATTCTAATAGTCAATTAATGCTCCTTGTTCTTTGAGTTTAATTTAGTTTATGCTTTATGCAGTAATTCTGACTTCGCCAAAGGGGAATCATGCGATTTTTATTTCTGATGCTCTTGCTAAGTTCTTCCGTTTTTGCCGATGTTGAAACTGAAGAGGATAAGAAATTTTATGCTGCTGTTGCTGCTGCTGAAGCTGCTGCCAAAGCTAAAGCCGAGGCAAATGCCAGTGCTCCAGCAACAATTGGTACAGACGGCTTGCCACAGTTTAAAAACAGCAAGCCTGTTCAAACTTTGTACGCAGATGGTCTGCAGATCTACTTATGTAGACCCGATGGTACCGGATATGACTTATACCAGCCACTGGCCACACTCTATAGTGATAAAGAGCTTAAAAAACCTGTTGGCCTACATTATGGTGCCTGTAACAAAGATTGTAAGGATGAAGATGAGGCATCTCCAGGAACTGACTGCCAAAGCGACCGTAAGAATGCTACTTATACAAGAAAACCGGCCTGGTCACTGAATACTGCTCCCTACAAAGAAATTCATGTTGAAGATGCGGAAACAGATGTGGAGAAAGCAGATGGTGGTAAGGACAATATAAAAAAGCTGGCCTTAAGGGTTCAAAATTCTTTCAAGCCTGGAACTGCATTTGGCGAAGTTCATGGAATAGAGCGTACGGATGTTGTAGGTGGCAATCCACCTGAAGGTAAGTGTCACCCTGGTAAAAGCACTTCTGTTCGTTACCGGGCAACTTATAAATTTTATGATACAGAACCGGCCCTACAGAAGAAAAGTAAGCCTAAGCATAAGGTTAAAAGCGGTTCAGGTGTGAAAAAGAGTTAGTCTTGAAAAATATAATTTTAATTTTATCATTCGGGTTGTTTTTTTCATCATGTCTTGCCTTCGGGCAGGACTTAATCAACCCTGTGTATATTCCTAAATCAAAGCCTGGTGATGAAGAAGCTTTCAAAAAAACTGTGCCCGAACTTGAAAGGTTTTTAGTCGATATCAGACCTGGAATGTGCCGAGTAAATGAAGTGAAACTCGAAGGTCGCTGGTACATTGTTTCAGGAACCTATGACTTTGACTTTAACCTGAATAGTTTCGTTGCCAAGCTTAAAAATGCAGCCACTTTCAATCCTAGAGTATATGTAGAAACCAAAACAACGATGTTTGGCGGCGAGAAGTCAAAAATCTACACAATTTACGCACTTAACTTGTGGAAATAGCAGCTTAAGCTATTTCCACTTTCTTTACTTTCTCCCTCCTCATTGCTATATTGCGCCGCTATGAACACAGAAAATACTCCGGTGAAAGTAGGGGAACTCGAATTCCCTCCACGCAAGGTCTGGCTTAAGACCTATGGCTGTCAGATGAACTATCATGACACCGAAAGAATACTCTCTCACCTTTCCGGACTTAATTTTACCCGCACTGAAGAACAGACTGATGCAGATCTCGTAATCTTTAATACCTGCGCTGTTCGTGATCTTGCGAATAAGAAGTTTTATTCACACCTTGGTGAGACCAAGAGATTAAAAGTGAATGCTGATATTAATCCGGAAACGGGACTAAAAAAAAATGTCATTGTTGCGGCCGGCGGATGTATTGCCCAGACTGAAGGCAAGGAACTGATCGAAAAGTATAAGTCTTTGGACTTTGCTTTTGGCACTGACGTTATCGATAACATTGGCGAGATGGTTTATCGTGCATATGCCGGTGAGAAAAAATTCACGGTCACTGCCTGGGATCGTGCAGAAAATTATTCTATTGAAACAAAAATCACTCATGGCTCTCCTATGGCCTTTGTGAATATCATCAAGGGTTGCGATAAGTTTTGTTCTTATTGTATCGTTCCTTTCACTCGTGGGCGTGAGAAGTCACGCCGCCTGGCCGAAGTTGTAACGGATGTAAAGCGACTGGTAGAATACTCCGGTATCCAGGAAGTCATGCTGCTGGGACAGAATGTTAACTCCTTTGGCAAAGATGATGGAGAGTCTCTGGCACAATTGATTCTTGAGCTGGATCAGATTAATGGGCTCAAGCGTTTGCGCTACACCACATCTCATCCATATGATGTGACGGATGAACTAATCGAGGCACACGGATCGGCCAAAAAACTGGCCAATCATTTACATCTTCCAGTTCAGTCTGGTTCGAACACCGTACTTCAGCGGATGCTTCGGGAATATACAGTTGAGCATTACCTGAGTCTCCTGGCCAAAATGCGCAAGGCAAATCCCGAGATGGTCATTACGACTGATATCATTGCTGGCTTTCCTAATGAGACCGAAGAAGAGCATGCGGCCACTATGCAGCTTCTTGAGGATGCTCAGTTTGATTTTATGTATGCCTATACTTTTTCCGCAAGGAAAGGGACCAAAGCGGCCCGCATGAATGATGTCCTCAATGACGATATCCGGGGCAGGAGACTGCGTGAAATCCTGGCCCGTCAGATGAAGATCCAGGAAAATATCAGGCAGGAAATGATAGGGAAGACTTATCGGATTCTGGTTGAAGAAAAGCATATAAACAAAGGCCTGCAGAAGTGGACCGGTCGAACCTCATGCAACCGTCTCGTACACTTTGAGCCCCTGATTGCTGATCAGGATTATCAGTGGCACTGGGTAGACGTAACCGTCAATTCTGCCACCTCACTTTCTACCCAGGGCACTCTTATTAAGGATTTCGGGAAGCATTTGTGAAATGGATCCTGTTTCCCCTTGCGTGGGTAAGCTTTGGCCTCGGTATCATCGGGGCCTTCCTCCCCATCATACCAACCACACCATTTCTTATCTTGTCGGCCTTCCTCTTTTCTAAATCCTCTCCCAGGTTCTATGCCTGGATTTTAAACCTCCCATTTGCAGGGGCCGCTATAGGGGATTGGAATGCCAACCGAATCATTCGTCCCCGCGCCAAAATCCTTTGTGGAGTAATGATAGCTGTTTCCCTTGCCATGATCTGGGGCTATGCTCCGGTAATCCACCTGATAAAGGTGAGCATTACTATCCTGCTTATTTCAGTAGGAACCTTTGTTGTTACCCGGAAGGGGCATTTGGGTTAAGATAGTCTCATGAATTTTCGCCTGATATTCCTGCTCTCACTCATGCTGCTCACTGGTTGTGCCAAGTTCGGATATTACACTGAGCAAATTTTCCACCAGGCCAGGATCCAGTGGCAAGCACGTGACAATGACGACATGATCAAGGATCCAAAAGTCTCGGAAGAGATAAAGCATAAGATCATGCTGGTGGGCGAGTATAAGAAGTTTTTTTATCACTACTTCTCTGAAAAACAGACCGACATTTACACCAAGACTACCATGCTACAGAATAAGGCAGTTTCTTATCTTCTGATTGCAACTCCCCATACAAAGATCGAGCCGCATGAGTTTGAATTTATTTTTGTTGGTTCCTTTCCTTATATTGGTTTTTCCAAGCTTGATTCTGCCAGGGACTATGCAGATAAACTGAAGAAGGAAGAGGACCTGGTGACCTGGATCAGGCCGGTTTATGCCTATTCCACATTGGGCTATCTTGAAGACCGTATCCTGTCTTCATTTTTCCATTATGATGATGTTGAGCTGGCAGAGTTGGTCTTCCATGAACTTTTTCACACCATCTTTTTTATCAAGGATGAGGTTGATCTTAATGAGAACCTGGCAAATCTATACGGCAAGGAACTACTCAAGGAATATTTCAAAGACCGTCCTGAATTAAAAGAATATATTCACACAGAAAAAAAGCTCGAAGGCCTCAACAAGCACATGGTTGATATGATCGAGATTTTGAAAGCTGAATTCAGCAAGCTGGGTGGATTTCTCACCAATGACAAAGCAGATGAGTTGAC
This sequence comes from Bacteriovoracaceae bacterium, assembly GCA_035575985.1. Taxonomy (GTDB): domain Bacteria; phylum Bdellovibrionota; class Bacteriovoracia; order Bacteriovoracales; family Bacteriovoracaceae; genus Peredibacter. The sequence goes on along the minus strand of DATLXC010000043.1, from coordinate 40,234 downwards.
CCATCGTTTTGTCAAAGAGGTATTCAAGCCTGAAGTTCTTGCTTATTGCAAGAAGGTGGAGCTGCATCCCTCTGATTGCAAGGTGAAAGATAACTGGAACCAGGCGGCCTTTGCTGCCTTCATGACTTATGAAGAAGAGCAGGATTTTTTAGGGGACTTGCAGGCTTCATTAAAGCTTGATCTCAAGGACTTCCTTTCATGGCTAAGGGCCGAACTCAAAGTTCATGAAAAAGTAGATAAGGCCGAGAATTTCACAGAACATCTTAAGTTGAAGGTAAACCATGCGCCAGTTGCTGCTGATTGATCCGATTGCAAAATTAAATACACGAAAGGATTCTTCCCTGATGCTGGCACTTGCCATGCAGAAGAAGGGGATAGAGACATACGTATTCTTTGAGAATGATTTCGCAATCCAGAACCAGGGACCTCAAAAACTCACTGTTCATTCATTCAAGGGAACACTTGAGGACAATGAAATTTACCTGAAGTCTTTTGAGACTACGGACACCAAGGTCTTAGTACTTAGTGAGCAGGATGTTGTGCACATGCGACTTGATCCGCCCTTTGATAGTCGTTACCTGAGAATCCTCTGGATGCTTGATCATTGGGTATCACTGGGAATTCCTGTGATGAATGATCCAAAGGGGATCATGCTTTTTAATGAGAAGCTTTACGCTTACAGGTCTATGGGAGCAACTCCCAGCTACGTGGGACAGAATGTTAAATTGGCCCGTGATTTTGTAGACCAGCTAAAGCCTAAGGCGACTGCACTTATCTTAAAACCAATGGATCTATATAGTGGGATAGGCGTTGAGAAGCTTGGACTAAATGATTGGGAAAAGCGCTTTGATGAGAAAGTAAAAGAGTTGGCAGGCCCTGTGATCGTCCAACCATTCGTTGAATCAGTGGCCCAGGGTGAAATAAGGTCTCTCTATTTCAAACAAGAAGAAATCGGAACGATCTTAAAAATACCCAAGCAGGGTGAATTCCTTTCAAATATTGCCCAAGGTGCAACTTTCAGGGTTGAGCCGCTGTCAGTTCTTGCCCGCAGTCGTTGCGAGGTTATAGTCAAAGAACTTGCTGCTCAAGGAGTTGATTGGGTGGCCTTTGATATCCTGGGTGATGCAGTTTCTGAAGTGAATATCACTTGTCCGGGACTGTTGGTGGAAGTTAGTTACGCCCACAAGAGGAATCTTGCAGACGTCGTAATTAAAATGATGGGAATGTAAGTTAGATGTCTTTAGTACCGTCAACAGCAGCTTCAACATCCATACTCCAGCAAGCACCTGACTTGACTGTAGTATCGGAAGTACAACCTCCGGAATACCAACAACCCTGATCTGATTGAACATCACGAACAACCAGGACTACACCATAAGGGTGACGTTGGTTATCTCCTGAAAAGTCCATGGTTGCAGTACAACCACCCACCTGGGCAGAAACATATTTATTGCCTTCGAGTTCAGGCTTAAGGCTTCCGTCTTGATTGACTCCACGAAGGCTCACTGTGAATGATAATTTTCCGTAACCATAAGGGTTGCTTGATTGCCCGGTTACGCGGTTAAAGCACCATGACTTTCCAACTGGAGGCTTCGGCTGAGGTCTTACTTTCATTCTCACTTTCAATTTACCATCACTGTCATAAAATGACTTGGCCTTGGCAGTTGAAACTAAGAAAGAGCTGTTGTTATGTGTATAGCTGCTGCCGCTGTACTCTGCTTCTCCAACAGATGACCAGGCGTTGGCCGGAGAATATTGAGTTCCCCCTGCTATAGTTATGGTTCCGCGGCGAAGATCATAACCTTCACCTGAAGGAGTAGGGCAAGGAACTGAGGGAGTAGGGACACCATTTGGATACATGGCAGTCCAGTTATTATCACTTGGTGGGCCAATGGTTTCGTAAGAAGGTCCAGGATTTGCTCCACCAGTACTTGTACCTGTGGTTGTTCCTGAAGAGCTACATACAGTTGGATTTTGCGTACAGTAAGCTGGACAGCCATATGCGTTCGGGTTTGATGTACAATAAGCAGGACTCACAACGGGATTTACCCCCGGTGCAGGTGTGCTACTCTTTTTAACCCCTGGACCCGGGCATCCTACCAGGGTAAAGAGGGCAAACATAAGAATTGTAATCGTCGATTTCATAGGCATACCTTTGTTCATCTCCCTGTACTTGTCGGTTGCCAGGAGGAAATACTTGATGTTTCCACAATTCAGACAGTTGAGCACGTAATTTCCGACTCCGCTTGTCATTACCTAACTGCATTTGTCAGCAATTTATAGATTTTAAATCCTTGTAGGATATCCTCTCAAATGGAAAAATCATCCACTATGAGAAGAAAGGAATTTTACCAATTGGCCTCCCCACTTACCGAGAAGCTCTATCAGCTTGCCTATTCGTTGGTACCTGATGATCTTCAAGCTGAACAGCTCGTCATTGATTCCGTCAATGCGTACCTGCTCAAGGAAAAAAAGTGGATTCATAATAAGCACGTGGATCTGCTTCAGAAAAAAGAAGTAGGAATACTCCGCAAGATGATTTTTAAATCATTGATCCGTTATCTTGGTGATCTCGGTGTCAGGCGCTCAGGACAATTGGGCGAGCAGTCTCTGCGTGTTTCAGGCCCGGTAGAATTCTCCCAGTTTTTTTCACTAGATCCAAAGATCAGGCTGGTTATTCGCCTGCGATATGACAATCATTTCACTGTCGATGAGATTGGAGATATTTTTAACATGCCTCGCTATGAGGTGATTGAGAAAATTCATAATGGCCGATTCCTGCTTCTCAATGATTTGAATAAAGGGGAGGAAATATGATTGAAAGAGCACCTACCTCTGACAGAAATTATCAAAAGAAAATTACCGCTTACCTGGATGGGGCCTTATCCACTGAAGAGCGTTCAGAATTTGAAGCTTTTGTTTCTACTCATCCTGAATTCAAGGACCAGATAAAGCTCAAGGAAGATGAAATAATTCGGCTGAGAAGTTTTATCCCCCAGGTCACCATGTCGCCTTCAGCACTTGAGACCATGAATCATGAAATTCGACAGTCAATCTTTCAACTCCTGAAAAGGAAGCCTAAGAATCTATGGGAAAATATGAAGGATCGTTACGAAGAATGGGCGTCTAACCGTTAACTACAAAACTGAAGAATATTGAGAATTCCCCGGTCTTTTCCCAGAGAGCGTGAGGGGGGTTATGAAGTGTGTCCATTTCCTTTAAAACTTCCACAAAAAAATCCTGCAGCTTTTCAGTGTTCGACCAACGAACCATCTTTATCTGCTTGATATTTCCTTTTTCATCATAGGTCAGTCTGCCTGTCATGACTTGCTTATTCCCAGTCATAGGAAAATTCAGGTGTGGATTTGCCTGTTGGAATTTATCCAGGCGCTTGTAAAAAGAATTGATGTAGTTAATCGCCGTTCTCCGCTGGAATCCATAGAACATAAGTTCATACTTATTCAGCTCATCAGGACTCACACCTTCAGGGACTTCAAGGTTAACTGAAATATCACTGTTAGATAGGCTGGCCGCTTGAGGGTCTCCACCTACTGGCTGACCTGCTGAAGATCCCTGGGCATACTTACGCATTTCACTGCCCTTGAGACCAATACCAGTAATGGCCTTGGACCTCTGAGTTTCAGGTCGGGTCCCCGGGCGAACTTTCGGTTGCATTTGAACTGAAGTTTTAGGTGTGGCCGCAGTCAGGTCCTTAAGGCTTAGATTTTTAACATCACTTTTAACCCTGGCCACTCGCTCTTTTACGATTTGACGGGTCTGGCTATCTGTCTTTGCGAGATAAGCACTGTCCTTGATCTGACTATCCCTTGCACCAACCATTCGAATGGATTTGATATTAAGGGGAGTTCTTTCCTCAGGACTAGATTGTGAGACTTTATTTGCCGTAGGGGCGTTTTGTTGTATGCTTAAGCAGAGGGCATGAATAAAGAGCACGGCGAATAAAATCACCGGGAAATTAACTCTTAAATTGATCTGTACCGAACGTGCTGACACTAGTCAGACTCCTTTGCTCTGGTAAGATGATACTATGCCTCTGAAAAGAAGCAATCTTACTCTGGAACTAGGCAACTTTCTACAGGCTTTTCCCTCTCTTGACTCAAACGCGATAGGGAAGAGACAATGACACTGGATTTCAAGTCTTTGAAAACAATAAGGATATTGTTAAAATGAAAAAAATACTCAACTTTACGCCCTCCAAGGTGCTCCTTCTTTGCGGCATGGGGTTACTCTTCACTCTGGGTGCTTTCTGGCATCATCAGGTTAATCAAACCCAACTTGACCGCATGAATGTGCTCAATCAAGGCGTGGGAACATGTTTTAACCGTATTACACAGACATTTACGGCCATGATGATCAATGAAATCCAGTCACCCTATTTGAACCGTGGTTTTATGGGTCTTTCTGATGAGTGCCTTGGTGAGACAATCAAAGGCATCAACCCTTTCAAGCGTGAAGTAGGCAAGGGGTATGAGACTTTGAACAAGCTCATTTCCGAAGTCCACTGGTTCCATGAAAAAGTAACTAAGATTCATGCTCCTCTGGTTGCGGGCCAGCCGCTTACAACTCCGCTAACTTCACTTTCAGAACGTTTCACCAAGATGGAGAACTTCAAAGTCTCTCTGGTTGATGAAATCGAAGGGTCCAATGCCCGAATTCGAGACGTTCAATCCAACAATGAAGTCATGATGGGTGCAGGATTATTACTATTTGTTATCGGCCTTTCCATCCTGTCCTTGCAGGAATTCAATAGAATCCAGTTGCGTAAGGAAGTTGAGAATGAAGCGCTTAATCTCCTGAAGGCAGGCCAGGCAAATGTCAGTGCACTGGTAGATAATTTGGTTGACCGTGCCCTTACTGTTCAGGGAATGCCGGTTACAGCGCAGATTTTCAAAGAGCATAACGGTGACACCCTGGAGCGGGAATCCTCAAGGTATTCAAGACCACAAACAAATCAAACTGAAAAAGTTGAAGTAAAGAAAGCTGAAGTTAAAATCGTTCAGGAGCCCATTGTTAAGGCCGCCCCCCAGGTTATAGAGGAAGTGGCCGAAGTAGTTGAAGAAGTAACTGGTCCCGTAATCAAGACTTCATTAAAAGAAGTCTTGGTATCCCTCCAGAGTGTTCTCTCCCAGGAAGTTGTACAAATTTCTGATGTCAGGGATGTTTTCCTGGCGGTTGAATATGAAACTTGTGAACAGATGATGTGCGCGGCTTTACATAAACTTGCTGAAAAACGCCAGGATCATAAAAAGATCATGATCAGTAATCAGATTCATTCAGATCGCTCAATTATCAATTTCTTCCTCGCAGGTAACATGTTTACTGCTTCCGAACTTGAATCTGCTGATTCAAAGAACTTCACTCCCGATGGGACTGACATGAACATGATGATACTTCGTGAGATGGTATCTGAAACAGGTGCAGGTCTTTTCTTTGAGAACAAGGCCGAGCGTAACGGCACCATTACCGGAATGACGATCAGGCTTACTTTGAAGCGTACTCCTAAAGAGAAGTCGAAGCTTGTATCTGTCATGAAAGGGAAGAAGAAAGACTTGTCCCGCGAAATGATGAGCTAAAAATCCAGAATGAAAGTCACTGGTCCATCGTTGATCAGTGATACTTTCATGAATGCCCCGAACTTACCTTCCTTAACTACAATTCCTTTCTGCCTTAAATCCCGGTTAAACAGTGCATATTTAAGACGTGCTTCCTGGGGAAGCATGGATTTTTCAAAACTAGGTCTGTGTCCACCGCTTCCATCCCAGCTCAATGTAAACTGGCTTACCGAAAGGATTTCACCCTTAACGGTATTGATGTCCAGGTTCATTTTCCCGGCCTCATCATCGAAGATCCTGAGCTTGCTGACTTTATCTACTGCCTTGGCTATTGAAGTGTCGTCATCACCCTGTTCAAAGCAGACAAGAACCAAAAGGCCTGGACCAATGCTTCCCACGACTTCACCTTCAACGGTGACCTGGGCTTCATTTACTCTCTGAACAACCATCTTCATTAATGTCTCTTGGAACTTACATGCAGGCGGAAGGCCTCCATGATGGATTTCTGAACTCTCTCTAAGAGCTCAACATAGCTAACCTTGAAGCTTTGAGTATCTGCAATGATGGCCTTTAGTTCCGCGAGCCCTGGAACGTGAACAGCGCGGAGGATCTTGGCTATTGGAACACCACTTGCCTGGGAAAGGATAAAGTTAATGAAAAGCGCCATGGCCTCTTCAGTATGTAAACGAACGATGACTCGTTCATTAGATAAAAGTTCCAAAGAATAGAGCTTGAGCTCACCCTCATGTGAAATCTGGATACGGGTATCGGTGAGAGGCAGGTGAATATCAGCTGCGACTGTCACAAACTCCATGTAGATATCTTCATTTTCAGGATAAATGGCACGGGTCTTTTTCTGGAACAGTTGTGCCTGAATCAGTGGATTATTGAAGCTCACTTTCTGGCCATAGCGTTGGTCATCAAGTTTCCATGTAAGTGACTGGAGAGTATGTTCAAGGTTAGAGAAACGCGAAAGGATCTCACAGGCATATCTGGGATACAGGTCACGGGTTGCCTGTTCCAGGTGCGTAAAGGATGTAAGTATTGTCTGTGGATTTGCATCCAGCAGTTGTTCTTCACTTAGATCAATGGACTTAAAGGCCTTGGCAAGATGATCAGGCAATGGCTCTGTCTGCGTAAGAAATTTGGGTACCAGAAACTTGCTCAGGGAACCCTTCACGAGACTAGGTCCTCCCGTGAATGTCAGATTTGTTACCTGCTTACCAACCGGAGTCAGGAAATAATTCCTGAGGATGTTAGGATTCACTCCTCCAAACTTAGGCATAAGCTGGAAATAACTGCATTGAGTTTGACCATAGTCCGAGAAGATCGACCTGAAGGTATCCATTGGATGGAGTTCAAGATTGACTGCGGAAGAACGGAAATCAACTACAAGGAAATAAGAAATATCTTTTTTGAGACCAAGATTCAGGCTCGCTTCGCGGTTTGAATGTTTCTCATCATTCGTCAGCGCCTTGATCTCAAACAGGGAATCCATGGTGAGGCAATTATCGAGGAGACTCTTGAAGAACGCCGGATGAGTAATCCGGCTTGAGTCTTCATTCGCTGAATGAATGAGCATGCCATTAACGACAGCTTCATGGATATACTCGATCCTGCAATCAGGGAATTCAAGCTGGGCCAGGGGAGGCAATTCAGTCAGGTGAGAAAGATAGAAAGATCTCAAATGATCCGTGATGGTTGAAAATTGATGGAAGCTTTCAAGTTCAGCTGAGATCCTGAAGTAGGAACAAAGCTGGCGATCCAATTCTGTTTCGTATTTCTGTCTCTTGCGGAAGATGTAAATGTAAGAACCAAGCTCACCTTTGCCTTTCACATTCTCAAGGTCAAAGATCGCCTCTGTCTTTAGTTCCTTGAGCACAGGCTCTAGTCTATCCCGCAACGAAGGAACAAAAAGTTTCTTGGATGAAAGGACAAAGAGATATCCATTTGGCTTGAGGAATTTCACCTGGTCCAGAATCTGGGTCATCAGGTAATGCTGGGGATTGTTCTTGGGGAAATGACAAAGGTTCAGGACCAGCCTGTCGTAAGTCGAACAATAAAATGGATTCTTATCATCCAGGAGCAGTCCTTGCTTAGGCTGATCACTCTTACGGTTCCTGAAGTGCCCACCCATAATCCTGCAAATATATTCAATGGGCCTGCTGCCCTGATTCTCGGATTTGTGGGCAAGGAATGTCAGGAATTGGAGCTCGTTGCAAATTTTGGTAAAAGTTCCTGAGATAAACTCATGTCCCTTGAAGTCAGGACAAAGCATTTCATCCCAACGGAAGTCTTTGTTATTCTCCTGGGCCAGCCAGTGAGAGAGGGAAAGTGATTCAAGATAGTCCCCGGAAAACTTACAGCTGATGATTTGTTCCTGGTCTACTCCACCTGGTGGCAATGGCTTGCCCTCAATCGTATCCAGCCACATGGGAAAATTTACCTGGAGTGAATTGAGAAACAGACCAAGGCTTACATGGGATAAAGCATGGGAATAAACTTTCTGCTGATCCTGTGTAACCTGAGTGCGGAATGATACATGCTTGATAATTTCTGAAATGGCGAGTTCCCGGGATAAGACCAGGAGTTCGCGCATGCTTTCTTTCATTCCTTCGTGTGGGCGGTACCAGCTATAAAGATTGGTTTCAAGGGCCCTGGAGTTAAGGGCCGACTGACTACCATTCTTAAAGATTTGCAGAAGGAATGATGTTGGATAAAGCAGGGCTTTTTCTGTGAGTTCTATTTGGCATTTATCCAGCAGGGAGGAAATAAAGCGCAGTTTAAAGAATGTAATTGTGGCAACACGATTGGCATAGATATCGATGAACCGGGAAAGTTCTTTTTGCTCGAGCAGGTTTTCCGGGGTGATCATCTGCCAGAAGCTCGCGATGTCATCAAGACCTTCAAAGTGAAGACTCAGGCTTTCAGCGTACGAGAGGAATTCATTATACAGGCCAATCTTCATTGACCTTGGAAAGTCCTTCGTCTTGAAAAGTTCATTCTTGATGTCTGACTGGACAGTGTCGAGCAATCTATCAAGCTTTAAGACATTCTTCGAGGTTAGTGAATCACCTTTCCATCCCGGAACAAAACAATGGAAGGGAGAGAATCGATCTGATGGAGTGTGTACTTGCGGGGCCTGGCGTTTAAAAGTAAAAGTAGGGAACCGTGATGTGAAATCGCGCGAGGCCCTTGTTCCGTGATCAAGAGCAAGTGGGTGAATTGGATCAACAAAAGAATCAGCATCTCGCTGAAGCCATTGTTGGGCTATAAAGGTCTTTTTGGTCAAAGCCAAGTCTCCTACCCCATTAAAGCAAAACTATTGATTTCATTATATAAATTGGAAAGATATTGTTCCTTACTAGATAGGTTGTTGTCATGAAAAAAGAAAGGAAGAAGAGTATTTTCCTAAAGTTTGTGCGGAACGTTCCGATGAGTAGGGCGCAACCCTTTAAACCAGCTATAAGCAGTCTGGGTTAAATAAATTAACTATGAGCAGGAGCCAAATTTATGGACAAAAGCTTCAACGATCAAGAGCTTTCAGACATTATGAAAGAAATTGAAGCCTTGGAAGATAACTTCCAAACTGAAGAAGAGACACATTCTTCTCCTATTATGGAAGAATTGGCAGAGCTGGACGAGTCAGAAGCCGTTCCTTTTGCGTCACCAAGACATGCTGCACACGTACTTCCGATGGCACCCCAGGCTAAATCTAAGCCGCAGGGTACAACACCTACCAATATGAGCTTTAAAGTTTCTGGAGATATCAATCTAGAGCTGCAGTTCGACATAGGTGGAAAAATAGTTTGTCTCGAAGTTAACGAAAATGGCCTCAATATTCAAATGGAAGGTGGTATGACCTTCTCTGTTCCTCTTAAAAAAACAGCTTAAGTAGTAAATAATGTCCGTAAAAATTCTGGGTGGTGTTGCCAGGGGTTATCCCCTGGCAACACCCAAGTCTGATTTAACCAAACCTACCTCTATCATGATCAGGCGTAAGCTCTTCGATTGGCGACAAAACCTTGAAGGCCATATCTTCATCGATCTTTTTGCAGGATCCGGTTCAATGGGCCTTGAGGCCCTTTCACGAGGGGCAACAAAAGTTTATCTCAATGATTCCCAGAAAATTGCCTTTCTGACCTTAAAGCAAAACACAGAAAAATTCATGAAAGCATTTAAGCTTGATCCATCTACCGCACAGGTAAGTGGTCTCGACGCTATCAAGTGGGTTAAAAAGGAATTGCCTTACCAACTTTCTGAAGCAGCGGAGCATGTAATCATTTATCTGGATCCTCCGTATGAAGATCATGCGCTTTATATGGATGTGCTTAACGAACTTCGTGAGTTAAAGTTTGATGGTGAGATTTGGCTTGAATCCGATCGTTTGGTTGGACCAAAGCTCCAGGTGTTAACCCAAGCTTTTTCGTCAGTTACTAAGACTATCGAGCAGGGAGATCATTTTGTGCTCGTAGGTAAACTGTTGTAACATAAAGTATACGACCCCTTTGCAAAGGATTTGGTTTGGAAAAGAAGCGTGCAGTTTATGCAGGTACTTTTGATCCCTTCACTAATGGCCATCTGGACATCGTCCATCGTGCGCTCAAACTCTTTGATGAAATAATTCTACTCGTTGCCGTTTCCCCGAATAAAAAGCCATTCATGTCTACAGAACAAAGAGTTGATGTTCTTAAAAGACTTTTTGCCCATGAAGCAAAAGTCAGTGTGCAAAGCTGGAGTGGCCTAATTGTAGAGTACGCAAGGCTTAATCAGATTGGATCAATTGTAAGAGGACTGAGACCTACCGGCGACTTTGAAATTGAATTTCAGATGGCATCAATGAACCGCAAGATTAATCCTGAATGTGACACTGTTTTTCTTATGACCAGTGAGAGGTTGTATTATATCTCGAGTTCCCTTGTGAAAGAAGTCTTCAACCATAACGGTGATGTAACTCCGTTTGTTCCGCCAATGGTGTACGAGGAACTAAAAAAAATCAGCAATAAATAGTGAGATCACCATGTTGTTAAGTTCACGTGTAAAAGGTATTTCAGACAGCATCACCATGAAGCTCAATGAGAAAGCACTTCAACTGACTGAAGAAGGTAAGGTTATTTATAACCTCTCCGGTGGACAACTACCGATCAAGCCTATGCCAGAGTTCATCGAAAAAATTCATCATCAGTTAAATTTCCTGAAAAGCTATCAGTACTCACCATCGGCCGGCTTTCCCAACCTGAGAAAAAAGCTGATTAAATATTTTGGCGAAACCAGAAATCTTCCTCCCGAAATCTTTGAGGAGAACTGGGATTGCATTCTCAGTAATGGTTCCAAGCATTCAATTTACAATGCTCTTGGTGCTTTGATTGACCCGGGTGATGAAGTGATTCTGCTTGCACCTTATTGGGTCTCTTATCCTGAGATGATTAAGTTCTGGGGAGGCATCCCGACAGTGGTTAAGTCCAATGTCTTTGATGCCTTTGTACCTGCCATAGATGATATCCGGAAGTCCATGAGTGCCCGGACTAAAGTTGTCATTGTAAACAGCCCGAATAATCCTGCCGGCGTCCATTATTCAGAAGCCTGGATGAAAGACTTCGCGGCTTTTATGAAAGAGTTTCCGGAGGTTGTTGTTATCAGTGACGAAGTCTACTCAGACATTACCTACTTTGATCCGAGACCAACTTATTTTTACCAGGAAGATCATTCCTTGCTTAACCGCACAGTGATTGTCCAGGCCATTTCAAAAACCCTGGCAGCAACAGGCCTGCGCCTGGGTTATGTTGTTGCACCTACAAACCTGGTGCTGGCCATGAGTCGTATACAAGGGCAGACAACTTCTGCACCAAATAGCCTGATTCAACGGGCCCTGATGGATTTTGATCTTCGTTATCTCGAAGCTTTCCTGATTCCTGTAAAAAACCATATTCGGCAGAATGCGGCCGCTCTTCGGGAGAAATTCCGTGAAGCAAACTTAGGACATTGTTGGTACCAATCCACATCTGCTTTTTACTTCATGATCGATTTTTCCCGGACTCCCATGTTCATGAAACTTGACGCTGATCAGGATCATTCCTTTGCCATTGCCGATGAACTTTTGAATGACGAGGGAATTACCGTGGTCCCGGGCAGTGATTTTGGCCTTCCAAACACCCTCAGAATCTCCCTTGTGATTGAAGAGATACCTTTTCAGGAAGCCATAATTAAAATAGTCAAGTATCTGAATCGGGCATAACTTACCCTCACATATCACATCTCCCTCTTGCTCTATAATAGAAGCAGGAGATTTTGTGCGATCAATTACCATTATATTCCTGCTTTGCTTGCTGGCCAGTTGCTCTAAGAAGAAGCCTGAAGAGGTGGCGGACGCAATTGATGTGGCCCAAACTTATCTTTCAGAGTCCAAATGTACCAAGGCCATTTCATTACTCGAAGGCGTGGGAAGACAAAATGACGATGCTATTTACTTGCAGGTACTGGCTTCGGCCTATGCTTGTCGCGCAGGATTTTCAGAAATCAATTTCCTAACTTCTGATGTCACCACTATAGATACTTCACCTTCCACAGATTTGATGAAATCGATCTCAATACTTTCTACATCAAATGAAACAGCTACAGACTCTGCAAGTTACACTGACATGCAGTCAGCTCTGAATGTTTTGCTACATGCTGATGGTGGTGTACAGCCTTCCCAGCTTACAAGGGAAGGAGCTTTCGGAGTAAGGAAGGCTGGAGATATGGGCTTTCAAATCTTGTTCCTTACTATTGGTCAATTAGGAAAGTTTCTTAATCAGTTTGGGGACGTCAATACGCTCGGAAAAAAGGGAGCAGGGACAACCTCAACCAATACATGTTTTCTTGATTACTCATATGTTCAGGCCCAGACTGCTCGTGGAACTTTACCTGCAGCTACCAACGCTTGTCTCTCCAATACTGCAGGACATGATGACCTTGATCTCGGAACGGTAGCAGGCAAAAGACATGCCTGTGAAGGTCTGATGCTGATCACTAATCTCATAGACGTACTGAACAATATTGATCTTTCTGGCAGTGATACCTTAAGTAAACTGACTGGCATAGCCTCGATTGCCAATGCCTTTAAGAGTGCTGCCATTACTGCAGAACCTAACGTTCAGACCCTGCTCGAGACGACATTGCAGTCATCATGCGTAACTCTTCTTGATACACCTGCTGAAGTAGATTACATGCAGCTCATATACGTTATGATTTTTGAAGCGGGGCTCGAATGAAGTGGCTACTGCTTTTGCTTTTCAGTCTAACTCCCTTGGAATCCTTTGCCCTCGATTACCCATACGTCATGCGTTCTCCCCGTGGGCTTCTGATGGGAGATGCCTTCACCGCAGTTAACGATGACGACTATACGCTTTTTTATAATCCGGCTTCCCTGGCCCGGCATAAATCGGATCTCTCTCTTTATTTATTCAATGGTTCACTCATGGGTACAAATGTACTTAGTGACCTTGATAAATTTGACGACATTCCAGAAGAACCAGTTGGGATGGCCGACCTTCTCCTGGATTATCCTGTTCATGCCAGCGCCGGTGTCGCACCTGGATTTAAGCTTTTCAACTTTGGAATTACATTTATTGCTAATGAGTCCTACGATTTGCTTTTGAGAAATCGTGCTCATCCCATGCTTGATGTGGATATTCGATCTGATAAGGGTGTTATTTTTGGAGTTGGAATTCCAATCGGGCCAAACCGGATTAACAAAAAGTCCAAGAGTGGTATGCAAACTTCATTTGGTCTGGGTGCTAAATTTATTGAGAGGACCGGTGTCAGCGATTCACTGGCCTTAGTCGGACCTACAGTACTTGACTCTCTCGGTAAGGATGATATGGGGGATTTGGTCAATTCGCTTGGACGAGTCAAAGGTACAGGATGGGGATTTGATGCAGGTCTTGAGCACGTTGTAAGGACTGGCAATTCACAATTCATTGTGGGCCTTTCTGCTCTGGATATTACAGGAACTGATTTCAAGGTAGAGAACAACCCTTATGACCTTAAGGTTGCGTCTAACAGGGACCAGGTAAATTTAGGATTTGCTGCCGGACAAGATTTAAAATTATTCGATTTCATCTTTTCTGCGGATATACGTGCCCTGAATGAGGAAATGGATTTTGGTAAACGATTACGCTTCGGTGCTCAGGTTGGGTTGCCAATTCTTAAGCTCATGGCCGGAGTTAACAGCGGATACTACAGTTATGGCGCAACATTAGACCTCTTTTTCATGAAAGTTACCGGAGGCTTTTACGACCTCGAAATCGGCTCCAATTACGGTCAGACTAAATCTAAACGCTTCGTGATATACCTCAGCTTATTTGACTTTTCATTCGATGCTTAATTTCCTATCCTAATGCTCAGGCACAATCCCCACGGATAGGAGGAGTTTCTTGAATAAAACGTTCATCTTGGATACTAACGTCCTGTTACTAGACCCCATGGCAATCAATAAGTTCGGCGCAAAGAATAAAGTCTTTATACCGCTTACGGTTATTGAAGAGCTCGATCGCTTCAAAAAAGATCAAAACGAAAACGGTCGTAACGCCCGTTATTTTTCACGTCTCATTGACGGCCTTAGAAGTCAGGGCTCACTCTTCAAAGGTATTAACCTTGAAAATGGTGGCACGCTTCAGGTCGCTATCACAAAAGAATATAAGGGAAATGCAGGTTCAGGGCTTAAGCTTGACCTCAATGATAATATCATTCTTGGTTCTGCACTTGGCTTAAAAGAGGAAGGCGAAAACGTCACCCTGATTACCAAGGACATTAACCTTCGCTTGAAGTCGGATGCGGTTAACATTCATGCTGAAGACTATGAGACCACCGACGTTACTGTCGATGAGCTGTACTCTGGACAGCGTGTAGTAAGTTTTGACCTGGAAAAGATTGAGCTTTTTGAGAAAGAAAGATTCTTAAAGATTGAGCCAGGCGATATCAACAGCATCTACCCAAATGAATACTTAGTCCTTGCGGACAAGAATAATCCTTTCAAGAAGGTCCTGGGACGCTTCCATGCTAAGAAAGGCGGAATCGTTCCGCTTATCAAGCCTAAGGAAGGCGTTTGGGGTATTCATCCAAAAAACATTGAGCAGCAGTTTGCCCTTGATGCTCTTTTGAATAATGAAATTAACCTTGTCTCATTGGTAGGTAAGGCCGGTACGGGTAAAACCCTTCTCGCCATCGCTGCAGGCCTTGAATGTGCCATCACCAAGCAGAATTATTCAAGAGTCTTAGTTTCAAGACCGATTGTCCCAATGGGAAGAGACCTCGGATTCCTTCCGGGAGATATCAACGATAAGCTGGGTCCCTGGATGCAGCCTATTTTCGATAACATCGATTTCCTCTTTGGTAACCAGCGCGCTCGCAATGAGATGACCACATGGGATGAACTTATCAACCAGGGTCTCCTGCATGTTGAGCCACTTACTTATATCCGCGGTCGTTCACTGCCACAGCAGTTCATGATTGTGGATGAATCCCAGAACTTAACACCACACGAGATTAAGACCATCATTACCCGTGCCGGTGAGGGAACTAAGATTGTCCTTACAGGGGACTCTGAACAGATTGATAATCCTTATCTGGACTCACTTAACAATGGTCTCGTTTACACCATTGATAAGCTCAAGGGTGAAGAGATAGTCGCCCACGTGAAGTTGCAGGTAGGAGAACGTTCACCTTTATCAGAGATTGCCTCTAAGCTTCTATGATAAAGCAGAAGAACTATCAGCGGCGACATCTCCGGGCCCCTTTTAAGGAGAATGTTCTTTATGCAGATGGTACTTATGTTTTCAGGGCCCGATCGCTGAATCTATCCGAGGGAGGAATCTTGCTGGATCAACTCCCAAGTTTTCCTGCCTCGGATGATGTTCCTCTCATGCTCTCCTTGCCACAGATGCCATACCTTAAAAATTTTTCGTTGATTAAAATGCAAACATTCTCAAAAGAACTCTTTAGCAGGCATGTCATACGCGTGTCGGCAAAGATGGTGAGAAGAGAAGAGCTCTCCCAGAATCTGGATAATATCTTCAGGTCCCGGATAGGACTTCAATTCGTCAAACTTGGTGCACACGAACAAAAGTTAATCGAAGAATATGTTTCTACTTTTTCTTCCAACCTGATTTATCTCCAGACCCTTATAGATTCTTTCAATACCGATGAAGAAACCAAGGTGAGGGCCAGGACTTTAGGGAAAATTTTGGGTTACACTGAGACAGACAGAATTGCACATTTGCGCGCCCTTGTGACTCATGACTATAAAAGTTTGCAATGGTTATAATTGGATTCTGAACATCTCACAACGAGCACTTATAGGCAGGGCCTCAAACTTACTTGAGGACACTTTGATCAGTTTACATTCTTTCTTCTTATACTTGATTGGAGTCAGGTTTTCCAAGCCTTCATCTTTTTCTGAAGCAGTACCAAAGTTACAATCCACTATGGCCACCAACAACAATTCGCCTGAACGCTTATCCAGTACATCTACCTTGTAGCGTTCTGTGTAGTACGACCAAAAACCCACAAATTCGGGTATCTTAAAATGTTTGGATTCAACTATGCTGTGATTGATTTTTACCTGATCTACATCAAAAGTAAGGCGTTGCTTTAAGTAGCTAATTCCATCGGCATTACCGTAAAGACAAAGGGCTTCCTTACCGGAAACTTCAAGGAACGATTCCTGGTCTGAATTGCCAACTGCTCGAAAGGCGGTATCAAGGACCCACGCAGGATTGTGATCATAGCCAAATCCGTGAGGATCACAAGCGGTGATGAGGGTAAAAAGAATTAATAAGCTAAGTATTTTCATGGAGATATCTATTTCCATTTTTTAACCATTATGCAGCATTGCGGAATAAATAGGTGGTACATTGAAATTTCTACAGAATAAATTAAGCACGACTGTATTTGCCATAAAAATAACCTCTCCTATATCATTTCAGCCGAACTTTAAAATTGGATATTATGCAAGTACCTATAGAGCTGAAGATAAAATACCTGGATCGCAGGATTCAGGACATCCAGAAATTAAGGACTTCCCTTGATTTGGATGACTATAGTTTTGCTATCAAACTAGGTCATCAGGTTAAGGGTAATGCAGTTACTTTTGATTTCCCGCAACTGGCCTTTATAGGTGTGGAAATCGAGAATGCTGCCAAGAAACAAGATAAGGATAGGGTAAATATCCTGGTGCAAAAAATGGAAAGCGCCCTTTATACCGCACGAGAAAGTTTTTCCGAGGGAGAGGGGCTTTCAGCCCCGTTTGTTCTTACAGCAGTATAACTTTTCTATGAGTTAAGGCTGGCATCTGATTTGCTTAGGTTTTATTAATACCACTGGAGCATTAAATGGCCACGAGTAGAAAAATTAAAAAGAAACCAGCTTTGATTAAAAAAAGTAAGCGTTCTTTTAAGGAATCCCTGAAAGAGTTATTAGGAAAAGGCTTGCTGGAGACCAAATCGGAAACCACTATGACTCTTTTCTTACTCAAGGGTGCCCTTAATTCAAACATGCTGAACTCTTAATCCATCCAGGCGGCTCGGTTTTTCTACCTTGATCAAAAATCTCCCTATCATTTAAGAGTTATGAATAAACCACAAGTTGAATGCGTTCTCAAAAAGCCTGCAAATGTAATGATCATTGATGATGATGTAGACCTGCGTGAAGTAGTTTCATGGGCCTTTGCCCGGGAAGGTTATGCTGTCCAGGCCTTTAACGATCCCATTGATGCTGTTGAGTTCTTAAAACTTGGAAGAAACTTGCCCGGCCTGATCCTGGCCGATTACCATATGTACGGAATGAAGGGTGGCGAATTTCTCACCATGAAGAATCTGATTCCTGCGCAGGATGTCCAGGCATGTCCGGTAGTCATGATTTCAGCATCACCCAATGATGTGGAAAAAGATGTTCCGAGGGAACATTATAAGGAAATGCTCACGAAGCCCCTTGACCTGAAAGGCCTTGTGATCAATATGAAAAAATACCTTCAGTGAGAATGTTTGCCGGGAAGCATGCTTCTCAGCATCCACGCATTTTTTTCATGCACCTGCATTCTATCGACTAAAAGATCTGCAGTTACATCATCATCACATTCATTTGTTACTGAAATCAATTCACGGGCGGTAGTGACAACGGCTTCATTACCCTGCACCAGGTTCTGGATCATTTCCTCGGCGGTAGGCAGGCCATTTTCTTCCTTGATGGAAGTGACCTTGCTGAAACTTGAGAAAGAGCCTGGAGCAAATTCTCCCAATGCACGGATCCTCTCGGCAATTAAGTCAATGGATGTGGCCATCTCTTTGTAATGATCTGCAAATAAAGTATGGAGTGGCTGGAATAACATTCCTGTTACATTCCAGTGGTAGTTTTGGGTTTTCAAATAGAGCAGGTAGGTATCCGCCAGTAGACTGGAGAGTCCGCGGCAAACTGCCTTTCTGTCCTTCTCCTTGATCCCAATGTTGATTTCCTGAACGCTGCTGAAGTCAGCCTGAATTTTGTTTCCCATAAACCCTCCGTGGCCTATTGTTTTGCGCTGTCTTTGTAATCAATGATCACCAACGCTTTTGAGGCCTTTGTATAGGACATCTGTCCATTCGGGAGCCTGGTGGCCGTGGCCCCTGACTCTTCGAAGGCTTCTTTTACTAACCATTCATCATTCTGCAGGGTACGGCTCATGATATTTGGCCGTCTGGCCATGTTATAGGCTTCAATTTTCTCCTGAGCACGAAGATCTTCCTTGATATATTGCTTAATGGTCTGTCCACGTTCCTTGGCCAATACAAGGTCTTTCCTGGCCCTTTTATTTACGGCTTCAGGATATTCTCTGTCCGACCAGGCCAGCACCCTGATCTCTTCGATGATCCTTCCGTCCCTGAAAGCTTTTCGGGCCAGCTCATTTAACTGTCGCTTGCTTATTTCTGACAGGTCGGACTTGCCTTTATCGAAATTCAGGGTCGTATACTGTGGGCCGACAACTTCTTCGGTTGAACTGGAAGTAGAAGCGACAACTGGCGTCTGGTTGGATCTATCAGCTTGCAACGCGCAGCCGCCGACGAAAATAATAGCATATAAGATGGTTGGCAAAGACTTCACCATTAAATTCCCCTTTAGAAGTTAAGAGCAACAGTCATGCCAAGCGCTACCTTAAAAAATATTCAAAGGTTAGAAATTTGATGCGTCAGTTATTACGCAACAAGGGGTACATTTCCCCGAGAAAATAGGAATAACCTAAATAAGCTGCTGCTAGCATTGGCATCAAAAATGCTTCTTAATGCTTGCCCAAGGAGGTTGTTATGGAAATCGATACAAATGTGCCCGGAGGCGAGGATGAGAGTGGTTCTAAGGATGTGGAAATCGATACTGCAGGTCTGGACAATGATAAGGAAATTGATCTTGATCGAAGTGGTGTAAGCGGAACTGATGAAACTAATGAAGATGATTCTAAGGAAGCAAACTTTTCAGGACATGAGGACCTGGATACTAAACCAGATGATGATCCAGCTTCCTTTGTGAAAGGCAGGGCCATTGAGCCTGATGGCTATAGCGGAACAGATGCTGCAATATAATTGGATTTAAATTTTAAAAGAGAGGCCCAACTTAAGTATGGGCCTTTCTTTGTCTAGAGCAGTCTTAATGTCTCATCGTTCATCAATTCAATCTTGCGTTTAATTCCGCCTGTGGCACGGGTGGCGATTTCCTTCAGGATAAGCTTACCCTTTGAGAAATAGTCCTTACCGTAAACATCATTTGAAAAATCATTCAAAAGAAAATTTACTTCAGTTTCAAGTTGTCCGTTGGCCAGTGTCTTTAAATAACGGCCGTAAGACTCTTCAGTTCGTTTCAGCTCCTTTAATTCCTTAAACTCGGCCAGATCGAATACGTTAAACTTATTTTTCATGTCCCCTCTTTATTGTGAGTCTCACCATCATGGCCTGACCCGTACCCCCAATAAACGCAAGTTAGAGGCCAAATCCTCAGTCGCTAATCAGTGTTTATTTTATAGATCGTTTATAAGGAGGGGAGAGCGTCTTCGACAAGGATTGAAGCAGGTTATCTAATGCTTTTGTAAAGATTACTGTTAATGCATGGCTATAGCTGGAAAGAATTACTCGTTCTTACAAAATATTTCGCAGTGACAAAACGCGTCTATAAATAAAAAAGGGGGCCAAAAATGGCCCCCTAGATGTCACCGAACTTTTTAGTCAGTTACTTTTTAGCCGTGCTTTTTAAACCATGCTTTTGAACCAGTAGGATCTGGCTTCATCGTATCAGAACCTTTTTTCCAGTTAGCTGGACAAACTTCGCCTGACTTAGCAGTGTGCTGGTAAGCCTCAACCAAGCGGATCGTCTCATCAACAGAACGACCTACTGAAAGGTTATTCACAGTGCAATGTTGAACAACGTTCTTATCATCAATGATGAAAAGACCACGAAGAGCAACACCATCATTAACCAGGACTTCATAGTCGCGGGCCACTTTTTTATCCAGGTCAGCAATGATAGGGAATTTAACTTCGCCTAATCCGCCCTCGTTACGAGGCTGTTTTGTCCAGGCAAGGTGAGAGAAGAATGAATCAACAGAACATGCAATAAGCTCGCAGTTCATGGCCTTGAATTTTTCGTGGGCATCAGAATAAGCGATGATTTCAGTAGGGCATACGAAGGTAAAGTCGAGTGGATAAAAGAAAAGAACTTTCCACTTTCCTTTGTAATCATCGAGCGAAATGCTCTTGTTTTCACCGTTAACTAAGGCGTCTGCCTTGAAATAAGGGGCTGGATTTCCTACTATACGTGCCATAAAAGACTCCTTGGAGACTATAAGGGTTTATTACCAATTTCGTGATTGAAACGTGGAACCTGAGAAATTTAGTCTCAAGCGTTGGATATTTCAAGACAAGGTGTTTCCTTTCCCTGTATTTTGGACATCAATGCCCATCTTCCATTCTTATCAGCTTAGAGTTAAATTTAAATCAAGAATTACCCTAATTTTCCGATAAGCTTGGCATATAGATCAACCACTTGGGTTTAAAAAGGACTTTCATGACAGCGTCTACTCCTATGGCATACATTCCTAATCCAATCGTCATTGAGCAAACAGCGAGGGGGGAGCGTCAGTATGACATTTACTCACGCTTACTTTTGGACCGTATTATTTTCCTTGGTACAGAGGTAAATGACGTTGTGGCCAATTTATTGGTCGCACAGATGCTTTTCCTGGAGCAATCTGACCCTGAAGCTCCTATTCACTTTTATATTAATTCTCCAGGCGGCTCCGTTTACGCTGGTCTAGGTATTTATGACATTATGCAGCACGTAAGCTGTCCCGTTTATACCTATTGCGTAGGTATGGCGGCATCAATGGGATCACTCTTGCTTCAGGCAGGAACAGCTGGTCACCGCTATTCAATGCCTCACTCACGAATCATGATTCACCAGCCTCTTGGTGGAGCTCGTGGACAGGCAACTGACATCGAAATACAGGCGAGAGAAATTCTCGATCTTAAAAAACAATTGAATGAAATTTACGTTAAGCACACAGGCAGAACCTACGAAGAGGTTGAGAAGGCCTGTGATCGCGATAATTATCTTGATCCTACCAAGGCAAAAGCATTTGGACTAATCGACAATATAATCGTGCCGAAAGGCAAAATGAAAAAAGAAAAAGCATAATTAACCTAAGGTAAGTGAATATGACTAAAGAGAAAGGCGGATCATACGGCAGTCTTAACTGTAACTTTTGTGGGAAATCACAGAAGGAAGTTAAGAAGCTAATTGCTGGTCCAGGAGTTTACATCTGTGACGAGTGTATCGAACTCTGTAACGATATTATTTTTGAGGACTCTGTTAAGACGGTCACTAAGGCCGCTACTGACAACGTTCCTAAACCCCACGAGATCAAGGCCCACCTTGATCAATATGTAATCGGACAGGACCGTGCCAAGAAAATCATTTCTGTGGCCGTTCACAATCATTACAAGCGTATCTCTTACAAGGCCGCCAGTCGTGACCCTGATGATGTTGAGCTTACTAAGTCCAACATTCTTCTTGCTGGTCCAACAGGGTCTGGTAAGACGTTGATCGCCCAGTCACTTGCTAAGTTTTTGAACGTACCTTTTGCGATTGCAGATGCTACGACACTGACTGAAGCTGGTTACGTAGGTGAGGACGTTGAGAACGTTATTCTTTCACTCCTTCAGAATTGTGACTTCGATGTTGAACGTGCCCAGCGTGGTATCGTGTACGTCGACGAAATAGACAAGATTGCCCGTAAGTCTGAAAACCCTTCCATTACCCGTGACGTGTCCGGAGAAGGCGTTCAGCAAGCACTACTCAAGCTCGTTGAAGGATCAGTAGCGAATGTTCCACCTAAGGGCGGACGTAAGCATCCTCAGCAGGAATACATCCAGGTAGATACAAGAAATATTCTCTTCATCTGTGCTGGTGCATTCGTAGGGCTTGAAAAGATTATTGAGAAGCGTATGACGAAGTCTAAGGCAGTTGGTCTTACTTCAAACAACATGGCGAAAGAAAAGAAAACACACCTCGAGAATTTAGGCGCTATTGAGCCGGAAGATTTAGTTCGTTTCGGTCTTATCCCTGAATTTATCGGACGCTTGCCTGTAACTGCGATGCTGGAAGAATTAGATGAAGAAGCACTCGTTTCAATCTTAACTGAGCCGAAAAACGCTGTTGTGAAGCAGTATCAGAAGCTTTTTGCCTTTGACGGAATTGATCTGGAATTTACTACTGACGCAATTCGCGAAGTTGCCAAGGTTGCTCTGGCCCGTAAAACTGGAGCTCGCGGGCTCCGTGCCATTCTTGAGCAAGTCATGTTGGATGTGATGTATGATTTGCCTGCAAACGATAAAGTCTCTAAGTGCATCATCACCCGTGAATCAATCATAGGCGAAGGAAAACCAGTACTTGAAGAGGGTGATCGCAAGAAAGCTCCTGAAGGTAAGGGTGGTGCCAAAGCGCCAAAAAAAATAGAAAACGCCTCGTAAATCTCTAACAAAGACTTACTAAGTTCTAAACATTATTTAACTAAGAGTAATTGTTCAAGTTGGTCGGGCCGGGAAAAAAACTCCCGGCCTTTTTTTTTGTGTATTCGATTCTGATTTTCATGGGATACTATTTTTAGAAGAACCTCATGAAAGAGGTAGTGAACGAGACGAAGAGCGCAGGAGGTGCTATGTCCGATAAGAAGTCCGAAGCTGTTAACAACTTTCCTCTCCTACCATTAAGAGATGTAATCATCTTCCCACACATGGTTGTGCCACTTTTCGTGGGCCGGGAGAAGTCCATCTCTGCTCTTGAAAAAGCAGCTAAGAACGGAAATGAGCTCTTCCTTGTAACCCAGAAAGACGCTTCAGTGTTAAATCCTGAAAGAGAAGACGTCTACGACATCGGTACAGTAGTAAGCATCATCCAGATGCTGAGGCTCCCTGATAACACCGTGAAGGTTCTTATCGAGGGTAAATACCGTGCGAAGATCAAGAACTTCCGTTGCGAGAATGATGGTTATTACTCAGAAGTAGAGAAGGCAAACGACATCGTCGATTCAGACGTTGAAGTTGAAGCTTCTATGCGCTCTGTGAAAAACATCTTCGAGCAATACGTAAAACTCAATAAGCGCATTCCACCTGAACTCTTAATGAGCATTTCTTCAATCACAGATCCATCAAGACTGGCCGACATTATTGTTGCCCACCTTACGATGAAGATTCCTGAAAAGCAGGAAATACTAAATGCTGTTAATGTCGATACCCGTCTGCAGCTTCTCCTTGAGAAGATGCAGGGTGAAATCGAAATTATCAACGTTGAGAAGCGCATCCGTTCACGTGTGAAGACACAAATGGAAAAATCTCAGAAAGAGTACTACCTGAACGAGCAGATGAATGCCATTCAGAAGGAACTTGGAAACAAGGACGATAAGTCTGATGTTGCTGAGATGGAAGATAAGCTTCGCGCTAAGAAAATGCCGGAAGAGGCACGCGAGAAAGCAAATAAAGAACTTCGCAAGCTCAAGTCTATGTCACCAATGTCTGCTGAAGCAGCCGTGGTACGTAACTATATTGACTGGATGATCTCACTTCCTTGGGAAGAGGTTAGTCAGGATGATAATTCTGTCCAGAAAGCTCGTGAGATCCTTGATCACGATCACTACGGACTGGATGATGTTAAAGAGCGTATTGTTGAATACCTTGCAGTTCGCTCTTTGGTGAAGGATGACACAAGAGGAACACTCCTTTGTCTTGCCGGTCCCCCTGGAGTGGGTAAAACCTCAATTGCTAAGTCTCTGGCAGAATCCCTGGGTCGTAAGTTTGTCCGTATTTCCCTTGGTGGAGTCCGTGATGAAGCTGAAATCCGCGGTCACCGTCGTACTTATGTAGGAGCAATGCCTGGTAAGATCATCCACGCCCTTAAAAAGGCCGGAACTTCAAATCCAGTTATCCTTCTCGATGAAATAGATAAGATGAGTTCAGATTTCCGTGGTGACCCAGGTGCGGCCATGTTGGAAGTGCTTGATCCGGGACAAAATAAGTCTTTCGGAGATCACTACATCGAATGTGAATACGATCTTTCTAAAGTCATGTTCATCATGACAGCTAACGATCTCGGTCAGATTCCCGGTCCACTTCGTGACCGTATGGAAATCATCCATATCGCTGGTTATACTCCTGATGAAAAAATGCAGATTGCTAAGAAGTACTTGCTTCCTAAGTCTGTAGAGTCTCACGGCTTGAAGAATTATCCTGTGGCCGTGCCTGACAAGATTTTCTCTACTATCGTTCGCGGATACACTCGTGAAGCCGGAGTAAGAGAGCTTGAGCGTTTGATGAATACCATCTCACGTAAGATCGCTACAGAAGTTGTAACAGAAGATATTAAAGAGGGTCGTAAGTTCCAGGTGAACGAAAAGAACCTCGAGAAATACCTCGGTCCAATCAAGTATGACCGTACAGGTGTAGAAGAGCAGCCTCAGATCGGTTTAGTTAACGGTCTGGCCTGGACTTCTGTGGGTGGTGAGCTTCTTCACATTGAAGTTGTCACTGTTCCAGGTAACGGAAAAATCCAGGTAACTGGTAAGCTCGGCGAAGTTATGCAGGAATCTGCGAAAGCAGCTCTTTCATATGTTCGTTCGATCTCTAACCGCCTGGGTGTTGATCATGAATGGTATGCCAAGAATGATATCCATATTCACGTCCCAGAAGGTGCGACTCCAAAAGACGGTCCTTCTGCCGGTGTGACCATGGTAACTGCCTTGACCAGTGCAATTGCCAACATTCCTGTTCGTCAGGACGTTGCCATGACTGGTGAAGTAACATTGAGAGGCCGCGTGCTTCCAATCGGTGGACTCAAGGAGAAAATCCTTGCGGCCAAGCAAGCTGGTATCACTATCGTCATCATTCCTGAAAAGAACCGTAAGGACATCGCCAAGATCCCTGACGAAATCAAGGCCGGAATCGATATCCGTCCGGTTTCTGAAGTAGAAGAAGTTCTTCGTGTTGCTCTTAATCTTACTAAACCTGAAGAATTCATGAAGGCCAGGGCCCTCAAAGTTTTGGACGGTGAGGCCAACCTCGAAGTGGCCAACTAAGACATTTTTCTAAATTTTCGAATAAGATACCCGGCTAAATGCCGGGTTTCTTATTTGGGTCGATCCTTGCAGTAAATAGTCACTATGAACTAGTGGAGACTATTTATGCAGCCCGAACACCATAACCTAATAGATCAAAGTCACTTTTTTGCAGACTCAGCATCAGATATTTTAAATCATGTTGATGGGGTCATGTTTTGGGAAACAGATTCTTTTGCAATCAAGATTTCCTTCCTGACTGAATCTGGAATTCGTATGCTTGGATACCTTGTCCGGGGCTTTGAGACGACTCCTGGTTTCTTTAAAAAACATGTACATCCCGAAGACTGGTCTAAACTACTTCAATGTATGTACAAGGCGGCTTCCGAAGGGGGAGCTCAAGACTGTGTACACCGAATGTTAAAAGCTGATCATTCAGAATTCTGGGCCCACACTGTTCTCCATAGGCGTGAAGATGATTCTCTGGTCCTCACTGGCATTACCAACGACATTACCAGTATCAAAGATGAAGAGGAGCGCATGTATATTTCAGAAGTCAGGGCACGAAATGAGACTGAACGGGCATTGATCCAAAGTGAAGCTTACTATAGAGAACTGGTAAGCAGTATTGCCGACTTTGCTGTTTTCAGGATTTCTGTAGACGGCATAGTTGAGACCTGGAACCAGGGAGCGCAGAAACTTAAGGGATATCGACAGAGGGAAATCCTGGGATCATCTATTTCAGAGTTTTTTACGGCGGAAGAAAATAAGAAAAATGTAGTTCCTGATTTGATTAATACAGCCTCCCTAAAAGGGATTGCTACCTATGAAGGTTGGTTAGTGAGGAAAGGTGGGGAAAAATTCTGGGGACTTTTGACCTTAAGTCCAATTGAAGAAAAGGGTGAGTTAAGAGGAATGACTAACGTTGCACGGGATATATCTGACAGAAAAATCATTGAGAATTCATTGAAGGAAAATGAAGAAAGGCTGCGCCAATTAATCCAAAGTGTCCAAGACTACGCATTCTTTATGATTTCCCCTAACGGGACAGTTATGGACTGGAACCCTGGTGCAGAAAGATTAAATGGCTTTCGTGCAAATGAAATAATGGGAAAAAGTTTCTCAACTTTTTTCCCTATAGAAGACAGGGTTTCGGGCCTTCCTGAAAGATTGCTGGAAAAGGCGAAGGTGGAAGATCGTGCAGAATATGAAGGTTGGATTGTCCAGAAAAAAGGCCAGCGTATCTGGTGCTCAGTCACTATCAGCTCCATCATAGATAATGATGGAAAATTGCTCGGATTCTCGAACATAGCCAGAGATTTGACTGAAAGAATGCAAGAAGAGAAAAATAAGGCATTCCTGGCTAAAGTTGGAGGAGAACTGAGTCAACCTCTGGATTCCCAAATTACTCTTTCTCAGGTTGCAAGGCTCTCAGTCCCTACGCTGGCAGATTTTTGTGTCATTCACTTGCATACTCCTGAAGGACAATTCAAAAGAGCTGCTAGTTCTTGTACGAAACCTGAAAGCCCGGATTTTGTCAGTGAATTGGAAAAGTTTGAGCACACCAAGTTCTGGGACCGTTTCGGTCCTGGTTTAGTAATAAAGACTGGAAAGCCAGAGCTAGTCTCCAATCTGAATGAACAAAAAGATTATGACGATGAGGAATTTGAAATTTTCACAGAAGTAGCTACACGTTTTAGAGTCAATTCATCCATGACTATTCCCCTCATTGCGCATGGAAAGTATTTGGGTACTATTTCATTTTACATGTCCGTATCTGGTCGATCCTATAGCCAGTCAGATTTATCCATGGGCATGGAACTCGCCTACAGGGCCGCACTGTCGGTGGAAAATGCACAACTTTATGAAAAAGTTCAAAGGGCTGTCCGCTCAAGAGAAGAAGTGCTCGCCATTGTTACCCACGATCTGAAGAATCCAATTCAGACCATCAAGATGAGTGCTCAATTTCTCAATTCCCAAAGCAATGATATCGAAAAGATCAGGAAGCTTAGTGAAAATATCAGATCTGCCAGTGACAGAATGATTCACCTCATCCGCGATCTTCTGGATTTCGCAAGTATAGAAGGAGGATCACTTCGCATTGAACCTAAAGGATGTGAAGCAGAAACAATACTACAGGAAGTCATCAAGGCCTATTTGCCTCTTGCTGAGGCACATAATATCAGGCTTAAAACACAGAACGAGTCCACACATGAGGTTCGCCTCCTATGTGATCACGACAGGATCTTTCAGATTTTTTCAAATCTGATAGGAAACGCCCTGAAATTTACAGATGAAGGTGGCCGGATCATAATTTCGGCAATTAATAAGCACGATCATGTCCAATTCGGTGTCAGTGACACTGGTAAAGGCATCAATGCAGCAGACATGCCTCATATTTTTGATCGATACTGGCAGGGAAAGGAAAAAAAGCTCAGGGAAAGCATAGGCCTGGGCCTTGCAATTTCAAAAGCCCTGGTAGAGGCCCATGGAGGCGAAATTTGGGTTGAAAGCAATCTCGGTAAAGGTACTTCCTTTTATTTCACCCTGCCTATACAGCAAAACCACAATCATTATCACTAAGCTGAATTTCTTTGCTATAGTTTCCAGATGGTTGGTCAAATGTTCTCCATCATTTCGTTCTTAGTGCTTTTTCCCATTGCTCTGGTGGGCCTTGGTATTATGCTTTTTCACGGATATAAACTGATTTCATTACCCTCTGAACCTTCCCGGCAATACTGGATTGGATTATCAAAAGGTGCCACTATATGTTTAGTAATACTTATGATCATCGGTTTCGCTCACTTCTACGGCCATAAAATACATTACCCCTTCTAGTCCTATGCAATGACATGTTCTTCTTTCCAGCAGGGTAGGCCTAAACTGGAAGCCTCAAAATGAGATTTTCTTCTCTCAAAGCAGAGGCTTAATCTGAAAGCCTCAAAGTGATGTGCTTCTTTCAAGCAGGCAAGTTCTAAACTGGAGTCTCACAATGACATGTGCTTCTTTCAAAGCAGGGAAGCCCTAAACTGGAAGTCTCACAATGGCATGTGCTTCTATCAAAGCAGGGAAGTCTCTCACTATGAAATTTGCTTCTTTCAAAGCAGGGAAGTCCTAAACTGGAAGTCTCACTATGACATGTGCTTCTTCCAAAACAGGGAAATCCTAAACTGGTAGAGTCTTACGATGACATGTGCTTCTTTCAAAGCAGAGAAGTTTGAATCTCATGGAAATGACATAGGTTTATTTCATGGCAGAGGAATCCCAAACTGGAAGTCTCACGCTGACATGTGCCTCTTTTTAAGATGGAAGTCCGAATTTGTGTGAAAGAGGCGTATATCAAATTTAAATTTTGAAGTTTAAAGTTTTCATTGGGAGATGGGAATTCAATGCATCGAAACTTTGCTATAAGATGTGAATGAGAACGAAGCAAATGACATTGAATTTATACAAAGGTAAGCGAGGGGGAAGAAGGCCAAACTCTGGAAGACGAAGATTACATTCAAAGGGGGTGGCCCATTTAAAAAGAGAAAGGGTAACTCATAGAACTCCAGTCCATATCAATTTTAAGGTTAATACCTATATAAAGGAAGATTCAGCTCGAACGTTATCATCTGCATGTACTTAAATCGATTAGAGAAACCAGGAATGCCATTAACTATGTTCTTTTTAATGAACAAAAGCATTCACCTAAAAAACCGGTTTCAATTGATGGTTACTCATCCCTGGAGTGTCCGGATTATGCACGAACTAAAGGTGTGATAGTTATCACACGGAACTTTGAAAGACTTATCCTCGACCCGGCCAGTACATTCCTGATAAAAGCAGCTTCTGAGTTGGAGCTGCAAAAAAGTTATTCATGAATACAAGAAGCGAGTCATAGAAAGAAAGAGGGCCCTTTTTTGTTTGACAATAATTCCTCTTCTCCACTAATATGGGCTCTCAAATTCGACATGTGGGCGTTTAGCTCAGCTGGGAGAGCGCTACCCTTACAAGGTAGATGTCGGGGGTTCGATCCCCTCAACGCCCACCATTTTCCACATGTCCCCCTAAATAGCCCCATTAACAATTCTATGCCTTGTTAAGACATTCTAAATATTCGAAATTTGGTGCTTTTAGGATTGGTTTTATTCCACTACTAATAGATAATTAGAAAGATTTGAGCCTTTCGATTAAATGATTCTCGAAACTTAGTGGTAAATGATACTTATGAGTGAAATGAATAAAAACGTAGTCATAATTGAAGATGAGAAAGAGATTTTAGAGGCCTTAAAATACCTCTTAGAAAAAAACAACTTTGTTGTGCAGGGCTTCCTGTCTGCTGAAGAGTTCTTTTCTGCTAAAGGCCGTCCTGACCACTGTGTTTATCTCGTTGATTGGAACCTCCCTGGAATCAAGGGTATCGATATCATCCGAACAATTCGCCTTAAAGATAAGCTCTCTCCTATTTTCATGGTCTCGGCCTACAACAAGACTGAACAGATCATTGAAGGCTTAAAGGCTGGCGCAGACGATTATCTTACTAAGCCCTTCCATTACGATGAGCTACTGGTTCGTGTATTGAATGCCCATGGAAAAGTAAGTTCACTTCAAGACAATCTGATGAACGTTGGACTTAAGCTCATTCCTGAGGCCCATTCAATCATGAGAGACGGGGCAACCGTCAGCTTAACTTCACGGGAATATATCATCTTCAGCCACCTGTACAAGAAACAGCCGGCCGCAGTTACACGCGAAGAGTTGATTGAACAGTTTGAAAATGATCTGGATATGACTGCCAGAAACGTAGACGTTCATATCTTCTCGCTCAGGAAGAAAATGGGCAAGATCAACATCACAATTGAGACTGTCTGGGGAACCGGATATAAAATTATAATCTAAAAAAGCATCCTGAATTCAACTTCAAATCTTCCCGCATTGGCCACATTCTTTCCTGCCACCGTCTTAACTAAATTGATATTTATCTGTGCCGGTAGGATGAAATTCTTCTTCAGGAATGGCGCAATTGATGAGAATGAAGTGGTCAGTTGAACCTGATGTTCAAGCTTGTCTGAATTATAGGCCAAGTATTCATTGGCCTTCAGATCCGTTGATCCATATTTTGAAGGCATCTGGTACATGAAACGATAGATGGGTGTTACTGAAATCCAATCATTGAATGAGAAAGTGGTATTTAGCATCCAATCAAGCTTGTCACCATACTTCACACTCATTCTTTCTGAAGTTTCAGAAAGCGTGAAATCTCGTTCATGGGGGACCCGCAGGCGTTTAGTGGTTGGGGCCTGGTAAGTATAGCGGAAGCTTGTTCCGAACATTAAGTGATCGTTATACAAATAGCCTGTTGCAAGCTCTCCAAAGAAATCAAACTGACCATCGCCGAAAGCAATATCCTGTAATATGTCGGGATCATCCTGGTATCCCGTAGGAAGAACCACTCCAGGGTAAAACATGAGTCCGGTTTCACCTTCATCAGCTGCCTTAATCATGAGGCCAGTTTCAAGGTCTCCATAACCTGAGCCATACCAGTCGCCCAAAGGTTTATATCCATAATGGTTAGTGATAACGGATTGTATTGTTCTTTCGTTAACATCGATCATGTGGCGCAGGTTTTCAGCTATTACATCGTTTTGAGTTCCGCCGCTAGCCCTGAGAATATTTGCAGTCTCTTCGTATGTATTGCCTTTAGTGCGCTTAAGATCTGTCTTAACCACAGCTTTGTAATAGGCAACTGAAGCAAAGAACATGACTCTGTCACTGAGGCCAATTCCGAAGCCAGTTCCCTGTGCATTGACCTGGGCCGAAGCATCGACTTTATATTCACCTACGACGAGAGCATTATAGGCATTGGCATCTACATCAGCACCTGGAGTGACGACATTTCCAGCTCTATCGTTAAAAGAGCCTGCATCCACCCTGAACTGAGTACCAAGGGGGCTGTCCGCACCAAAACGATTGAAATTTGAACTAATTGTTGATGTCGTAACGTTTCTATAGCCCAGGATCCGAACCCCTTTAGGGAGCGTTTTCCAGGCCTGGGCACTGGCATCGCCCAAGGTCCCTAAAAGTAATAATCCAGCAATGAGTTTCATAGCTGGATGATACCCCTGAATGAATAAATGACGCATTGCTATGTAAAAAAGTGAGGGACCCTGTTATCTTTTGAACATAGGCCCTATTATTCTGAAATCAGGAGCTTATATTGTCTAGATTTCAGGTCCTCATCATTTTGGCCTTTTTTGTATGTGGTTGTGGCAACAAGAGCGTTATCAAAAATGCTGTTAAAGCACAAACCACAGCAGAAGCTTATGGCGATGGCGAATTCACTATCCTTCCACTGGTGCTGCCTCTTAGCGACCAGGAAATCTCTTCGTTTGATTCTCCCTTGGGAAAAATTGGTTTCGTGGCCGGTGGATTTGCCAAGATGTTCATGAATTTAGGTGCCAGCATGGGCATGGGAAAAGTTAAATTATCCCTGATTCAACAGGTTCCTGAAATGCCCAAGGAATACTTTAAAAGTGCTAAGGTTAAGCGGATCTTCTTTTATATTGAGCCCAAAAAAATTCACGAAAGAGAGATGAGCTGGTTTCAGCGTGTTTTTAATGGCAGGGAAAATGTGAATTTCAAATTCCTGGACAAGATTGCTGTGAAGCTTTCTTCTCACCATGTGGAGAATACAAATTCATGGATACCACTTTTTGATTCCAAGACTATTGAAAAGAAAGAACGCACTCCTTTGCAGAACCTTTTCGAAAAGAAAGGCGAACTCACTGGCGATGTGAATCTGGAAGATGAGAATCAAGTGATCCTTGTGAAGTATGATGGAGATCATAGGAACACTTATCTTCAGAATGATAATTACGGGAAAATATACATCATCAATACGCACGAAGCGGCCCTCACCAGGGATTTCCTGATGAACCATCCTAAGCTTAAGGGTTACTTTAAGCGCATTCACATCCTGAATAATTCAATCTTGCTGGAGCTTGAAAAAGATCCAATCCTTGAAGAGGGCTTTAATGTGATACTGGCCGAGAATGCCGTAGAACTTGAAAAACTTGGAGTGAAGCATATTGAACCTTGCACTAAGGAAACGTG
Organism: Bacteriovoracaceae bacterium; assembly: GCA_035575985.1. GTDB lineage: Bacteria > Bdellovibrionota > Bacteriovoracia > Bacteriovoracales > Bacteriovoracaceae > Peredibacter. Next base: position 7,966 of record DATLXC010000043.1, on the reverse strand, counting down.
CATGGACCTCAAGATTCCTGATATCAACCTGGCACCTTTGATCATGAAGGATAATGCTATTAAGATGGATGCTTTTATTGAAGCAGGAAAAGTCCCTGATTCATTTCAATTGAAAGGCTTTATTGAATTTGAGATTAAGCTGAAACTAACCTTCTAACTTTACTTCTATCCCGATGCCGAACTTTTTGCCTTCCTCATTCAGGATGTCTTTCACTACATTAACTTTGAAAATAACGCCGACCACACTAACCTTGGTGTTTATGACATCTATCTTGCAACCCGTTGTGCAAAGGAAGTCAGATGAGTAAGCCTCAAAGGTCTTGATAGGCGTCTTGTTTGCAAAATCCTGGTAAAACTGAAAAAAATCTACAACTTTATCACGAAGTTTTACCTGTAGTTGCTCTTGGGTCTCTTTTTGGAGATTATATGTAAATAGTGAGGTGGCCCTGGATTTACCATTGAACGCAAGTTTGACCACTCCATTGGAGCGAATCTTCATAGTGTTTTGGAAACATACGGGGCAATACATATCTCTTGATTATCACCTAAAGCGCATAGCTCAGAAAGAGGAATTATTATGAATAACGAATATCGCGATATTGTGTCCTTCGATGGCACTCTTTTAAAATGCCTGGTCCGGGAGACCGGCAGTTCTAATTGGTTAATTGTCACACATGGCCTGGGTGAGCATTTGGGTAGGCATGAATATATACTAAAACTCTTTTCCCAATCATTTAACATCGCTATTTATGATCTTAGGGGTCACGGCCGAAGTGGTGGAAAACGTGGGTTTGTAGAGGACTTTCAAGATTATTTAATGGATCTTCAAGCCGTTATAAGTTTTTTGCGCAAAGACTTCAGCATGACCAAATACAACTTATTTGGACACTCAATGGGTGGACTGATAACAGCTGCCTATTTACAGAATACGGCGGCAAAGGATTTTTATCCTGAGAAAGTATTTCTTAGCTCACCAGCTGTAGGGGCGGGTGGGGTGCTTGGTCCAGTAATGGCCGCTGCACCAATGTTTGTCTTTGACGCCCTACGTAGGTGTCCTACTATTCCCCTTAAAGGTGTGCTGAACCTAAGACGTCTTTCACATGATTCCCGGGTTTACGAAAGTTACATCAAAGATGAGTTCAATGTTAAAAAAGTTCATTCAAAGCTTTTTTGGGAACTTCTCAAAATGTCCCGTGATGTATTCTCAAGGCCCTTGAGGGCCGAATGCCCACTTTTTTGTTCAATAGGCTCTGATGATGGACTGGTCCATCCTCAGCTTATGATTAAATATTTCACCACCGTTGAGAAGAATGCCCAGCTGAAAGTTTTTGAAGGTGGCTATCATGAACTTCATAATGAAGTTGAGAAATACAGGAAGCCATACCTGAACTATTTAAGACAAAGCTTAACCGGGCTTGCTTACGAGGGACTCTAGGCGCTTAATCCTCTCCAGTGCAGGTGGGTGTGAGTGATAAAAGGCAGAATAAAGCTTATCAGTCACAACCGGGCTCGCATTCTGTTGATACAATTTCAAAAGACCAGTGATGAGATTTTGCGCCCGGGTTTGCTGGGCAGCATAGGCATCAGCTTCAAATTCCCTGAGCCTCGATATCCATGAACCAATGGGTGTCATCCAGAATGTATAAAGAGAAATAACCTGAGTAAAAAGCAGGATAAGGATTGCTGGTGTGGGTACTCTTACAAAGTGACCCCCATAAAACCACGAGGAATGGGAGAGTGCGCCCATCAGCCAGAATCCAAAGAAAGAAATGACAATCGATGCTGCAAGGGATTTAGGGATGTGCTTGAGTTTTAGATGTCCTAGCTCATGGGCCAGGATGGCCAGGATTTCATCCACCTTGAGTTGCTTAAGAAGTGTATCGAAGAAAACCACTCTTTTACTTTTTCCAAATCCAGTAAAATACGCATTTCCATGAGAGCTCCTGCGTGAAGCGTCCATGACATAGACACCACGGGCCTTAAAGCCCGCGTTCAAAACAAGTTTCTCAATGCCATTTTTCAGTTCTTCGCCTTCAAGGGGATTAAACTTATTAAAAAGCGGAGCAATATAAGTAGGGTAAAGCCAGATCATGATAAATTGAAAGATGGTCACGAGCGCAAAACTCGCAAGCCACCAATACATGCCTAACTGTTCATAGAGAAAAAAGACCGCATAAAGAAGGGGAACAATAATGAGTCCTCCAAGGGCCAACCCTTTAAGCCTGTCCATGATAAATATTTTGGGCGTAGTTCGGTTGAAGCCATGTTTTTCTTCCATGACAAATGTCGAGTAAACGCCCCATGGGAGATTGAGTAACATCTGGATGAGTGAAAAACAAACCAGAAAAAGAACTTCCCTATGCATTCCCCAATCTGGAAATGAGAGGTAGAGTTTCTCGGCTCCTCTGAATGGAAACCAGTAAAACATCAAAAGAGCATTCCAGACCAGGTGGGCCTGACCATAATTGAGTTTCGAAGTTGAATAGTTAATTGCTTTCTGATGATCTTCCAGGGATAGGAAATTCTTGAATTCGGAAGGGACTTCGGCACGGCTTTGCTGCAAGGCAGATAGTTGACGACGTGAAAGATATATTTCCAGCATATGATTTATTACAATCACGGAGAGAAAGATGACTTGAGTGTAATAAGTGTAGAGGTTAGTCATAATGATCCAGGTTAAAACTTTTTTTGCTTATAATGAACTTCGTAATTATAGCTATCTTCTCTATGAAGATACTACTGGAGATGCATGGGTCATTGATCCTTATGAAGCAAATCCGATGATTAAATATATCAAGGAAAATTCTCTGGTGCTAAAGGGGATACTGAATACCCATCGACATTTTGACCACATCAGGGGAAACCAACCATTGCAGGAAGCCTTTAAATCACCGGTTAAGTCTCTGATGGATGCTGATCAAATCATTCTTAATCCACAATTTATGCTCGAAACTTTAGATACGCCAGGTCATACGATGGATCATCAGGTTTTTATCCTGAAAGAGAATAACCAGACGCGTGCACTTTTTTCAGGTGATACTCTTTTTAATTCCGGAGTGGGGAATTGCAAGAATGGCGGAAATGTAGACCAACTGTATCAAACAACCAGAAAACTTATCACTACATTGCCTGATGAGACCCTGCTTTATCCAGGGCATGATTACGCTGAAAAAAACCTCGAGTTTGCCCTGACTTTTGAGCCTGAAAATGCAAATATCCGGGAGGGAATCAGGAAAGTGAAGGCCCAGGATGTGGCATTAAGAGAGCCTTCAAAACTTGGTTCGGAGAAAATGGTTAACCCATTTCTGCGCCTAACCTCCCCTGAACTAAGGCAGAGATTCATTAAGGACATAAAAGCTCTTGATGATACGGCAGATATTGAGCGAAACTTGTTCCAAACAATAAGAGCATTACGCGATAAATGGTAAAAGGAAGATCAAATGGCAAAAAAGAAAGCGACTAAAAAGGCAACGAAGAAAGCAACTAAGAAAGTAGCAAAAAAAGCTACTAAGAAGGCCACTAAGAAAGCTGCTCCGAAAGCAACAAAGAAGGCCACTAAGAAAGCCCCTAAGAAAGCCACCAAAAAAGCTACCAAGAAAGCTGCACCGAAAGCAACCAAGAAGGCCACTAAGTTAGCTGTACCTAAAGCAACTAAGAAAGTTGCTCCAAAAGCCACTAAGAAAGTAGCAGCTCCAAAAGCTACTAAGAAAGTAGCAGCTCCTAAAGCTCAGGAAGTTAAAAAAATACCTGTAAAAGTAACCAAGATCGTCGCTCCTAAAGCAGCTCCTTCAACAGAGTCAGCTGAAGTTATCAAAAATCCTACTCTCGCAAAAGGTGACGTGGCCCCTGCATTCACTTTGCCAGATCAGAATGGCAACATGGTTTCCCTTTCAGATTTCAAAGGTCAGAATGTCATTGTTTACTTTTATCCTAAGGCCATGACTCCAGGTTGCACGACTCAGGCCTGTAGCCTGCGTGATACACAAGAGAAACTTCAGGATGCCGAAGTAGTAGTCCTGGGAATCAGTGCAGATCCGGTAAAAAAACTAAAGCAGTTTGAAGAAAAAGAGAACCTGAACTTCAGGCTTCTTTCTGATAAAAAAATGGATGTTATTAAGGCTTACGGTTGCTGGGGCCCTAAAAAGTTCATGGGAAGAGAATTTGACGGGATCCTCCGGCAAAGTTTTCTCATCGATAGAGATGGGAAAATCATTCATGTCATGCATAAAGTGGACACTAATAGTCACCATGATGACATGCTAAGAATACTCAGCCATCAAGCATAATTTCTTCAGATATTACATCTAATCTAAGCTCAGTTTGGAGGCGCTCAATGAGGGCCTTCAAACTGGATTTCGCCTCTACGGGGCACTTTACATCAATGTCCCGATACTGCCCTCCAATCGACTCATCAGCAGTTGAGAAATAGCAAAGTCCTTCATTAGATTCAAAGGTAAAATAAACGAAGAAAGCTTCGTCTTTTGGTACCCGAATGCGGGTATAGTAGAGTTCTCTGGTAAGCTTATAGGTGTGCGACATTACTTTCCTTGACTACGATAGATTAGGAATTAGAATAATTAATAAGCTATGTCAAAAAAATTTAGTAGTTAGTCATGGAGGACGCTTTGAGACACACCCGGATTACCGCACTTGTGGGGATGCTTGTCTTTAGTACATCATGTTCATGGTATAAGAGCCTTGAACGATCCCTTGTGGATGATGGTGGCGAAAAAACCAATAAACGCAGTCGTTCAGTCCCTCGTGAACAATATGACCAACTCCTGGTCAAGTACGAAGAACTTTCAAAGAAATATGAAAGTGCTAAAGAAACTCCACCTGAAGTGAAGCCTTCATTAGTTGAAGAACTCCAGCGTACCCAGGGTGAGAATTTCGCTCCAGCTGTAGAATCTGAAACAGTCGATCTTTTTGCCAGTCAGAATGCGGCACCACCAACACCGGCCGCTCCAGCAGTACCTGTACTCAGTAATGTGTCAGGTGATCTTGATTCTCAATTAACTCTTTTCCGCAAGGCCATGACGCTTAAAACTTCTAACCCGGGTGAAGCAACTAAAATTTTCCAGCAATTGGAAACCGAAGGTTCTCCAGCAGTGAAGGCAAGATCTAAGCTACAAATCGGTGAACTGCTTCTCGGAAGGGGACAGTACGATCTCGCTCTCCAGGTGTTTGAGGACATCATCAATCGTCACTCAAGCTCAGGAGTGGTACTCGACGCCTTGAAGTTTGCCGTGGTGTGCGCGGACAAACTTGGGACACAAAATAAAAAAGAACAATACGCGTCCATGTTAAATGACGTTTTTGAAGCAAACTAGACCAGGAATTAAATTGTGAGAAAAGATCCCGCACTTTTATTCTTCTTGTTGCTGATGTCCACTTCAACTTTGGTTGAGGCACAGGAAGACGTTGATGAAGATGACCTCCAGTCGCTCATGAATGACAAGACTGAGGTTAAAGAAGTATCTGAAGCCGCTGAGGCCAGTAGCGAAGCACCTGCGGTTAAGGCACCCTCCGATGCGCAGGCACCTGGACCTGAGACAGGTTCCGGAGCTGAGCAACCTCCTGAGCCGACTGAAGATCCTTCAGCAGCGAAAACAACAGAAGCGCCGGCCGCTGACGATGAAGCTGAAGGTGTAAGTGAATCTGGTGCAGAGACTGCCAATGATGCAACTGATACTGTAGACTTAGATTCCCTGGAAAAAATTGAAAACCCTACAGGAACTGAAAGCACCGCTGATGCTCCCGCGGACACAGGTGATGATCTTGAAAGCCTGAAGAAAGATACTGACGAGGACATTGCCACTAAAAGTGAACCAGAATCCAAAGACGTTGCAAAAAAAGATGCTGAGCCTGCAGTCTTCGATGTTGGCCGTGAAGAGCGTGAGCTCCTAACTGTGGCCCAGAATATTCAAGGGCAGATAAGTGATAATGAATGGAATGAAGTCGCAACAACCGCGAAAGTAGATTCATATACAGTGGTTAAAGACGAGTGGCTCTTTAAGATTTCCAAGCGTCTTTTTGGAACAGGTTTCTATTATCCAAAAATCTGGTCCCTGAACTCTTTTATTACAAACCCTCACTTTATTGAACCCGGAATGGTCCTTTCTTTCACAACAGGAAGTGGATCAGCAGCACCTGAGGTTAAGCTTGGCACATTTACTCCAACTGAGCTGGAAGCAATTCCAGGATCTATCGGTACTGCTAATGCGAGTGAATTTGCCAACTTTGGTGAAGATGTTAAACCGGGATGGGTTGAAGAGAAAAACCAGCTTACTGAGCAAGGTGTTTACTTCCAATACTCTTCTGAAGAAACAATGGAAGATATCCAGAAGGCCAGTGAACTTGCCCTCAACCGGGAATATGAGAACTACGAACCGCCTCGCAGAGAAAGTGATATTGATATCCCTAAAAATTACGACAAGGTAGGCTTTGATAAGAATTCAAAGATTTACTACTCAGTTAAAGAGGGCTTCTACCTCAATACTTTTGTTTCCACCAATATGGTCCAGGATTTCGGTTCTCTTACTAATGGTGCCAACGAGAATATTTTCTTCACCGCTCATGACAATGCCTATGTGCAGTTTGATGAGTCTATGAAAGTTCTTCCTGGTGATCGTTTCTCGATCTATACATCAGGTGGAAAAGTAAAGCATTCAAACTCTGACCGCGAAGGTTATAAATACTCAATCGTGGGCCAGATTAAGCTTCTCCGTAAGATAAAAGAAAAATGGGAAGTTCAGTTTTTTGAGACAACTGGTAGTCCTCAACGTGGTGACAGGATCACTGCTTACACTCCCAAAATTGAACGTATTACAAAGACCTTCAATTCTCGCATGGTGGAAGCTGCCATTCTTGCAACTTACCAGCCTAACCAAACTATTATTGGTTTCGGTGACGTTGTTTACCTGGATCGCGGTAGGGCAGACGGACTTGAACTTGGTAACGTCATGGAAGTTTTTGGCTTCAAGGACAGACTTTCCAAGCGCAACATTACTGACCAGCCAACTTATAAGACTGGTGAGATAACGATTATTACACTGACTGACAATTTTGCTACTGCCCTAGTTACCAATTCGCTTAAGGATTTCTACTCTGGTGACATCGCTATCACCAAGACTAAAGAATCTCGCATGCGCGAAATGAAGGCCAAGGATGCCAAGGCATTTGGTCAGAAAGAAATGATGGGCGGCAAGGCACTGGATGAGCTAGATGTAGAGCTTAACCTTGAAAACTTAAACGATGACCTCTTAAAGCAAGCCGATAAGATCCAGCTGACAGAAGACGAGTTGGCAGAACTTGAGCGTCAGGAACGTGAGAAGTCTGTGATCAAGGATTCAGAGCGCGATCTGAAGGCCCTGGAGCGCTTAGAAAACGAGATTGAGCAGGCAGAGGGTATTCTTAACGATGCGAAACTCGACGAGGATAAGCTGCTTGAGAACGAGAATTTGAACGACATCGAGAAGAAGAGTGGCAACATGGATCAAGACTCTCTGAACGAGATTGAGGAGAACCTTGGTAAGCGCTATATTGATGAGGATCTGAACTCGAAAGAGAATCCATTCGGTCTGAGTGAGTTTGATATCGAGGAAGTGGATGAGCTTCTGAATACAGAGAAAAACGGAAAAGATAAATAAGAAAGGGCCCGGGAAACCGGGCCTTTTTGTTGCTGGAAGTCATATCTCAAATACCCGCATAGAGTAGCTGACAGAATTCACCTGATGGTTATATAGTCGTCGGAACGCACCCTTAGCTCAGCTGGATAGAGTAGTTGGCTTCGAACCAATTGGTCGGGGGTTCGAATCCCTCAGGGTGCGCCATTAATCAAGCTCTGCGAACCACAGGGCACAAACAATTTTCTATTTTCCCCAGATAATGAGGAGTTGGCCGTTAAGGCCAACTCCGTTTTGTAATGATCCTCATCCACTAGCCACTCAATCGTTACCTCATTCTT
>DATLXC010000042.1:0-187347 GCA_035575985.1 Bacteriovoracaceae bacterium | reverse complement strand
CATAAGCTCAGTCCCCCAGTTATCTGGATTGATCGTGCTACTGGCAGTTCCAAAAAAAATATCACTGCCGTCCGAAGTGATCCCGGCGTGAGAAACTCCGTCGTTACGCATATGCATGCCCACCCGATTGCTACCTACTGCGAGCGTAATGTTCCGAGTGCCGCCAGCTCCGGCCTTAATCAGACTTCCACCCGCATCACCAACAACCTCCAACTTTATAATTGGGTTTGCTAGCCCGATCCCAACATTGCCCCCATTAGGGTTTAAAAGCAGGGGATAATTTGTGCCAAGGGCCGTTTTATCAGTCGATTGTAGCCAATTGCCAAAAGGGGTAACACCAGCGCTTCCCATATCGAGTACGTTGTTAGAAGTTCCTGCGATTCGAAGCATTCCGGTTTGAGCAGTACCGGAACTTGCAGGATAACTATTGTCCCCTGTCACGTTCAACTTTAGAGCGGGGGTTGTTGTTCCTATTCCGACTTTACCGTCAGCATTAAGTCGCATTCTCTCAACACCATTTGTATCGAAGCGCAGCCCATTACCACCTGCACTGTTATCTTCCCCTATGATTTGTGTAGCACGGTTTCCCCAACCGAAAGCGTAGGCGTTAGAAACAACAACATTTCCGGCAACAACGGATAACTTTTCACCTGGAGCTGCTGTTCCGATACCAACGTTACCATTTCCTAAGATAGTCATTTTGGTAGTAGGAAGATTATCACCACTGCCTGGTGCCCCAGCAGTCGCCGTTTGAAGATAAATAGCTGATGTCTTATCACCAGTTGAGATACCTGATGCAAGATAAAGTGACCCACCAACGAGGTCAGTTCCAAGAGCGGTAGCACCACCTGACTTAATAGTCATATCACTACCAGCGCTGGCCGGAGTTGCATTTCTTTCAAGACCAATTGCTTTTGCCGATGTTCCCATAAAACTTAAATCAAATGAAGGATTGGCCGTGCCAATGGCGACGCGACTTGTGGCCGCATCAACATAAAGTGAATTTGTACCTACAACGAAGTCACCATCGTTTTTAATTTCTGATTTCAGGGAACTATCAATAGTGAACTTGATAGAGCCAGTACTGTTACCGTCGCTGTCTGCATCAATGATTGAGTCAGTAGTTGAACTAGTTGCGCCTCCTGCTAAGAGGTTTTGAAGAATTGGGTAATTGGTATTGGAAAAAACGTCTTCTAAATTTGCTTGAGTAAGATTGGGTACAGTGGCAAGACGTAAAAAATTGGCCGGCACAAAGCCCTGCAAAGTTTGAGAAACTAGAGCACTTGGAATTGAACCCATATAAATGGCAGGAGAAAGAACATCTGTGATACCGGTTGAAGTTGGAGTCACTGAGATTTCTAAATAGCGGCCATATCCACCAGCGCCTCCAGGAGTATAAGAAGTGACTCCCGGACAAGTTCCACCTGTAGCAGTGATTACTGTTGTATTTTGAAAAACCTGGGCCATTGAATTGCCGGAATCTCCCGCTACTCTTTTTGCAGCACCCGGGAAAGAACCAACATTGATGTTAAATGTTCCATCAGTGGCAGAAGTATTAACAATTTGTTCTTCAGCGTAGAGAACACAAAGCTTATCAGGACTTAAAATACGGAGGGTGATAGTTGCTTCAGCTAGAAAGGGATCAGTACTTGTTGGTGAATCAAAAAGATGTCCTTCCAGTGTAAAACTTTGGGACAAATCACCAGCACCTGCCATAACAGGCAAATGAAGCACGAATGCCCACACAAAAATGATATATTTCAGATAATTAGTCACCTCACCTGATCGGTATATCGTTAAATTACTATATTAACAGAGTCGTTTTGTCGTATTAGAACAGATTTCAATTACTTAAGGCAGTTAATTTTCACTATCTTGGCGCTACGCACTTACTTTAAACTCTGCACCTATGAAATCAGCCGCCTCTAACTACCGCTACCTATTAGCTCTCTCCGCATTGGGTGTAGTCTATGGGGATATCGGTACAAGTCCACTTTACGCTTTAAAGGAATCTTTTCATCACTCACATGGCCTGGCCGTTAATCCATTAAATATTTTCGGAATTTTATCGCTGATCTTTTGGTCTCTTATTATCGTCGTATCAATTAAATACTTGGTCTTCATAGTACGTGCCGACAATCAGGGTGAAGGTGGTGTACTTGCACTCACTGCCCTTCTTTCCAGCTTTAAGGATAAATCTCCTAGAACCTTATCCATTCTGACGTTACTCGGAATTTTCGGTACGGCCCTCCTTTATGGAGACGGGATGATCACACCCGCAATTTCTGTCTTGAGTGCCATGGAAGGACTTGAAATTCTCACCCCCGCGGCCAAACCTTATATTATTCCAATGACCATTGCCATTCTCATAGGTCTTTTCTCCATTCAAAAACATGGTACAACAATAGTAGGCAGGGTCTTTGGCCCTATTACACTTGCCTGGTTTGTCGTTATTTCAGTTCTTGGAATTTATCAAATTTCTTTGCATCCTGAGATTTTGAAAGCTGTAAATCCCATGTATGCCTATGACTTCTTCCAGATTAATGCCTTCAAGGGCTTTACTGTCCTTGGCTCAGTTTTCCTGGTGGTAACTGGTGGAGAAGCCTTGTATTCAGACTTGGGTCACTTTGGAAAAAGTCCCATTCGCCTTGCCTGGTTCAGTATTGTATTGCCCGCATTGATCCTGAATTATTTTGGCCAGGGTGCCATGCTGATTTATAGTCCTCTCTCGATTAAGAATCCTTTCTTCCTTATGGCCCCGGAATGGGCCTTGTTGCCTTTAATTATCCTCGCAACATTATCAACTTGTATTGCTTCACAAGCACTCATTACCGGCGTGTTTTCTCTTACAATGCAGGCCGTTCAGTTGCAGTACTCTCCCCGTGTGGTTATTTCGCATACATCAAGGGATGAGCGAGGCCAGGTCTATGTGAAAAGTGTGAACACCCTCCTGATGATTGCGTGCATTGCCTTGGTCCTTACTTTTCAAAGCTCAAGTAACCTGGCAGCTGCCTACGGAATTGCAGTCACAACCACGATGGTTATAACAACTATCCTTTTTTATTACTTTGCCCGTTACCAATGGGGATGGAATGCTTTTCTGACTGGTGCTCTTTGTACTTTTTTCCTGGCCATTGAAGCTTCCTTCTGGGGAGCGAACTTGCTTAAGATTCTACACGGAGGATGGTTCCCTATAGTTGTAGGAATGGTGATTTTCACTTTGATGACCACATGGCATACAGGAAGGAAAATTCTTTCCGAGAGGATGCTTGAAATTATAATGCCGATGGACAAGTTTCTCGAGAAGGTTTGGGATGAGAAGGCCCACCGGATAGATGGTGTCGCCATTTACATGTCGGGACATGCCAAGTTTGCTCCACCCACCGTTATTCTTAATTATCATCACTTCAAGTGCCTGCATGAGCATGTAGTTTTCCTGTCAGTGCAGACCCTGGATATTCCCCATGTTCCCAAGGGTAACAGGGTAAGGCTGCAAAACATAGGCCCTCAGGTATATCGTTTGATTGTGCAATTTGGTTTTATGGACCTGCCTAATGTAACGGATGAACTAGGTGATATTATCCTGGACGGAAATACGAAGCTAAACGTTACTGCTTCAACTTTCTTTGTAGGCCGGGAACATATTATGGCCACTGAAAGAAAAGGCATGGCGATCTGGAGAGAGATACTCTTTGCTTTCATGTCTCGAAATGCCCAGACGGCCACAGCATTCTACCATCTTCCAAAAAGTCGGGTGGTAGAAATTGGATCCTTAATAGAGATATGAAATCCAGTCTCCTTTTCTTTTTCCTTTTTTCTCTTACGACACAAGCTCAAGCAGATAAGTTTGGTGGTTTCATTGATACTTACTTCGCTTACGACTTCAATAATCCCTCTCATCATAAACGCGCCTATACAACCCAGCCTGTAAGACACAATGAATTCAATGTGAATCTCGCCTACCTTGAAGCAATTTTAGATAGACCCAAAACCCGTGGCCGTCTGGCCTTGCAATTTGGAGACTCAGTTACGCGAAATGCAGCAGCAGAAACACGCTTTACAAGAATCTTCCAGGAAGCCTATTTGGGAATTAAAATTGACGGGAAAACCTGGGTTGATGCAGGAATTTTCCTGGGCAACATTGGATCTGAATCCTGGATCTCAAAGGATAACTGGACTTATAAACGGCTGGCAGAATATTGCTGAGAATAATCAAGGTAAGGCCTTAGGGTTTCAGTATAAGAACATAAGAAGTAATGCGTTTACTTTCACCTATAATAATTTCTGGGGTGAAGAAAAAGTAACAGGAACGAATTCAAGATTTCGAGGCTATCATGACCTTATTTTCCAGTATAAATATTCAGCGCAGTGGCAAACGTTATGGGCACTTGATTTTGGACATCAGTCCCAGCAAACCAATGATGGAATCGATATATGGTATGGAACAGCATATACTATCAGAAGGATTTTGAATCCTGCACAAGCTATTGCCCTCCGGTTGGAATATTACAATGACAGACATCAGGCCAATGTAATGACCAACACCTCAAATGGCTTCCAGGTGGCAGGAGCTTCAATAAATTTTGATCATCAACTGGCACAGCGTGCAATGTGGAGAACTGAGCTTAGAGGATTTCATTCCGTAGATAAGATTTTTCCTAAAGGAAAGAACCTCCTGGATGAATGGGACGGTTTTCTAGTTACTTCATTGGGCCTGTCATTATGATGGATGATTGAGAGTAAGAATATTTTTGTTAACTTAAGGATGATTTTAGCGTTAGCATCGGTATAGTTGTTTTTTAAAAGGGGTCTTATGCTAAAGCTAGTCATTTTGTTAAGCTTTCTTTCACATGCGGCCCTCGCTCAAGATCTACCTTCTAAATACACTGAGCTTTTAAATTACGTCCAGGTAGCTCCAGATCAGGGTGATACAAACACTTGCCTCTTTGTGGCCTCAACCGGGGCCATGGAGTTAATTGCCAATAAAAAACATGGTATAACTAATCCTAAGCCTTATGGTCCTTATGACCTGGCAGAATCCTACATTATACATGCCCCAAGTTATCAAACCTCAGGCAAGAGCTTCTGGGAAACTCCTGTGATGAAATTCAACAAGGGATACGGGATTCATTTTGCTGACTGGCCTTTTGATGCCTGGAATGATTCCTCGGTTGATAACACTATATGGAATTCACGTGAGTGGAGGAGCATGAAAAAAGTCGAGCTCCCGAAAGTCACCACCTCTCAGCTCTTTATATATGGCAACCGCTGGTCAACTAACGTCCTTAATGATTCTCACATTGAAAAGATCAAGGCTGCACTTTATAAAAACAAGGCTCCGGTCCTGGTAAATTACAATGACAATTATTACTGGCATGTGGTTCTTATTGTCGGTTATGACGATAACCTGCCAGGTAAATGTTATGAACTTTCTGATTCTGAATGCAAGGAACAGAAAGGATCTTTTTATGTAAGGGATTCTTTTGGGATCTCAGTTGAAGTTCGGGACTATGATTGGTTCCGGGTAAAAGGCAATGCAGCGTTTGTAATCAAGGAAGCAAATGAAAATTAAATTACGTCTCATATCTCTTATGCTTACGACTTCCCTGGCCTGGTCCGCAGAGGTCAAGCTCCCCGATGACTCTGACCATCTCAAACTGGGCGAGTTAGTTGAAAGTCTTCCAATAAATGTAAAGCTTAAGAATACCGTGCCTGCAATTGGACCGCTTAAGGGCCACATGGTTACTTCCTTTTTTCCCAAATCAGAAACAGGACCTTTCAGATTCAAATGCGAAAGCACTTATTACAATGATTCCCCTTATGCTTCAGCAGCAAAATGCCGGGTTGATGTAGATGTCAATCATCAGGAATTTGACAGGCATTACGACCAGATAAAAATAATGATCAAGGATAACCACTTAGTTGATGCATTATATGCCACCATTCCCTATAGCATTCCTCAAAAGAAGTTCTTTTCGTGGGGAAGGGATAATGGAACTACATTTGATGGAAAATATGGAATCATTTTTCATTATTCCTTGAATTGTACAACTAAGGAATGTCGCTTGAATTTATCGAATAAAACGTTGGTTGAATAATCATCTTCCTTTCCATTCAAGGACTCCACATGCGATCGGCAAGGCCAGATAGGCCGGATCTTCTGGAGAAGATGACAGGCTTAAAGGCATGTCTGCCAGCGGTTGGATTCCGTAGATCACAACAACCCGCCCTTCCATATTAAGCTCTTCACCAAATTTTAACTTACCGATATGATCATCAGGATCATCATCGGGTGCCCTCAAATCGGCCACCAACCGGGTTAATGAGGCCCTTCTTTCATAGGCATATGAACCAGCTGAATCAGCTGTTGGATAGCCCCCATGCTCTTCCTGGGACGCTAATCCCCCATCCAGAGGTATTAAGGCCTTACCTATAACATTTTGGGCTTCTACCCAGTCGATAAATCCATCGCTATTTTTGTCGTCGCCCCGTGTTGGGCATCTATTCCCCGAATAGATAAATTGTTTATGTAAGATGTTACCGGGTGCATTCTGAACTTTTACTTTGGCAATTATAGTATCTGCAAAAACCTGAATGATTGTTGAAGCCTTTATATCTTTTTCAACGGAACTGTTTACGGGTTTCATGGAGTGGGTTTGAAATGTACCTTGTTCTTCCTGGCGCATTTCAAGATTAGTATCAGAAATTGAATTCCCTTCGCCTTCACCGCAGGCGCTGACCAGACCAAGTAAGATCAGTATTAATGGCGTCTTGATAGATGACTCCCGGGAACCACATCTGTTGATTAAACAAATGCAATACTCTGGCCATTCAATTTAAATTGGTGACTTCTTTGATAGGCTTTTCAATTGCCTTGGCAGAAGGAGAAATGCCCAGGAGGAAAGCTACGGTTGGATGAAGCTGCAACGAATCTATAGGGCTTTTTAACTCCTTCGCTTGGGGTATTTCTGGATATTGCCACATGACCATGAGTCCATACATGTCTGAAACCATTCTGGGGTGATAACCATGCATTCCTAAAGGACCACCTATTTCACCGATCGGAACTGAAACTTTTGGCACATTATTTACAAAAGCATATCCACCATCAAGGATAACAACCAGATCACCCACTCTTGTAGAGTGCCCATAATTCCATTCTGCCGGCATTTTATTTTTTTCATAGGCCGTCACGTAAGGATATTTTTTATATTCCGTCATAAGTCTCTTGATAAGGGAGCTTCTTTCTCCTTCAGGTATCTTATCCAGGAAAACATGTCCTACGTTTCCCCCGGTTATGAGCTTTACTCGAGGTTCTGAGGACAGGTTACTTAAAAGTGTTAAATTTACCGCAGTCTTAACGGCAGTCATGCCATGATCAGTAGTGATGAGCAGGAAATATTTATCGTCGCGCTTTTTTCTGGAATCAGCAATCTGACGTATTTTAGCTTGTAGCTTTCCAATAAGGAGGTCAACATTCTCAACCACCTTGAAAACTTTTTCATCTTGCGGCCCGAATTGGTGTCCCACTGAATCCGGTCCCACGATGTAGGCCATGATCAAGTCAAGCTCACGTCCTGCATCCAGTTCTTTTTGCCAGATTTCCATTGAGCGATCAATTCGTTCTTCATCGGATAATTCATTTTCATAAGTCGGGTTAAAAATATCTGATTTAAACTCTCCTTCTTGCTTGAAAGAAAGAGGCCAGTTAAGGACAGCACTTCTGAGACCTCCCCTCTTGGTTGTTTGCCAGATTGGTTCGGCCTGAAGAAGGGATGACTCATTTGGGTAGCTCTCAGTCTTTCCTGTGGCCGAATCATAAAAGGTATTGAAAGGAATGCCATGTTCCTTAACTTTTACTCCGGTGGCCTGACTGCTATGACTGGGAAATGTAATTGAGGGAAAAATAGGTGCAAGCTTCCTGGTATAGACAGAGTGTGAGATCATTTTTCTCAAATGGGGAGTATTCGAATGATCAAGGTAGCTCGGCTTGAAACCATCAACACTTAGCCAGAATATGACATTCTTTGCGTGCAAGGGTGTTGAAATTAACATAATGAGAATCAATAAATGAATTATTCGCATATCTGCCTTACTCAAGTGTGAGAATCAGCCCTGTCACGCCCTGGGCACAAATATAACTGCCTTCCCACTTCCCGGATACGGGAGTTTTGCCTCCCCTGGAAGTTCGCTTCAGTATAAATTCCTTGCAGCCATCATAATTAACCCTGCCGGTAAAGTTGGTGCCTTTTTTATTAATTTCTCCCTTAAGGGAGACCATGTCGTAATCTTCCTTAGGTTGCTTGATCCAGGCCTCATGTTTGAGCACCAGTTCACGGGTTTGGTTGTCAAAAGATCCATTCATGGAAAATGACCCATCAGGAACTTTGGGACTATATTTAGAAGCGAAGAATTGAAAGGTAGCTCTTATGGGTAGCTTTGAAGGTTCAGTCTTTTCTTCCGGACCTTTTCCCTGAGGAACTTTGATCGGCTTGAGGTCCGCATGGACTACACCCATCGTCAAAGATCCGACAATAGCCAAAGAAAAGTACAATTTTTTAATAATCTTCATTTGAAAATTGTGACAAGCCAAACAGGGCATGGCAAGGGTTGTTTTGTCAGATACATAGCGGCTTGCGAACACATATCCAGAATGCGAAGTTCGATTCGGGAAATTGCTCCTGATTATCAATTTATTAACGGAAGGTTTATAATGATCCCAGCACCTAGAGACTACTCGTTTATTGCTCCCCTATATGACCATGTCTTTAACATTCCTCTTTCAGAAGGACATAGGGAAATTGGTTCACTGATAAAGACTCTTTCAAAAAAACCAGGAATGAAAATTCTCGAAGTCGGTGTTGGATCCGGACTTACACTTAATCATGTTCCTAATAACCAGGCATTTACTGGTGTTGATTCAAATGAAAGGATGCTTTCATTTGCAAGTGCCAAAGCCAGCAAGTTGAAAAGAAAAAAAATCACACTAATGAAAATGGATGCTCACAAGCTGGAATTCAAGGCAAGCAGTTTCGACCTTGTTCTCGCACCATCAGTTATTACTGCCTTAAAATCTCCTGAGAAAGGAATGCAGGAAATGGTACGGGTTACAAAGAAGGGAGGACATATTGCTGTCATAGCAAACCTTCGTGTTAAGAATTCTTTCCGTTCCGGCATGGTAAGGCTGGTTGATCCAATCACACGAAAGTTCCTGGGCTACAGGACCGATATGGATATTGAGACATTTGCTGCTTTCAAAGGCTTAAAGCTGGTTGAAAGAAAGCAAATTAATAGTGTTATGGGAATGCATTTGAGCTGGTTCTTATTATTTAAAAAGATGTAGTACAGAGTCTCATTTTGACAGTCACAGAAATATTATGCCAACCTATCCGAAACACTTTCGGAGCTCCCATGCTTTTACCTCTCATCGCGGTCTTATTCCTGCTTTTTATCACTTTGGGATACTTCGTTTATGGTTCATGGGTGGCCCGGCAGTTTGGACTTGATCCCGCCATCGTCACACCCGCGCATATTCATAAGGATGGGACAGATTATTTGCCCACGAATCCTTTTTATCTATTCGGACAGCACTTTTCGGCAATCGCAGCGGCAGGCCCCATTGCTGGACCGATTGTGGCCTGCCAACAATTTGGCTGGCTGCCATCTCTCCTCTGGATATCCCTGGGTGTGGTTTTTATAGGGGCCGTCCATGATTTTTCAACCCTCACCTGTTCAGTTCGTCACCATGCTCATTCCATAGCGGATATCACGAGGGAACAACTTGGATCAAAGGCCGGCAAGGCCATGATGCTGTTCATCTGGATTGCCCTTGTTTATATCATTGTGGCCTTTGCAGATATAACCGCCTCAAGCTTTGTTTCTTCGCCTGAAGAATTACAAAATCTATCCTTGAATTTTCATCCCGGAGGTGCCGTTGCCTGGGCCTCTATGAGCTATCTGATCCTTTCAATTCTACTGGGGCTGGTTGAAAGGTATTTGAAAACACCCTTATGGTTAAACACCATGATTTTTGTTCCTGCTACTTATGGATTATGCTGGGCCGGAACATATTTTTCACATTGGTTCCAGTTCTCACAAACTCATTGGGCCTTACTTATTTGTCTCTATTGCGCCATTGCTTCTTTAATACCGGTCTGGCTCCTCCTTCAGCCGAGAGGGTATCTGGGTGGCTACGTTCTTTATTCTGTCTTAGTCCTTGGGGTGGTGGGCCTTTTCTTTAGCGGTAAGCCTATTGTCCAGCCTACATTCACTGGTTTTCATTTTGATAAGATGACAGGCTCTCTCTTTCCTTTCCTTTTCGTAACTATCGCCTGTGGGGCATGCTCTGGATTTCATGGGCTTGTCTGTTCAGGCACCACCTCTAAGCAGATTGATAAAGAAACGCACCTGCATGCTGTCGGATATGGGGCGATGCTGGCAGAAGGCTTTGTGGCACTAATCAGCCTTGGCATCATCATGATGATGGCACCCGCAGATGTGGTTGGTATGAAGCCAGGAAGTATTTATGGCAAAGGCATAGGTGAATTCCTGGCCATGATCATTGGGAAGGAACATCTTCCATTTGCAATGACCTTTGGGGCCATGGCATTTTCAACTTTTGTCTTTGATACACTCGATGTTTCGACTCGCCTGGGACGTTATCTGGTTGAAGAACTTACCGGCCTTTCTGGAAAACTTGGTGCCATACTCGGTACACTTCTAACTATCATGCCATCAGCCATTATTCTCATGAGTACGGAGACGGGAATGTGGAGTCAGTTCTGGACTCTTTTTGGAGCAGCTAACCAATTGCTGGCGGCCCTTACCCTGCTCGTTATCTCAGTCTGGTTACATAAGAATAATAAACGTCTCGCCTTCACTCTTATTCCTATGGCATTTGTTCTGGTAACCACAATGGTGGCCTTGATTCAACTAACTCGCGCCAATCTGGAAAAGACATCAGGACTCGACATCTCTCTGGTCAATTCGGTCATGTCCATTGCCTTAATAGGTCTTTCAATTTATTTGGTGGGCCAAGGCATGCTTGCACTTAGAACAAAGAAATTACCCATTCGATAATCTTGACAGTGACCGCAGCTGCTCCAATCACAATGCCAATCAGAGCAAAACAGATAACTCCAACCATGACCCTGGATTTCCAGGTAACCGCCTGGGGTCTTTGCAGGTATTCTTCGAGAAGCGACATATTTTTTACGTTGGACTTCCAGAAAAGATCAAAGAAGTTCCCGAATATGGGAATTGAATCAGCGAGGTTCTCGGCCAGCACATTCAGACCCATACGAACAAGAGTTGAAGGTGAACAACCCATCCGCCCGGCCTGGATAATAATATAAAGTGAAAGTCCTGAAGTTACAAAATCACCAACCACTGGAATAAATCCAAGGAGACCATCGAGTCCAAAGCGCAGGCCTAAAGGACCCTTGAACTTTGTATCCAAAATTGCCGTCAGATCCCGAAGTTGTTTTAAGTTTTCATTTGTCATGCATTAAGAATATAAGAGGAATTACCGGGTACGTAAAGTACCCGGTATTTTCTCATTAACTTAAATTGACTGCCTTGACTCACTACCTTTTCCACCAAAGATATTGAAATCGTAACCGGAAATATCATTAAAGAATTCACTCTTAAGGATATTCGCAGACTCATTAAGGGCTGCCTGCAATTCAGTGGTAAAATCTGAAATTTTATCTTCCAGGTTATTATCCACAAAACTCTTTTCTCTTTCCATCAATGGAAGTGAGGCACCTGTAAGGGTACCAAGACCTGCTCCAAGGACCACATAAGTTAGTGGTTCCATGTTTCGGGCAGAGTTAATTCCTTCCTGGAACTGACCTTTCACTGATTCAGTTGCTGAACTGATCTTAGATTTTGCAGCATCAAGGCCTTGTGAAGCCTTGTTCTTAATGTCAGGAATTTTTGCCTGAACTGATTCCTTTGCTGAACTCAACTTTGATTTAGCGGCATCCATGCTACCTTCGAAGCGCGATGACTGAGCGTCATCTGCAAATCCATATTCTGAACCTGAGTCGTAAACACCAGTCACATAATTCTCACTAGAATCAACCTTGTTACCTGGTAATTTTGACTTGATACTTGCAGACATATCTCCAACTTTGGCCTTTACGCCTTCAACGCGTTCACGAACACCATCTACAGTTGAGCGTGCACTGTCCATTACACCAGAGGCCTTCTCACGTGCAATAGCTTCCATGCTGCGATGTCTTTCATCTTCCATCAAAAGCATCGTTCCCAGGGCAAGAAAACTAGTTCCAACCGGGTTCTGCTTTAGATAGTCAAAAGTGGCCCGTGGGGTCCTCTCCTGACGATAGTAGATGGCATCATCAATGATCTGACCAGGAGTCAGGTGATCCTTGAGCTGATCCACGTCCCGGTTAAGTTTCTTAAGGTCATTCATGACCTCATTCTTTAACTCACGTGAAGATTTTCTAGGGGTATTGTTAATGTCTGAATTCATGGACTCTCTCCTTTAAGGTAGTTTTGATTTCTCCTAAGGTTTCGATTGAATGGCGTGGTTTGAGCTTATCCATTTCCAGCTTCTTCTTGGCGATCCCAATCATTACACCACCGACTACAAACAGTATGGCAGTAACGATCACGGCCGAGAGCCAGAGAGGCATGAAGACATCAAGTACGTATATCGCAGCGAAAACCGCAGCAATTAATCCCACAAAAAGAAGGGCCGCACCCACAGCCAAAGTACCAAAGGCAGCCTTAGCTTCTGAAAACTTTTCATTAATTTCTGATCTGATCAGGAGACTTTCTTTTCCCCAGAGTGTTGTCATATCATTTGAAATACGATCAACCATAACTTTCCAGGAATGATCTGAACTCTGATCAAGATTTCGCGGATGTGTATCAGAATAAAGCCGGTGCACATTGCTGGCATTTCGGTCTGAACCATCTCGATTTATATCTCGTTCCATAACTTATCTCCTTTTGAGGATCATCAATGCGTCATTGAATCACCGCTATTCCAGCTGGCAGATGCATCCAAACCACTGCTGCTGCTGCTACTGCTGGATGATTGGCTGAATTTTTTACGGCCAATATGTTTTCCGATTCTTCCAAAAAACAGGCCTGCAAGATATGAAGATGAGAACATGAATCCAGGATGGTTTCGCGCCTGAACTTCGATGTAATCAATCATGTCTTGTGTATTGCTTGACTGTAGTTTAGTCCTCGCCTCATTAAGACCATCTGCTGCTTCACGGAACCAGCCAGCGACTACTCTTTCAGCTTCAGTACCGCTCGAGTCAGAGCTGCCATTGCTAGTGCTTACTCCAGAGACAAAACTTGCTGTTTCACCTGTGCTTGTATCTGAGATTGAACTTGTACTCGAACCAGATGATGTTCGGCTTAAGGAATCAACTCCCCCTTGCAACCCTTTTGATATAGCATCAAAATAAGGGGTGATTTCATCTTGGTACTTGTGCACCAGCTCTACTAAGGGAGATAAACTTTTCTTGCCGTAGCTTTTTAGTTTACCAACCGATAGTTTGCTTTCTCCATCGAGGGAACCTTCATTTGCTGAACTTCGGGGTGAATTTCCCTCAGCACTGAAGTCTGGGTTTTCGTTTAGGTCTGTATTGTTAATCATGCTAAACCTCCTTAAGCCGATTAAGCTAAGGTGTAGCAAGGTTGATACCAACTTTTACATGATTGAATCGCTTGGCGATGAAAGAAGTTGTAAGGCAACAACTCCTGAGCGAAGTATTAATTTGTAGTATTCATCCATGGTGGATGCTCACCGAGCTGGACTTCTGCAGTGCGGCCCAACTTAACCAGTCGTTTCCATTCAAGTTCAAGAAAATGTCTTTGGGCATTCTCTGCTCTTTTTTCCAAACCGTCTGTTTCATTAAGACAATCACCGCGGGGTGCATAAGCACCTGACGAACAAATTGAGACCTTGATTTTTTGTGGTGTGCCCATGCGCGAAAGCCACTCACTTAGTTCCAGAGGACGCTGTGGTTCAATTGCGGGGTCTAGCACAAACTTCACACCATCCACTTGAACAATCGGGGCAACATGGTACCACCAACCCACTTTTCCCCGAGGATTGTTTGATGTTTTGACTCTTAAATTGCCAAAGGCAAAAACCTTACTAGGTATAGGTACAAAGAGTCTGAATAAATTCCTGTTGGCCAGGGCCGCTCGTGCATAACAACCATCATCCGGATAAAGCCACGAAGAACGACGAGGGAAACTACCGTTCCTGTTCCATTCAAGGAAGCGAGTATCGCGGATAAATTCGAATCTTAACTGCATGGCCTGTAATGACTTCCATTTAGTAGCAGCAGGAAGTTTAGCGGGGTCATAGAGACGGGCGCTTCCCAGGGCCGAGGTGCGAGTTGTGGTGTTTCGGATGGTATGTCCTGCGGCCTTTTCCTCATAAACGGTATAATCGGCATCCAGATCCCGAACTGCACTATCCGGATCATAGGCCAGGGCTTCGGCCACAAAAAAAAGACAAAATAAATAAATGAAAGAAGATTTCATAATTGTCTCCGGGACAAAAAAGGTTAGGTAATTTAATAGTGAAAGGTGTGTAAAAACAAGAAGCATCTGGGCAAATTTTAGTGGCACAAAAATTGCTTAAGCATTTTGCTCATGTGATAATTCTCGCAAAGGTAACTGTATGCAAAATCCAAATGCCTCACGTCTTCTTGTGGTTTTATTAACTCTGATGGTGAGTTGCGGTAAGAATAAAAATTCATCACCTGAAATATCTTCACCAGGCGGTGAAGAGGTATTCTTGCAAACAGAACCACAGGGCATTTACCGGGTTTTACTTAAACCTATGAATTCACAAAAGGCCATGGGGACTGCGGATATAAGAATTACTGGAGATAATGTTAATCTCAGGCTGACTATGCTGGATACTCCGGCCAATGTGACTCACTTACAATATATCTCAACCGGTGACGAGTGTCCGGGCGCCCAGGCGGATATCAATACTGATGGATTCATAGATGGGCCGGAAGTTTTGGCACATGAAGAAAAAATTCTTATCCCGCTGGATGGAGATATTTCTACACAGTCAGGCGGAGCTGCTAAATTCCCGCGGGCAAATGGAAGTGGTTATTATAGTTACCGGAAGAGCACTTCACTGAATTTATTGTTACAAGACTTGCGAACACCACAAATTGAAGATGACGTAGTTAAGTTGGGACCTAATGAAGGGATAAATTTGAATCACCGGCATTTGATTATATTAGGAGTGGCGGAAAGCACCAAACTTCCGGAGACGGTGGGTTCGATTAAAGAGTTAACCAAGTCTGCAAGTTTGCCTATTGCATGTGGTAAGATTATGAAGATTTTGGAAGAGTGAAATGATATCCTGCCACCGCCTACCCGTCATCCCGACCTTTTCTGAAATCGATTATTCCTCTTCTGAAAATCAGCAAACACTTTTTTGATGCAACTCAATGCATGATCTACTAAAAAAGTTTTTTCCTATAAAATTTATATTAATATTTAAGATCAAAGGCTTTAAATTTTCAAGATTGTCAGGAGAACGGTGAATCACTTAATCCACTTCTTTAAAAAGAACTCTCTATTCTTTTTGCCATTCATAATCACCGCTTTGCCTTATTCCATTTATCTTCTTCATTTCCCTAATTCTCCGCAGCGAGACTGGAACTACTTTAATTCTCTCTCCCTCATTATTCAGGAATATTTATGGTTAGCGAAGGTGCCGCTACTGGATTCCTGGATATGCGGAGGAGTGGATATTCTGGCCAATCCACAAAATTGGGTCTTCTCTCCCTTTATCTTTCTCACTTTTTTCTTACCTCCTTATTTAGCAAATTTTATTTCCTTAATCGTCTGTCTGGGAGTCGGCGTTTATGGAATGAATAAGTTGCAGGCCAAAACTGAACCGCTAATTAACCGGGTGCTCATCAGCGCGCTTTTTAATTTATCCCCTTTTTTCTTCCTGCACTTCATTGAGGGGCATATTCCCTATCGAACTTTCTACTTCCTGCCTCTGATTCTTTATTATGCAAGAAGTATAGACCATCTAAGTAAGGCCTGGTGGTTGGCCTTCTTACTAACAACGATGTTTCTTGATGGTGGTCTCTATCCATTTTATTTTTCTCTAATTCTGATCGTACTTAATCTGGATTATAAAGTCTTCTATGGCCTGTTAAAAAACAAGGCGCTCACCAAAGATTGGTTTTTTCTTATACTGTCTTTTATTGTCTTGATCAGCGCCAAAGTCATTCCTGTTTTAAGTGTTCATCATTCCCGAGTCCCGGAGAATGAAGTGACCAGCTATTCTTTTGCCAATATCATCGATGCCCTTTTTAATATTGAGCAATCAAATTTCAAGCTAATGGACGGACTACCCTATCTCGGACATGAGTACGGGCATTACATTGGTTTCTCTCTGTTCATCCTCTTTATTATCGGTCTGTTTCAGTTTAAGCAGAATAAGGGGATCGTCTTCCAGATGTTCTTATTTAGCTGGATCGCATTTGGGATAGGAGGAGTATTTAATCCCTGGACCCTGATCAAGCTCATTCCTTTTTTGAACCATATTCATATCCAGAGCCGGTTTCTTATCCTGGCCTTCTTAATGTTGATCTTCATGATTTCAAAAGTTCAACTCTCCCCCAAGGTTAAGTTGTTTTTTTTGATCACGGCCGTTCTGGAATTATCCGTCTGTGCATTTTATATTAACCAGCAGGGTTTCAGAGAACCAATTGACTTCACTTTGGTTTCAATAAAACCACTTGGTGCAGGTATGGCCCGGTATGAGAACTATATTCCAAAGCCTGCTGTTTATGGCTCTGAAAGAATTTCCCACGCCTGTTATGAACCGGCCCATAATAAAATTGCTCCCTATCTAAACTTATTTTTTGGCGAGAACGCCGAGCAACTTAGGGCAAATATCAATTTTGATAAGATAGACGTCGTAGGACCGTATCCATTCACAAAGGATTTCATCCTGAACTTCGCCTGGAATGGGGGGTGGACTTGTGACAATTGCAATATTTATGAAACCCCCGATGGACTGGTGAGGGTGAGTCCTCAGGAGCGTAGTTCAATCCTGCATTTGAATTACAATCCCAATCATGTTAATTTTGCCTTATTGTCATTCTTCATGGGCCCATTCCTGTTTATCTATTCCTATAGGAGGATTCATAAATGAGCTTCAATTATGAATCAATACCCAAAGGCTTTTATGACAAAATTTTCGATGCTCCGAATGGGGTAAGAAAATTTTGGCACTGGCATAAATTTGATTCCGTTTTAAGATCAATCAACTTCAGTTCTGTGGCCACTATTTTGGACGTAGGATGTTTTTCAGGATCATTCATCGGAAGGTTTTTAGGTGAAAAGAGAATCGAAGCGACTGGAATTGATATCCTTCCCAAGCAAGTCGAATATGCTGTCGATAAATTTACAGGTAAATCCCAAAAGTTCATTTGTATTCAAAATTTCGAAGAGGCCACGATTAAGCTTAATGGCCAAACCTTTGACGCAGTTACATTCATAGAAGTGATAGAACACCTTACTCACGATCAGATTAGATCATTCTTTAGGATGCTTGATCAATTAACCCATAAAGGGAGCCAGGTGGTCATTACGACTCCGAACTATATCAGTCTGTGGCCCCTTCTCGAGATTATTCTTAATCGAGTTTCAGATGTCGAGTATGAAGAGCAACACATTACAAAATTTACTGTCTTTGATATTGAAAGAAAGTTGGGCCGGATTTATAGCAGCTTTGCCCAAAATTATAAGATCGAAATTAAGACAACATCCCATTTCATCACGCCGTGGATAGCTGGAATAAATTACGCATTTGCTACGAAGCTATCCTCGAAGATTTCCCCTCTTTCATGGCCCAATCCTTTTGGCAGCATCATTATCTTAAAACTAGTCAGGTTATAGTCACCATTCAAATATTGATATAAATCCGGAAGAAAGCTATAATTGAAATTATGCGTATAGAAGTCACCATTGGAACGGAAGAGCCTGTAATTTATACAGTTAAAAAGCCTAAACTTATCATCGGCTCTATAGATACGGCCGATATCTTCATCCCTTCTACGGCCGGGGTCAGCCGAAAACATGTCCAGCTTTTCCTGGAGGGCGATAAATTATTTGTGGCCGATATGGGAAGTACCAATGGGAGCTATATCAACGATGAGAGATTAGTTCCTGGTACTAGATCTGAAGTCACTACTTTTTTCCCGGTTCGGTTGGGGGATATGGTTTGGCTCTCTATTACAAGTGATGACGCTGAAGACGTTAATTTCTCTAGTGAACCATTCATTGAAGATGTCAAACTGGTTCCCGAAATGAAGGCCATTGAAAAAAACGACATGACTAGAACCATCGTTAGACCAAATAGCTTTCTTAAACAGGGTAATGGTCCGCGACACAAGGCGACATCCAATAAAAAAGTCCCGTCGACAGTGACTGACAGTTCGCCAATGAAGACCACTATTATTGCCGTAGTACTTGGTGTCACAGCAGCTTATAGTATATATATAAATAAAAATAAAAAAGCTGTGACCCCATCTGTGCAACCGCAGGTCACACCAGAGGCCACATCAGAGGTTGTGCCTGTTGTGCCTGTTGTGCCTAAGGTACAGCAACCGTCTCTTGTCGCTGCATCAGCTATTCCTTCAACAGAAGATTTTCAAAAAGCTTTCACTGACTTAAAGTGCGTTACGGACCTGGAAAAAAAACTCTGTGAGCTCATCCCTGGATCTACGCAATCACATAGTGGAGTGATTGAATCTATGGGCCGGGTTATCATAATGATGCCAGAATATGATTGGTATCGGTCAGGCCTAGACTTTATTCCGGCCAATTTGGCCAATATGACCCAGAGAACGCAACTCAACATGCTTCTTTTTCTCAAAAGTCTTCCGGAGTTTGATTGGAAGACTATGGAAAAAAATATATTCATCGTTTTTTATAGGGAAAAGGAAAGTAGGCCAGTCATTGCTTCAATCCAGGCCGTTAAGTCCAGTGTACTACCCGTACTCCTTACAAGTTTTCCTACAAATTTTCCTCAGATTCTCACTTCTAAGGGAATCTCCCAGCTAGACCAACCAGCAAAGTACTTCACAGTGATTCAGGCAACGACCGAGTTGCCTGTTGAAGCAATTAAAGTAGCGGTGCCGATTCAAACTTCCATTTCTCACTTAGTACCAGATAATCAACCAATGCCTCCTCCACAAGGTGATATGTTATTAAAGAGGGCACGCGAAGAAAGGGCCATGGAAGAAGTCAAGGCCCGTGAGCAAGCTCAAGAAAGGGCCAACGAAGAGGCAAAGGCACTCCTACGACATCAGCAAATAGCGCAAGATGAAATGAAGACCCAAGAACTTAAGGGTAATGACTCAAAGAGAATAAAAGATGAGAACTCATTAGGGAGTGATCAAATGACTGCTCCTGAAGATCTCCCTTTGCTACAAAGAAAATAACCTCAAGGCCTTTCGCCAATACTGGCTAATTACTTCTTAATCATTTTTTTTTCTGCTGGCTCCGCCGTATCAGTTGATGAATTGCTCTCTTTGAGACCTCGTAACATTCGTGCTTCCCTATCAATGATGGCCAGATTTTTTTCTCTTGTATCAGCGTCATTTTGTTTTACTAGTTTTTCTTCAGCAGGAGTAAGCACTTTTGGTTCCTTATTTACATTATTATGCTTTTTGCTAAGTCTTGTTTCTTTATTTTCAGTCCTCTCATCGGCGGAAGGAGGTATTCTTACCTCAGAATTGGGTGCATGTTCAGAATGAATTTCCCTAGCTTGTCGATCAAGTTCCTCTCTAGGTGATGGTGAAGACGAAGGTGAAGATGAAGGTGAAGATGAAGGTGAAGATGAAGATGAAGATGAAGGTGAAGGTGAAGGTGATACTTCCTTACTCCTCTCTTGGGCCGTAGAATCAGATTTATATTCTATGCCAGGAGAATTCCTGTTTTTTTGAGTAAAAAAAAGCTCAGGGAAACAAAGTCTCCAAAACTCGCGAAGTGATTCCCGTGCCTTATTTTTTTTGGTTTCTGGCCAAAACTTCCATGGCAGCTTTTACTCTCGACTCAACTCGGGTATTCTTTCCCTTGTCACTTTGGGCAGTATCAGTTGCGACTTTATTTCTCCATTCATCATATTTGGAATCGATTTTATCTCTTACAGACAATGCTTCAGTATTAATATTTTGAATTTTAATTTGAATCTCTTGGGTTCCCCTTGCTTTCGCTTCAGCCTTTTTCTCTTGAAGCGTCAGATGCCCACTTTGCTCATTAATGTTCCTGCTCCCTTCCTTGTCAGGGCTCTTGTCGAAAGCGGGAATTTGTACCACCTCGACATTTCTATGATCTATTTGCTGTGCATTCTCCCCAGGCTTTGGAGAGATGCTTTCCTTCATGCTATTATCTGGATCTGAGGGCATGCTATTAACAGGATCTGAAGGGCCAGACTTTAAAAACTCATTACTTTGAGATGTTTTGGGTACGGCGACTTTATTTTTTGCTTTTGTAAGGGTATAAATAAAAACAGCAATAACGACGAAGGCACCTGCAATTAATTTAAGTTTCATATTATTTAGTCCTTATGTGCTTCTCTAAGAATTCTAATCGTTCTTCCAATGAAGAAACTTTTGCTTTAAGAATTTCGTTTTCTTCTCTAAGGTCAGTAGTTCGCTTTTCCAGGCCTTTCACTCCTACTAGTGTCATACCATAAACATCACCGCTGGCAATTGAAGTTTCACTACTACTTAAACCAAAAGGTTTAGCAAACAATCGATAAAAATCCTGTGCCATAGGCCCTATATTTCTAATTTCCTTTTTACCTAACTTTTTATTATGGGCGCTGGAGTCCTTATAAACCCAAGTTGTGACATCCAACTCTGAAATAGATGAGAGTACTTTTTCTTCATCTACTGACTTGAAATCCTTTTTTAAGTTCTTATCCGAAGAAATGCTCCAGCTACTTGCACCATTAGGGAATTTGGCATAATTGTTACAAGCAGTATTAATGCAAAACTCGTAACCACCGTTAAATCTTGTTTTAAGAGTATGCGATTGTCCTGAGATGGCAAATAGTTCATCTAACCCGTCACTCAAGATCATATTTCCAAAGCCACTTACAATCAGAGAATCATGCCCAATAATAATATTTTGATCTCCAGCGATGATCATGTTGTCAGTTCCCATAATCATGCTGTCCCAACTTTCAATGATATTTTCAAAACCTCCAATTATGACTGAGCGGGCCTTGGTGGTACCCATAACAACGTTATTCCATCCGCCAACAATAGCACTCTCAGCGCTCGAAATTCTGTTATAGTTTCCCCCTACAATAGCACTTCTTGCTCCTCCACCACCGCTGGTAATAGCGTTCATATAACCACCTACAATTCCGCTATCCCAAGCATCTGCCCTATTCCGTGTTCCTCCCATCACAACAGCTCTATGCCCATCAGCACCCACAAGGTTCGCTATACCTGAATAAATACCCGCCCACGGGCCTGAAACTGTATTAGATTCACCGCCCAATATGGTGCTTTTGATGTTAGTTATTCGGTGAGCTGTCCCCCCAATAATAGCTGACCAGTGGGCACCGGTCATGACATGACTTTGCCCACCCACAATTCCTGCATCAACGCTGCCTGTAATGGTATGACCATATCCTCCAGCTATGGATACAGCACTTGTATCTGCAGCTATACTATGATCGAAACCTCCTAAGATGGAGTCCCTAGCTCCGGCAGCCTTGCTATTACTTCCACCAAGAATCACAGAATTTAAGCCTGACACATAGTTCCCGATACCCCCTATAACTGCAGACCATTGCCCAGTGACATTATTACTTTGCCCAACAAATACGCCTGAATCATAGGCATCAACATTATTATAGGAACCTCCAACTGTAGCGGAGTTTACACCAGAGACAGCATCAATAGCCGTGCCATTAACTCCATTATTATATCCACCCAAGACAACCGAATTTTCTGCGTATGCATCATTCAATGCCCCGCCTGTAATCACAGAGCCTATTCCCTCAGTAATACCATCTCTCCCACCTATTATGGCAGATTGCCTACCTCGAACCATGTGATAAGAAGATGATCCGCCTCCTCCAACAGCAACTGCATACTGACCGCTGACTCGGTTAGAGTGGCCACCAATAGCTGCCGCATTTTCACTTGTAACAGAGTTACTCGTCCCGCCCAATATTCCGCTATGAGTTCCGGCACCCATAATTCTATTTCTTTCACCACCTAGAATTACGGAATAGCGTGCAAGAGTCGTGTTCTGGAGACCGCCAACAATCGCAGCAACTTGTTCACTCACTGTATTACCGGATCCAGCTAAAACAGCTGAATAATTAGCACCCGGCGAACTTGCGTTTGATGACCCACCTATGAGCGTGGAATACCATCCCTGAGCATTATTCATACCGCCACCAATGATCACGCCGGCCCGTGCCGTGCCCGATACCGTATTCCTTAATCCACCCAAGATTAATGAGTTATAGGCATTGGTCATGTAGTTCTCTTGACCGCTAACAATGGCATTAGTGTATGTAGTGCCATCTATCGTATTTGCGTAACCACCAAAAATATTATTTCCATTATCAGTAGGGCTGGCCCCCGAAATTGTGTTTGGTGTATTATAGGTTGCATCTGTTCGTGGGCCAATGATGACACCTCCAGCAATATCAAGACTGCGAGGAGTAACGTTTGAGATTGTTGGTTTACCAATGGCTACGTACAGATCGTCATAAAAAATACCAAAGTTATTTACGGTCCAAACATCATTACCCTCTGCTGCCTTCGCTATACAGTCAGTCGCAGTAGTACCACCTGATGGAAGATCAGGAGTAATAGAAATAAGTGTTTGTTTAGTCTTTGTACTTTCACTATTTGGCCCTAATTTAAACGAATACTTCTTGATCAGATATGCAGTATTGGCCGGTCTTTCCTCACCAGGCGTTGCAACCGCAGTA
Source organism: Bacteriovoracaceae bacterium (assembly GCA_035575985.1). Lineage (GTDB taxonomy): Bacteria > Bdellovibrionota > Bacteriovoracia > Bacteriovoracales > Bacteriovoracaceae > Peredibacter. The sequence goes on along the minus strand of DATLXC010000042.1, from coordinate 164,336 downwards.
GGTGTGTACCCAGTAATATAGATATCTGTCATAGTAAGAAGGTTTCTTTTAAACGTCGGAGTCATGGGATAAATAATCGTAGAAGTATTTGTCGCCGGATCCACCGTCTGAACTTGTAAAGATGCTCCCGAAGGGGGATGCCTTGATGGGGAAGTCATATCGGCAAGAGGAATGGGCAAGCCAGACGCTCCCCCAGTCATAGTAGCTGTACAATTTGTTTTATTAGATAACATGGAATTGATTTCACCATCAATCTCAACGGCTTCCATCCCCTTCTCCATGCGAACAACACTTTTCTGGCTGTTATCACTAAGCTGCATGACCACGAGACTTAGGCCCCCAAGCATAGCAGATGCCACCATGACCTCAACTAGGCCAATACCACTTTGCTGGTGTGACTTTTTCATTAAGCAGTCCCTTTATATTTTTCTTTAGAATATAATAACTTACTACGCTGCAAACTCAAAACATATACTCTAGACGTGGAATTAGGGGTATTTGAGGGTAAACAGGGTGCCTATAAAATGGGCCGTAAAAACTGGCCCAGTTTAATAGTTGAGTATTTTGGGTGCGTGCTTTCTTAGAGAAAGAGAAAGGTGCCAGTCGGCACCTATAATGAGAACTCATTATATGAATTGTGTAGGAAGCTTACTCTGCAGTTCCCCCAGCTTCCTCGGCCAGGTTTCGAATCAGCTTTCCAATAGCATAAGGAACTGAATATTTTCTGAAAGGTGACGCCTCTACCTCATGTGCAAAGCCTAACTTATGCAACCATTCATGGACAATAGTACCGGCAATCTCTGCAGAAGAGCGTTCATTGAAATATTTTGTATTCATCCAGATCCGGAAACTCCTGGTTTTGGTATAACCTACAGTCTTTGATTTTTTATTTGTGTAAAGCTCAACTTCGAGGTCCATAGTATTGTTGTTATAAGGATGCAGATATTCGGCTCCCATGAGAATCTTTTTATAAATCTGGGTATTTGTAAGACCTTTATTATAAGCAAATTTCCGCCTACCATTATAAGAATGTTTTAAAACTCCCTGTCGGAACTCATCGGTCGAGAGTACGTATCTTATAAGTTCAAGGGCTGCCAGGATCTTTTCCTGTTTCATCCTGCTCATTTCAAACATTCTGACATTAAAATTAAATGTGAAGGCTTCATTTGGAATCATGAGTGGAAAACGTTCATAGGCCGAAGCTGATGTCGAAATAACAGAGCTTGCGAGTAAGATTGGTAAGAATATTTTTTTCATAGATCTCCTTTAGCGAGGGAGATTCTCACATGCTTTTGGTCTTAAATAATGAGAAGAAGCATTAGATTTTGCTAAATCAATTCCAAAGAACAGAACAATTAAAGTCCAAGAAAAATACTCTTGCTGAGAAGTCCCATTTTTTTGCTAAATCATCCAACTGGAGGTTAATGGCTTTTGAGGTTCAGGTGTGCGCCCTAAGAGTTCCAGAACTTGAAGATCAGTTACCTCACCGAAATCCTGAAACCATTTACCAACAGAGCTGACTTTTTCAACTCTATGGGGACAGATAACTTCGTCAATATAGCGTTTGATGATGTCGGGATCCTGATTCGGAGCAACTGGCACGGCCAGAAAGACTGATCGGGCACCCTTTTCTTTCAGAAATTTGGCAGCGGCAATAGCAGAGATTCCATCAGTGAGACCATCATCAACAAGGATGACATTACGATCAGTAAATTCTGGCAAGTCCTGTCCCTGACGGTAAAAGGCAATCCTGCGTCTGAGTTCAGTTTTCTCTTCATTTATAACCTGGAGTATTCTGGGATCCGCAAAGTTAATGTCATTTGTTATGACCGGACGCTCATCTTCGGCCATGGCCCCTATTGATACCCGTCCCATTCCTGGATAACCAACTTCACGTGTAACCAGGACATCAAAAGGAATACCCAATTCATGAGAAATGACACTTGCCACCGGAACTCCGCCTCTGGGAATGGCGAACATTAGAGGATCCTTAATATCTGCAGAAATTATCATCTGGGCCAGTTCACTGCCTGCATCCTGACGATCTTGATATAGGTACATAAAACCCCCGCTTTTTTGTAATCCTAGATGAGTACAGGTTTGCGGGAAAGAGATCAATTACTTAATTTTGTCTAAAGGCAGGTTTGAGCTGCGGAGCTTTTTGCTCATTCCGCTTTAGTATTCTATGATTTCCCCATGAAGGTCTTAGTACTCCTGGCCATAATTTTGATTGTATCCCCTGAGTCCCGCGCTGATTTCATTGTTTCTCCCGGCATTAGCGTCACAACTGCGCATAACTCCGAAGAAACAACCCCGGCCGGCAAGGAAGTTGTCACTTTCAAATCCTCCCTGGGGATGTCCATTGACAGCGAATGGCGATTTTTCAGAGATAGCATCAGCATTAGTGCCGGGGCCATCTGGAGAGGCAGTGAAGCTGTATCCCAATATTCCTACACCAATCCCTATAACCCTTTGGATACAGCAACCGTTGCTGATCTTAAGACAAATTCAAGCAGCCTTTCAGGTTTTATAGGTCCGCGTTTCAGGTTTCTCAACCTGAAATACTTTAAGATATTTGCCGGGGCAGGACTTAATCCAGGAATCCTCTATCTTAATTTTGATGAAGGTAAGTTCCTGGCCTCGAATGGTTCCATCATTGGTTACCAGGAAAAAGAAGATCAGAAATTAAGCGGGACCTATTATGAACTGGGAGTTGAACTTTATTCGCCAAAAGGTGGGGCCTTGCGACTTTTGGGAAGGCAGTCACGTCAGGAATCAGATCGATTCGAAACTTTGGGTAACCGGCACATCAATCTTGCAACCACCTCAGCTGCTTTACAGTATATGCACGTCTTTTAATTCAAGAGATGCTGGTATCTATTCCAAATTTTTCTTCAGCAGGTGTGCGCACCACTTTATCCCGGGAAGGTCTGGCTTGCTTCTTCAGGTCTTTTCTCTTGTTGTAAAATAATGTTTTTTTGAAAGCTCTTACTATTTTTCTGATCATATTGCGCCTCCATATCCGGACTCAATATTTGAATAATGCCGGATTTTTTCAAACTTGTCCAAAATCTCCTCATCCGAAACAGAAAGTGTCGGATCCAGGTAATCTAGACAAATGGATGCACAGGTAAAACAAATAATATCTCCATTATTATCATTATACAGATGTGCTTTGCAGATGCTTAGGCACTTAAGCATTAAATTAGAGTGATCAACATTAAAATTTTCTGGAGACAAGGTCAGATATTTGCTGAGACATCTTTCACAAATATCAAGATACTCCTGGCGATCAAACATGCAGATACTCCTTTCTAGATGTAGCTACGTCCTTGAAAAGCATAGTCTTGAGTCCTACTGACTTTGCCCCTTCTATATTATCTTCCCGGTCATCAACAAAGAGAACTTCATCAGCATTTTGCTTAAGCCCTTTCAAGACTGCCTGGAAACTTGCAGCATGTGGCTTGCAGAGGCCCAGTTCACAGGAATAAAAAGACTTTTCGAAAATCTTAAGCCAGGGAATATTAATTTTAAGGTACTGGGTAAGCTCAGGGGGCATATTTGAAAAAAGTGCCAGGCGGACACCAGTGCTTTTAATTTCTTCAAGCCACTCTTGAGTTTCTGCATTCAGATGGGACCAACTCTCAGAATCAATCTTTATAAGTTGATTGATTTTTCCGGGAATGAGGTCAAGTTCAGGGAAACTTCGCTTCCAGTATTCCTGTCCTGTTAATTTTCCCTGATCATATGCTTCCCTGTGTTTCCAGTATGCAGATTCAAATGCAGACAGGGAAACTCCACATATTCCTGCCATCTCATTTATGTCATCTTTATCCTGTGGATAAGAAATGACTCCTGCATAATCACTTAGAACATACTTAATCATTTAAAAACCATCTTCCCCACCGAAGGTAGTGCCTAGGGTGGTACCCACCGTGGTAGTTCCTGCTGTTGTGCCTATTCCACCAGTTCCACCAGCTGTAATGGTGCCGTTGGTTCCTGCGGCCACACCACCAAGAGTTCCTACTGTTGTTCCTGCATTAACTCCGCCAAAAGTTCCTGTGGTTGTTCCCGCAGCAGTTCCGCCAAGAGTTCCTGCAGTTGTTCCAGCATCAACACCGCCAAGAGTTCCTGCAGTTGTTCCAGCATCAACACCACCAAAAGTTCCCGCAGTTGTCCCAGCATCAACACCGCCAAAAGTCCCTGCAGTTGTCCCGGCATCAACGCCGCCAGCAGTTCCGGCCGTTGTTCCTGCAGTAACCGTTCCAGTTGTACCTGCGGTCACTGTGCCTCCGGTAGCGGTTCCTCCTGTGGTTGTTGCAGTAGTGCCTCCCCCTGCATCAGCAGCAGTAGTGATAAGACCGCAAGCATAAGGAAAAAGGGCCGAAGCAGGAGTGGTGGAAGTTCCCGTTGCCATGGCATAAACAACCAGGAATTTTCCTTCAACCGTCGGATCATCGCTTATATCGGAAAACAATCCGGCTATAGTTCCATTCTCAATGTATGTAATATTTTTGGTCTCGAGAGTCCCACTGGTAGGTGGCGTGGCCACCAATGTTTCACATCCGTCACTTGTGATACGAACCTGCCCTTGCGAGAGATTCCCTGGCACTCCCTGCATTTCAAGTCTTAATGTCGATGCATTTCCTCTCACATCTAAGAGAGCGTCAGCATTAGTAAAACTCAAGGCAGAAACCGGGCTTAAGTTTGCACTAAATTGACCTAGTCCTTCCTGCGCTTGCCTGTCATCTAAATCATCATCCCAATAATCTTCATCAAAGGGTGTGTCTCCACATGCAGTAAGTAATAACAAGACAAGCAACGGGAAAATGTTTTTCATGCAATCTCCTCATAAGATTAAGAACAGAATAACTGATAAAATTAGCTTATGAACAACACTTCATCCTGAAAGTTACATAAAGAAAATAGTAGAGAAGTCTTGATATATTGCCTGCGCTGTCTCAATCCTGAATCAAGAATGTTGTCCTGCTCTTTCCACTTTTCACATTGCGACATATCCTGAATTAAGCACACACAAGGGAGGATTTATGATGAATAAAATTCCAACTATCCATCGTACCAACGAGAAAACAAATCTCGCAATCAAGCAGCTCATGCAGAGCGGGCTTTTTGTTGACGAAAATAAGGCCTTCATGCTTTTAAGGGCCACCATGAAAGCATTGCGTGACCGACTGAGTACAGGTGAGGCCATTCAATTAGGAGCACAGCTCCCTGCTTTATTAAGAGGATTTTATTATGAGGGCTGGAATCAAAGATCTGAGTCTAAGGCACGCACTAAAGAAGGTTTTTTAAATGAAGTCAGGATTCATCTGCATGGCCATGAAGATATTAATGTTGATGAGACAACTTCAGCTGCGCTTAAAGTCATCCTGGATATGATTGACCAGGGTGAAGCAGTCGATGTTATTCATCAACTGCCTAGAGATATCCAAGAGCTTTGCCCAGAGTAATGAGAATGCCGAGTAAAGTAGAAGTTGCAAGAATCACAAATAGGCCTTGCTTGAGAAGGAACTGCATCACTAAGGCAACCACACAAATTCCTGTGGCCCAAGGGTCTATGCTATTCCAGGCAGGATATTCAAAATTAAAAATAGAATAAGAAACTTCATGGGACCGGGCAAAAAGTGTTTTTAAAGAAAACCATATCGATAGATTGCATATAACACCTACTACAGCAGCAGTTATACCACTTAATGCATCTGCAAAAATCTTCTGTCCTCTTATGAATTCTATGTAGGGAGCAAACAGGAAGATCCATAAGAAACAGGGAGTGTAAGTCATCCATGTGGTCAGGACTGATGCTATAAACGCAGCTAAATAAGGTGAGCTTAGATCCGGGAAACGATAGGCCCCCATAAATCCGACAAACTGCACGACCTGAATTAAGGGACCGGGCGTAGTTTCGGCCATACCCAGGCCATCCAGCATTTCTGTACCCTTTAGCCAGCCAAATACTTCCACTCCCATTTGGGCCACATAGCTCAGGACTGCATAGGCCCCGCCAAATGTAACCATCGCCATTTTGCTGAAAAACATATTCATTGCATGAAAAGTTGAGTCTTCCCCAAAAATGAAAAGCACCAGGGCAATTGGAAAGCCCCACACAAAAAGACCGATAAACAAGGTGGTAAGAGAAGTCTTGATTGGCGGAAATTCAGTTTTGGCAATTGCCGATATAGGTTCATGCTTAAGCCAATATTTACCATAAACAATTCCAATCACTGCAGCAGAAGCAACTACCAGGGGAAATGGCAAGTTCAGGAAAAATAGTGCACCAAAAGCTAATATCGCCAAAAACCAGTAAAATGAATCTTTCAAGGCCCGCTTTGATATTTTAATAAGGGCCGCCAGGACAACAGCAATGATGGCTGGCTTCATTCCATAAAAGAGACCTTGAACGATGGTCTGGTCATTAAAGATCACATAAAGATAAGACAAAAGAAGAATAGAGATAAAACCCGGAAGAATAAAAAGTCCACCAGCGATGAGCCCTCCCCTCCATCCGTTCATTATCCAGCCAATATATGTTGCGAGTTGCTGGGCCTCAGGACCAGGCAGTAACATGCAAAAATTCAAGGCATGCAGGAACCGGTCTTCATTTATTATCTTTTTTTCTTCAACCACGAGCTTATGGATGACTGCTATCTGACCCGCAGGCCCGCCAAAACTATGCAGGGCCACCCAGGACCAGAGCTTCACTTGTTCAGTATTATTCATAGAGCCTAAGATAGTAGGCTTAGAGCACCGGGGCCAGCAGATTAACCCCTCTTTGCCAGACTTTCTTCCAGGTAGGGCTCTTTTTAATTTCTTCTATGCTTAATTCCCTTGAATGACTGAAATCTGCACGAAGCATTTTCTCCAGATCCGTTATAAAAGCGGGATCAGATGAAGCAGCGGTCACTTCAAAGTTAATGTACATACTCCTGAAATCCAGGTTAGCGGATCCTACAACACCCAGGATATCATCTATCAACATCACTTTCTGATGCATAAAACCGGCCTGAAATTTAAAAATCCTGACCCCATAACCCATGAGCCTCTCATAATAGATATCATCGACTGCAACAATAAAAGGATTGTCATTTTTTTGAGGCACGAGAATCCTGACGTCAACTCCCCTGAGGGCGGCCATGGCAAGGGCATCCATCAAGCTTTGTGGTGGCACAATGTAAGGGTTCGCAATCCACAATTTCTTGGTAGCAAGATCCACCAGCGCAATATGATGAAGCAGGCTTAAGGGTTTTTCCTCAACCGGACCGGAACTGAAAAGAACCACATTCGCCTCTCCCATACAAGGCACGATCTTCCATTCAACATCGCACTCATAACCCTGGGAAGATAACCAGTCTTTGGCAAAGGCCCTTTGCGCTGGAATAAGGGCCGGGCCGCATATTTTTACATTGGTATCTCTCCATGGGCCGATCTGCGGATACTTTCCCACATAATCATCACCGATATTTAATCCACCGATAAATCCGACTCTCCCGTCAACCACCAGAATTTTCCGATGATTGCGAAAGTTAAGGTGCCACTTATTTCTCTTGAACGGCTTGAAGAGGCCTATTTTTATTCCAGCATTCAACATGTCCTTGATAACATCCGGGGACATCTTGATAAGCACTTTTTCATAAAGAAAATAAATCTTGACCCCTTCCAATGCCTTTTTCTTAAGGGCCTCAGCAAACATCTTGCCGGTTTCATCAGTCCGGAAAATAAAAACCTGCAGGATAATATATTCCCGGGCCACGGCAATTTCCTGAAGCATGGAATGGTAAATGCTTTCACCATCAACTAATAAACCAATAGTATTACTTCCGGTAAAACCTGATCCCGTATGATTAAGGAATTTTTCAAACTCCTTCAGAGAATCTGTCTTGTGCTCCACCATCTCGGCATAAGGCAGATCGCAATGGGGTTCTGGTGATTCCTCATGATATCTTCTTCTACCAAAAGCGATAAACAAGGGAATGGCAAGATAGGGAAAGCCCACCAGTCCAAGGAACCAGGCAGTGGCACCTTGGGGCGTCCTCGATTGAAAGAGTGCATTGATAGCAAGGTACAGACCTAAAAGGTGCACAACAATCTGGATAAACATGGGGAAATCTATAAGGCGAAAAGGGTCCATGAATTATAAGAAGCATGGAATGTGCCAATTATAACCAAAAGAATTATCTGTACTTAAGGAGTGCTTCCCAAAAATAGCGAGGCAAATTGGTACATCAATTACAATTTAATGATTGCTTCCAGCCCATAGTGGTCAGACAAAGGACAAACTTTATACTTAAACTTGACAAGAAAAGGAAGAACTTTACGATGAGTCACCTGGGCATCAGATCCGTTCTCAGAAATGAGAATATGATCGAGCAAGGTTTTTTTATAGGTGCTTATGATCTTATAACAATCAACCGGATAATCAGCAGTGTGATCCAGGTCTCCACTCAGGGGCCCTGAAGTCATCTGGAGTGTATTTAATAAATTTAAATACTCCGCCCCATTACCATCCCTGCCTTCCACATTCACGTCGCCGGCCATGATCTGAGGCACACCAACTTCACGATGCTTGTCCAGCATATCCTTGATGTTTTGAAACTGATGGGCCCTTGCAGTTTGAGCTGCAATAGTTGTTTCGGCCTGAAGGTGTGAAGTGACAATCTGGAGTCTCTTGCCAGAAGGGTGTTGCACTTCAAATAAGAGAGCGCCCTTGGCCGCAAAGCAGTCAATGCCACTGCATCTAAGGTAATTGTAAGTTGAAAGTAATTTATAAGGGTAACGGCTTAAGATAAAAATACCAGAGTTAAGAAACTTAACTCCTGCTCCACGCTTAAGGAGCTGCCGATACGGATACTTATGCTTTAGCTTGCTATAGGCCCTCATCCTGAAGACGGGAGAAAAAGCCTCCTGCAGAACGACTACATCGTGATCTGTTTTCAATAACTCCTTAATGATCAAGGACGTGCGTATTCCCTGCTTAGTGAACAAGATTGGCTTGGGTATCATGTAGACATTCCAGCTAAGCAGCTTGATCTCTTGTGCAAGAGCAGTCATCGGCAAAAGCAAAAGCAATAAGAATAACAATCTCACGATTAACTCCAGGGCATTTTAATGTGACTGCAATGTGCCCCAGATTGTGTGAATTTAGGTTTATAACTGCAATGCCTTGTAAATCTTACTAACCCATTTTGTGGCTTTTGAGTTCTTCATCCCTTGAAAGGTCGGAAGTAGAGTCTCCCTGTATATCTTTCACAAGGCCTATGCTCCTTATATTCAGCTGGTTAATGACGTCCTTAACCCCTTCTATTTTTTCCAGTGACTCCTGGGCCAGGTTTTTCATATACCTTGTCTCAACAGAGCCTCTCAGATAAATACGGCCATCCACAACCATAAGCTCAATATCTCCTGATTCTATATCCGAATGTTCATAGAGAATTTCAGAAGCCTCTCTTCTGATTGAATCATCTGAGCGTGTGGTCCCCTTAAGTGTTGTAAACTTGGCCATATCTTCGCCCTCAAACTCCACTCCACTCACGGAATAATATTTATTCTTGTGTTCATGATTGTGATTCATAAGCTGCTCCTTTTGCATGGTCGCGTATTGCTTCCTGCTTCTAATGATTGTTTTTAAAACGTAAGGAAAAATACTGAGTGCTAACAGGCTTATGATGATGGGAGGAGACATGATTCCAGCAATGGAATTCAATTCCGTGATCTTCCGCCCGGCATAGACATAGATAAAAGTACCGGGAAACATTCCCACAAAAGTTATCCAACTAAAGGTAAACAAACGCATAGGAGTGAGACCCATGACGAGATTGATGACCACGAACGGCGATGCAGGGAACAGTCGAAGGGTAAAAAGATAAGAGAGTCCCTCTTCTTGAATCCTCTGGTTCATTATCATGAACCGCTTATTAAATTTCCTGGAAACCCAGTCCTTAAAAAGAAACCTGGCCATGAGAAAGGCGATACTCGCCCCTAAAGTTGTGGCCGCGGTGACGAGGATAGCACCGGGTAAGACTCCGAAAATGGCCCCCGAGAGAACTGTGATAACTATGGACCCAGGAATGGATAAGGAGGCCAGGAAGACGATGCTGCCAAAAAACAGGCCCATAACCGCCAGCGGATAACTGGTATAAAAGCCCTGAAAATAGGTTAAACGGGACTTAAGGTATTCAAAACGCAGGTATTCATTCCCACCTTCAACGTAGAACCATATGATGGCCGAGACCATCAGTAACAAGAGCAAAGGTCTAAAGTACTTCTTCACTTTTACACCCCTGTAATATTTTTAGCAAATGCCAGGCCGGCCACATGTAAGTTTAAAACTCAAGTAAGCTTTGGGGTATGAGATCACTCTTTTTTGCCCTATTATTCCCTGTTATGGTCTATGGCCACGTAACTGTTCAGTATCCTGAACGGTTAATCCATATTGAAGAAATGGTCACTGAACTAGAAATTTCTGCCCTGGAACCCGGCCTTGGCCGCATGGGTGGCATTTATGTGCAAACAGAATGGCAGATGAAAACACGTCGGGATCAGATAAAATCCTGGAATACTATTAATGCATACCTAACGGTGAAGCCCTACCAGGTGTTTAATAATTACCTAAGTCAGGCATCCAAGGCATGTGAAGGCATATCCAATAAACGTCTTTGCCAGGCATGGCTTAAATATTTCAGCTATGCTGATGCCAAAAAGAATTACGGGCTCATCCTCCCAGGTATGCAACAGCAAGCTTCACGCCTGTTGTGGCTGGCCCATGAAATTTCAATAGAAGAAGCTTTAAAAGATTTTCCAGGACTCCTGGATGATCCCAAGGTTCCACAGGAAGAGAGACAGTACCTAAAGGGATGGATAAAATTTGTACATATCCTGGCGACTTCCAGGTTACCTACCGGGGAAAAATTTGTAAGGTTGCTCGCAGGCCAGACCAGTCCTGATTGTTCTCCCTTGGGAGCTGCCCATTGCCGGGTTCAGGATCAGCCTCGAGCTGTAAAAATGTTTATCAAAAAGATGATCGCCTATGGATCAGATCACTCGATGGTACAGTCCATTTCAGTTGAAACTTCACCGTAATTTAATTGGGCCTTATACAAGGGTGGAAGTCTTCTCTCTGAATAAAGCTTATTCACTGAAAGATGAAATTCCTCGTCTGAATTTACAAATGTAACTGATTTATTTTTCTCATAGGCCAATACGGAGATCCCGACAGTTGGGAACCTTACCGAAGGATGTGTACGTACTATGAAGGCCGTACGATCAATAAAAGTATCAATCACCCGCACTTCAATTGACTCCTGACCTTTTTCAATCAGGCAATTGATTTCGGCAGATGCTGATCCTGCTACAATTGTCATCAATAGGGCGATAAATAGCTTTCTCATGATCCAACTCCAATAAGTTCAAGTACTAGATGTGAGAAAAGTAGAGGAAGTTGGAAGAAAACACAATTAAGGAATATCTAATTTAGAAATTCTTAAGTTCTAATCAGATTCGCGTCAGGAGTTAAAATGAAGCTCATTCATGACATCCTTCACGCCTGGAAGAAATTCAATGCACCTTTCGGCTTCCCTCTTGTCCATCCGGCCTGAAACCAGACCCCTTAAAAGGACACGGCCATCGGTTACCTGAACTTCAATTTGAGAGGCATCTAATCGCGGATTGTCTGTGAGGGATTCGCAAACTTCATGAAAAATATCCAGGTCTAAGCGGTGATGGCTTCGTGATTCAAGCCCCGCATAATCTTTTTCGTTCCAGATTTTCTGGCCAATATTCATTTGAAAATTATTAAATTTATTGGCCGGATTGGTTCTTATCATAACCTTCCTTAGATGATTAGCCGTGAATACGTTTTACCATTAACTCATTAATGATATCGACGATGCCAGGAACCATCTCCAGGGAGTTTTCAGCTTCCTGTTTTTCACTCAGCTGCTTGACGGTGCCATTAACCCGGACAACTCCATGGCTAACGACGATATCTATTCCACTTAAATCAATTTTGTAATTTCTGATAAGGGCACGCCAGGCATCTTCGAGAATTTTATCATCACTACGACCCAGGATTTTCTTTCGGGAAATGGTCAGGGAATTATCTAGCGCCAGACTACGGTCATTTCCGCCTAACTGAAATTTATTGCCTTGGTAGTAATTGGCTTCATCGACAGAGGCATTGTAGAACATGGCGTCAATCCTTGATCTTTATAAGTTTGCCTAATGTGTACCATAAGGTCCGTTTGACAAGTGCTAAAGAAAAACATAATTTTCTTCAACCACTTACGGAGGTTTAATGAAGCTTCTTACCCTAGTTTCACTCATGCTTGCAAGTTCACTGACGTTTTCTTACACAGCTGAGTTTCCAAAAAATCCGGTAGGAACACTTACTCCCGGTTCACTTTGTGAAAGAGCTTCTGAATACCGGTATCCAGAACAAATCGCTTACTGCAAAAGAGATGTGTCCAGTACCCAAAAACGAGACATTTTTGAAGACTATAGGGGCCTGGGATTTAATCTTGACCCACGTAAACGCTCTAGTTACAAAATCGACCATTACATCCCACTCTGCGCTGGTGGAAGTAACCGTGATGACAATCTCTGGCCTCAACATATTTCGATCTACACCATCACCGACCCCATGGAGGGTCTTGGTTGTGAAAAACTGCTGGCCGCTAAAATCAAGCAGAAAGAACTTGTTCGCCTTATCAAGCTCGTGAAAAACGACCTATCCAAGGCGACAAGTACAATCCGTTATCTTCAATCTCTTTAGTGGTGGAAAAATTGCTCACTCTCTGTTGAGCCCTTATAGGCCAGAGTTGAAGAGCTTCCACCTGAAACAATAGTACTTACAAGGTCAAAATAACCGGTACCTACTTCTCGCTGGTGCTTAGTGGCCGTATATCCGTTCTTCTCTGAAGCAAATTCACGCTGCTGAAGTTCTGAATAAGCAGACATTCCCCGCTCTTTGTAATCCATCGCCAGGGTAAACATGCTGTGATTTAAGGCATGAAAACCGGCCAGGGTAACGAACTGGAACTTATATCCCATGGCACCCAGTTCACGTTGAAACGAGGCAATCTGGGTATCACTCAGGTGTTGTTTCCAGTTAAAAGAGGGAGAGCAATTATAGGCGAGAAGCTTGTTAGGGAACTTCTTCCTGATGGCCTCTGCAAAACGCTTTGCCTCTTCCATATCCGGCCTGGAAGTTTCACACCATACAAGGTCGGCATAAGGTGCATAGGAAAGTCCACGGGCTATAGCTGTATCTATTCCCGGCCTGATTTTATAAAAGCCCTCAGAGGTCCGGTCGCCTGTAATAAAGCTGCGGTCTCTTTCATCCACATCACTGGTAAGCAACTGGGCCGCATGGGCATCAGTACGCGCCACCAGCAAGGTAGGAACATCAAGAACGTCCGCCGCCAAACGGGCCGCCGTTAACGTCCGGATAAACTGAGAGGTTGGAACAAGAACCTTGCCTCCTAAATGTCCGCATTTTTTTTCTGAGGCCAGCTGGTCTTCAAAATGAACACCGGCCGCTCCTGCTTCAATCATGGATTTCATGAGTTCAAATGCATTCAAGGGACCACCGAATCCTGCTTCTGCATCAGCAACAATCGGGGCCATCCAGTGCCTTTCAGTCTTGCCTTCAGAAAATTCTATCTGGTCAGCACGCTGAAGCGCGCGGTTAACTCTTTTCACAACTTCAGGCACGCTGTTCGAAGGGTAAAGACTCTGGTCTGGATACATATGACCTGAAAGGTTTGCATCCGCAGCAACCTGCCAGCCTGACAGATAAATAGCTTCAAGACCTGCTCTTACTTGTTGCACGGCCTGGTTACCTGTAAGGGCACCTAAGGCATTTACATAATCTTCCTTGTGGAGCAATTCCCAAAGTCTCCTGGCACCCATGTCAGCAAGAGAATGCTCTATCTTAAATGAACCCCGCAGCTTGAGAACCTCATCAGGTGAATACTCGCGGGTAATGCCTGCCCAACGTTGATCTGTATCCCATGTGTTTTTAAGATCTCTTCCAGCTTTAACGTGATTTTCCATGGTAAATCCTTTTGCAATGTTGTGCTTAAACCGGCTCAGATGCCAGGCTTAAGAATTCAGGTAATTCTTCACTCATAAATATTTCTCTGGACTCTTCCCTGGCATCTTCCAAGGCTTCCCTTTCTTCCTCGCCGAGTTCGGCAATTATTCGTTCGCACTCTTCATCAAAGATTGTGCGGACTAAAGTCCTGTCAACTATGGGCCCTTCATCGAGCTTAATCTTGTGATGCAGCCATTGCCAGGTCTGTGCACGGGAAATTTCAAGTGTTGCCAGATCCTCCATCAGGTTATCAAAGGCGACACAACCAATATCTTTGTTCCAGCCATGCATATAAGCAATACCAACCCTTATGTTGGTACGAAGACCGGCCAGCGTATGAGGTCCTGTGCCCTGAGGAAGGATATCTGCATACTTATTAAAATCGGTAAGTTTTTTGTTGAGCTGGTTCTCATTTTCAAACGCCATCATGGCATGAGTAATGAAATAAGGATGTGAAACCCAACATCCATCATGTCCCCACTCAGCTTCACGGCGCTTATCTTCAAGTACTTTTCTTGTTTGTTCTTCACGGAGCTCTTCTGTCTTGCCTGGTGTGAATGCGGACATTCCTCCCATGGCGAAAGCTCCACGATTGTGACAAATCCTAATCACCCGCTTGGCGTAGTTTTCCATCCATGGTCTTGTCATATTTATGGTGGCCCTATCGCCAATCACCCTGTCCGGATGATTTCTCAAGACTTTGATGTCGCTGAAAATCTTGTCCCACCTGCCAACGTTGAGCCCGACAGCGTGATGCCTGATTTCATAGAGAATTTCTTCTACCTGGAAAGTTGCAGGCAGTGTCTCAATCAGGAAAGTGGCACGCAAAGTCCCTACCTGAAGTTCCTGGTCTTTCTCTAGTGTTGTAAAGACATCATTCCACCATCTGGCTTCCAGGTGGTGCTCACATTTAGGAATATAATATTTAGGTGTCTTTCCTTGTTCCAGGTAGATCCTGGCCGTATGGAAAAAGCAAACTGCCAGATCCAGGAGTCCTCCGGCCAGAGGTTCACCGTTAACTTTTATATTTGACTCATCCAAATGAAGACCGCGGGCCCTGACCATCACATAGGCCATGTCACTTGGATCAAGTTGATATAACTTTCCTCCGGGAGCAAAATACGAAAGATTTCCACCGACGGCAGCGATGACATTTTTATATCCGCTCAGGATGTTTGAGAAGGTCGGCTTCATTGAGTCTTCAAAATCAAGCATGGCCATGTCTGCACGGGTCCCTGATTCATTCCTGCTCAGCATGTTGATGACCATCTTGGCAGAATTTACGGGGCCTGTGATTTCTACTCTCCTGCAACCCAACTCCGGCGGAATGGGTGCTACTTTCCAATTTCCTGATACGGCCTCAGAGTCCCTTGAAAGGAATTCCGGAAGCTTTCCTTGATCATATTCTTTCTGTCTTTCTTTTCGACGACTAAGCAAGGCTTCTCTTCGAGGGCCAAGCTCATGATGAAGCTTTGAGAGCAATGTCAGCAAAGCAGGAGGAAAAAGTTCCTGGTACTCGCTTGACCAGAATTTCTCAGGAAATGTAAATCCTTGTCCTATATCAATCATGGTCATGGCCAACCTCCAAGGTTGAAATTCTGACGACAAGATATTTAGTAACGGGATACGGTTTTCGTCAACTTGAGCCTAGGTTAAGACAGACTTATGCGTTCTGTTAATCTGGTAAGAGAAATCCTCTTCATGGAGATAGGCTTCTTTCTCGTAACTAATGCCCCTGTAGGCCGCATGATGAGTTAACCCTTTTCGTCGCAATCTGTAGTATTCCTGAAGGTATAGTGCGTAAAATTTTATGACCCCATCTCTCTTGATTTGATCCCAATGGATTCTTTCATGATTAGCAATGATCGGATCAATCTTTTTATCGGAGTAAATAATGAAGGGATAAATGACGATTGCATTTATTTTAAGACGTTTTAAAAATTGAATGCCGGTAATTTGCATAGTCTCCAAAATAAAAGAGGGACCTATAAGGTCCCTCTTCCCACAGGGGATCAATCTTCCGTGATGATGACTATCTCTATGGTATGAAGGCCTTCCATGGCGCTATTGTTATGCATTTTTTTCCTTCTCTATATAGTAGACACAAAAAAGTTTCTCCGGATCCTGCCAGGATTTCCTGACAACTAATCTGGCCTTGGAGCATAAGTCAGCAAACTCCTCCTGACTGTACTTGTAGGAATTTTCTGTGTGTATGGTCTCACCTTCGTTAAACCTGAAAACTGTCTGATTCACCTGGACCATCTGGGAGACCTTGCTCACCAGGTGCATTTCAACTCTTCCCAGCTCTTCATTATAAAGAGCATGATGATAAAAGTTATCCGGCTCAAAAGATGCATCTGTTTCGCGATTAAGGCGTTCGAGAAGATTAAGATTGAATGCGGCCGTAACTCCTTCGGAATCATTATAGGCCCGAACGAGGAGGTCGTGATCCTTCTTTACGTCGGCACCTATGATGAGGGCCCCATCTGTCCCTATGATTTTCGCATACCGTTTTAAAAAATCCACTGCTTCCTGGGGATTGAAGTTTCCAATAGTGGAACCAGGAAAGAATATAATTTTCCGGGCAGTTTCGGAATCAACTGAGGCAGGAATTTCAGTTGTATCAGTAAAATCACCCAGGACAGGATGCACCTTGAGCCTGGGGAATTCCAAGTTTAATTCATCGGTCATCCTGAGAAGTATTTCCCTGGATATTTCTATTGGTACATAGCCAGCAGGGTTCTTCAGGCACTTAAGGAGAGGCCTGACCTTTTCACCACTCCCGCTCCCGGGCTCAATTACCAATGCATTTTTTCCAATCAGGGAAGCCATTTGCTTACTGTGAGCAGATAAAATCAAATTTTCAGAGCGGGTTGGATAATAATCCTCCAGTTCGCAAATCTGTTCAAATATTTCTGAGCCACGCTTGTCATATAAAAACTTGGGAGGAATAGTTTTTTGTCTCTTGGATAATCCAACCAATACTTCTGTCAGGATATGAGGGACTTTGTTTATACTTTCATCGATGACCAGTTCATAATTCTCCGTCATGCTAAATCCTTCGCAAGCCGTATGCCTGAATACTGCCAACGCATATGGGGATAATAAAAGTTCCTGTAGGTAGGACGATAGTGCTTCCTTGGGGTCAGACAGCTTCCGCCCCTGAGGACAAATTGATTGCACATAAACTTTTCATTATATTCCGCAAGTCCATGCTGGAACTTTTCATATCTCGGATATGGCAGGTAAGCACTCTGTGTCCATTCCCACAAAGTTCCATGCATTTGTGAGTAAAAATCATGATCATCATCCGGCGGCAGGGGCTCAAGCTCTCCATCTTCCAGGAATAAGCTATAATTATGTTCAGTGAGGGCAGCACTTTCCCATTCATATTCAGTGGGAAGCCTGCATCCTCTCCAATGAGCAAAGGCCTGTGCCTCATAATAACTGATATGACTGACAGGGGCAGCAAGGTCCAGGGGTGACATTCCTGATAAAGTCATTGTCCACCACGCCTGCCCTTCTTTTTCCCAGTATAAGGGGTGTTGCCACTTTTCTTTTTCCTTAAAATCCCATCCATCTGAGAGCCATAAAAGAGGATTTTCATATCCACCTTCATCTATGAAAGCGAGATATTCATCATTTGTGACGAGATGTGATGAAATCATGCAGCTCTCAATCCAATGCGAATGGGCATCCTTTTCATTATCAAACGAAAAGTCCCGACTCGATTTTTCCACCCCTATTCGGGCAAGGCCCGAGGCCACATTCAGCCATTGAGCCTCACTGCCCATATAAGACGGCGTTAAAGGAGAATTATTTTGATAATGGGGCCTGATTGGATTTTCAAAGAGGTTTCGCTTTATATCCATCAACAGCAGTTCCTGATGTTGCTCTTCATGATTGATGCCTATTTCAAAGACCTTGCTGATTTTCTCAAACTCTGTGTCATTGATACTGCTCATGAAATTATAAACGGCCTCTGTCACTATCTGGCGGTACTGGAAAACTTCATCAATTGTGGGCCTTGATATTATCCCCCGCTTTGCCTTTGGCAGGTAACTTCCGGCGCGACGATAGTATGAATTAAAAAGAAAGTGGAATTCAGGCTTGAAAGGTTCGTATCCTCTCTTGTTCCTGACCAGGATGAAATTTTCAAAGAACCAGGTAGTGTGGGCCAGGTGCCATTTGGGAGGGCTAGTGTCTTCAGTTGAACAGATGACAAAATCCTCATGGGAAAGTGGCTTGCATATTTTTCCGGTAGTATTCCGGACGATCATAAAACGGTCCAGCAATTCTTCCCTGACTCTTGTTTTTTCGGATGGTCTGATACTTCCCATTATCGATCTCCAAGTCCGGTGATTGCAGGGCCCTCAATGACCTTGCCATGAGTGCTAAAGCGGGACCCATGACAAGGGCAGTCCCAGGTTTTTTCAATGTCATTCCAGTGAACGATCCCACCGAGATGACTGCACACAGCGGATTTTTTTTCAAAGTTGTCAGGTCCTTCATGATAGACACAGGTTTTAGAGAGGCCTTCGCGGATGACATTTCCAGAGTCTTCAGGGATCAACTCCACGGACTTAACTTCAGAAGGAGTGACCCAGTCCTTGTATTGGAAGGCCATATTCAAATTCTCCATGACATAATCCATCATGCTTCCCTTAGGAAGCCTGGATGGTTCAAAGATAGCTTTCCATGGATGCTCTTTCCCTTCAATCAAGTCCGGAAGCATAAGCGAAGCAATGGTTCCTGTTGTCATTCCAAGTCCTGAAGCACCAGTGACAAGAAAAATATTATTATCTATGCCGGGAGCTTTCCCTATGTAAGGTAACTGGTCTGCCGGTTCAAAGACCTGCCCGGACCACTTCTCCTTAACTGCTCCGATAAAAGAGAAATTCTCCCTGGACCATCGTTCAAGACTTTCAAAGGGATCATGATGCGGATCCTGGCCCGTCCGGTGATCTTCACCACCTACCACCAGGGTATTATCTGCAAACCGGATATAATGATATGGTTCTTCTGTATCCCAAAGCAGGATCTCATCCTTGGGTGAAAGCACTTCGAAGGCCATGGCATATGTACGATAGGCATGTTGCTTCGTATGAATTGCAATCCGGCTGCTTATAGGTGTATCAGTGGCAACCACTACGGCCTTTGCAATGATTTCAAAGCCATCTTCAGTGACCAGCACTGTGGTCTCGGGATCACGATTCGTAATGCTCTTTATGGGTGTACCCTCATAAAAAGTAACATCCATTCCTTTCATGACCCTGACCAGGCCTTTAAGGTACTTTCTCGGATTAAACTGGCCTTGTCGGGAAAACTTAAGGCTGGAGATATCATCACTGATTAGAGGTGTGCGTCCTTCAAACTCGAGCTGGATACCGCATTTATGGGCAGCTTCTTGTTCATGCAGGAGGTCCTTTTCACTGAAGTTTTTTCCCCTGAAAAGATATCCGTCAAGACGACGAAAATCACAGTGTATGGATTCGTTGTCTACAATTCGTTCTATTTCTTCAATAGCACTACGATGGGCATCGTGAAAAAGCCTGATGGTTTCTTCATCATGCATCTTCAGAAGGTGAATGAATTGTTCTTCCAGTTGTGTGGAGAGATGGGCCGTTGTCCGGCCGGTCTGGCCACTGCCAATGGTATAAGCTTCAACCACAGTTACCTGATGACCCCGCTTGGCCAGCTGATAGGCAGTTGAAAGTCCCGCGATCCCGGCCCCAACAACACAAACCTGTGTTAACTTATTTTGTGCCAAGGGTTTATAATGAGGAATTATTTCATTTTCCCAGATTGAATCCAGGCGATCTTTGCTGTTCATCATATTCTTCCTTCAAAGTCTTCCCGATGCTTAATATCAGCGGGACGGTTAATATCTGATTGGCCAAGTTCTGCATCTGCCAGGTCTGTGGCCGAATTTGGTATAGTAGGCCTTGTGGTAGTTGAACCATCAAATCTTTTTTTTCTACGCTGGACATCTACCAGTGAGCGATCTGCATCGGTGTGGCTCTTGCTTGTGACCAAGGCCGCGAAAAGAAGAGCACCGGAAATGATAATATGAATCACGTGGTCGCTTGATCCAAACTCAAGCACATTAGGAACTACCCTGATAAGATTTTGGTCTGCCCCAAGGTGCCCTACACCAGGATATCCTGGCTGGCCTATGACAAATCCAACGAGCCCCAGGAAACCATAGACAGCACCAAAGATTACGCTGAAGGCGCCGGCCTTACGGGGTTCTTCAGAAGATCCTACCCACAGGGCAAGCGAGCCTGAAACTATGTGAATAAGGTTATGGGCCATGCTTAGGTGCATTCCCAATAAATCCGGTACCAGGATTCCAAGAAAACCAACAACGATAAAACCAATTCCTATAGCTACGCAAACTTTCTGGTTGATTGCCATAGAACTCCTTAGTGTTTTAAGTTCTCAACATACTTATCCATCTTGCTTAGAAACTGGCTTGATATTTTCTGGACTGAATCTTTCCATTGGATAAGTTCATCCTGCAGCATTGGATAATCAGTAAGGTCCTGAGGTGTTATATTTCTAAGTTGCATAAAATCTGTTCCCATTTCCATCAAGGTCGCCTCATCAATTGCTTCCTGCATTTTGGGAAACATCTCACTCTCTTCTTCCCTTAGGTGATGCTGAAGCAAGTCGGCCAGCACCTTAAGTTCAGCTTCGACCTCATCTTTGAGCACACGAACCCGTGCCACTTTATTTTTCAAGGATTTGACTTTCTGGTCTACGATCCCGTGCTCTATCTCAGCCTCGAGAATAATAAAATGCAGTTCTTTATTGGAAGTGAGCTTGGAATAAACAGCTTTCTTTTCTGCGATGGAATGTTTCTGG
Organism: Bacteriovoracaceae bacterium; assembly: GCA_035575985.1. GTDB lineage: Bacteria > Bdellovibrionota > Bacteriovoracia > Bacteriovoracales > Bacteriovoracaceae > Peredibacter. The sequence goes on along the minus strand of DATLXC010000042.1, from coordinate 143,362 downwards.
ACCGCTTCCAGGAACCCCCTTGAAAGGGTGAGCTTTTTTATTTTGTCTGCGGTGTCGTCCTGGAAGACTTCAATACATTGCTTCACAAATCGATGATCGAAAAGGAGGAGATCAATCACACTGACATTTTGAGATGTCTGTACCTGATCCTTTATCTTACGTGTTGCCATAAAACCTCCGTGTGTCATGTAGCAGATTAGATTTAGCAAAGAAGGGGCCAACTCAAGTTTGGCCAAAGTCCCGGGAATGATTGAATTACGCTATGCTTTTGCCCTGTGCTGAAAAGAGGTGCTTTGCCCCGTGCTGTGTATCTTTCTTCCCTTTAATATTGATGAGATACTTCATCTTTTGAGGAGGAATTTTTATGCAACTACAAAATATCGTTCTGGCACTTCCACTTGAGGATGAATTGCTCATGCCCCTGTACAGTTGGGGTAAGCGCTTTGATTGGTCACATGTGGGTGCAGTTCACATGGTGCATGTGGTGAAAAAAAATATCACTCCGCTTGAATTTGGATTGATGGAAATGCCGGATGAAAATACCTTCAAAGAAATGCGGCCGACCTTGAACAAGTTTCTGGCCGATGAATCCAAAAAAATTATTCCAGCTGACTATAAGGGTGAGACCCATTTTCACCTAGGTAGCCACTTCAATCCTTCTGAAGAGGTAACCAACACCATCAGAAGCTTAAGAGCGTCACTGGTGGTTGTCTCAACCCGCGGCAAGCGCGGATTTGAGGGGCTTTTTCACAGCTCCTTTACTGATCACATGGTCCGCTTTGCTCCCTGTGATGTATACGTTGTCCGGCCGGCCTAAGGTTTAAGGGCGCGCTGCATTTAATCTCGACAATTCAGTCGTTTTTCATACAATGGGAGGACAATCCCCCTTGGAGATCCTATGCAAAAAATAAAAGTGGCTAACCCTGTTGTTGAGCTCGATGGTGATGAAATGACCCGTATTATCTGGTCATTTATCAAGACCAAACTCATCACTCCCTACCTTGATGTAGATATAAAGTATTTTGATCTGGGCATGGAACATCGTGATGCCACAGATGACAAGGTTACAGTTGAAGCTGCTGAGGCCATCAGGAAATATAACGTTGGTATCAAATGCGCCACTATCACTCCTGATGAAAACAGGGTGGAAGAATTCAAGCTTAAGCAAATGTGGAAATCACCTAACGGAACTATCAGGAACATCCTTGATGGAACTGTTTTCCGCGAACCAATCATCATGAAAAACATTCCGCGTCTGGTACCTGGCTGGACTCAGCCAATTGTTATTGGCCGTCATGCTTTCGGTGACCAATACCGCGCAACTGACACTGTGATCAAAGGCAAGGGCACTTTGAAGATGAGTTTTACTGCTGATGACGGGAAAACTCAGGAGTGGGAAGTTTATAACTTTAAGGGCGATGGTGTTGCTCTTTGTATGTATAACACTGATGAATCCATCCGGGGTTTTGCCCAGTCTTGTTTCAATATGGCACTTGTGAAAGGATGGCCTCTTTACCTTTCAACCAAGAATACAATCCTTAAAAAATACGATGGTCGCTTCAAGGATATCTTCAATGAAATCTACGAAAGGGATTACAAGAAGAAATTTGAGGCCAAGGGCATCGTGTACGAACACCGTCTCATTGATGACATGGTTGCGGCCTGTATGAAATGGTCTGGTGGATTTGTCTGGGCATGCAAAAACTACGATGGTGACGTTCAGTCTGATACAGTGGCACAAGGTTTTGGGTCTCTGGGACTTATGACTTCTGTTCTCCTGACTCCGGATGGAAAGACACTTGAAGCTGAAGCTGCTCATGGAACTGTTACCCGTCACTACCGTCTTCACCAACAGGGTAAGCCAACTTCTACCAATCCAATCGCAAGTATTTTTGCCTGGACCCGTGGACTTGGTCATCGCGGGAAGCTTGATGGAAACAAGGAACTGATTAACTTTTGCGAGACTTTGGAAGCTGTTTGTATCCAGACAGTGGAAGAAGGAAAAATGACAAAAGATCTTGCGGCCTGTATCCATGGGGACAAAGTATCTGCAGATAAATACCTAACTACTGAACTCTTTCTCGAAGCGATTAATCAAAATTTACAAAAGCGACTGACTAAATAAGAAAAAGGCCCGAAAGGGCCTTTTTTTTTGTATCATTCAACAATGCCCAGTTTTATCAAAAATGCCCAGAATCAGCAGACCATAGCGGCCATTGATCTTGGTTCAAATGCCTTGCGAGCCATCATTGTACGCAAAACTAATAATGAGCTTGAAGTCATCAAGAACTTCAGGGAAGCCTTGCGACTGGGTGAGGATGTCTTTGAAACTGGCATGATCTCTCCAGAAAAAATGAACCTTACTGAGGATGCCTTTGTTCGCCTCTTCCAGGCATTCACAGAATATAATGTGACCGAAGTTGAGGCCAGGGCAACTTCCGCCATGCGGGACTCAAAGAATGGCCAGGAGCTTATTGATCGTGTGTATGCATCGACAGGAATTCATATCCAAACCATTAAGGGAACCGAAGAGGCCCGACTTATTTTTGGTGCGGTCAGGGGCCAGGTTTCCATGGGCAACAAAACGGCCCTTCTAATGGATATCGGCGGTGGAAGCACAGAGCTCACTATTGTCAAGAATGACAACATTCTCGCAGTTAAGAGTTTTAACGTTGGGACAGTCAGGCTCATTCAATACAAGGACCAGCAGGAACTGGAAAATAAAATCCAGATCCAGATAACCGGCATGATGAAATTCATTGAAGAGCACATGGGGTCAAAAAGAATGGAGATGATGGTAGGGACCGGGGGAAACTTAAGAAGAATAGGAAAGATAAGAAAGAAGATCCTGGGTAAGGATACTTCTGAGCTGGCCCTCTTCCCGGAAATTCATCATATGGAAGAGGCCATACTTTCCATGTCTTATGTTGATCGAATCAGAAGACTGGAACTTGATCAGAACCGCGCTGATGTTATCTTGCCTGCTATTATGCTGACTCATCACCTGATGAGGGCACTGGGAATGGTAATGATTCATTTACCAAAAGTTGGGCTCAAGGAAGGAATTATCCTTTCAATGCTTGAAAAGACTCCAAAGAAATTTATCCTGAAAGATTAGGTAACAGTCCTCATGAACTTATAAGAGATCAGAAGTTCCATCTTGAAGCCTTCCCACATTCCACCTTCAAGTACACAGATTCCACCTTTTTTAATCGTCATGAAATCATGTTCTGGATGTAATGCCAGGAGGGAGGCTATAACGATAGTCAAATGGGGATCATGGCCTACAAAAACATAACAACCATCCGTCGGTAGGAAAGATATATACTCAACCAGGTGAAGCGGATCATCCAGGATATCCAGATCTGCCATAAGTTCCAGGTCTGCCTTGGAATTGTGCTCCCAGAAGATCTCTGCAGTCTGGATGGCCCGTGCTAGTGGCGAAGTAAAAATAACGTCTATTTTATTATGGGCAAGCTTAAATTGCTTAAAAGTCTTGTGTAACTGCTTTTCACCTTCTTTTGTAAGTTTCCGGTTAAAGTCGACTTCCTCCTCAGGGGAGAAATGTCCTTCGGACAAACCATGACGGATAAAAATTAATTTCATGAATTGGCCTTTTCGCGCTGTATAGTCTTGTTCATCAAAATTGTATGGGTTGCTCTTTCTTCCTCGCCCTCTGCAGGAACTTTTTGGGAATAAGAGCCATCTTCATTAAGGACCCATGCGAGGCGGTTATCATTCAGCATAATGTCCAGGAACTCCCATAGTTTTTCCTTAAGCTTAACATCCAGGATAGGGGTAATAAGCTCTACCCGGTTATGGAGATTCCTGTGCATCCAGTCCGCAGATCCAGTGTAATAAGAACCTTCACTTGGATTTGCTGATCCATCTGCAAAATAGAATATCCTTGAATGCTCAAGGAAGCGCCCAATAATTGAAATAACACGGATATTTTCCGAAAGGTCTTTCATTCCCGGCTTAAGGCAGCAAAAACCACGGACAATCATGATTACTTCTACACCTGCGAGACTCGCTTTATAAAGTGCCTCAGAAATGACCTCATCTTCCATGGAATTCATCTTGGCGATAATCCTGGCCGGCTTGCCTTCCAGCTTATTGGCTATTTCAGTGTGAATTTTATCCATGAAGGTGGACTTCATGTTAATTGGGGCCACAAGGATTGTCTTATAGTCGGTCTTAAGAGAACTTCCTGTCAGGTAGTTAAAGACCTCAATAACTTCTCCGGTGATTTCCTTCCTGCAGGTAAGAAGGCCTAGGTCAGTATATGTATTTGATGTTTGAGAATGATAATTACCTGTACCAATGTGGGCATAGCTCAACATCTCGCCATCACTCTCCTGGCGGATAATAAGTGCTGTCTTAGTATGGGTCTTAAGCCCCAAAATTCCGTACACCACATGTACGCCTGCATCTTCAAGCTTTTGCGCCCAGACTATATTTCTTTGCTCATCAAAGCGGGCCTTAAGTTCAACCAATGCAACCACCTGCTTACCTTTCTCAGCAGCACGAATGAGGTTCTTGATGAAAGTTGAATTATCCCCTGTCCGGTAAAGAGTCATCTTTATCGTCATGACATGGGGGTCCTCCACAGCATTAGCTATAAATTTCTCAACTGTGCCTGAGAAGCTGTCGTATGGGTGATGAAGCAGCACATCCCCATGCCTGATGAGGGAGAAAATGTTACTATTTTCTGCAAAAGCCTTCGGTATAACGGGAGACCAGGGTTTGAACTTAAGCTCAGGCATATCGAGATCCACAATGCTTTTTAAGATGGCGAAGTCGATAGGGAAATCCATCTCATAGACATCCTCATCCACTATTTCCAGGGAATCCTTAAGAAAATTTGTCATGCTGGGCTCAGTGTCCTTATGAACTTCAAGCCTTACACAATCTGCAAGCCTGCGCTCACGAATCCCCTCTTCTACCAGAATCAATAAATCCTGTGCCTCATCTTCTCTGTGATCAACATCTGCATTTCGAGTTACCCGGAATGGAGTAGTCTGCTGTATTTCCATGCCTGGATAAAGCAAGGGAAGGTTTGACCTGACGAGAGTAACAGTTGTGACAAAACGGTATTTCTTTTCGCCTTCTAATCGTGGAAGCGGAATAAGCCCCGGAATAACTTCCGGAATCTTTACCCTTGAAAAGAGAACGGTTTCTGTCTGCGGATTTTTCAGGATCATCCCAAGTGAAAATGAAAGATTTGAAATAAAGGGAAACGGATGTCCGGGATCTACTGAAAGCGGGGTAAGGACTGGAAAGATTTTTCTTTTGAAATAGTTATTTGAGAATTCCTGATCATCCTTATTCAGGTCATCAAAATCAAAGATCCAGATATCATGTCTTTGTAGCTCCGCCGCGAGTAGGACATAAATTGCACGTTGTTTTTCGAGATCCTCATTTATATGTTTTCTGATGGCCTCCATTTGTTCATCAACTGCCTTGCCATCAACTGACCTATGGGCAAGCCCTGAAAGCATCTGGTGTTTCATGTAACCAATCCGCTTCATCACAAACTCATCTAAGTTAGATGAGAAAATAATCAGGAAGCGCAAACGTTCAAGCAAGGGGTTGCGCTTGTCGGCCGCCTCATGCAGGACTCTTCGATTGAACTGAAGCCATGAAGTATCGCGATTAAGAAAATGAGTTGGATCCACGTTAAAGTTGATTTTCTTTGGTTGCCTCGAGGCACTCCGTCGCTTACGCATATTTATCCTATGGAATTCAGGGGTTATCTCTTAATTGTAACCTCTATGGGACCAGCGTCCAGTGTGGGCAAGAAACTCACGAATATGTCTAAATTTCATACAATTTTGGGCAAACTTGTGAATAAATTAGTCACCATAATTTTAGTTGAGCCAAGACTTCTCGGCATGAGCCAAACTCTAACATATTGAATAATAAAGGATTTTTACCGCTTTGGCGCTTGGCACAAGACTTGTAAGAACGAATGGTAATTCATTCACTTTTTGAGGGGGTATCTATGTCACGCTTAAATCTTAATTCATGGGCAATTTTCCCATTACTTTCGATTCTGTCTCTTTCTCCGGCACAAATGGAAACTAAGAATGCTGAACGCTTCCTAGCTTCTATAGTCGAGAGTAAGACTCCACGCTTCGACAAATTGACCTCTAAGGTCGATAAGAGTGTTGCCTCTAAAGATGTCAGCTACGATCAATTTATAGTGAAGGTAGCTAGCATTACCGAAACTCTTAAAAAAGAAAGAGAATCATTTAAGAAGAATCTCGATAAGAAAGAAGAAGTTCTTCTTCAGCGCAAAACACTTGAAGCCTTTGTGTCCAAGGTTGTACTTCTTGAAGAAGACTTAAGTCTCCTTAAGGAAAAAAAATTATTTAATCCTGAGCAGGAAGAATTATCTGCTAAGAAAATTTCAGAATTCAAGTCTCAGACAGAAGGATTATTGGGAGACCTGGATCTAAATGAAGACCTGGTGGCCAAAGCTGAGAAGCCAGTTGTAGCTGAAGTAAAAAAAGAAGAGCCATTGCCTGAATTGCCTAAGGTAGAGAAGCCAGCAGTAGTAGCTGAAGTAAAAAAAGAAGAGCCGTTACCTGAATTGCCTAAGGCAGAAGATAAGACTCCGAATGTTATTGTTGAAGAGGCCAAGATTGAACCTAAGACGGAAGAAGTAAAAAAAGAAGTAGCTAAGAAAGAGTGTACTGAAAATAAGGAAAAAGTTCTCACACCTCCAGCAGAAAAACTTGTTGTTGATCAGTCAATGATCATGCAACAGATGATGACTATGAATCAAATGATCATGTTGATGTTGCAGCAATTACAAATCTCTCAGATGCAACATCATTTGCCGAATCAAGGTCCTGTGAATCAACAGGCCTACCAGTACCTTGCTCCAACAAATGGTGGAAACTGGGTGTTCCAACCAAGTGGTGCATCACGACCTGGTGGAATGTATCCGGATCAGTTTTCTACACCATACTCTCAGATGCCACAGTATCAGCCTCAGCAAGGTTACAATGGTTGGGGAATGCAGCCGCAAAACTATGATCTTTCTACACCTATGACTCCTGGCCAATTCGGTGGACCGGCCCTAGGTTTCAATATGTCTTCTCCAATGGTGGGCCCTGCTCCAATGCCTTACGCTCAGCCACCTATGGGTCCAATGGGTTCTCAGTCTTTGTTCATGTAATAACCTGACCAAATAACCCGCCTACTCGGCGGGTTATTTTTTAAAATTTAAGTAAAAATCCCCCTACCCGAAAAGAAGAGAAGGAACCCAAACTGCGGGGGGAACAATGAATGCTTTAAATAAAATCAGTAAAGAGAAACTACTAATACGTGCCTGTCACGCCTGCTTGAAATTAAATGAATCTGTCCAGGAATTAGAGCGATGCTCGCACTGCAACAAGTCCTTTTTACCACTCCGTTACTTCGAAAAAATCCACAATGACAAAGACTTGAAGTGGCAAAAACATTTTTCTACAACAGAAGATATTGAGGAAGAAGATTTAATCAAGGGTCTGTTTGTTCTGTGGTGAAGTATGCTAGTTTCAAGGCATGCAAACAACACCTCCTGTCTCCACCGCATTAAATCCCGTTCTCGTAAGGCTCTTTAAAAAACGCGGATTCTCACCGGATCAGGTTCAGGAAATGCTTTCCTGGAACTTAAAAGACATTCCAGATCTAAGCCAGATGCACGACCTCAAAAAAGCCTCAGAAAGAATCCTGCGCGCAATAAGCGAAGGCGAAAGAATCGGTGTTTACGGTGATTACGATGTTGATGGCACAACTTCATGTGCCTTGTTATGGCACTTCTTCCAGATGCTTGACCTTGAAATAGAAGTCTTCCAACCAAGCCGTTTTGTTGAAGGTTATGGTGTCCATCCTTCATCAATTGATAATGCAGTTGAAAAAGAAATAAAAGTACTACTCACAGTTGACTGCGGAATATCCAATGCCGCCACAGCAGACTATGCACTCGGCAAGCTCGATCTCATCATCACTGACCACCATCGTGATGCAGCTCCTGAAATGCCAAAGGCTTATGCTGTTATCAATCCTTGTCGACGTGACGAACCCGCCGACTCTCCACTCAGGGCCCTTGCCGGCGTGGGTGTCGCTTTTGCCCTTGCCCTCCAGATAAAAAATGATCTTGCTGCCCGGGGCACAGAGATACCTTCTCTCTATCCGCTCCTTCAATTTGTGGCCATCGGAACAATTTCAGATCTTGCCCGTATGACACCGCTTAACCTGAAGCTTACCCGCCATGGCCTTAAGCAAATCCCTACAACTCAATATCCTGGTATACGTGCTTTCTTTGCCGCCGAGGAAATGAAGGCCACTTCCATTCCTTCAGAGAGAATTTCATTCCATGTAGGCCCACATATTAATTCAAAAGGTCGACTTGATCATCCGGATCGCGCCCTGAGATTATTAATCTCCAAGGATATTGCCGAGACCCGCGAACATTACACTCACCTCGAAGTCGCCAACCGAGACCGCAGGCTTATCCAGGCCGAAGTTTTTGAAGAAGCAAAAAAAGATGTGATAAAGAGTCTTGGCTCCAGTGAAATACTCGCCTGCATTCTTTACCGCCCTGAATGGCATGAAGGTGTCATCGGAATAGTTGCCAGCAAACTGGTTGAAACTTTCGAAGTCCCTGCCTTTGTCTTCACCAATGCAGAGGAAGATGGAGTCATCAAAGGATCATGCAGGAGTGCCGGAGACCTGAATATTTTTGAGCTGCTTGAGAAATGCCAGGACCTCTTTATTAAATTTGGTGGGCATAAGGCCGCCGCAGGCCTTTCACTTAAGAAAGAAAATTTCGCCGAATTTAAAATCCGAATGAACGCACTCCTGGCAGAGATCCCTTTGCCACTAAGAACTAAGACTTCAAGCTTTGACATAGAATTAAGTATCGATGAAATCAATACTGGTCTTTTGAAAGATCTTGAAAAGCTCGAGCCTTTCGGCCCAGGCCACGAAAAACCAGTTTTCCGTATGAAGAATGCCCTGATCCAATCTTATCGTATTATGAAAGACGCCCATGTCCGCTGGAGCTTTGCCGGGAATAAAACCACTAAGTCCATGCTCCAGGGAGTAAGTTTCAATTACATCGGAAAATGGAATGAAGCTTCTCCCGATGAACTCTTCCAGCAACAAGCAAAGGCCGGCCTCACCGTTCAATTTACTTTGGGTGTTAATCGCTTCCAGGGTAATGAAACTATCCAGCTCATGGTTAACAGGTTGATCGCTGGCCAGATTTCGTGAGCTATCTGGAGACTGAGCGGATTGTTCTGAGGGATATAACTTCCGCTGACGCCACTCTCCTTCTCGAACTCGATAGCGACCCCGATGTCATGACATGCCTTACAAATGGAAAACCAAGCACACTTGCAGAGACCAATGCTGCCATTATTCGCATCAAGGATCTTGCTCAGAAACATAACAATCAATTCGGTGTCTGGATTGCGATTGAAAAATCTTCCGGATCTTTCATCGGGTGGTTTTTGTTTCGGCCATGCATAAAATTTCCTGATGATATCAAGACAATTGAAATTGGTACCGCCTAAAGAAAAAATTCTGGGGCATGGGTTATGCTCCTGAAGTATCAAAGGCCTTAATCAAAAAAGGTTTTAACGAACTCGGTGTGGAAACCATCTTTGCCACAACCATGGAAAAAAATGCGAAATCCCACAGGGTCATGGAAAAGATCGGACTTTCTTTTGAAACTTCTTATATTGAAAATGATTTTCCTGGGGCAGATAAAAACGCCGTCAGATATTCCATCAAGCGCTGATACATCTACTTTCGCCTGCGAAGCTATTCGCTACATCACAGATGAAATAACTTTGCTAATCTCGCAGGCGAAGCTTGTGCAAATCACTTCCGCCGGCGCAAGTAACTTCTGCGACGACGAAGCCTTGCACAATTCACTTCATCCAGATGAAGTACCTATCTCGCAGGCGAAGCTTGTGCTAATCACATCCACCGGCGGAAGTAACTTCTGCGCCGACGAAGCCTTGCACAATTCACTTCATCCAGATGAAGTAATAATCCCGCCGGCGAATCTTGTGCAAATCACATCCGCCGGCGGAAGTAACTTCGGCGCCGACGAAGCCTTGCACAATTCACTTCATCTGGATGAAGTAATAATCCCGCCGGCGAAGCCTCTCGCAATTCACTTCATCAAGATGATCATTAAGAACGCTTGATAACCAGCTCATTGATGACGATATCTGTTTTCGGGCGATCCTGGGCACCAACAGGTGCTTCACCGATTTTCTTAACTACATCCATGCCTTTAGTTACTTTTCCGAAAACTGTATGGCGGCCGTCCAGATGGGGAGTTGCTCCAAGAGTGATGAAGAACTGAGAACCATTTGTTCCGGGGCCGGCGTTTGCCATTGAGAGGATGCCTTCGCCAGTATGTTTGAGGTGAGGCTTGAATTCGTCGCCAAAGCGGTAGCCTGGACCGCCTCTGCCAGATCCTTCAGGGTCTCCACCTTGAATCATGAAACCTCTGATTACACGGTGGAAGATTATTCCATTGTAGAAAGGGCCTTCTTTGGTAGTGGGCTGGCGACCTTCAGCAAGGTTTACGAAATTCCATACTGTTTCCGGGCAATCTTTATGGAACAGTTCCATTTCAAATTCACCTAATGTGGTTTTGAAAACGGCCGTCAGATTTTTTACTTCTTCTTTGTAGTCTACTTTTTCTTGTTTCATTGATCCGAACATGGGGACTCCTTAATTTATAAAGTTATTTCGAGTGGGCTTATGGTTTTTTCCGGCACAAGGAATGTGGCCTTGGTTCCGGGATTTAATAATTTCATGATTTCAAGTCTGAGGCCTGAATGCAGGGTACCTGCACTATTATATGGATTCAACCATTCGGCCCCCAAGAGGTAAAAGCCAGCGTCGCCCATACCATTTTCTTGTATCCATTGGTTGAGGCGCTGTCGGGATAAGCACGAAGAAAACATGACGGGCAAACGTTGATTGAAACGACCCGAAGAAATCATCTTTTTGATTTCATCAATCTTGTTTATCTGGAGGTAACCTTCCAGCCAGACAATTTCTACTTCAGGAGCATTAGGCAACTTAAACTGCTTAACCCCTCCCCTGACTTGCTCCAGAGTATTGGAGAAAAAAGCGGCTTCTTCAACTGGTTTCAGAAAACGAAGGGCGGTTGAACTGAAATAAGATTCGCGCCTTTCATTAAACTGGCCCTGCAGTTCAACCATCTGAGGATAGCTTAGCTGATAGCTTGTTTTGAGCTTGGGAAAATCCAGGTACTGAAAAGAACTACTCTTATAACAGCGGCCTGCTGTCGAAAAGTTTGCCCAAGCGGGCAACTCGGGCAGAAAAAATTGCTCTACCCCTGAAGTGTGGTAGGAATCATCTACTTTTTGCCTTAACTCGCCTCCTCCGCAACTACATAGGAGGAGAAGCATTACCAGCAGGGCTGAACAATTCAAAAATTTTCTTTTCAATGCTATTGAGTGCATTTAAATCCTCTTTCCATCCATTTTTAAAGGCGGGTCTGACGGGCTCGTGGCCAAAAAAGCCAACCTCATCAGGTCTCAGAAATTCATTAATCATGGTTTTTTTAAGTTGGCCCGCAACGAGTACCTCATCAACGCCAACAGTTTTAAGGTCGAGATAATTATTTTCAGGCTGCTTTAGTCCCTCTCTCCACTCGGGTTTTTCCAGAGTGACAAAAAGTCTCTTGCGATCGATCAATTGATCTATAGCAGTTACATTGTGACCTGAGAAAAAAACCAATCTGGGAATTGGTTCGGCAGGCTTGGGCATTTTAACCTGCACAAAGTCATCCAGCTCCTGCCACTCACGAAGCTTTTGGTGGAAGACATTCACTTCAAGGTGAAAATCGTCATCCATCCGCTTGAATAGGGCCTGGAGTTTATTTGCAACTTCGGGTTTTGCCTTAGTAAGAAAATGAGCAAAGGGATCTGGCTCATTGGAAACCAGAAAAAGACGGGTCCTGGGATCCAGGAGCCATGACTCAAGTCGAAGCAATACTTCAGCAGCAAGATCCCCTGACCCCGCCAGAAGAAGCTCTCGAGTCTCAGGTTTCGTTTCATATGAAAGTGCACCACATCCATAGCTCACATAGCCTGAACCAATCCTGCCCTCACCCAAGGCCCTTCCTGAAATGGCTATCGATGCTGATTCCGCAGCGTGCCTGAGATCAACGACTAAATCGAAGTCCTCATACATTTCAAGGCTTGATTGCAAAGATTGTATAAACTCATCTGATAGGCGCTTGAAAGTTTCCGGATCAACTTCTTTTTGCTGATTGATAAATTCTTCCGGATTTAGCTGATAAATTATGCGGAATAAATCAAGAAAGCGGCTTCGCCCTTCAATTTCTTCCTCGGGTGCCAGGAATCGCTTGGTGACTGAAAGCACTTTATACGTTTTTACTTGTTGCTGACTGGCCCTTAAAAATTCAACCAAAGGCAGGTAATAATAAGTTCGCCATTTTTTCCAGGAAAACGGAACCTTTTCAAAAGGCTGCCCCCCTGACTCCTTCAGGCACTTCCAACCCAGGTCAGAAGTACATTCTTCCCAACTTGTGTCGCAAGATGCAAACAAGCTTTCAAGATCACCTTCTTCTGCATTAAACCACGTAAGTGCAGCTTCATGGGCATGAAAGCGCAAGGCAGTTTCTAACGCAATGGCTGAGGAACCGAACAAAGCGAGTTTCATAATTAAAAAGGCCTCCAATTGGAGGCCTGATGGTAACAAAAAACTTAATGTTTGACGAAGATTTTAAAGGAAATACACCTTGCTCTCGCCCTTATCCAGGCACGAGAATTCAGCATATTCGTAAATAAAGTTGATGAAGCTTGCTAGTGCCTTGAAAGTCGGAAGAGATGTATCGAAATCTCCACCCAAACGTAACCAGGCATCACCCTGCTGATCAACATATTCAGAAGCGTGTCGAACAGTAACCACACATGGAAGGTATGACCCTTTAGTGAAATAAAGTTTTAAGGTTACTTCGGTGCCGGACTTAAATTGATTTTTGGCCTTAAGGCTGAAAGGCAATTGGAACTGGCAGCCATCGCCAGAAATATCAACAAGCTTAACTGGAAAGCCTGTTCCCTGATCATCCACTACTGAATAAACACCAAGAAACTCCTGAAAGACAACTCTTTCAAAAGTGCGGCGCTTTTGCTCAATGGATTCTTTTCTCTTCTGGTTAAAATCTACAACATTCTTTTTATCGTCCGACATGATCTCTCCCTGACAGTGTCTGAAAGACTTATCGGAGAATCGCGGTGGAGCTAAAGAACGACTTTCTCAAGTGAAAAAACTTCCGGGTGCATAAGCTGGAGGGCCAGACGCTCAAAATGATCAGTTAAATCTGTAATACAGACCTGAATTTTACGCTCTTCAGAAGTGGATTGCTCAAGAACTCCTGCCTTAAACATACAGCTTAGACGCTCTGAAAGGACCTGGCCTGATTCAACAAGGGTAACATCCTCGCCTAATACTTTCCTGAAATCTTCTTTGAGGACAGGGTAATGGGTACAACCGAGGATTATAGTCTTTATTTTTTCCTGCATAATCTGTGCGAGATAACGCTGCAAAATCAGCTCAGTTATTGAATCCTGGATAAAACCTTCCTCAACCAAGGGCACTAAAAGCGGGCACGCTTGCTCAACTACATGAGTGCCTGGGACAAGTTGCTGGATAGTATCCCGGTATGCATGTGACCTGATTGTGGCCGCAGTCCCAAGAACCGCAATCTTCCCGTCCTTATTAATTTTCAGGGCCGCTTCTGCACCTGGACCAATCACATTTAATAAAGGTGTCCCCTGATAACTATCTTCGCCCAGGAAAACAGTGGAAGCAGAATTACAGGCGATGATCATCGCCTTCACATTTTGCTGTTTTAAAAAATCCAGGATCTGAAGTCCATAACGACGGATGGTTTCCGGAGACTTATTCCCATAAGGCAGGCGGGCAATATCCCCCAGGTAACAAAAAGATTCACCAGGAAACTTTTTTGAAAGCTCACGCAGGACTGTGAGTCCACCAAGGCCAGAGTCAAATATACCTATGGGTTGATTCATGATTTTCTCGAAAGAATATCTTTTAATTTACCTACACGTTCCAGGTTTTTAAGAAGTTCCGGAGAAAGTAATCCGGATTGTGTAAGAATCTTATCTGAGAGCAAGGACTTTAAAAAATCCCTTTCCCAAAGAGGTGCATAATGGGTCGTGGAAGTTGAACGGGCCACATCCATGGCAACCCTTAACTCAACCGGCTTGATATCAGGGAATAATCTTTTTGCCGAGGTGTCAGTGACCACAGTGGTATGCTCAAGGCTTTCGGCCAGTTTTTTTCCGATGTCTGCATGCTCGGGAATTGAATAATCCAATGCCTTTAATAAAACCTTGGATTCTACCTCTGGCAGTTTAATTTTCTTGCGCTTAAGCCCTGCCAACTCTGAATAAAGATCAATGAGCTCTCCATAAGAAGCAACATCCGGCCCGCCTATCTCCACAATGCGATGGCCATTTTTTTCAATATCAAGGGCGGCTTCGAGGTATGTCAGGAGATCATTCAAGGCAAGAGGCTGGCATGGCCTGTCCAGTACACTAAAATCGGGACGGAAAGGAAGCCTTTCAGCAAGTGCCTTGATCATCTCAAAAGAAAGCGAACCTGCGCCCAGAATTATACTGGCCCTGAATTCTATTGTAGTCAGTCCCGATGCTCCTAGAATTGCGCCTGTTAGTACCCTGCTTCTCAAATGAGGAGAAAGAATTTCTTCCTTAGGGGCGAGACCTCCGAGGTAAACGATATCAGGACTGGACGCTCGAACCCAATTAAGAAAATTAACAGCGGCCATTGATTCGAGGTACTCAAAAATGCTGGCCTGGCCTTTCAGTCCATGCACAAGGTAAAAAGCCTTATCTATTTGTCCAATTTTCGGAAGTGTTTCCGGCTGAAGCAAGTCACCTTCAATCCACTTCACACCATCATGAGACTTTTTTGGTTTCTTATCCAGTGAGCGCACCAGAGCAGTAACCTTATGCCCGGCCTCTATTAGTTTCGGGATGAGAGCAGCACCAACAAACCCATTGGCGCCAGTAACCAGAACTTTCATAATTTAACCTCTTTACCGGCAATGATATGCCATTTTAAATGTTCACCGAAAGCTTTCATGACAATCAGATGAACGATGGCCTGAGTATAGCGGTATATATACCACGGTAGTGCAGGCCTAAATTCATGAAGGGCCGCCATGATATAATCCCGATCAAGTACTTCCCGGAATTCCAGACGACCTCTCCCTTGTTTTGCCGAAAGTTTACCACCAACAACATAAAGAAGCTGCCTATCAGGTGAACTTCTTTCATGGCTCTTTTCAAGTATAAGAATTTGAATCCAGGGATGTATTAAATAAAAAGTACATCGATCGCCTTCCAGCATAACCCTGACTAAAGTGGAAAAGAATGTTGGAAGCCACCTGAAATATTCTGCAGCTACCCATTCGGCATTTGCGCCCAGCGGAAGAACCAGCCGTTGAATGGAACGAACATCTCTTTTTTCCGGTATATGTCCCTTGAAAGGTCCGCTGCTTTTCTCCTGAACTACCATGGCACTATCTAAGGCTTCATCCACTGTTGTCTGTAAGTCCGAAGGATAAGGCCATACCTGGTCCGGTTGAACCAGCATCTCGTGACGTAAACTCAGGACCAAAGGATAGACCAGGTTCTTAGGAACTCCAGTTATCGTTGTTACCCACAGTCGCGACAAACGAAGGGGAATTATATTCAAGGTCAGGAGCTTACTGGTTTTCCGGATTTTCTCAGAAGTTTTAGCTATGAGTCCCTGATAGGTTATAACCTCTGGTCCCCCGATATCAAAAATGCCACCCTTGATATTTTCATCATTGAGACTGCGATGAAGAACTTTTATAGCATCCACTAAGGCCACAGGTTGAGACCTCGTACGTGTCCAGGCAGGACAAATCATAATAGGTAATCTTTCAACCAATCGCTTAAGGATGGTAAATGATGATCCACCTGGACCTATTACTAACCCTGCTCTTAAGGCCGTTGTTTTTATATCTGTATGCCTGAGTGTCGTTTCAACTTCCAGGCGACTTCGCAGGTGCCAACTCAAGTCCTCACCTTCCGGGATCATTCCCCCAAGATAGATTATGTGCTTGAGCTTATGGTCGCTGGCGGCACGGATAAAATTATCGGCCATGATCAGGTCAAAGTCATAAAAAGTACCCTGGGACAAGGAAGCTGAAGGCAACATGGAGTGGACCAGATAATAAGCGGTCTCACACCCTTCCATGGCAATGGAGGTGTCTTTTAATGAAAATAGGTCGCATTGCTTCCAGATAACTCTGGGATGGTTGGATTGTCGAATTCCCCTCGAAAGGGCGACGATTTCAACATCCTCAGCGATCAATAAATGGTCAATTAACGCGCGCCCAATAAAACCACTGGCCCCCGCGATAAGGACTTTTCTCATATCTTCCTTGGGAAAGTTTCAGCGAGTGTAACATAAACAAGGCATGTTTTTGATGAAAATTAATGTATGATTGGCCAATGATTTTGCTGAAGATGCTGCCCGGTGTTCTTAAAGAGTTAGTGAAGCACGTACCTACTGTGCTTTTTAAGGTCGTTCATTGGCATGAGCTTGCCTCAGAGCTTCCAAAAATTTCAAAGCGCCTCATGAAAAAAGAGGGCTATGAGAAAATTTTTGAGCACCAAAAAACATTCCTGGCCCCTTTCAATATCAAGCTGACTGACGCTCCTTTAAAAAAAGCCGCTTATGTAGTGACAAAGAAAAATGGTGAAAAGCTTTTACATCTCTACTTTGCCCAGCTGTTTTCTGAGCAAGGACTTTTCCTTGACCTAAGGCCCATCCATTTTCATGCCGAACTGTCAGAACTTGAGTGGCATCCAACTGGACTGTGGATAAAATTTTCAGAGAGCTTCAGGCTCGGACTGCTGGATGTGTATGAAGGTTTTTATTTAGAAAATGAACCGAAGTATCTAAAAGGCTTGAAGGCAATAAGCCTTCTGGACGATGCCTGGAGTTCTGAAGATAAAAAACATCTTTCTGAACTTTTCAAAGGTCAGTTTGGTTCTGCTTTAACTAGTGAAATGGGATTTAACCTGGATGACTTCAGGGATTCAATACTTAAGACTTCAGAATTCATGCTTCAAAAACAAGTCAATATTTCAAATGACTTTCTCTATCTTGGTATTTATCTGGTTACTCTCTACGCGCATCTTGAGCAGAGTAAGGAAAAATATCCGGTTAAAGAAATATATATGAAAGTAAGAAGACACTTTCAGCCAGTTATATAAATTTCCTGGCCTCAGTAAAGTCATGGATAATCTTATCTGTCTGCGGAATAAGTTCAAATGCTTTGTGAGATGTGGCAATACCAACAATAGTGCATCCTGCTCTCGCACCTGATTCAAGGCCTGCCATGGAATCTTCAAATACCACACATTCTTTTGGCTCAAGTCCCAATTTATAGGCACAAAGCAAATAGACCTGAGGGTCAGGCTTGCCTTTATCAACCTGGGATCCATCTACAATCACCGGGAAGTATTTCCTGAGATTCAACGTATCAAGGGTGAAATCCACATTTTCAACAGGTGCTGAAGTACCCAGGGCAATTTTAATCTTGTTTTTTTCCAGGTAATCCAGGAACTCAATGAGACCTGTGTGGGCCTTCATATGCTCCCGATAAAGAGAACGATAAAAGCCTTCTTTTTCTTCGGCATATTTTCTTACCTGTTCATCTGAAATTTCTCCAAAAATAAGCCGGAACAGGTCTGAATTGGTCTTGCCATTGAATTGTTCGCGATAAATATCTGCATTAAGCTTGAATTTATGGCGTTCAGAAAAAGACATCCAGGCAGCAAAATGATAGCGATGATTGTCCACCACTACCCCGTCCATATCGAAAATCGCACCCTTTATATTACTCATAGGGACCTATAATTACATGTTTCCTTTAGTAAATCTAAAGATACTGTCTTTTTTTCACAAGGTGCTCAAAATTTCGCAAGATTATTGGTAGAAAGGACAGATATTCAAACAAGGATTGCCTTATGAGACCCGGTCGCGAAATCGATACTTTAATCGCCAAGCATATCTTTAACCATGACGTGGTTATTAAGCGCAAACTTCCGACTGAAGTAACTGAGGCAGGTGAGCGTCCCCTCCGCGAATATTCTAAATCCATGGGTGCAGCTTTTGAAGTAGCCGAGAAACTCAATATTTCGCTTATTCCGATCGCCGGTGGACAGTGGTTCGCTCTTTGTGGTGGCAATGACGGCTTCCAGAGTCCTGCAGATTTCATCAGATATTTAGGTGAAGGAAATTTCCAGAATGCTGGTGCAGCTATCAGTGAAAGTGCACCACTTTCAGTTTGCCTGGCGGCAATCAAGTCTGTTGAGGCCCGGATGTCACCTGGTAGTCAGACAAGTGATGATGCTGATTCTAATACCCTGAACTAGCTTTTCTTTGGCTTCAGGTTACCACAATCTTTTCTTTTGAATTTGGAAACAAAGGTTAATCTTTTCTTCCCTTCTTTTGGGGAATTGTAATTCTCAATCCCCTCAAGAAGGCTGGGACTTTTAATTTTTATTGTAATGTCGCCAGTGGTTCCATCCTTACAACTAATCGTACTGGATACTAATTTGGGAGTGGACGATGTAATTGTCGCTTCACACCCTTCCTTGTCGTGTTCTACCAGGTGTTTGAGGTTCGTGGCCATGGATAATGAAAAGCATTCCGAAGCGCCTTTTCCTTCAAAGCTTATTTTGTTTTCCAATGAATCAAGAAACTTTTTTTTTAATTTCAGGAGGCATTTGAAGAAGTTCATTATTTATTTTGGCAAAAGGATCCTCTGGAGGGCCATCATTCTTGCTTAATTGTACTTCCGAAGTCCAGACCCCTGGCCTGATAATTTCTTCTCCTGCCTGTGCTATTGGACTTATAAGAAATGCGAATAAAAATAAATTTTTCATGTTACTCCAGTTTTAAAGGCATTCCGGCAGCATTAAAAAGCTTAACCAGTGAGCCAGAATCTACGCCCAGTGGAAAGCGCACGACTACGACAACCTTATTGCGGGATATCTCAATATCCTTTAAGTAGATCGAATGCTTTATTCCATCACGCCTGATCACAGACTGGACAATTTTCTTGGCCGACTCAGGTGTGGTGGCTGCACCTTCAAAGTATCGGGGAGCAAATGAAAGCCTGAGTTGTACCGGCTCTTTCGCAGGAGCCGACTCTTTTCCATCAATCATTTTCTGGACAACAGCAGGATTGATATGTGGATTTCCATAACCATTTACATCCTGAAATGATTGCGTTGGTAGCCAGATAAAATCCGGATGAGTATGGTTAAGGTCATCGTAAGAGAGGTCTCGCGAATTTTCCTGGTGCTCCCAAATTCCATCGCCTACCATCTTGCCAGCTGTCAGGACTTTTTTCCCATCGCTTGAGACTGTAACTTTTGAATCAAAGTTCAACCTGAAGGCCAGGTATCGACCATCATAATCGGCCGACAAAGAATCCAGGTCTTCACTGTCTTTCATCTTAGCTATGTCAAAACCCTTGCTGATATGGCCATGCCTGATATCAACATCGTTGGCCCAGTAAATCTTGATTCTTACTTTCACACTCCAATACTTCCTGTTACCGTCACGAACTTCATCAATGTCACCCTGCCTGATAGGCAGGAGTCGATAACCAACAATTGGTTGGTTCCAGACTTCATCACCAGTAAATCTGTCAATGACGATACCGGTTTTTAAGGCCCCCACATAATTGGTAAAGATAAGGAAGAATGAACGAGGAGAGACGTCCCAGAAGCTATTATAAGATTCAGTCGGTTTATCATGCTCATGCACCCATGGCCCGGTCTTCACATCTTTGTCAGTAATTCCGGCATTAATACTATATGAAGAAAGCCAAAGCTCAGAAAGAATTCCCTTCTGGTCTGCAACTGAAAATTCATGACCACGAATCATCCTGGAGGCACGGGGTTCTTTTTCTTTAATACCCGCAGCGGCCCAGCCATTACAATGTCCCCACCAGGCCTTGCAGGCCTTTTTTGTAGCGGCATCATAACCGTCACAACCATGGGTTTCTTTTTCCCAATCTTCGGCTTCAGTACTTCCTCCGGAAATCAAGGCATAGGATTCCATTGGTGATCTGCCACCAGATTTTTTGTCTCCAGCAGGGTCAAGCTTTACTGCTGTCCCGCGATCGGCATAAGGAAAGAAGTTTCCTGCCCAGGGAACGGCCTTGGGTGCAGCAAATCGATAAGTATTATAAAGGTCCTTGAAGTTAGTCTTGGTTATTTCAAACTGCCCTGTGTCCTGGGCAAAACTTGCTCCACTTAAGGTAAGGAGAATAACTGCAAATAGATTTTTCATAATTACCTCACCCTCAAAGGTTGAGTGACGGAGAAGAAACGACGATTCTCCGAATAGCTGGGCCATGGTATTCCACGACACCACCCTACTTCACTATTTCCACCAAGGGGATCTTTGGAAGTAAAGACCACCCCTTCACAACGGGGAGCTGAAAAACTGCTTGAGTATCTCTTCTGAATCTGGTGTTTTGCAATAGGATCAAGTTTTTTGGAAAAGTGACTCTCGAGTTCTGTTTTTCTGGATACGGAGGCACTTGTCGGTAAATCCATAGGGAAAAAAGACAATCCTGAAGTAAATGTCTCTTGCTCAGACACACGACGGACCAGCCTGTTCTTGTTGCGGGTTTCAAACAAGATATGATCGACAGCATGAATGCGGTAACTATCATCAATGAAGAGACGTACCGAGAGCTGGTCATCCTGCTTGAGAAGTGCCTTATCTATATTAGAGAGACGTTTATCTGATATTTCCATAATGGCGCAGAACCGCTGGGAGTCGCTTCCAAGTTCTTTTGGAAAAGCCTCCGACGGCTTATATTTCGAAAAGAGTCCTTCAGAAATAAACTGCCGACAATGACCAACAACTTGTATCGAAACCTCGAAGACTTTTGGAGGTCCAAGGTAAATATCTTTATGAAGTGATTCCTTGCTGGTCTGTGAAGAGACCTTTGGAAAAAGATAAACTTCAAATTTACCCGGGCTAACTTTCCGGAGGTCAGTGAAGTCTACGTTAAGCTCATTTAAGGCCGAAGCAGGTTCACGATGGAAGTTACTATCCAGCTCCTTCATGACTTCCTGATGAGACTGTTTGGTAGCGGAGTTTTTTTGAGGACTCCAGGGAGAAGTGAAGGTGGCGCAACCTTGCAAAAGAAGGAGGACCATCCAGGCTTTATTGTATGTTTTCATGTCATGCGTATCGGATACCTGACCAAATACCTAAAGTTCATGAATTAACACATTGTAATTAATAGAATACAGACTTGATAATCTTCCAGATGTTGTTGAAAATTCCGCTTTCAACTACATACTTATTAATGATGTGCTCCGGCTCCAAATGATCTTCCTGTCGTTCAATTGACTCATCAACAATAGTGGGGACTACATCAATGTACTTGATTACATAGCCAACGCGCTTAGGATTTGAAGGTTGCCAGTTAAGGACAATATAACCTGGTTTATTATCTCCCCTGACTTGTCCGCCCGCGCCGCTGGTGAGCATTCGTGTGCCTTCGTCCTTTCCATCATCAAATACGGCATGAACATGGCCGGCAAAATGAATATCAAAGGTGCCTATTACATAAGAATCCAGGAATACCTTCAGGGCCCCCTCGGCCCCTTCCCAGTCGTCGTTTGGATCATGCCCTGTACTTTTAAATGGATGATGGGTCATGGCCACCTTAACGTCACACTTCTTAAGTCGGGCCCTGAGACCCTGAAGCCAGGATGTTTGAGCAGAGGTTTCAAAAACATCATTCAGGTAATAATAAAAACTTGAGTCAAGGGCAACAAAACATATTCCACCATAATCAACCATGTAGTAATAATCCGGAAAAAAGAAATGATCATTCTTTTTTGAGATATCTTTCCAGGCTTCCGGCTTTCCTTTATGATCGTGGTTTCCCAGAACCAGATTTATAAATAAATTCGGATTGTCTTCGAACAGTGGCTCATAGTACGAAAGAAACTTTGTGGTTAATTCTTCATCCTCAACTGAATCAATTCCCTTTGGATACACCAGATCACCCAGGAAAAAGAGTCGATGACATTTTTCTCTTTTTAAGGCATCTGCAATTGCCTGTTGATGAGGGGTATCCATTCCCATATCCCCGGTAAAGCAGAATTTAACATTTTCCTCTTGCTTCAAACTCTCATCCAGAAAAATTGACCCTTTGGGTTTGGCACAAGAGCAAATGGTAATCAGAAAAATCAGGCAGAGGACTTTCATGAGAGAATTCTACCCACTTTTCCACCTACACGTTATAGTTCAGTTTAAAATTCATCCATTCTTAAGCTGTAGCTTAAGATTACTTTAGTTTCATACTGCTGTTTGCCTAAGATATAGATCAAACATGAAGTTTTTTTTCCTCTTAACACTTTTCATAAGTTGCAAGTTTACTCATTCTCCCTATCAGGTGGGCCAACAAAAACTGCTTCAGAACGAAACAAATTTAAGTACCATTCTCCGTGACCAGGCCTTAACGGGGCCTGATTTTAAGATTGCCTTTCTTTCTGATACCCACAATTATTACGAAGATTTGCGTGACCTCGTTAAAACGGTAAATAATAACGGTCCATATAGTTTTGTCATAGTTACAGGTGACCTTACCAACCATGGGCTTTTGGAAGAGTATCAAAAGACAAAAGAACTTTTAAATGACCTTAACTTTCCCTATCTCGTGGTAGTTGGAAACCATGATCTACTGTCCAATGGAGATAAAATATTTGAAAAGATGTATGGCAAAACAGATTTTAATTTAACTTATAAAGATATCGAGTTCATTATTTTCAATAATAATAATTGGGAAAGCGGCGGAGTCATCCCTAACACGGTTTTTGTGGCAGCGGCACTGGTGGCATCTGCTGCACCTTTTAAAATCCTTGTTTCACATGTCTCTCTGGGAGATGCGGACAGATTTTCACCTGCACAGGTTCAAAGCTGGGAAAACTTAGTGAGTGTCCATGGTGTGGACTATGTCTTCAATGGCCACAACCACAATCCTGAGGAAACAGATTTTTCTTCGGCCAAGCATATTACCGTAGGCTCTCCCAATAAAAGAGTATACTTCGAACTTATTATGAATTCCGGTGGACTTACACATAAAAAAATTACTTTTTAACCTATTTATGTTTACCACTCCTTCAGCATGGGCCATCTCCTATGTGGACAATGCTCTTCTGCAATTTTCGGGAGAGATTGGACTCATTTCTGTGGGCCTGGAAAAAAAAATGTCCCGGTATAGTCTTGGTGGACTATACGGCATTGTTCCTTCTGAAGTGTCTGGTGGAAGAGTGATTGAGACTGTCACTTTTCGACAAACGTATCGATTTTATGAATGGAGTCGCTTTGATGCATATTGCGGACTTAATCTATTCCATATCCTGGGACTGCAATATCAATCGACAAATTTCCGGGATGCTCCGCAAGGATATTATCCCATCGGAAATGTCCGGGGCCTGTTTAATTTAGGAACAAATCTTTTTTTTAAAAAAGAAGAAAAAAACTCCTTCTACTTTGAAGCGGGGATAAATGATATCTGGATAGTGAACTATTTATCAAATTCCCGTGAAGTCAATCCACGTGATCATGTCTCAATGGGAATGGGTTATAAGATTGGTTTTTAGAAGGCCGTCTTGTAGGCCAGGGAAAGCTGTTGTTCAATGACCTCGCCATCAAGATTTTCAATATTCGATTTCACAAAGTATTCATAGCGCTCAAGCGAAAAGCTCACTTCAACCAGGCTCCGCTCCCCCAGCGGACGCTTAAGCCCGACTTCAAAAACACTTCCTGTTCCAGTCTGGATTTCCCTTGAAATCTGGCCTTCCTTGATGATTTCCGGGCCGGTGTAGACGACCCCTACAGAACCGAAGGGTAGCAGCCACTCGTTTGCCTGGTACTGAGCACTGAATTGAAACTTAATGCTCTTATAAGCACCTAAATCGTAAACCGAATTAGTGAAACCATTCCATTCTTCACCTTTAGCAAAATAATTCAGGCTTAATGCACTCTTAAATTCCCAATCTTCCTCATGCAATCCGTGTGACAATCCAGTTTTAAGAATCGGCATGCCATTATACCGGTTCCCCTCCTTGACGCCGACTTGCCTCCTGCCGAAAGTTGGTGAATGAGAAAGAAAAAAATCAATCATGCCTCTTTTTTCTTTTTGGAACCGTAATCGATATAACATAAAAATTTCAGGTTCCCTGGCCCCCGAAGCATTAAAACGTCTCCTGAAAGGAACTCCGTATTTTACTCCATTCTCAGAGGCTTCCTCTAAATAACCGTTTACTCCAATGAACATTTTCCGAGATAAGCGATGGGCATATGTTAGTGCAACAACATTCAGATAGTTATTAACTTCTTTGGTCATTAATGTTTGCTGGGGTGTCTCGATGTTGAGGCGCTGGTATGAATATCTGGCCGTGAAAAAAGCATCAGCTTCAGGAAAGAAATTCAGACGCTCCAGTTGCTTGGACAAGACCCCCTGTGAGTGTGCATATTCCGGGTATATTAGAACTACAAAAAGGAGGAAGAGAAGGTGTTTCATTTTAACAAATAAGATAGGTGAATAGACCGAATAAAGTAAACTTGATTAGCCCGCAATTTGCCCAAGCTTTCAAGTACATGAAATCACATTAAAACAGGCGTTTAATCAAAACCTGAATCTATGGAATACGAGCCTTGTCACCAACATGTCCTACGTGTTCTACGGTGCTCTCGAGTTTAATGGAAACGTATCTACTTGGGTTACTACAAATGTAACAAACATGTCTTACATGTTCGCTCTAGCGGAAAAGTTTAATAAGAATTTGACCCGAAGTGGAGGAATCTGGAATACCGCAAATGTCACAAACATGAGCTATACATTCTATGGTGCAAAAATATTCAACGGTAGTATTTCAAATTGGAACACTATCAACGTCACAGATATGTCGGGAATGTTTTATGAAGCCGATGCTTTTACCGGAAGCATAGGGTCCTGGAATGTTTCCAATGTTACGACGTTTGCCTATATGTTCTATAACGCAAACTTGTTCAATTCCAACATCAGCACCTGGGTACCGACCGACGTAACAGATATCAAGTACATGTTCTACGGTGCGGCCCTTTATAACCAACCTCTCGCTACATGGAATACGACTAACATTACTGACATGAGATATACGTTTGCCTATTCTTCTTTTAACCAGAACATTTCCGGATGGACCACTACAAATGTGACCAACACGAGCTGGATGTTCGCGGGAGTAAACACCTTCAACCAGGACTTATCACTCTGGAACATGGGCAATGTTTTGGACATAGCCGGAATGTTTTACGATTGCTGGGTCTTTAATGCAAACATAGGAGGATGGGATACATCAAAAGTCACCGACATGAGCTATCTGTTTTACAACAACTACATGTTTGACCAGAACATTACGACATGGGACACACACCTGGTCACAAAAATGGCCTTCATGTTTTATGGTGCTACCGTTTTCGACCAGAACATTGTCACAAGCGGTGTTCAGTGGGACGTTTCAGCTGTCACAGAGATGCATTATATGTTTGCCTTTACTGGTGCCTTTAATACAGACATTTCAGGTTGGGATACTTCAAATGTTATCTATATGAACGCAATGTTCGCGGGTGCCCTGGCCTTTGATCAGCCTGTTGGATTATGGGACGTAAGCTCTGTCACTAACATAGTTTCCATGTTCTCATCAACCCCTGTCTTTAACCAGGACCTAAGCACCTGGGATACTTCTCAAGTCACTGACATGTCATCAGTGTTCTATGGCGCCACTGCTTTTAACGGGAATATCAGTACGTGGGTGACAAGCAGTGTGACTGACATGAGTTATATGTTTTATGCGGCCTCCAGCTTTAATCAGAATTTACCGACACAGGCCGGAGGAATCTGGGATACCTCACTGGTTACGACCATGTATTATATGTTTGGCAGCGCTACCATCTTTAATGGCAATATCAGTAATTGGAATACTGCCAACGTTCTTAACATGGGCGTGATGTTCTCAAGTGCCCTGGCATTTAATCAACCACTTCCTTGGAATACGATTAAAGTTACTGACATGAATAATATGTTTGCCTATACAGCGGTCTTCAACGGGACCATTAATACGTGGAACACATCACTCGTAACGGATATGAACAGCATGTTCCTTGCCGCTGATGCCTTCAACCGTCCTATTAGTAATTTCAGGACGACGAATGTAACCAACATGTATAATATGTTTAACTCGGCCCTTGTGTTCAATCAGCCAATCGCCACCAACACTGTTTCCGGTTACTGGAACGTATCAAACGTTACTGATATGACGAACATGTTTAATAACGCCGTAGCCTTCAATCAAAATATCTCTAATTGGAATACTGGCAATGTAACACTCATGATTGGAATGTTTCAGACTGCTAGCGTCTTTAACCGGGATTTGAGCGGTTGGGATGTCTCGAACGTCACGGATTATACTAACTATGACCTGGCAGCGACGGCCTGGGTAAACGCGCTCTTTAAACCATTTCCATAAAAAAAGCCCCTGTGTGCAGCAGGAGCTTTTAATTAGAACGATAAAATGGCGCACCGGACAGGGTTCGAACCTGTGACCTACCGCTTAGAAAGCGGTTGCTCTATCCAACTGAGCTACCCGTGCACTCGAAGAGTCCAAACGACTAAAAAATCCATTGATTCCAAGGAGTTTAATGGTTCGGGGCATTTTAAGGGCACACTTTAACGACCCCACTCAATCTTGTCAATCGTAAGGATGGCCTCTTTTGTGGTAGGTTTTCACCATGAGTATTAAGGCCAGAATTTTTCGCTCCTCTAAAAGGAACTTTGACTGCCAGCGTGAAGACACTAAGGAATTAGTGGTGGCCGCAGCATTAGCAGCACTCCTCAAGGAAGATCATATAGTCGTGGGAGATTGGGTGGATTTAACACCTCCGCCAAAAAACGATGATGAATGGGTAATCACAAAGGTCTACCCTCGCAAAAATGGTATTTTTCGAAATATTCCAAGGGAAAATAAAAAGAAATTTATCGCCAGTAATGTTGATGTGATGCTGGTTGTAGTAAGTGCCGGCAGGCCCGCCTACAAACGAGGCTTAGTTGATCGATATCTTATTCGATCTGAATTCTGGGACGTTCCTGCCTATGTAGTCTTCAATAAGATGGATCTTTATGATGAAGCCGAATTCGATCTGCGTTTTGAAGCTGACCGTTTGAATTGGCTGAACGTAGAATGCTTTGAGATTTCGGCGCAGCAAGATGATTACCAACCTCGTTTTCTCGAGAATGGCATGAAAGAACTCAGGGAAAAACTACGTGGTAAAACCTCTGTTTTTCTGGGTCACTCAGGAGTGGGAAAAAGTAAGCTTATTACAGAGCTCTCCGGAGGCAAGGTGAACCTTTTGAGCGGAGAGCTGGGCAAGATTGGTAAAGGTGCCCACACCACTACCTGGGCCGAGCTGATAGATGCAGAACACTTCACACTTATTGACTCCCCAGGTGTGCGGTCCATGTCACTCAGTGACCTTACTAAGGAAGAATTGCTACAAAGCTTTTGTGATATTCAGGAATTTGCGACCAAGTGCCAGTTTGCGAGTAACTGTGGCCATGCAGAAAATAGTAAGGGTTGTTTCTTTGAGAAACTGGATAAAACAAAAAGAGAGAATCAGCTGATTCTCTCTAGATTGGATTCTTATAAACGAGTTCTGGAAGAAGTCGCTGACATCCCTGACTGGCAAAAAAAGCCGTCAGAACGTTAGCGAGTACCCTTCGTCTCATAGCGATGTTCAGCTTTCTCCTGACCAACAGAAGAGATGGAACGCTCGTTATGATGAGAAGCGCAGCTTACCATCAACCCAAGTACAAAAAATAATGCGACTGTCTTTACCATACGAACCTCCAAGTCGGTGTTATACACATCCTACTCTTCGGTTCTATCGACTTAAAGCTGAGGAAAATATTGCCTGAAAAGAAAAGTCAACAGTTTCGAATAGTTACACTTTAAATAGAAACATCATTTTTTGAGGGTTCCACAGGTTTGCGGCCTTGGGCGGTTTTCTTGAAGGGAAAGCTCATGATGATCTTTCCCTCTTTTTCGCGCATTTTGACTTTCGTCCAGTCACAATCCATGGGCACGGAATAGGTATGCGTGAAACTGGCAACAGAATTCTTCCCTTCAATGGTAATCACCCCTTTTTCTATTTTAATTTCCAGGGGCTGTTTTTTATCATGGGGAGATAGTAAGAAAGTTCGTCCTGCCTTAGAGTCACTCCAGGCCATATCGTAGGACTTAGGTGTTGTCCTGGTATTACCACCTATGTTTGTGACAGCTTCTTCAAAGAGAGCTTCCATTTCCTTAAATAACTCGTCATCCTTTCCTGTCCCAATGTTGGTACCATTTATCAGATGGTCCATCAGGCGCTTGTGAAGCTCATGACGTAGTTCTAACGCCCTTCTGACCTGATCAGCATTTGGATTCTGGGCCTGGACCCCAAAGGTAAAAAGGGCGAGTAGAAGAATAAAGCGTTTCATACTGTGAATATAAACCGGATTGAACCCAAGTCAAGGGTGGAAAAGTCTTTGGAAATAAAGGGACATCTGATCAAGACCATCAACAAATAAGGCCGGTCCTGGCTGCAGGAAAATCTCAGGAGGGAGTTCCCAGATTTGGCCGGTACGAACAGCATTGATTTGTGAGTAACCTGCCCGCTCGCGGATTGCTTCAATCTTCACGGCCTTGCCACACCAGCAGCCAAAAATGATATCAGGATTAAGGGCGATGATTTCCTCATCTGTTACTTTCCTGTCCTGGGCCAGTGCTCCGGACTTATGCTTGAAAATATTTTCTCCACCTGTGGCCTCAATTATTTCTGATGCCCAGCCTATGCCAGATAACCTCGGATGATCCCATTCTTCAAAATACACTTTCGGCCTGCGGGGAAGTTTAGCTCCTAAGGACCGGGCCTTTGATAATTTCAATCTAAACCCCTCCACTAATATTTCAGCTTCATTTCCCGCTCCTACCAATCTCCCTAAAAGCAGGATGGTGCCCAGGATTTCTTCCAAAGAGCGCTGATTTGTCACAAAAACATTCAAACCACGCCCTATGAGATCGCGGGCTATATCTTTTTGCAGGTCAGAAAAACCAAGAACTAAGTCAGGTTGCAGGGCGACTATTTTCTCAATATCAGATCGGATGAATTGGGAGACATGAGGTAGAAGCTTGGCCTCAGGTGGTCTCTCCACATACTGACTCACACCCTTGATGAGGTCAGAACGACCTAAAAGATACAGTGTCTCGACTGATTCTTCCGTGAGACATATAATTTTAGACGGAAACGAACTCATAAAGGGAATCTCTCATGCTGAAGGCCATTTTTCTTCTGTTACTTAGCTCACTCGCCTTTGCAGCCGAGGAACATGCTACCATATCACTTCAGCGTTGGGACAATAAAGTCGTTGTCACCATAGCTCATGATGAGGGATGGCATACTTATTGGAAAAATCCTGGAGATGCAGGAATTCCAGAAAGCTTCAAGTTTTTCAAGGGAACAAAGCCGGTTGAGGTAAAGGCCTATGAATGGCCGGCACCCAAGCGATACATTGAATCCGGCGATATCATGACTATTGGCTACTCTGGCACCAAGCATTTCTACTTTGATAATATCCCCGACGATTTTAACGCTCATATTGGAATGCTTATCTGTAAGGATATTTGTATACCCGGTGAAGCGAAATTAACCATGGGGAAAGACCAGGAATTCATAGCTTCCCGCAAGGCAGACCCCTATTCAGATTCTGAACTTAAAAAAGCCTTTGCCAGTTTGCCGGCCGAATCAGTTGTCCCTTCGAATATGGAATACTACCTGACCAGGAAAAAAGGAGAGAATGTCTTAACTCTCCATTATTCTATCAAGGGTGTTAAATCTTCCAAGCTTCATCATGAACTCCCCTTATTGACAGGTTTTCCTCAAGCACCATGGGGCCTTAAGCGTGAAAAACTTTTCTTCAAGGATGGTACACTATACGGAAAAACTGAAATCGAGTGGGATGGTGAATATCAGGAGCCAGTAGTAAATCTTCCGGAAGATGGAAATTTTGCGAAGGCCTATGACTTACGTTTTCTTTTCAATGATCCTTCCGATCCCCAGGTGAAGGCCATTACCTTAAAGATAAAAGATTTCTCACTGGCCTCACCTTCCCTTGATGATTTCTATAAGGGTCTCACACCTGTTGAAAAGGTAAAGGCGACGGCTAGGGCCTCTATAGAAAACGAAAAAAGTTATTTTGAGTACTTGTTGTTTGCATTCCTGGGCGGACTTATCCTGAACCTCATGCCCTGTGTGTTGCCTGTCATCTCACTTAAGCTTTTTGGTCTCATCAAGCACAGAAACTACACTCAAAAGCAGCTCTTTACTCACAACTTAAGCTACACTCTTGGTGTAATCGCCACTTTCATGGCCCTGGCCCTGGTGGTCGCTGGACTCAAGGCCGGTGGAGAAGAAATTGGCTGGGGCTTTCAGTTGCAATCTCCGGGTTTCATCCTCGCCATGATGCTCATCCTCTTCATTTTAAGCTTAAACCTCTTTGGACTTTTTGAATTCATGACTCCCGGTGGATCACAACTCGGGAGCAAGCAGACTGAAGATGGTTTTGTTGGAGACTTTTTTTCAGGTGTTCTCATTACAATTTTATCTACTCCCTGCTCTGCCCCATTCCTCGGAACCGCCCTGACTTTTGCCTTCACTACAACTTACGCCACTATTTTTATCATGTTCCTTTTTATCGGGCTTGGTCTCGCCTTCCCTTTTCTTTTGACGGCAGCTTTTCCCAAGACACTTTATATTTTTCCCAGGCCTGGTGCCTGGATGGAAAAGCTTAAATACTTCCTGGGTCTCACATTACTTGCCACTGTTGTCTGGCTATATGATGTCTTTGTGGGCCTCGTAGACTTTGATAAGATCAGCTGGAAACTCAACCTGCTCTTCGCCCTCTGGTTTTTTGCTTTTTTCTTTGCCCAGAAAATTTCGCGCAATCGTTTAGCCCAGTTCCTGGTTTTTATGCTTCCTTTTTCCATGACCGGCTTGGCCCTTACTAACCTTGATCTCAGACCTGTAGATAGTATGAGTGTCATGAAAAAGGAAAGTGACTGGAAGCCATGGTCAGAAGCGGCCTTGACTGCAGAGCTGGGTAAGACGGTCTTCATGGATTTTACAGCTGAATGGTGCTTAACCTGTAAGGTTAATAAGAAGTTCGTGCTGGAAACTGATGGTTTTAAGGAACTCACTGAGAAATATAAGCTCGTCCTCTTGCGTGCAGACTGGACCAGGCGTGATGATAACATCACTCAATTCTTAAGAGGCCATAATGCTGTAGGTGTTCCTGCTTACTTTATCCAGCAACCTGACGGAAAAATCATCTCCCTCGGAGAAACTATTTCAATCAGCAAGATTGAAGGCTACTTGCGCTAGGTTTCGTCTTCAAACTTGGGTGGCAACTTCATAAGACCCTGGATGATTAGTTTTGGATCAGCTTCTTCGTAAAGTACTGCATAGAGACCGGAGAAAATCCGTGTCCTTATGTTCTGCTGCTGACCAATCAGGTAAGTGGCCTTGGTCGTCTTATATCCCTCAACTACCGATTTTGAAGAGCGGATAATTTCTTCGGCCTTGCGACCTTTCGCGATTTCAATTCCAAAGGCCTTGTTTCTTGAAAGTTCACCAGTCGTGGTAAGAATAAGATCTCCCATTCCAGATGGACCATAAAAAGTTTCAGGCCGCGCTCCAAAGGCCGTGCCAAAACGAAGCATCTCAATAATTCCCCGGGTAATCAGGGCCGCACGCGTATTGTGGTTGTAACCCAGCCCTTCCATTATTCCGCCGGCAATAGCAATGACGTTCTTAAGTGCACCTCCCAGGAGCACACCTTTTACATCAGTAGTAGGAGTTGCCTTAAAAAATTCTGTACCAAGCATCTCGCAACCAAGAATCAGGTTAGTCCTGTCTTCACCAGCAAGGGAAACGAGAGTGATTTGCTTGTCGACAATTTCCTTCGCAAATGAAGGACCTGAAAGATACATGAGCTGGGAGCGATAATTAGCGAAGTAAGTCTTGAAGAGTTCATCTGGTAGCTTCAGGGTCTCATGATCAATTCCCTTGGCGAGACTTACAAACGGAATACCTGAGCCTAGATACTTATTAATTTCAGAAAGATTGGATTGGCAAAAATTATCAATGGCAGAAATGGGAAGACCTGAAACGATCAGATCAACCTTGCCATCTTTTATCAACTCCACTTCTTCCCAGGTCATCGCTGCCCTGATCGAAGAGGATATTCTTTGACCTGGTAAGTAAGTGGTATTTTCACCGCGGTTTATTTCGGCGTAAATTTCTGGAGAACGAACTTTGATAATTACTTTTTTAAAATTCTGGGCGAGCACAAAGGCAATCGAGGTACCGAAAGCGCCTCCACCGAGGACGAGGGCAGTGTTATATCTCAATTTGCATCCTTGTAGTTAAAGACTAATGACACCTTTAATTGTAGCTATCACTTCATATATCTCCACAACTTCGTCAGTAGACCTCATCAGCTTCTTGGCATTGATACAGATATAGTTGCCTTTTTTAGAAGGTTGCTCTGAAATCGTGTAACCAGGGAGCTTTTCCAAAATCAAGGCCTTGTCCGCGATTTTCACAATGAACTTGAATTCATAATAATCAGGCCACTGGTAACTCTCATCCAGTAGGTCCCTAAACTTTTGATTAACCATGCTGTTATTCTCTTTTAAATAAATATGACCCGTCAACACTCTGATATCCCCCTTAAAGGATTTTTTAGTCAACAAAATTCAAATAGTTATGTTATGATTTTAAATATTTTTACAAATACGCCGATATGTTTAAGCAGCTGATATGTTTAAGCAAATGCCCTGAAATTCATTTTTAAAGGAGATTTAGATGAAGATGAGTACGAACCTAACTGCGCTTGGCATGCTAATGATCATGGCCGCTTGTTCAAAATCAAATTCCGGTAGTAGCTCGGCCTTCTTGGTTTCTGGTAAGGCCCAGTTAGGGCCTATCGAAAATGCAACAGTAGAACTCCATTGTGTCGAGCCTAACGGTGCCATCGGAGACGAACTCGCTGAGGCCATAACTGCCGCCGATGGTTCATATTCTTTAAGCCTTAGTGCTCGTCCTACTTGTGCCACCATGCTTGTCTTGACCGGTGGTCAGTATGTCGAGGAAGCAAGCGGAGTAACTGTCTCCTTAGGTGCGGGCACACTTCGCTCCATGATCGGTGAGTTGGATGAAGGTTCTCAAATCGCCACCATCAGCGCCCTGACTGAGATGGCCGCTGAAAGATTTGAATTCCTATCGGCCGCGTACACTTCTCTCGAACCAGCAGAGCTTGAACTCCTGGTTGAGAAAAGTAACGAAGAAATCAGAGTTGCATCAGGACTTCCTGCTGGCTTCGACATTACAGAAACCCTTCCTTCCGACCCAAATGAACCAGATTCAAATCCTGATTCTCCTCAAAATCAATATGCACTCGTGCTGGCCGGTCTCTCAGAACTGGCAGATAGACTCGGAAAAAACAGTCTGGAACAAACGGCCCTCTTCTCCACAGATTGTACTGACGGAGACATGGATATTCTTTCCTGGATGGACCTCGGGACCAGAATAAATGAGTGGACCGTAAGTGCAGAAAACGTGGGTGGTTACACACTTCCATCGGATTCTATCGACCCAGTAAAAGATCCAGTCCTCTCTTCTACTGACTATCCCACTCCAGCGCCAGAAGAACCGACTCCTACGACTAATCCTGAACCTGCTCCTGAACCTACTCCTGAACCTAGTCCTTCATCTGCTCCTTAAAATAATGTCCACCGGCGAAGTGCTTCGAAAAGTACTTCGCCGGCATGGAGTCTACACAAAAAAGGGGCCATTCGGGGTAGTTATGCTCAAAGTAGGGAAATGCTTTGTCTGGTTCTCTTTTCAATCGAGGCAAGGGCATCAGAATTCTCACACTTAAAACTCAATCCACAATTTGAACAATTCCTCACGGGGCCAAAAGAACGACCTATACGCAATAAGTCTTTGTCTCCTTTTGGTGCCAAGGCCATTAATGATTCAGATGCCCCCTACAATATTGTCGCAGAAAAATTTCGCTCCTCTGTCTTCTGAAATTTCAGAAGGCAGTTCCTTTGTTACTTCCTTTTCCTCTGGACAATTCCGTGGACTGGGCGTTATTGATAACTTCAAACGGGCCACAGGCTCAAGAACCCCAGCAAGTATCGCAAACGAGTAACAGTGAAAGTTGACCTAAAAACGGCCCGTGAAAAATTGCTTAATGGTGATGTTGTCGCCATCCCTACTGAGACTGTATATGGTCTTGGCGGATGGATAGGTTCCGATGAGGGCCTTAAAAAAATATTTTCTACCAAGGAAAGACCTTTTTTTGACCCTCTTATCGTTCACATTGACAGCATTGCAAGTGCAAAGAAATTAACTTCTGACTGGACTGTTGCCCATCAGGCGATGGCAGAGGCCTGCTGGCCAGGGCCATTGACCTTGATTGCAAAAAAAAATGAACAAATAAATCCGTTAATAACTTCTGGTCTTGATTCTGTGGGACTCCGATGTCCACGCCATCCCCTGACACTCGAGCTTCTGGCCGGGATAGAAGGTGGAATTGCAGCACCAAGTGCCAATAAGTTTGGTAAGACCTCCCCTACAACAACTAATCATGTCGAAGAAGAATTTGAGGGTAAGGTGGCCATTCTTGAAGGAGGTCCTTGCGAGGTTGGCATTGAATCCACAGTGGCAGGAGTTATTAGAACTGATCGTGGTTTTTTAATTGAAATTTACCGCCCAGGCTTTTTTACGGCCGAAAAACTCTCCCTGATCCTTAAAGAAAAGGGGATTTTGGCAGAAGTAAAATACACCGAAAGTCCCGTGGCCCCCGGTCAGCTTAAGCATCATTACATGCCAAACATTCCCCTGGTCATTGTTCCAGAAAGTTTTGATTGGGAGAAAGATCAGAAGTTGATAGAAGCTGAATTATTAAGAAACTTCAAATGTCCTGTACGCTGGATCCAATCAGAGGATCCACGAATTGCAAGCCGTGAACTTTACGAGAAAATGCGTGCTTTTGAGAGTGAAGGATTCGACATCATCCTCACATCGAGGCCCACAAGTCACTTCGGAGAAGAATGGTTAGGCATTTGGAACCGTCTGGAAAAAGCTAAAACCCTCGCCCTTTGATAGGGAGATTTTGCTACCATTGAACCAAGTTACCCACCTCGTTTAGAATGAAGAATGAGGTTTTTTCTCGCCATTTTAACAATTCTATTTCCTTTAGTGGTTCACGCGACAGATGTGAACCTGGAGTCATTGGAATTATCTGGTGAATACGGACTTGGCTTTCATACTCTCAAAGGTGAACAAAAAGCCAACAATTCAAAAGGCCAGCTGACTTCTGAGGCCAATCCCTATTGGAGCGGAAGCATAACAAAACGCTTAGGAACTAATTACGGTTTTAGAATCTTTGGTGGAGTTCAATTTGTACGCTTCTCTGAACCTGCCTATGCCACACTCAAGAATGAAAACCAGATACTCAATCAATTCGGCCTGGAAGTGCTCAGAAAAAATTCTCCCCTGACACGGATCGGATTATTTATCATGCAACAAGATCATCCCCTCTATTTTGCAAAAACGGCAACAGAGTTTGAAGTGACTAAAAAGAGCTTCGTTCAGTCGGGTATTCATCTGTCCATGGGACAGCGGCGAAGGATCGGCCTGCTTTGGGGCATGGGGATCAAAGGTTATGCCCTCTTTCCATCGGCCGGGGGAGATGTTGCTACAGAGGGTGGGGCCGGCGGAGAAGCTTATGCAAAACTTGGTTTTGTAGGCCCTTTAGGTACCCTCTACAATCTTAAGGGCTTTTACCAGGCGGCAACTGCCCCAAATGCCGACATTAACTTCTCCCATGAGGTGCTAGGTTATTGTTTTTCCGTGACACACTCATTTTGAAATTAAAGTTCTTGAGTATTATGGTCGACAAAGAAGATATACAACCTCACGTTTTTTGGGGGGTTGTCCCACACGGAAGGGACTTTATGAACAAGATTAATTGTTCTGTCCTAATTTTAATAATGATTCTTACCAGCTTTGGATGTACGAAAAATCCTAGTGGTGACTCCCTCATTTCCAAAAACCATACTCCACTCCTTCAACCTCCTTCACCTTTTAGTTTTATCCAGACGAAAGCCTCTAAAGGAATTATCAGCCTAGCGTGGTCACCTTCTATCAGGGCCACAGAGTACAAAGTATATAGTGGAACATCGCCATCCAGTATCACAACTTTGGTACCTTCATGTACCGGCACCAATAGTTATTGTGATCTAAGCGGATTTCCGGATGGAGTACTTTACTACTTCAACGTCGTTGCCTCAAACCCAGTTGCTAACAAAGACATCAATAGCATTACAAGTGCTATGAGTATTTCGGCTTTTGATATTCTCTCAAGCGATAAAGGTGATCAATATATCGACTTGACCTGGTCAGCAGCGACAGGGTCAACATCTTATAAGATTCTTTACGGCACAAGCTCCGGGGCCTACTCCAACACGATATCCAATGTTACTTCACCCTACACCCTCACCGGTCTTTCCAATGGAATTAATTATTATGTAAGGGTTGAGGCCATTAATGCCAATAATGGATCCTCACTCAGTGACTCACAAATCATTCAAAAACCTTTTGGCCCACCACCTGCACCGGCCGGTATTTCACTCATAGCTAATCCTAATGTAATGACCTTGACCTGGGACCCGGTCATTGGGGCCGACAGTTATAAAATATATCGCGGTACTGTTTCAGGTAGTCTCACACTGGTTCCCCCATCAATTACCGGAAATCTTTTTCAGGACAACACAGTTACTAATGGCACCACATACTTTTATGCCCTGGAAGGTTTCAACGGCTATACATCCCCGCGTTCAGCTGAATTTTCCGCCAGAGGAATTAATGCCTTTGATATGACTTCTGTTGCACCTGGTTCAGCAGCAAATCAAATGATCATTAACTGGCCAGTCGTTACGGGAGCTGCTCAGTACAATATCTCATATGGTACAAATCCAGCTGCCCTAAGCAGTGAAGTAACAAATGTGACTTCACCTGCAACGATTACAGGACTGTCCGGTGGTTCAACTTATTACTTCAGGGTAACAGCGCTGAACTCAGTGGGTGTTGGCGCAAGACAAAGTTCCACCAATCAATTATCCGGAACTCCAATACCTGCCATTCCCGCACCTACGGGTCTGGTTGCCTCTGCAACTCCAACACAAATTGTACTAAACTGGAACAGCGTTCCCGGTGCTTCCAGTTATGAAGTCCTTCGTGGACTCACTTCAGGTAGCTATACCTCATTACAAGCTGGAATTTTAGGGAATACTTTTACTGATACCGGCCTTTCAAATGGAACATCTTATTTCTATGTGGTGAAGGCCTACAATGCCTTGCCTTCGGTAAATTCCACTCAGGCTTCAGCTAAGCCGATTGCAGATTTCTCGCTAACATCAGTCTCCCCTATCAGCTCCTCATCTCTGCAGGTCACCTGGCCCGCTACAAACGGTGCTGATGCTTATGATGTCTTGTATGGAACTGCTCCCGGTTCCTACACAAGCACGGCTTCAGGAGCGACTTCACCTTATACTATTACCGGCCTTTCTCCGGCCACCACATATTACATTGTAGTAAAAGGAAGAAATGCTGTTGGTTCAGGAACTAATCGCATTACGGGCCAATTAAGTGGACTGACCAAAACCACAGCTCCTGCGGGCCTTACAGCAAGTACCTTGCCTGGAAAAGTAATTCTTGATTGGGTAAATGTCCCGGGAGCAACTAGCTACAATGTCTATCGAGGTACTGTTTCAGGCACTCACACTCTTCACATCAGTGGACTAACAAATTCAGATTATCAGGATTCTTCAGTCCTTAATGGCACCAGTTATTATTATGTTATCAAGGCTTCCAACGGATCTTTATCCGACAATTCAAACGAAGTCGTAGCAAAAAGTATTGCCAGCCTTGCTCTCACTTCTCTTGCCAGTATGAGTACCAGCAGTATTGAAGTAGCGTGGCCTGCAGTTCAAGGTGGTGATAGCTTTGATATTCAATATGGAACAACTACCGGAACGTATTCGACAACCTTAACTAATAAGACTTCACCTTTTCTTATCACGGGCCTCTCCAGCGGTACAAATTACTTTATAAGAGTTATTGCAAAGAACGCCATAGGAGCAGGATCAACCGTAAATTCCAATGAACTTTCCCAGGGTACTCCAGTAGGTCCTCCGACAGGACTCATCGCAACAGCGGGTCTTGGGCAAATCACTTTAAGCTGGGATAGCATGGCAGGGGCCAGCAGTTACAAAATCTACCGGGGAACGACCTCCGGCAGCTACAGTTTAATTGCCTCCAATGTTGTTTCCTTGAACTACTTAAACAACACCGGCATCACAAACGGTACTACTTATTTCTATGTGGTTCGTTCTTATAATGGATATGATTCTGCAGAATCTTCAGAAGTATCTGCCAAGACCATTGCCCCCTTCAGCATGAGCTCAGTCACAGGAACTTCACCATCAACTCTGGAAGTGAGCTGGAGTTCAACTCTTGGTGGTGATTTATATGATGTGAGATACGGGACAACCTCAGGCAGCTATACAACGATAAGTGGTGTCACCTCCCCTTACACAATCACAGGACTCTCGGGTAATACCAATTATTATGTAGTGGTGCGAGCCCGCAATACAGTTGGGAGCGGAGCCGAAGCCACTACCCCTGAACTATCCAGGATAACTCCTATCAGCGCTCCGAATGATCTGAGTGCAGTGGCCACTCCTTCTAAGGTAACTCTTTCATGGTCTGCAGTTTCCGGAGCTAATAGCTACAAGATATGGCGGGGTACTTCCACAGGAATTCATACAGAAATCGCTACAGCCATTACAACACTTACCTACAATGACACATCTGTAGTAAACGGATCGACCTATTATTATGTCATCAAGGCCTTCAATGGCTCTGATTCTGCCAAATCAAATGAAGTAGTAAGCAAACCTATCGCGAGCTTCAATATAGCAAGTACCACCGCCGTTTCATCATCCAGGGTTGATCTTACCTGGGCCGCGGTCGCTGGTGCGGATACATATGATATTAGCTATGGGACATCTTCCGGCACATATACAACAACAGTAAGCGGTGTTTCTTCACCTTATGCAGTTACTTCTCTCGCTCCTGCATCAACTTATTTTTTCATCGTAACCGCACGCAATTCAGTGGGAAGCGGTACTGCCAGGAATTCAGCTGAAACCGGTGCAACGACAGCATTCGGTGCACCTTCAGGGCTCGCGGCCGTGGCAACTCCCGGTCAGGTAAACCTGACCTGGAATGCTGTCTCGGGAGCCTCCAGTTACAAAGTTCTACGGGGAACTGTCTTGGGCACCTACACGACCATTGCAACTGGTGTTGGTATTCCAGCCCATACAGATACAGGACTAGCTAACGGGACAACGTACTTCTATGTGGTAAGGGCCTTTAACGGAACAGATTCGGCCAACTCAGGTGAAGTCTCAGTGAAGCCTATTGCAAGTTTCTCACTTGCAACCGCTGTCGTTAACTCTTCCTCTTCCATTACCCTTACATGGGGCGCGGCCGCAGGTGCGGATAGCTTTGATGTCCAGTATGGTGCATCTTCAGGAATATATCTTGGTACGGTGACTGGGGTTACCTCGCCTTACACTTTAACAGGACTCTCTGCCGGTACCCTCTATTACATTTCTATTCGCGCAAAAAATACAGTTGGCAGTGGAACAAATTATAATAGTAATGAACTTTCTCGTACGACTTCTATGGGCGCACCTACAGGACTCATAGCTACAGGCACTCCTGGACAGGTTGGATTAAACTGGAATTCAATGAGTGGGGCCAGTAGTTACAAAGTTTACCGGGGAGTTTCATCAGGTGTTTATACTGAAATCGCTACAGGTGTCGTCTCTTCTGCTTACATTGATACAGGTCGAACTAATGGTACGGTCTATTATTATGCAGTGAAGGCATTTAACGGAACAGATTCAGCGGCCTCATCTGAAGTTGAGGTGAAAACCATAGCGTCCGTCACATTTAGCTCTGCTGTGGCAGCTTCATCCACTTCAGCTAACCTCACCTGGGCCAGTGCCGCAGGTGCAGACACTTATGATGTCAGATATGGAACGGCTTCTGGAGTTTATCTGGGAACAGTAACCAATGTGACTTCGGCCTATACGCTCACAGGTCTTTCTCCTGCAACTCTCTATTATGTTTCCATCCGCGCCAACAATACCAATGGATCTGGTACAACACTTCAAAGTAATGAGCTAACAGTTACCACGGCCACTGCTGCAGCTACTTCCTTAACAGCTACTACCAGTGCAAGTCAGATTAACTTAAGCTGGACGGGAGTATCGGGGGCAACTTCATATCGTGTCTACCGAGGAACAACCAGCGGTACTCATTCCCAGATTGCTACCAATATAAACGGAACTACATATTCTGATACTGGACCTGTAAATGGCACAACTTACTTCTATGTCATCCGTGCCTTTAACGGATCAGAATCAAGTAATTCAAATGAAGCCTCTGGCGCCCCAATTGGAAGCTTCAGCATAAGTGGTACAACCGCAACTAACGCTACCAATATCCAGGTTTCCTGGAATGCCGTGACCGGAGCAACTGCCTATGATGTGCTTTACGGTACTTCAACCGGAAGTTACGGCACAACTGTTTCAAATGTAAGCTCGCCTTACACAATTTCAGGTCTAAGTGGTAACACACTCTACTATATAGTAGTTAAGGCCCGAAATTCGGTGGGATCTGGCACAAGCACAAATTCATCTGAAGTATCACAGATCACTCCCCTTGCCGGCCCTACCGGACTTACCGCCATAGGCAACACATCACAGATCAATCTATCCTGGACAGCTGTATCAGGATCAACAAGCTATAAAGTCTTAAGGGGAACTGTCTCCGGTACATATGTTGAAATTGCATCAGGTATAACAGGAACTACATATTCTGATACAGGACGCATCAACGGCACGACTTATTTCTACGCGGTCAGGGCATACAATGGAACTGATTCAGCAAACTCAAGCGAGGCCAGTGCACAACCTATTTCTGCTTTCTCTATCACCTCTGTGGATGGAAATTCTTCTTCTTCAGTTATGGTTACCTGGCCAGCAGCTACAGGTGCCGCGACCTATGATATAAAGTATGGAACAATTTCCGGTAGCCCTACCTCGACCATTTTTGGAGTGACTTCGCCATTTGCAATTACAGCACTGACTGCCGGGCAAACTTATTTTGTAACAGTGGTCGCAAAGAACGCCATCGGAAATGGGGCGCAGGCAAATTCTACTGAAGCAAGTGGCTCACCAAATTCACCACCTGTGGTTTCATTCATTTCAGCACAATCTACTCCAGCGGATACTGCAATCGCTGTGAACTTTACCTTAAGCGACAGTAACCATTTATTAACCTGCGCAGGTGCCATGAGTGGAACCTCTAGCAATACCTCACTGGTCCTGAACACAAGCATTGTGTTCAGTGGCACAATTCCAAACTGTACAGGAACCATCACTCCAGTTGCGGGCCAGGTCGGGACATCAACCATTACTTTTACGGCCAATGACAGTATTTCAACCACATCTCAGAACTTCGTCCTGACGGTCACTCCATGTGCAGTCGCAAGTATAGTCTGGGAAACGCAGCCAACTGGCATGGCGGCAGGAAGTCTATTTGCTGCAACTCCTCGTGTGAGTCTACGAAAAGCGGACAATAGCTTATGTACCACGAACCTTGCTCCGGTCATTCTTGGAGTTTCGTTGGACGTTTCTGTCCAGCAGGATGCAGTCATTACAAGTGTTGCTTCCGCCATACCTTCCGGAGGTTATGCTCTCTTTTCAGGTGCCAGGATGGAGCGATCAGGAACTGGCTACACAGTTGAGGCTTCACAGAATGGAGTCATTTCACTTGCAAGCTCCACCTTTAACGTGACGGCCCTGGCAGCATCAAAAATAGTTTTCTCGCAACAACCCCAGACCGCTGGACGGCTGGCCACAATGATACCAAGTCCGATGATCAGAACCGCAGATACCTATGGAAACTATGTTGCAGTCAACGCACTTGGAATTACCTTAAGCTTACAAAGCAATGAGGAGGGTTCCACCTTAAACGGAACCCTCGCAAAGAATACGAGTAACCTGGGTATTGCAGAATTTACTAACCTCTCCTTGAATGTCATTGGAAATTATTTCATAAGAGCAACACCTGCGAATGGTCCATATACTTTTATTGATTCAACTCCTTTCAACGTACTGGAGATTACTCCTCAGAACACAACTGCAGTGGTTGAAATGCTGGCTGGCCCTATTGTCCATGTGACCAACAGGACTAACTATCCAAGGGCAAGCATTCCTTTAGGGACAAATATCCTTGATGGAGTAACGGCCTATACCTGGAAAATCGTGGCCAAAAATACTGACACCCAAGCTTCCACTGTCAGGTTAAGAGTCGGCGCCACAAATACCAATACCACAATCTCTGTCCCGGCCGGAACCACCGTCCCTACTCTCTTTAGTACCACCATCGCCAATAATACAATCACTGCTGATGGCACCTGGCTCATTAGGGTCGAAAGTGGTGGAGCTGAGGTGTACAGTTCAAGGATCATCACAAAGCAAACAGGTGCTAACCGTACCCAGGCCTTTATTCCATTGTTATCTTTTGAGAATACACTCGCTGCCAGCAGCATAGACGTTACTAATACAACCTATGTGGCCAACACTGGCATGAACTTTCCGGCATATGATTGGGACGGAAGTACCGTGGCCAAAATAGATTCTGCTCTTCTCTATGTGGTCTCCAAGACCACTGGCGCCAGCGCATGTGCTGCTTTATTTAATAAAACCACCAACACTCAGATTGGAAGTGAAATATGTAATGCTTCAGCAGGTGAAACTGCAGTAAGCATCAACATTGATCCTCTTGCCCTTGCAAACCTCGTGGGCGAACTGGAAGTCCGGACCAGAACCACACTTGCTTCAGGGCCTGCTACTTTTTACAAGGCAGGACTCTTACTCCGGATTGTGAGCATTGAAAAAATGCTGGCCATACAGAGGGTCGCTCCGGCCGTGGCAAGTCTGGGTGCTAATACTAATTTTGTAGAACAAAGAGCTTCAAGCTATATCAGTGATTACGGAATTGGTGTGGTAAATGAATATCTAGATTGCTCAGCACGAGCTGCAGCTGTTGGTTCCGGTACCTTCAATTATAAGAACCATGGAACCACTACCAGTGGTTCCACTACGCCAGCACCTAGTACAATTGCAGCCTCTGCGATTACTTTCTCCAATCAGGGAAGCCTAACTACCCTTCAAGCTGGACCAATTGCCTCAACTAATGCAAACAATCAGTTCATGTCCTATACCCATACTTCTGGAATCTTTACATTAAGCCAATGCTTGCTGAGTACTTTAGTCACCTATTAATTTCTTCTACTAAAGTCCTCAACCTTTAGTTTTCAAAGTCGATAAAGAAATGTCCTCTA
This sequence comes from Bacteriovoracaceae bacterium, assembly GCA_035575985.1. Taxonomy (GTDB): domain Bacteria; phylum Bdellovibrionota; class Bacteriovoracia; order Bacteriovoracales; family Bacteriovoracaceae; genus Peredibacter. The sequence goes on along the minus strand of DATLXC010000042.1, from coordinate 99,528 downwards.
TACTTTCGAACCATGGAATGGCCGAAGGTTAACTATTACAAGGAAGATAGAACCATGACTGGCTAAATGCGTATCAATACCAACATGTCCTCACAGTTTGCCCAGCGGGCACTGAGTGGACATTCTAAACAGGTCGAAAGTACCACGGGAAGACTCTCCTCTGGTACTCGCGTGCGTACAGCTGCAGATGATGCAGCTAATATGGCAATTGGTGTTAAAAGCTCAAGCCATTCAAGATCACAAGGTCAGGCCCTCCGAAATGCCAACGACTCTATTTCAGAACTTCAGGTGGCAGAAGGTTCCTTGAATGAAGTTAGTGCCATCTTAACTCGTATGAAAGAATTATCCATCCAGGCGGCCAGTGATACCCAGGATGACTCTACCCGCGCACTTCTCAACATTGATTATATGCAGATGAGAAGGGAGATTGTGAGAATTACTGGTGGTGCCAAGTTCAAGGACCAATCCGTCTTCAGCCCGCCGAAAAATACACGTGAATTTATGATCGGAACTGATAACCATGCAACTTCAAAAATCACCTTAGATGATAATGACTTCACATTAAACGAGTTCAATCTGGGTATTGTTGATTCAAGTGTTATCAATCAGGATGAAGCCAGGGAAAACCTGAAATACATAGATAAGGCAATTGATAAGGTCAGCGGAGTTCGGGCAAAAATCGGCTCATATCAAACCCGGATTTCCAGCAGCATAAGTAATCTTGATGTTGCAAGACAAAATGAATTGAGTGCCAATTCTCAGCGTATGGATACTGACTACGCTCATGAAACATCCGAATTGGTTAATGGAAAAATGAAAGTGAACGCAGCAAATGCCATCCTGTCGCAGGCCAATCATCTGGGCAAAGGTGCTCTCAGACTCTTAGATTAACGAAGAAATAATCCAAGCTTTTTCAACACAAACAAAAATGCAGTAAAAGACAATACGAGGTAAAGGAATTTACGATAGTTTACAATTAGCTTTGTAAAATCATCCTGGCCTAAGTCTCCGCGTATGTTTTGCTGGTCCAGAATGGCAATAACTCTCTCTGTTGAATTATCGGCCACCACAAAAGCATCTCCACTCTTGGTAATAATTGAAATGGCATACTTAGGATGGAGTAATTTATAAGTCTTCACTTCCTCATAAGGAATAGTCTTATTCAGGAAAGGAAGGCCATGATTGAAGACAAATCCCCTCTCATGAAATTTCACCCCCCGGATAAAAGCATAATATATGGCAGGCATGATGATCAGGCAGAAGAATGTGACGAGTTCTCTGGGATATTGCATATGATAATTGGCAACATCCACTATCTTGAAACGAGCTTCCCGCTGGAAATGCTCATGGGTAAAAGTATCAAGGTAGAAGTCATTGATAAAAAATATAACGATGGCCAGGACGATAAGACGAAATATGTTGAGCATGGACGTCTTATAAAGTTTCTTTCCCATTCTTAAAAATCCTCATTGGGTGGAAAAATTCCCTGGGCATAGCGTACAAGGTCCAGGACCTCACGAGCGCAGCCATCTCCACTTTTCCGGATCGTCACATAATCTGAAATTTCCTTCACTTCATCACTTGCACTTGGAACAGTGGCAGCAAAGCCTGCTCGCTTAAGCAAAGGTATGTCAAAAAGCTCATCGCCCATGTAAAGGATTTCCTCGGGTTTGACATTATACCGTGTAAGCAGATCATTGAAGGCCGAACGCTTATCTTCGTTACCGATATAACTAAAATCCACACCAAGCTGTTCAGTGCGCTTTATCACCGAAACAGAATTTCCGCCAGTGATGACTCCAACCTTGATTCCCGCTCTCATGAGGAGCTTCATTCCATACCCATCATAGATATTAAAAGTCCGGTTAAAACCCACTTCCTCCGAGGCCCACCATACGTGGCCTGAGGTTAAGATTCCATCCACATCAAGAGCAACAACTTTTATTCTTTTGAGCTTCGCTTCGAAAAGCTTGGCCGTCTCAGGCAAGCTCATTCTTCCACCGCACGGCGGATTTTAAGCAGCTTCTCAACTATCCCCTTCACTTGTTCAAGTGGAAGTGCTGTAGCTGCATCCGACTTTGCCTGATCCGGGTTGGGATGGCATTCCATAAAAATTCCGTCAGCACCTGCGGCCACTGCTGCTTTGGCAAGAACCAGGATCTGCTCCCTCTTGCCTCCTGTCGCAGTCCCCAGTCCCCCAGGGCGCTGAACACAATGGGTAGCATCGTGGACTGCACGGACACCATAAGATTTCATAATCTGAAAAGAGGCCATATCAACTACCAGGTTATTATAACCAAATGAAGATCCACGTTCTGTCAGGATGATTTTATCCTTCGAAAGAAAGTGCGAAGCCTTATCAACTATATTTTTTGTCTCTTCAGGTGAAAGGAACTGTCCCTTCTTCACTTTGAGTTCACGGTTATATTTCTTGCAGGCCTCTGCTCCAGCAAAGATCATATCGGTCTGTCTGCATAGGAAGGCAGGAACCTGAAGCACGCTTACAACCTGGGCCACAGTCATGGCCTGTTCAGGTAAATGATAGTCAGTCAGTGTAGGAAGACCAAACTCCTTATTCACCATCTGGAGCATCTTAAGCCCTTCATCAATTCCTGGCCCCCTATAAGAAGTAAAAGAAGAACGATTGGCCTTATCAAAGCTGCCCTTAAAGTGCAGGTTTATCTCGTTTTTGTAGGGCTCAAGATCCTTAAGTAATCTCTCTGTAATCTGTCTCACAAGATCGACACTTTCCATGACACAAGGCCCGATATAAAAATCCATCTTTTTCATTTTTATCCTCTTTTTAAAGTTGCGCACTTGCCTTCACAAAAGATGCGAAAAGCGGGTGAGGTTTAAAGGGACGTGACTTAAACTCAGGGTGATATTGGCAAGCAATGAAATGAGGATGATCCTTAAGTTCAATGACTTCCACCAGGTTAAGCCCTGGGTTCACGCCTGAAATCACAAGTCCCTTATCTGTCAGTTGTTTTAAATATTCATTATTCACTTCCAGGCGATGTCTATGCCGCTCAGAAATGGTGTTACTCTCATAAATCGCATTCGCCATGGTGCCTTCTTTTAACTTGCACTCATAAGCGCCAAGTCTCATGCTTCCACCCTTAGCACCATCCTTAGTCTGCCCATGCATGTAATGCACGACAAAGTCACCCTTGTCTTCAAACTCCATGCTGGTTGCATTCTTAATACCCACAATATTTCTGGCATATTCAATAATGGCGAGCTGTAATCCGAGACAAATCCCAAAGAATGGTTTTTTATTTTCACGGGCATAACGAATGGCCTTGATCTTACCCTCTGTGCCTCTGGCGCCAAAGCCACCTGGTACCAGGATGCCATCAACTTTATCCAGCAAGTCTGTCTTTACACCTTTTTCAAGGTCTTCAGCATCTATATAAGTGAGATTGAGTTTCACCTGATTTGCAATTGCAGCATGCCTCATTGCCTCATCCAGTGATTTATAACTTTCAATCAGTTCAGTATATTTTCCCACGACACCAATGTTAACAATCTTAAGCGGGTTAGTAGCATTAAAGATGACCTTATTAATATCATCCATCTTCGGTTCGGCCACCCACATCCCTAAAAGTTCAGTTATGCGCTTATCAAGTCCCTGTTGGTGAAATGAGAGAGGAACTTTATAGATAAGATCAAGATCGATGGATTGATAAACGTTCTGCTTGGGAACATTACAAAACAGGGATATTTTTTCAATGATGGAAGCATCAATTTCCCTGTCAGCACGACAGATGATGATATGAGGGAAAAGGCCGATAGAACGTAATTCCTTTACCGAGTGCTGGGCAGGCTTTGATTTTAATTCACCGGCCGCTTCAATATAAGGTACAAGGACCAGGTGAACATAGAGAACATTCTCAGAACCCACATCCAGGGAAAATTGCCTGATCGCCTCCATAAAAGGAAGTGATTCGATATCTCCGACCGTCCCACCTATTTCTCCGATCAAGAGATCACAATCTTCAGAGGCAATGTGAATGCGACGCTTGATTTCATTTGTTATATGAGGAACGACCTGAACAGTTTTCCCCAGGTACTTTCCTTCACGCTCATTCTCAATCACCTGAAGATAGACTTTGCCTGTTGTGAAATTATTCTGGCGCGAAAGGGTTAATGCCGTGAAACGTTCATAGTGGCCAAGGTCAAGATCGGTCTCCGCTCCATCATCGGTCACAAAAACTTCACCATGCTGGGTAGGGCTCATGGTTCCCGGATCCACATTGATGTAAGGATCCATCTTCAGCATATTGATCTTGATTCCCCTGCGCTCCAGAAGGCATCCAATACTTGCAGCGGCCAGGCCCTTACCAAGCGAGCTCGCGACTCCGCCAGTAATAAAAATATACTTCTTATTGTGCTTACTCAAAGAGGGCTCCTTCAACTTTTATAATATCCTCAGGAACATCAACACCAATTAATTTCTGGGAAGTCAGAATAGCACCAATAGACATCTGATTTTCAATTGCCCTCAGTTGCTCCAGCTTCTCAAGGTCTTCAAGCCGTGACATGGGTAACTTAACAAACCGTAAGAGAGCTTCCGGCCGGTAACTATAGACACCAATATGGTGATGCCAGGAATAAGCCTTCCTATGGTCCCTGTCATAAGGCAAAGACTGTCTCGAAAAATAAAAACATTGTTTTGATTCTGTACTCCAAACGGCCTTGACCACATTTGGATTCTTAAAATCATCTTCAGTAGATGAGCGTTCACGCAATAAGGTGGTTACATCAAAATCAGAATTAAGATGGAAAGCCGCAAGCTCTTTCAGGATCTCGCCATCAAGCATGGGTTCATCACCCTGCACATTAATCACAAGCGATGGTTTCTTTTCTGCCATGAACCTTGAATAGGCCAGGGCAATTCTTTCCGATCCGGAAGGGACATCATCGTCCACCCTTAAGACTTTTCCACCAAATTTAAGCACAGCTTTTTCAATCTCATCATTGTCTGTCACCACTGCACATTCAAAACCGGAGTTTTTACAGTTGGTATAAACCCGTTCAACCATGCTTTTTCCCTTAATCAAAGCAAGGGGTTTGCCTGGGAAACGCGATGAACCATAACGGGCCGGTATAAGGACAACAACGGATGCCATAGCTTAAAACCTATTGGTAGAATTTGACCCCTCATCTTACGCTGGCAGGAGGATAACGACAATAACTTGAGGCTGAAATTCAACATTGCCTAAATTCGGGGGTATGCTAAACTTTTTTTATGAAATACTTTTTCGCTGTCATGTTTTTGGCGGTTTCTGGTCTCGGTATGGCCCAGGATGATGCCCTAATGCAAGATGCCATTACTAAGCCATCTTTGAGTCTTCGTTGCAAGGAACTTCATCAGGAGAGAAGCGATAAAATAAAAATGCAGCAAAAGCTCAATGCACTTCTCCAGAGAAACAAGTCCCTCATCAAAAAAAGTCCCAAGGCCAAGGAAATTCTCCACGCCCGTCTTCTCTCAAATCAAATACGCGTAAAAAACGAACTTCATTTAACCAACCTTCAAATTGAAACTCAGGAAGAAAATATTGTTCGTTCCGGATGTCCAGGCCTCGCTCTTTGATTAACTGATTTTACTTCTCAGATTTCTTAATGTTACACTCTCCACGAATATTTTTATTTTAGTCGGGAGTGAGCCTTGCTTTGGCCCCTTATCTTATTACTTACAATTTCTTTGCCTGAAGCCTCTGCTCAGGACGATTTGAACGTTCTTGAAACTATGGTATCCGATGACAAGCTTGAAGAAGATACCTCTACTGAGAATTCCCCTGGCAGATGGTCCACTAAAAAAAGAAAAATTGATCCTAAGGAAAAACCAACTGAAAGAGCAGGACGCATTTTAGACCTGCGCTCCGTCTTGGAAGAAGCTTTCCGCAGAAACCCACTTGAAAGAATCAGGGACGTCCAGAAAGAACAACTTGAACTCCGGAAGACTGATATCTTTGAAGAATTCTGGCTACCAAACGTTTCTCTCGAAATGGATACTGGTAATCACCGCATAGACCAATTAAGGGAATCATCTCAGCCGATTGCCGCAGGCACTGGTGTCCAAAATGCTCCAACCGGAAGCCTGGGCCTTGTCATTGAAGAATATACTGTCTTTAACTGGGGGCGGGATTACCTTCAGTACCTCAATCAAAAGCAAGTCCTGAACCGTGGCACACAGCAATTACAGGAAGGCCACCGAAGGCTCAAGTTCGCCCTGATCACCCAATATTTTAATCTCATCAGGGTGAAAGAAATTTTGCGTATCCTTCAGGAGCAGCTTCGCCAAACTTCTTTTATTCATCGACTCGCCCGGGAAAAACTTCAACTCCGGAAAATTCGCGCCCAGGAATATTACCAGACCCGCTCTGAATACCTTCGCTCTCAGACTGATTATCAGCAAGGCCTGTTTTTAGTCGGCATTGAAGAAGAGAAAATGGCCAATCTTTTGGGGGATGAGTACCAGGGTGCATACCGCTCGGTAGAGCAGCTCAAGTATGTATCACTCAATACAACCATGGAAGAATCACTTAAGCAGGCACAGGAAGCCAGTGTTGACTTCAGGAATGCCAAGCTTGCCTATGATACTTCCAGCAGGACTTATGAAAAGGCCCTTAAAGACAACCTACCCTTGCCTAAATTTGGCTTTAACCTTGGAACTTACAGGACTGGCTTTGATCCAAATGGCACAAGCTATAGTTATGCAACAGACTCAGGAAGAAATATTGAACTCAAGGCTTCAATTGACATGACATGGACGTTGATTGGCGAAGGCGGCTTTTTTAATTCACGTATAAATCAACAGGCCTTCCTGAATAAAAAAATTACCGAGATCAATTTCTTTAATACTCGCAGGGAACTTGATGTAAAAGTCAGGACTATTTATAAGACCCTGAGGTTTCTCGAGCAGAAAGTCGAAATTGCCCAGTTCCAGCATCGAAATGCCCAAAGCAACTATGATTCTGTGCTCGATAATTACATGGAAGGCAAGGCGTACTACCCGGACATCAAGCTCGCGGTGGATAACCTTGTCAGTTCTCACGTAAATTCTGAAAATGTTAAGTTTGAGCATCTGGTAAAGAAACTGGAGCTGGCCGACTTTATGGGACTGGAAGATTTCCCTGGGGAAAACTTTGAATCCCTGGCGGTGAAATAATATGAAAATCTTACTACTTCTTTTACCTCTTTTTTCTTTCTCTGCCTGGTCAGCAGGCCCGCTTGAATATACCGAGGAAGAACTTAACCCACCAGTTGAAGAAGTCTTGATTAAGAAACCAGAAAAATATCTTCGTCATGAAAGCATGATCTATGATCTCAATACTGACTTAGGTATCAAAGACCAGCGCCAATACACAGGCACAGATCGTAACCGCTTCTCCCTTGCCCTTCACCTTTCAGCAGGCTATGAACATTTTAGCGAACTCATAGGTCTTGAAGGGACCTACATGTTCAGGACAAAGAAGTATGACCAGATATTTTGGGGTGCTCAATTCTTCAGGCATCAGGCCCATTTTGATGCTATTTCACAGAACCCAACCATAGGTGGGGCACAATCTGAAGCCTCGTTCCCGCGCCCTACAGACGTCAAGGACACGGTTCTGGGATTTGGCCCGGGTGTCGGCTATCGCTTCAAGTTGCTTCTTGATTTCTTCACTACAGAAAACATGTTCGAGACAGTAGATGTGTTTATAAATACCGTTCAGCTTACTGAATCCTATCTCAGCGAAAATTACCGCGGTTATGGCCTCTCAACCAACTACGGAATTCACAAGAGGGCCGGCCAGTCATATTTTTATGGTGGTAAATTTTCTTATAACGTTGCCAGTGTTACCCGCGCGCCAATAGGTACTGAAAGCAAGAGTGAGCGCTCGCTTAGCCTTGGATGGCTGTCAGTAGCTTTTGAACTAGGATTTTTCTACTAGCGAATTTCGGTAATGATGTGATCCTGGCCTGAAAAAAGACTTTGTTCATCACGAATATAAGTCTTTGCTTCTTCCATTGTATTGAACAGTCCAAGGCTGACCCTGTACCAATTTCCCTTTCCTTCAATTTTCACTTCATTAATGATCGGGCTATAACCTCTTACAGTAAAGCCTTCAGCAAATTGCTTGGCCTCATCCAAAGTGTTATATGATCCAAGTTGAATGGTGAATTTTCCTGCAGCAGGATTTTTCACTTCTTCTGAACTCACCTTAGGCGCATCTTCCTTGGAAAACTTTTCAAGCTCAGTGCCCAGACGATTTTTTGATTCATCCATCAGCTTCTTAAGTTTTTCTTCGTCCGTAAGTTTTGAGTCTTCTGCAACTGTAGCGTCTGCATCCTCCTCATCGGTAGACTTAAGTTCAACTGTCTTCACGTCCTCTTCTTTTATCCCCGATTCGTTCATTGAGAGTTTCTTCCCGAGACGTATCCCAAGAGTGAAACTTGTCACAATAAGAACAAGGACAAAGATAAGAACGAGAACAATCTCTTTCTTTTCAAAAATGATGACTTTATTATTTTCTTCCATGTCCTTATTTTAGGGTCTTACCAAATTTTCTCAATGTCTTTTTCTAAATTGAACAAAGTGGCCTCAAACGCTCCACTTATCTGGCCCTTTTTTGGGGTCCACTCTATTAAGCTCCCTAACAAGGAGTCCCAAAATGAAGAGTTTTTTCAGAAATCAGAAAGGTCAAGGCATCATGGAATACGTCATAATTTCAAGCTTGGTAGGCATCTGCTGCCTAGTTGCTGTTCGTGAGTTTGGTGAAGTTATTCAAAAACGGATCAAATCCATGCAAAGCCAGGTCGTAAAAGAGCTGGAAATCAAGAACAAGTAATGAACATCCTCTCCACTCTCACTGCTATGGCCTTTATTTGCTTTATTCTCACTGAAGCCGTTCTCTTCCACCAAAGCACGGTATGCAGGCAGAAAACGTGGCAAATGGGCGTGGAGAGCATTACCCGCACCCTTCTCACTAATCGGGCCCCATCTGAACATTTCATGGTTCCTGGATGTAAAACTATGCTCATTCGAACTGCCCAGAACGTTCGCTGGAAGGCAAATAAACTCCACCTAGAACTTAGGGGCAAGTTGTGAAAGAGCGTGGAGAGGCCACTCTTTTTGCCATCATGACTTTGGTAACCCTAACCGGACTCATGCTTCTCTGTTCCCTTGAACTAGCCCGCTCCTTTCAGCTACTCAAAAAGAGAACCAATCTTTTCTTATGTACCAAGGAAGCCAAGGGCGAGCTTCATCAGTACCTCACACTCATGGGTCGTACTAACTGGGCCCTGGAAAACATTACCCGCGCACAATTGGTCATGGCTTTTATTCCAGGATTACAGGGTGTGGCCCTGAATGCAGACAAGGCCCGCAAGGCCATTGTCTTCTATCAAAACATAAACCTGCCCCTTTACCTCCAGAAGCTTAAACAACTTTCCCAAAACAAATGCAGCCTGGATTCCCGGATGTACTTAACCCCTTATGAACTGGGCCCCAGAGGCTATGTTCGTAACCTGGATGAAACCGCCAGAATGAGGAAGCAATCATGGACTTATTACTACGTGAACTTACCCTACTCTCTCTCGGTGGAGGTAAATGCCAGACACCAGGAGCTATTAATGCCCAAAATAACATACAAGACCAGGGAGAGCGGGGTGAAGTCATCCTCCCTCTTATCCTATGCCTATTAACCTCAAGCTTACTTTTCGCTGGAATATTCTGGCTTAACCGTACTTATGAATTGAAAACAAAGGAGCATCTCAGTGATTTCCAGACTCGTTGGAACCATCTTGAAAAAAAATACCAGGACTAAGGTTTGGTGGATGAAGCTGGCCGTGGCCATCATCCTCTCCAATGTCTTTTTCTTTGCCCTTTTTTCATCACCGGCCATGCCTGTAGAAATTACTAACCGGGCAGGCTGGGTTGAGGCCCAATTCAAGGGTGAGCTCATGACGCCATTTCATTCTGGAAAAAAGGTCGTTCTTTTAAACCGGAAGCGGGCCATTCAAATGGAAGGAGTATTACAAGGGGACATCAACACTGAAGGTAAATATACGGCGTGGGTGAAGGAATCTGAAGCATCAACTTTGTTTCAATTTTCTGAATGGGAAATTCTCCCACATCTAAAAGGCCTGAAAATAGCCGTCATTAAAAAAAACAGGATGAACCATGAAATACGTTATTAGCCTGCTTATCACCATGAATGCCTGGGCAACCCCAATCCGGGTTTTTCACGAAGGAGAGGCCCGCTATGCCGAAGGGATAAAAACGACCATGAAATTTGAATACTCATTACCTGACGATCTTATTCATATTGAACAGGTCAAAAGTTGTTCTGAATTAGTCGTGCGGGGAAAGTTAGATCTTTGCCTAAAAAGCAACGGAGACCTTTTGGTGGTCTCCGTCGATAGAGAATTTGTTAGTGAATCACTAAAAATCTTCAGGGCCCCCTAAAGGAGCAGAGCTATGAATTACTTAGTAGCGTGTACAGCAAACTTAGGCGTAGTGCCCTTGTTACGGTTAGCAGCTTTTCTCTTAGCGCCTGAGGCTCTTTTCTTAGCTTTACGACGATTTTCTGTAATAGCGGTTCTAGAGGCCATAGATATCTCCCGATTTAGTACTCATTATTTATCAGTTTTGAAGCTCCTCAATCTAACGGTTGGCCTCTTCTTTGTCAAAGTGTTCCTCCTCTTACCTGTTGCGGCATTTGCACAGGTTTCCACTTCAGATGTCATTTTGGCCAAGGGAGAGCAAAAAGAACTCAGCTTTAAAGGACTGAAAAACTTTTCTGTAGGTAATTCTGAAGTCATTTCCTACAAGTTCAGCCAAAAAAGCGGAAAATTGCTGATTAAAGGCAAGAAAGTCGGCTTTACTGACTTGATTGTCTGGACCAAAGAGGGAAAAAGCACCCTGAGTCTTTATGTCCTTTCTAAACAAAAATTTCTTAAAACTTTTCAGCTCGCAGATGCGCTTAAGAATTTGAATCTATCAATCGATATTAAAGGTCCAATAATGACGGCCTCCGGGGTCCTCTCAGACTTTTCAGATTATTTATACCTTCAAAAAATCAAAGGGCAGTTTCAGGAACAGGTATTTTTTAAGATAACTATCGATTCAAAACTCAGAAATCACATCATTGGCCAGATTTATAAAAAGCTATACGCGAATGGATTTTCTTCTGTGACCTGCCAGGTGGATTGGCTGGAAGTCATGTGTTTTTATGCTGGCAACGACAATGCGGCCTTGTTAAAACAACTTGCTTCTTTTTACCGTGTCTCTTTCATCCAGCAGGATTCTCGCCTCCGTCATAAGAATTATCGCCTTAAATTAAAGTTGATCCAGCTTGAACGAATGGATGGCAGGGAAATTCATATGGGTCTCGATAAACTCCAGGCAAAACTCTCCGACCTCTTTACCTATGGAATGATCAAGCTGATTGAAGACAATATGGTTTTTCTCGGCAAATCCAGCATGGAACTCTCATCCCTGGCAGAACCTGAGATGGTTATTAATCTTCACACACCTCAGGTGATTGAAATCGGCTCACAAATCCCCTATCAGAACATTGGTGTGCAAGGAAATGCGGTTATCGCTCCCATTGAATGGCGATTCGCGGGGCTTAAGATCAAGACCAAGATTACTGAAGCATACGGTAAGATTCTCTTTGATTATGAAACCGAATTTTCAAGACCTGTGGAACAGGCTATTTCGGGCAGCAAAGAAATATCATCGGCCCTGCTGGAGGTTGGAGTTCCCATGAAGATCTTCCAGATAGGGTTTCAAACCAATACTAAAGGTCGTCAGGGTATTCCATTTATAAGCGACATCCCCATCCTTAAGCACCTCTTTGAGTCTAAGTCGGACCAGAAAACCTACAAGCAAATATATGGTTATGTCGTGCTGGAGGAAATGTAATGCTTAGTTTATTCCGGGAGCAGGAATCTCCACTAAAAAGCGACGAGGCCTTAGTCCATGCGAGACGATTACTGAATTCTTCTTTAAATAAGGGCATTATCCCCAGTTGGAATGAATTTTTCCAGGAATTACCGGCGCTAGGAGGCATTGAGGATCTTGAAAGAGTAAAAAATCATTTTTGCGAGCTTACAGAAAGACCCTTTTTAAAAGATATTCTTAGTCTGTCAGGAAATGAATACTTTTTCCATGCTAAGGATTCTTCCCAGAGACTTACCCCTGAAGGAATAAAAGAATCCATCTCCATTCCAATTGATGAGGAAGACTGGCAGTTGTGGCTGGAAATCCTCAGTGTGCAATTTAATCAAAACTGGAATGTGCAAAATCCCTTCGTGAGTTTTTATGCAGAATTATTTGGTAGGAACTACCGCCTGAGCCTTATTCATGGTTCAACCTCACCTCACAATATCTCCAAGCTGATGGTAAGGTCATTGTCACAGACTCCACATCCTCTGGATTCATTCGGGGAAAGTGATGTGATGAAACAATTGGTTCTTGAGAAAAGAAATTTCATGATTGCAGGATCGACTGGATCAGGGAAAACCTCATTACTGACTTCATTGATTGAATTGGTTGATCCCGATGAGCATTTGGTAATCTTAGAAGATACTTTCGAAATAATGAGTCCCCACCCTCATCTTACCCGAATGCTTGCAGGAGATACCTTGCAAACCTCTCTCAAAAGTTACCTTGCTTACTCACTACGATTGTCTCCTGACAGGATAATACTAGGTGAAATGCGATCACATGAAGCTGTGCCCTTCGTCATGGCCATGAATACTGGTCACAAGGGGCTTATGGGAACTGTTCATGCTTCAAGTGCTGTAGATGCGCTCAACAGGGTTGCCTTGTTGTTTTCAATCTATGGAGGCGAGGCCAACCTTAACTTTGAAAAAGTCATGGAGCTACTTTGCAGGAACCTGGAATACATAGTTTTTATGGAAAAGAAGAAAATCAAGGAAATCATAAAAATTTTAGGTTCTGATAAGGGAATACCTTTCTTTGAAACGATTTTTTATCAACCTCCGCCGGCGGAGGTTACACAGCGTCATAATTAAAAAAGCCTCCCGAAGGATCCCGAAGGAGGCCCTTTTTAATCGCGCTTGAGCTTCTTGTAAGTAAGACGTTGAGGCACATCGGCCTTATCACCTAGACGGCGACGAAGGTCTTCATGGTAATCCTGGAAGTTTCCTTCAAACCAGGTAACTCTTGATTCGCCTTCAAACGCCAGCATATGAGTACAAATTCTGTCGAGGAAATATCTATCGTGGGAGATAACTACCACACATCCGGCGAACTCAAGCAGTGCGCGCTCAAGTGCCTGAAGTGTATTCACATCAAGATCATTAGTAGGCTCATCCAGTAAGAGAACGTTGCCTTCTTCCTTCAGCATCTTGGCCAAATGGACGCGGTTTTTTTCACCACCAGAAAGTTCCTTGATTCGCTTGCCCTGGTCTTCACCGGAGAAGTTAAAGCGGGATATATAGGCGCGGGTATTTACTTCGCGATTCCCTAACTTGAGCAGGTCAAGTCCCCCACCAATTTCCTGAAGAATGGTCTTATCGCCATCCATTTCACGAGACTGGTCAATATATGAAAGTTTAACAGTTTCACCCGTCTTGAATTTGCCTGCATCCGGCTCAAGTTGTCCTGTGATCATTTTAAACAGTGTCGTCTTACCAGCACCGTTAGGTCCGATAATTCCTACGATTCCACCAGGCGGAAGCTTGAACGTAAGGTTTTCATAAAGGAGCCTGTCACCGAAGCCCTTGGCAATGCCATCAGCTTCAATAACAACATCACCCAGGCGAGGTCCCGGTGGAATGAAGAGTTCATTGGTTTCGTTACGTTTTTCTTTCGAATCAACCAGCATTTTTTCATAGTTGGAGATACGCGCCTTGGATTTTGCCTGTCTGGCCTTTGGAGATGAACGAATCCATTCCAATTCTTCCCGCATCTTTTTCTGGTGCTGGGATTCTTGTTTTTCTTCTGTAGCAAGGCGGTTGGATTTCTGCTCAAGCCATGAAGAATAATTTCCTTCCCAAGGAATACCATGCCCACGGTCAAGTTCAAGAATCCAGCCAGCAACGTTATCAAGGAAATATCTATCGTGGGTAATCGCAATAACAGTACCCTTGTAGGCCTGAAGATGGCGCTCAAGCCAGAACACTGTTTCAGCATCGAGATGGTTGGTAGGCTCATCGAGGAGCAATACATCCGGTTCAGAGAGAAGCAAGCGGCAAAGGGCCACCCTGCGTTTTTCACCACCAGAAAGCACTCCACATTTTTGATCAGAAGGAGGACAACGTAAGGCCTCCATGGCAAGTTCCAGGCGTGAATCCAGGTCCCATGCATTGGATGCATCCATCTTATCCTGAAGCTGGGACTGTTCTTCCAGAAGCTTGTTCATTTCATCATCAGACATTTCATCGCCGAGCTTCATGTTCACTTCTTCATAGCGTTGAGCAATGGCAACAATACTTGCAAGACCTTCCTGCACTACTTCCTTAACTGTTTTATCTCCATCAAGTTTAGGATCCTGCTCCAGGTAACCGAAGGTAACACCCTTTGAAGAATTCACTTCTCCTAAGAAATCTTTATCCACACCAGCAATGATTTTTAATAAGGAAGATTTACCCGAACCATTTAAACCCAGGACCCCAATTTTAACTCCATAAAAAAAGGAGAGCGAGATATCGCGTAAAACTTGTTTCTTAGGGGGATAAACTTTTCCCACCTTATGCATACCAAAGATGATCTTTTGAGACATGGGGCCGCCTTTTATTCTTTTAAGCCGCCATTAAAGCAGATTACATAAGGGTCATCAAGTCTCCCAATAGCATGAAAATAAATGAGAGGTAGGCCGGAAGGAAAAATATGGAAAGAAGCCCTAGTTTTAGCATGGTAAGTCTTTTCTCAAACAGCTCGAAATGCCATTTTTCCTGGAACCGAAGCTCTTCCATCAAATACTTAACCTCCCCTTCGTAGCTTCCCCCTTGTTTCAACGCCTGCTGACAAGTATGTTTTAGTTTATCCACTAAATGCAGCAGGGATTTCTGCTTAATCAGATCAAGACCCTTGATATCGGCCATTGCAAAGATCTCAGAGCGAGAAAGTGGAACACGAACCATAGATGAGAGAGTAAAAAGCATTTTCCAAAGTCGACCAATATCACCAAAAAGTTTTTTCCGCAGATAGGCAAGTGTCAGCGGAAGCAGACAAAGTCCAATCATTTGCCAGATCGCGATGAGGCCGAGCTTAAGCCCGGAGATCTTAATATCTACCAGGCTAAGGGCCCCCAACATAAAGGCCCAGGTAAGGGCCATAATCAAAAGCATTTGTAACCAGCACCCAAGTCTTAGCTCATGCATTTTCTTTTCAAACTGCCGGTCCGACTGCAGCCCGTCACGCAAAAAAAGCAAGGATTCCTGATAATTTCCACCCATCTTGCGGGCCAGGGAGAGCAAAGTCAGGGCGATTTCACTATAAAACTTGTAATGGGGAAGATCGATTTTTTCATTAAGCTGGGACCTATTCCCCCATCTGAAGCTTTTAAGCCAGTCATCTAATTGTTCACCAGGATTTCGTCTAATTATCAATGAGTTAGTCATAGGTGCAAGAGCACCCTCAACCCAAAGGCAGAGAACAGCAATCAGGCCTAAGTAAAAAAGCACGGATAACATCTTAAACTCCTATAAAATCAATTCAATATCCCTCCTTTCGTTGACGACCGGCAAACGAATGGCGTAATTTCTGTGAATGAATTCACTTCAGAAAGAAACGTCGGAAGCCTATGTTGCGGCCTTTGAGAAAAACCTCTCAATGTTGGATAAAACCGATGATATTGAAATATTAATGAAAAAATTGAAATTCCTAGGGCTTAACTTTGATCCCTTCGGCCCGGACATTTCAAGCGAATGCCTGCAGATTATGGATAGTCTGGGACTGACACATCATCTCTCTAATCCCTATGCTGCAACAAATATACTCTTAAAGTTACTGGATAAGACTGAAGAACGTTTAAATAATTTAAAGCAATAAATGAACAAAATCCCTGAATGCCTGATCCACCCTGTGTCGATCAAGTTGCTCCGTGCGGGACATCCGTGGGTGACAGCAGATAATTATTCCACCAGGTTTCCAAGACACGCTGAATTTATAATTGCTACGGATGAAAGAAAGCGGCCTATGGCCCTCCTCTTACACGATCCCCAGCACAAGAATATCAAGGCACGGGTCTGGAGTACCAAATATCCTTTTGATCGTGAGGCCCAGCACTTTACTGCAAGTATTCAGGCCCGCCTTGACCTTGCATTTAATAAACGTGCAGCGATGCCAGAAATAAAAGAACGCGAGAATTACTATCTGGTTTTCGGAGAAGCTGATCAATTACCGGGTCTTTTTATTCAAAAGTTAAATGATCGCGTGCTGATTCAGTTTTATACCTCTTTTTGGCAGCGATATAAGTCCATCATTCAGACCACTCTCCAGGAAGTCTTCACTGAGATCAAGGATGAAAATGTCTGGATTCAAATGCGGGGAGAAACCAGGGAGCTTCAAAAGTTACCGGTTAATGCAGCTGATGTTACCCGAAGGGATGAATTTCATCTGCAGGAATTTGGCGTTCAGTACCTGATCCGCCTTGGCTCCTCCTATGATCATGGACTCTACACAGATATGAGTTCCATCCGTTTCAATTTAAAAAACCTGCTTAAGCCAGATATAAAAGTACTGAATCTTTATAGCTACACTGGTGCTTTCTCCCTATGGGCCATGAAAAATGGCGCTGCTGAAACTGTCTCGGTAGACCTTTCGCCTAAATATATTGAATGGCTCCAGCAGAATATCGGGCTTAATCCGGAACTTGATCCAACCAAGCATGAGGCGTTAATCCAAAGTAGCGACGAGGCCATGGCACTACTTAAGTCACAGGGAAGAGTTTTCGATCTCATTATTTGTGACCCACCATCGTCATCATCGGATGGTGAGAAAAGAACCTCGGCGATAAAAAGCTACAAGGAACTCTTGCGTAAGATGGATGCTTTATTAGGCCCGCAAGGCAGGATGATTATTTTCCTCAACACTCACCAGGTGACACCTGGGAAGTTTGAAAAGGCAATTCAGGAATATTTAACTGAGCTGAAGCTAAACTATAAATTGGGAACAAGGCTTGGCCTTGCCCAGGATTGCCCCACTCTCAAAGGTTTTCCGGAAGGCAGTTATCTTAAGGGTATTGTGCTGGAGAAATTATGATCCAGGTCCTGAACCTCAAAAAAAGTTTCACTTCCTATGAGAAAGAGCCCGGACTCGTGGGTTCACTTAAATCACTCGTCATTCGAAAAGAGCGCACAAAAGATGCCTTAAAATCAGTAAACCTCACAATTGAACAAGGTGAAATTGTGGGCCTCATTGGTGCGAACGGTGCGGGAAAAACTACATTGGTTAAAATTCTCGCTGGTATTGTTCACCCGACCTCAGGTGATGTGAGTATTTTGGGGTTCAAACCTTGGGAAAGAAACAACGAGTACAGAAAGCAGATGTCACTTATCATGGGTCAGAAAGCTTCGGTTTGGTGGGATCTTCCTGCGCTCGATAGTTTTTTACTCCTGAAAGAAATTTACCAGATCGAGAATTCTACTTATAAGAAAAACATTGAATTCCTGGCCGACACCCTGATGATCAAGGACCAACTTAAAGTACAGGTCAGAAAATTATCCCTTGGTGAGAGGATGAAAGTTGAATTGATGGCGGCCCTCCTGCATCAACCTAAGGTCATCTTCCTGGATGAGCCGACAATTGGACTTGATATCTCCGCGCAAAAAGCTGTGAGAGAATTCATGAAGAATTACCAGCGTGAATTCAGGCCTATGACCATTCTTACCTCCCATTATATGGAAGATATAAAAGAACTTTGTCCGAGAATCGTCATCATTAAAGATGGCGAATTTGTTTATGACGGTTCACTTTCTAATGTTCAGAAAAAAATGGGTGATGTGAAAGTCATAAGTGTAACGACGGCAAAGGAAACCTTTAAGGTCCAGGTTGCTCGTTCAGAATTATCCGTAAAGACTAAAGAACTGCTTGAGCAGCATGATGTGCTGGATCTCAATATCCATGATCCTTCCATAGAAAACATTATTGAAAATATTATGAAAGGCTCACCGTGAAGTGGTGGGTCTCTGTCTGGGCCATGGAGATAAGGAAAATCCTCGCCTATCGCTCAGATTTCTGGATTACTTTTTTAGGCCAGACTACAATTCAGCTCCTGATAGCAAGGGCCTTGTGGCAAAGTATCTTTGAGGCCCAGGGAACAGATTCCATGAAGGGATTCACCCTACCCATGCTCACTCTTTATTATCTCATTGTTCCTATCGGCACCAGGATTCTCACAGGAGAAAACATTGGATTCATCTCAAGAGAAATATACGATGGTACTTTTACCCGTTATCTGATTTATCCATTATCATTCTTTCAATACAAGACCATCACCTACCTGACTCAGGCCTCATTCTATGGGGTGCAACTAATCCTGCTTTATACCCTCTATCATCTCTTTTATACTGACTCTGCCGGTTCAGCGGTGAATCTCTTTACAGGTCTGGGACTTTTTTTTTCTGCCTCGATTACCTATTTATCCATGGCAATGTCACTTGAGCTCATGTCGTTATGGGCAGATAATGTCTGGTCACTCGGTGTTATGTTACGCTTTTTCACTTCATTCTTTGGAGGTGGATTCATTCCCATGGTCTTCTTTCCTGATTGGGCACGAGTAGTTCTTGAGTGGACTCCCTTCCCTTACCTGGTGGGCCTTCCTGTGCGGGCGACAATGGGGCTGGTAACAACTCCGGAAATTCTCCAGGGATTAGTACTCATGATGAGTTGGTCACTAGTTTTCATGGGGCTCGCAAGATTTATCTGGAGACGTGGGCAGAAGCATTTTACGGGAGTGGGAATTTGAAGCGATACCTTCGACTCTATCTTTATTTCCTCAGGTTTTCATTTTCCAAGGCTTTGCAATTCCGGCTGGATTTCACTTTCCGAATAATCATGGATATTATTTATTACGTGGTGAACATTCTTTTCTTCAAGGTGATTTATCTTCATACACCGATGCTTGCAGGCTGGAGCGAAGAACAAATGATGGTATTTGTGGCCTCTTACCTCTTGGTTGATGCCATTAATATGACCATTTTTTCCAGTAACATGTGGTGGATTCCTTTTCATATTAATCGTGGAGACCTGGATTATTATCTCATCCGCCCGGTTTCTCCCCTCTTCTTTCTTTCACTCAGGGAGTTTTCGGCAAATTCATTCCTTAATCTTTTGATCGCTGGAGGATTTTTCACCTACACCCTGGCCATGTACTCGGCCCCCTATAATTTTTTAGACTTGATGCTTTTTATTGGCATGATTATAAATGGCACACTGATTTATTATTGCATCCAGATGATGATGATTATCCCGGTCTTCTGGACCCATAGTGCCCGGGGCTTTCAGGACTTATTTTATTCCATGGGCCTCGCTATGGAGAGACCTGATCGAATTTATAAAGGTTGGCTCAGGTTAGTTTTTACCACAGTACTTCCCTTTGCCTTAATTGCTTCATTTCCGGCCAGGATTTTTATTGAGAAATTTGAATGGACAACCATCGTGCACCTATTCGCAGTTAGTCTTGGACTTTGGATAGTGATGATCTCTTTTTGGAAATTAGGATTAAGAAATTATTCGAGTGCCAGTAGTTAATCAGAAAGCTTTTACACGTCCACGTAAGATATCCCAGAACATCCTGAAGTCCCCACCAAGACCATAGAAAGGGTGGCGGAAAGTCACAGGCCTGTTCTTCTCATACACAAAATGACCAATCCAGGCGAAGCCATAACCGATCACAGGAAGGAATCCGAGGACGATTACCTTACCAGTGAAGAAAAAAAGCAACATCAGGGCGATGACACCGCAGGTACCTACAAAATGCATGCGGCGACACATAATATTTGTGTGCTCCCTAAGATAGAAGGGATAGAACTCGCTGAAAGTCTTAAAGACCATTAAAGTTTCTCCATCTTTCTTATAATATACGCTAAGTATACGATTTCTCAACAAATTTCATTGCTCAAGCTTTACCCGACCTTGCCGATAAGCTATTTGTGAAAAAACTCTTACTCCTAATACTCCTGATTTCGCCATCAGTTCATGCAACTGACTGCTATCACTGTACGTTATGGAACTTCAATGATGTCCTTCCAAATGTGGAAATACCAGAATGGCCGGTAGAATTCATAAAAGTAGAAAAAGAAGATTATCCCCGTAATGATAAAGCGAGCTATTGCACCCGACCTCCGGAGATGATTGATACTGTGGTCATCCATCATTCTGAGACATCTGAAAAAGCAACTCCTCAGGAAATCAATACCATTCACTTGAACCGTGGTACTACTTCTGACCCTTGGTATATGATTGCCTACTCTTTTGTTATTAACTCTTCCTATCCGGGAAATAAGCAGCCTGAAGCAAAGTTAACTGAAGGCCGTCCTCTCAACGTTGTAGGCGCCCATGCTGGATCCGGTGCCTTTGTGACAATGGATGAAGACCAGCAAAAAATGTGGGATGAGGGAAAAATTGTCTGCGGCAAAACGGGAGGACCTTTTGCAGTTGACCTGAAACAAGTCAAGAATGGAAAGATCAAGGCCAATGTTACAACCATTGGTGTTGTGGTGTCCGGAAACTATGCGGCCTTTGGAAGATTTAATCCCAATGGTTATTCCTGGTCAAAACCACGTCATCCTACCCAGTCTACTCTTGAAATGGCGGCCAAGATGTCATGCCAGTTACAAAAAAAGTATCCAAAAATAAAATACATCAAGTGGCATTCGCTTTATAACGCCACTACATGCCCTGGTAACCTGAGACTTCATATAGAAAAAATCAAGAAAATAGCAAAGGGGTACGGATGCGATTTCAAATAGCCCTTTTGATTCTTTTATCCTCACTTTCCCTGCATGCCTCTGATGACAAGGCGATGAATGAGCTATTCAGGAAGTATGAGCAGGTCATGGTTGATAAGAAGGTAGAACTTGTCGATGAAGTCTTCACCCAGAAATTCCTCCGGGATAGTGGTGGAAAAGAAGAATTTATCTCAAAGGTTAAAGAGCTTCCCAATCCGAAGACTAAAACCGCCAAGCCTAAGATGACATGGACAAAAGGTGTTAAGAACCAGATGTACCTGGCAAAGCTAAAAGCAGACGAGAAGTCCGCACATTCTGAATCCGCTGAGTTCATAGTAATAAGTGAAAATGGAAAACTTAAAATAGATGGGACGGCCGGCGATGCTGAATAAAATTATCTTCCTTATGACATTTATGATTATTGGCTGCGGGAAGGACGTCACTATTCCTGATACTCTTGAAAAACGTTCAGCCGTCACTCAAGCCGAGTCACAACTGGTGACTCAGACTGGAACGATTGTGAAAGGTGCAATAACTGCTATCAAAATTGAAGGTAAGACTTTTAAGATAAGTAAATATACTTCCCATATGGCACTTGAGCACATAGCCGCTCTTCCTCAAGGGGAAACGCCGGTAAGTTTCAGGGGTGAAGTGCAAGTAGATGAAGTCATCATCCAAAGATTCTTCTAATTAAGCCTTAACAATCCTGTCTCTCCAGGCAATCACATCAGGTGCCAGGTAATCATACTTCATTCCATCAATTGTATATTGAGAGAACTCATAATCATGAGAGTGAGTGAGACACTCTGTAGGACAAACTGTCGTACAAAGTCCGCAATAGCAGCATAAGGCCGTATCAATTGTGAACTGTGTAAGCAGCAAGCGGATCGGCTGGCCATTGCTGGTCTTCTTGATTTCTGTGCCTTCAGGCATTTTCTCAGATGCAATGTAAATGCAATCAACCGGGCATGCCATGGCACACTGGGTACAGCTGATGCAGTTTTGTACATCATTGAATAAGCGCATGCGCGATCTTTCAGGAAGAACCTCACGGACTTCAGGATATTCAATTGATACTGGCTTAACGGCCCACACATATTTAAATGTAATCCACATACCTACGACGGTAGTAGTGACACCTTCATAGAGTGAAACGAAGTACTGTTTAAATGAACCCGGCTGATGACTAGTATTCATCGGTCAACCTCTCCTAAGACAATATCAATGGAACCAACAGTTGCTACAAAGTCTGCAATCATCTGACCTGGAGCAACCCGTGGAAGCATTGAAACGTGTGTAAAACATGGGGACTTAACTTTTAAGCGATAAGGAGTCTTGGCCTCGCCTTGTGACACCAGGTGGAAAGCAAGCTCACCACGGGGACATTCAGAGCGGAAATAAACTTCACCTTTAGGCAACTTGATGATCTTCGGGACTTTACCCATGACGGATCCTGGTTCAAGTTTAGTAATGGCCTGGCGAATGATCTTAATTGATTCAATAACTTCTTTCATACGAACGATGTAACGATTCCAACAATCCCCTACTACACCTTTTTCACCAGTACCTACCGGAACATCAAATTCAAATTCAGAGTAAAGTGAGTATGGCTTAACTTTACGAAGGTCCCATTTGTAGCCAGCTCCGCGTAGAATTGGTCCGGAAGCTCCGTAATCAAGGCAATCCTGCAGGCTCATGATTCCCACGTTTGCCGTTCTTTCCACAAAGATTTTATTCATGGAAACCAGCTCGTGATATTTCTTTGCCTCTTCTTCCATGTTGTCAACGAAAGCAGAAACGCGGTCAATCTGATCGGAAGTCCAGTCATTCCAGACTCCGCCAATCCACATGTAATTATAAAGCAGACGTGAACCTGAAATTTCTTCAAAGAGCCTCAGGATTTTCTCACGCTCTTCAAAGGCGTAAAGAAACGGAGAGAAAGCACCTAAGTCCAAAGCGTATGTTCCAAAGGCCATAAGGTGAGAACCAATACGCTGAAGCTCGCCGGTTATGATTCTGAGAAGCTCAGCGCGACGAGGCACTTCGGTTCCCAGCATTTTTTCTATGGTCATGGCATAAGTCCATTCCATATTCATGGCTGCAAGGTAATCCAGGCGGTCAACGAACGGAATGATTCCACGGTAATCAAGATTCTCAGAATGCTTTTCCATACAACGGTGCAGGTATCCCAAATGTGGAATTGCATGGGCGACAATTTCAGAGTCCGTCCAGATCTCGATCCTTAAAACCCCGTGGGTAGCAGGATGCTGGGGACCCATGTTGAGGGTCAAGAGCTCTGATTTCATCTGCTCAGTTTCTGAATTGATGGTTGGCTTTTCCGGTTCACCAATGTCCCAACGACTTTGCATATGCTTATTCCTTCCTATTGAGCTTCAGTTGCAGCGGCCTTCTGGGCCTTTTTAATCATATCCTGACGAACGATGTACTCACGATCCTCAAAGTTCATCTTGTTATCAGGATTCACTTCGATACCGTTGTAATACTTCTGGGCAATATAATCCTTGCGAAGCGGGAACCCTTCCCAGTCATCGGGACAAAGAATCCGGCGCAGATCAGGGTGGCCATTAAACTTAATACCGAACATGTCGTAAACTTCACGTTCCTGGAAATTAGCAGCGGCCCAAACCTTAACGATTGAATCAACGGCAGGAGCAACTCTATCTGTAACTTTTATTTTCAGGATGAATTCTCTCGGATCATTCACGTCATAATGAGTGAGCATATAACAAACTTCCATGTATTCAACGTAATCAACGCCACTTATGACATGCAGAGAGTTGTAAGGCATTTCCTTATTACTTCTAAGCCACTCAGCTGCCTTAAGGATAGTAGATGCTTCAATGGTAATACTTGAATCAGTCTTAGCATCAGGAGCTTGATTAACTACAGCGCGGGCGCCGGGAACATTCTTATTGAGAAGGTCGGCCAATTGATTAAGCATGTTTCACCCACTTATTACGTAACAGACGCTCATTGGCGATTTTCTTCTGCAAAGTCATCACACCTTCAATTAAAGCTTCAGGACGAGGAGGACATCCAGGAACATAGACATCGACTGGAACTACCTCATCAACACCTTTGAGCACGTGGTATCCATACTGCCAATATGGTCCGCCTTTATTTGCACATGATCCCATAGAGATAACGTACTTTGGCTCGGCCATTTGCTCGTAAAGAACTTTTACCCTGCTTGCCATTTTAAGCGTCACGGTCCCTGCAACGATCATAAGATCAGAACGTCTTGGAGTGGCCATGAAAGCTCCGCAACCAAATCGCTCGAGATCGTATTTTGAAGCACCAGTGGCCATCATCTCGATTGCACAACAAGCGAGCCCAAAGGTCATAGGCCATAAAGAATTTTTTCTACCCCAATTCAAAAAATCATCGAGGTTCGTAAGCACTACATTATCTTGCATGGAGAAACTCCGCTTTAATGAGAGACTGGAAGAATTTTGCTACCTTCTAGTTTTACACTCTGAGGGTAGTTTTCGTCTAGGAGTTTCAGTTATTTCGGGAGGATTGGAGTTAGTGCGGAAGGCTTATTTCAAATTACAACGAGCAGAATAACTTTGCTCAAACTTCACTTGAGTGGCGGGTACTGATGCAGGTCCTCGTTTTGGTCCCTGCTGCATATAGGCAAGACGTTTCTTATCATTTTCACAGACTTTATTAACAACTAAATCAAATTCCATTAACGCTGCAACAGGATAAGGAACCCCGTAAGCAGAGGAAATAAAATTTATTTTTTCAGGCTTTAAGTCAGAAAATGAGCTGGCAATATCTCTTTTGACCAACTGCTTTGTAAAGGTTTCGTAGTAATTTCCAACATGATAGAAAAGGTCTACCGCTTTAGTGAAGGATAATTGACCAGAGCCATCTTCTATTTTCTGGCAATGTGACCTTGAATGGACTTTCCGTGAGAAGAGTTCTTTTAAGACCCTGCACTCCGTAAGAAAGGCCTGAACTTCGCCGCCATGACCTTCAATGGTGCCTTTTACGAAATCTTTTGCATTAAAAGATTCAGCATAGGGATTGAAGCTTTCACGATAAACGTAATGAGTTAGTTCATGGGCAAGGTCAAGAATAGCATCATCCCAGGCCAGAGAACGATTTAAATAGACCACAGATTTTGATTCGTAAATGACATGTTCTGGTGAATGAGGGCTGAATTTCCTTACCAGAGTAGTATCAGTCAGTGAGCTTTCCCCTACTTTTATGACATCAAGGAGGGTGAGGCCTGAAAGGGATGCCTTATACCTGGCTTCCTTAAGCAGCTTATCGCCAGCAGCAGAGCGGGCCAATAATTCGAGCAGTTTTTTTAAATTAAGTTCCGTTGAAGACGTAAAATCCATCCAAGAAGTGTTGGAACTAAGTGAACCTTCAACATGAATAGTCTTCTCCTCTGCTGCCCAGAGGTTTAATGCCGACGTGAATAGAAAAACGGTGAGAAAGTATTTCATCCTCAGGCTTTTCGGCAGAGGATTTAAAAGGCTGAGGAGAAAAATTAGTTGTTTTGATTAAATCTTAAGGTGTGGAGAGATTTACCTGAGTTATTGACTACGATATCACCAAGAAGCTTGGTTGGCGCCTTTGGGACGGTATCACCAGAATAAGAAGCAATACCCACTTTATAAAGTCCAGGCTTTAGACTTACTTCTGCCATCCTGAAGGCCTGCGGTAAGGTTGTCCAGTGCCTCGTATCTGCCCGCTCCAGCATCGAGAGGCCTTTAGCAGCACCTACATAGGTTGCCATTGCAGCACTTTTAGCAAGGAAGTCACTCCCCTCACTCACACCTTTGATCCTTTGATAAAGCACCATGGCAGTAACTATGGCCCCTAAATGCCTGACAGCAACCCGGGTCCCCGTTTTCACATAGCGGGACACAACATCTTCTTCCAGGACGACACGTGCCAGGTCACCATTTTCATTTATCACCGGCAAAGGCAGGTGATTAACTACCACACCTTGGTCATTAAGGATGAAAACTTCAAGTCGCTGCACCAGGGGAACATTTTCAATCATGGGTAGTTCAAATTCTATGGCAGCTTCCTGGACAGCAAGCCTTGTTACATCATGAGCAAAGAGAAAACTTCCGGTGCTAGCAGTTTGTGTAGGAACCATGCCAAGTTTATTCATGGCAAATAATGTGACGGCCTCCACACCTACAGTGGCGATGAAAGTTTTAGCTCCGGAATCCTTAACCGAACCCATGGCACCACGGATTCCGAAATTAAAAGGCCTTCCTAATTTAGGAGGAATAAATCCCTCTTCCATCACCAGTACGACGTTAGTTTTAGGACCCATGGCCTTTTTCTTAACTTCATCGGCAGGTTTTAAGGCCTTGACCTGATTATCAAAATCAGTGCTGCGGATTTCCCGTGTAACGGCCAGTATCTTAAAGTGTAAAAAGTCCTTCAAGTCATTATAGGCAGCTGTTCTTTCATAAAGTTTATCTGCAGGCTTTTTTTTCTCAGCTTCGTAAGACTTTATATATTCCACACTCTTCTTATTGAAGAGTGAAAGAATGCCAGACTGGCCCTCAAGGATATTCAAGGCATCCTTATATAGTTGAAGTGAGATCTGCTTATCATTCCTGATTTCAGAAACCTCATGCACCTGCCCTCCGAAAACTTTAAGCATCAAATCAGTGGTGTATAAAGTCTTTGTTCCAGATCTCTGAAGGTCTGCAAAGTATGTATCCCATGCAAGGATGGTTCCCCTCGCCCCTTGAAGGTCGAGCTTGTTGCCTGAGGTGAGGTAGCGGAGATAATAGGCCTTGGAAAGAAAGTAATGGGCATATGAGCGCTCATAGCTAGCACCATAAAACTCATCAGAAGCATCATTGATAAGTAGTGAAGCTGCCTTAGAAGCAAGCTTGGTTGTATAAAGCTGGTCAATGAGTTCAAGTGAACGAGAAAAATTAACAATGGCCCCATCAAGGTTATTCATGGCCAGGTCAAGGGTGCCATTTTCAAGGTGCCACAAGAGCACACTCTTCTTATCTTTTTTAAGCTCACTCTTAGCAAGGATGGTTTGGGCCGCTGCAAAATCCCCAAGGGCGAACTTATCGCGGAAATCCTTCATCTGGTTTTTCATCTTGGAGGCACAGGCCCCCAAGATGAAAAGGATCGCTAAAAATAAAAACTTAAGAGATCTTACCATCCAACAGATGACTTCTCAGAAAACTTGTTCACTTTTGTACGTGTACGAAGAAGCTCAGTGGACTTCTCGATATCAGTCATACGAATGTTAACTGAGTATTCCTTGATGGTCTTGCCATCGCGTTTTTCAGGCTTCATGTAGACGTTTCCAAAGATCATGACATCAGCACCTGTCTGCTTGCCGATCTTTTTGGCCGTGGCCGGATCAACCATACCGTCATTTTGATAAGTAACTTCCTTCAGGATCTTTTCACGTGCCTGGTTATCAACCAGTTCGTATTCTCCTGAAACTGACAGCTCATTGAGTAACTCATCGTTCAGGTCACCAATTGGAAAATAGGCTTCTGAAGACTGGTTCTGGACATCAGCTACGAAAATCTTCGGTGTTCCGAAACGGGTTTTCATCTTGGCATAACCAGGGTGGGCCTTGATCTGCTTAATCACATCAGAGACCGCCTGAGTGGTATCAGCACTCATCCAGTTATCAGTGATGCCAAGACCTTTTTCATCTGATTCCGTGGCATCAACCCGCTTGGCCTTGAAGCCTCCGCAAGATGAGGCAAGTAGAGTAAGAGAGAGCATTAATACTGTAAATTTCATTTTGTTACTCCTAGACTTCGCCATGACGGGCCTTTACGAAGTCTTCATCAATGTTTTCAAGTGCTTTTTTTACGTTTTCTTTTGTTTCAGGGTCTCCGGCCTTGTCGACCAGGTCTTCAGAAGCCTTTTCAATTGCAGTTTTGAGCCTTCCTCTTTCCATTTGTACCAAGGTAGCACAGGTAAATCCTACGTGATCCTTCTTAGCTCCCATCTTCTTGAGAAAATTGCGTTTTTCCCAATAAGTCTTGATAACGGCAGATCCATGGATAAGTGACTGGACTCTTTCTGCAAGGGTATTAGATACATATTCACGCATTGGCTGGGTCTTCGGATTATTGGCATCGATGGCCGCAGATCCTTCTTCAGAAGCTCCCAAAGATTTCTGGATAAATGTAGTGATTTCTGCAGCTATATCTGAACGAACATTGGCCTTGGCAAGGTTACAGGCAATTTCACGGTTAACCTTGGGTTCTGTCTCAAAAGAGAAATAACGGAATTTCCCTATGTCCATTTTTTCCTGTTCGGCCCAGATTTCTGCATCTTCAATCCAGCCCGGGCGTATAGGCGAAGTGGCATCTCGAATTTCATAATCTCTGGCGATGGTTTCACTGTTGTCGATATCCTTGACTGTTTTCTTGCTCGCGCAAGCAACACTCAAAATCAGGATTATCAATAAAGGCAATTGCTTAATCATAGAGCTCCTTATAATCATCAGTCTAAATGCAAGTCGGCTAAATTTTGTTCCAGATATTCGTTAAAGAGATTTTTTACTTTTAAAAGGGCATCGGCCTGGGTCCGTCCGGTAACAGTCACTGATTTGGTCAGCACCTTATTCTTTTCCCCGTTTTCAATACTGGTGAGATTAAGGGTGAAAGTATATTTTTCAAAACCTTCAACGTTAAGGAACTCCTGAATGGAATCAACATGCATTGACAGGACTTTTTTTGAATCACCTTTCACAAATTGAAAGCCCGATTCAGATAACAGCTCACGGACTTTTTCAACCATCCACTCTGGGGCCTGCCCGACTTTTAAAGACAGGGCAACCGGAACAGGACGGGAATCTCTCCAGGCCAGGAAATCCTCATAGGCCACTATTGATGGTCTCGGACTGCCTGATACAATGGAATATCGTTCATTGAGCTTTTCCCGCTCCATGATGATCCTGGTAATTTTCCTGATATTGGTTCGTTGTTTACGGCTCCAAAGAGCCTTTAAATCATGATCGAGTTTATCAAGCCTACCGCCCAACAACTCTGCTGCTTTTTGACGATCCAGCGCCGCTAATGCGTAGGAAAGTCCTTCTTTTTTAAAATGCTTCTTGATCTGTACTGTCTCCAGCACCTGATTTACTGACTCCTGAAGTGACTGTTGAACTTCCTGGCGAACTTCATTTTGCCAGGGCATTGCCTGAGATGATGTGGTGTTAACATTAAGGTCAGATTTTATCTGGACCTCAAAAATACTCGCAAGATTATTTTTTGCCTGAGCATCAGACTCTACAAAGGTTCGAGCTTCACCAGTGGCACAAAGCTCCTCGGACTCAACACATGCCTCATAAGGCGCATAGACCCAACCGGGAACTGTATGTGCAGTATCTGAAACCGGCTCAGTTTTTTCAAGCTGAGAGCAACCGCAAAGCAGTAGAAATATTAACAGTTTATTCATTTTCGAAAATTTTGAACCTGTTGGGAATTAAAGTCAATTGGCCATCTTTAAACTTTATGACACAGGGCTCATAGCTTGACGTGAGTAAGGAGCGCAACCTTACTCTTTAGGTGTATAAAACATCTTTGTCTGATTAATAACGGAGGCCTTATGGAACATAAATTACCTGAACTACCCTATCCAAAAAATGCGCTTGAGCCCCATATTTCAGCAGAAACCATGGAATTGCATTATGAAAAACACCATCATGGATATGTGACGACCTTAAACGAGCTGATAAAAGGCTCGAAGTTAGAGCATATGCCACTTCAAGAGCTCATTTTAAGTTCTGAACAAGGCAGTCCCGTCTATAATAATGCCGCCCAAATATGGAACCACACCTTTTTCTGGAATTGCATGAAACCCCAGGGTGGTGGTAACCCGACGGGAAAAATAGAAGGGCTTATTAACAAGAGATGGAACAGTTTTGAAAAATTCAAGGAGGAATTTACAAAATCGGCCACATCAAACTTCGGGTCAGGCTGGACTTGGTTGATTCTAGACAAGCAGGGTGCGATTGAAATTTTGAATACTTCCAACGCCGAAACTCCTAAAAGTTCAGGTCATAAGGCACTTCTTACTCTGGATGTATGGGAACATGCCTACTACCTTGATTATCGAAATGAAAGGCCCAAGTTTATTGATGCCTTTTGGAAACTTGTTAACTGGGATTTTGTTAACCAGAACATCTAGTCCACTTAACTGAATCTTAACGTTCCACAGGACCGGGATTTCTGTTATAAGATGTTAATGAAAAACATACATATCCTTGTCATTGAAGACGAACAAGATATTCGTGAGCTTATATGCTTTCAGTTAAAGGCTGAAGGCCATAAGGTTACGGCAACTGATTCAGCTGATCATGCAGCAGGGATCCTCGAAAGTGGTGGGAGATTTGACCTTTTCATTATCGACTGGATGTTACCGGGTGAATTAAACGGATTAGACTTTACTAAAAAGATTCGCGCCCAACAAGAATTCAAGGACACTCCAGTGATCATGATCACAGCTCTCACCCAGCCTGATAATATCATTGCAGGGCTGGATGCAGGTGCTGACGATTACATCACGAAACCTTTTGACTTGCAGGTTCTTCAGGCACGTGTTCGAGTCCAGTTACGGACTTTGGCACAGGCCCAAATTAAAAAAGAAGATTTGCTTGATTTTGGGATTTTAAAAATCGAAACTTCTAAATGCAAGGTTCTGGTTAAGGATGAAGAAGTTATCCTGACATCAACTGAATTTAAGATTCTGATGCTGCTGGCCGAGAAGCCTGGTCACGTTTTTACAAGGGTACAGTTTATAAATAATATTCAGGGTGAGAACGTATTCGTAACTGGCAGGACTATTGATACTCATATAGCCGGTCTCCGCAAGAAACTGGGCGAAGCCTCTGAACTTATAGAAACAATGAGAGGAATTGGGTACCGGTTTAAAGATGGCGCGTAAGATTGCTTACCCTTGGTTTTTCTTTTATCGAATAGCACAGCTATCACTTCTGGTTTTTCTACCAACAATTTTTCTTTTACTCGTGATTGATCGTGATGTTTTTGTGCAAGTTGTCCCCTTTTCAATCCTCGGCTATTTAATCTTCATTTATTTTTTTTACCGTTCGATCCGTCCACTAGGTAGCGTCCTTGCGTGGGTCCAGAAATTCAAGGATGAGATTCCTTTTGATAAGACACTTTCACTCCTCTATAAAAAGGACGAATGGGCGCATGTTGAAGAAGCACTCACCAAGGCCGACAAACGACTCCAGGACCAGATAGCACAGGCCAAGACTGAAAATGAAAAGATTGGAGCAATTCTTGAATCCATTTATGACGACATCATAGCTATCGATTCTTTTGAAACTGTATTGTTCTACAATTCAAATTTCGGAAAAAATTTCATACAGGAAAAAAGTAAGGGAGAAATACTGCCCAAGCTTTGGCATACTTTTTCCGATGAAAATGTATTAAGGGCATTTCGTTCTGTCTTAAAGACAGGTCAGACGACTTCGCTTAAGGGGATAAGTTTCCTGGCTGACCGTTATTTTGACCTGACAGTTACGTCACTAAAAAGTGGTGAAGGAAGAATCATAGGTGCACTTGGCGTGTTCTATGACGTAACTGAGCTCAGGCGGACAGATAAAATGCGTGTAGATTTTGTAGCGAACGTTTCTCATGAAATCAGGACACCCCTTACCTCTATCAAGGGCTTTACACAGCTGTTGCAATCACAACAACACAAGATTGATCCGGAACTTCATCTTTTCCTTGGAAAGATTGTAACCAATACAGAACGAATGATAACTCTCTTTAATGATTTGCTTAATCTTTCTGTCATCGAAAGCGAAGATATGATCAAGGCCGGGACTTTTCCACTTGCCTCCATCATGCCATCCATAGAAGAAAGTATCAGCACTAACTACCCACAAAAGAGCATAAAGTTTGAACATGCATTCGGGTGTGAAAATATAAAAGGTGATCAGCGACTCATAGAGCAAGTTATTACAAACCTGGTGGATAATGCCTGCAAGTACTCTGGCAAGGATGATGTGAGGATAGTTATTAAGTCGATAAAGCAGGAAGAAAAGGTTTTGATTTGCGTTTCTGATAACGGACCAGGTATTGCCAGGGAACACCTACAGCGCATCTTTGAAAGGTTTTATCGTGTCGATTCTTCGCGTGAAATATCCAGGGGAACCGGACTCGGTCTTTCAATTGTTAAGCATATCGTTGCCAAGCATGGGGGCAGGATATGGGCCGAGAGTGATGGCAAGGGATCAACTTTTACAATTCAATTACCACTAGACTAGAAAATATATTCAAGCTCAAAACTATAAAGTGATTTCTTATAGGCGAAACTGTCTTCGTCCTTTGAATTATTCTGTTGGTAATCATATTTAAGGTTTCCACGCCAATTCTTCATAAAGGTCTTCGATATACGGGCATTGGGGTTAATCAGCAATTCCCTGCCCCGGTTATCCCTGTCATTTATAGGATCAACCGAGGTCAAGCCAAGCCCGACACTTGGCGTGAACCAATCCCTTACACGTGACATGATCATGTCACCACGGAACATGAAAGAATCTGTATTGAAGGTAGTATCCTTCATCCTCAGCCGGTCATAGCTGAAATAAAAGAGCAAAGTATTCGTTGTAAGACCCCAAACCTGCTCCAGGATAAGACTTGTGGTATTGGAATCTGATGTATCCAGGTAGCTGTCTGTGACCCTATGTCTTAATCTTGCAACAGACTCCCCACGTTGAAAATAGTTGAACCTTTCACCAAACATTAATCCATGTGAACGAGAATTGAACTTTAATTTTTCCTCGGAATCAATATCCCGCTTAATTTCATTATATTCATAATCGGCCAGGATAGAGGCTGGCTTTTTAAAAAGTTTATGTTCATAGGCCGTTCTGAGGGATGGCCCCAGGAAATAGTTATCGTTTCGATAAATCTCAGGCACACGATTAAGGTATCTGGTATACGTAAAATTTATTTCAGGAGAAACACTGAAGAAATCTTCATGGTAAAATGTATACCTTCCCATGGCAGCTGTCCTTCCATAGGAAGATGATTGCCTTGATTTGGCCACCGTTGTTTGATTGGGGGAGAATGTCACGTTAGAATCAACGCCATATTCAGCTGCCAGTCGCATGAAATAAGGAGGCTGCAATGTTGGCCTTCCATTTCTCAGCTGAAAGAGAACCAGATCATATTTGCGCTGTAAATTTACTATTTTTTCATGAATTTTCGGGGCCATCGGGGATTCAGTATTTAGTGCCAGTGCTTTCTGGTACTGCGGAATGACATAAGATTCTACTGCCCTGAATGCATCCGGATGTCTTTCAACTTGTTCCAGATAAATGTCACCGATTTGTGTTTCAGCGGCTTGCCTGACTTCCTTGCCTTCTTCATCGCTTAGCTTTTCAACCGCCTTGAAGAAACTATAGGCTTTTTTCTTTTCACCTAATTCACGGGAGATGAAGCCAATGTAATAAAGACATACGCCTCTTTTAAAATTACGCTTTAATGATTCACGGAATTGTATTCTTGCTTCCGGGAGTTTTTCAGAAGCAAAGAGGACCTGGCCATATTCATAATGCAAGTCTTCAGGATTAAAACCCAGGTTCAATGCTTGTCCGAAGTTTATTATGGCTTCAGGGAAATCCTGGGTACGGCTATTCACAATGCCTTTCCAGTAAGAAATAAGTCCCAATGTCACTTTGTTTTCCCCGGGTTTGGCCAGTAGCCTGCGCTCAACTTCATTAAGTTCAACAATAGTAGAATTGTACTTGGCCTGAGAAAATAAATTTCCAGCCTTCATCAATAAGGCGCTATTGGAAGTATTTTGTAAAACCTTATTCGATTCCTGACCCAAGGCACTCGTGGCGATTGTCAGCATCAGCATCCATGCCAATAACTTCATCTTCTTCCTTAATTAATCTTTAGCATTTACCCTAATCGTCGTATTTGTGTGCGTAGGTACATTTTCTACCTGATTGATCTGTTTAAGGTCCGTATTCGCCTGATTAAGGACGTTATTAACGACAGCACCGCCATTTAAAATATCGTTGATGGGCGGCCTTGGTAAAAGATCAACAGTTCCGGCCACCGGTACTACACCTTGCTCAGTAAAGGTCGGGCCCTCAATGTTCATGATTGGAACAGGTTTCTCTATTTCCCTGACCATCATCTCTCCACCCTTTGAGGCTGCAGCGACGAGGATCTTACCATCATTTGTAATTTCCATATTTTTAGGTGGGACATAATCACCATTCTTGGCCACAGTGCCATTTCCGCTTCCAGACATATATGTATTACTTAGCTTATCAAGCCTGCTGTCAGGGGCAGGTGGAACGATAACTCCTGATTCCACATGCAAGAAAGATCCATTTGCTGGCTTAACTCTATCACCCTGAACGAAACCCTCCGGGTTTTTTGATGAAGCTTCAGCTGCACCGTTGTTTCCGTTGTTTCCATTGTTGCCTGAATTATTTGCCATTTGTGCAACTTCAGTCTTCAAGACTTTTGAGTCATTGCTAACTTGCTCTCCGTTAAGTCCTTCTGGAACGACTGACTTTCCGGCCTCTTCCTTAACAGAATTACTTGGTCCGCGATCAGACTCAAAGCTATCATTTTTTTCAAGAGTCTCACGTTGCTGGACGTTCAAAAGCGAAGGCACTGTAGGCATGCGACTTGGCTCAACCACTGAGAATTCACCCGGGAACATCCGGACACCACGATCGACAATCTGCTCGAGGTTTGCAGAGTTAGTGATTTCTGTATTTTTAAGCTGGTTGAAAACGACTTCACCTTCAAAGAGGACAACTGCGGAAGTCTTACCATTACTGGAAATCATAAAGTCAGTACCACGAACACCCATGACCGCATTAGCAGTCTTGATAAAGAGCTTGGATTTGTTCTTATCATCCATCTGCAGGTAATCTTTAGTCACCTGGGAACGGATCTTACCTTTCACAAGTTCTATCACCCCTGAATCCTTGCCTGAGAAATTTTCAATTTTCATTTCAGAGTTAGGTCCAACGTTCATTTGTGACTTATCTATAAATACCAGTTTTACGAAACTCTTATCTGATGTCTTTACGACTGCACCTTCCTCAACCCATTGCTCAGCTTTAAGCTTGGCAGTCTTACCTAATGTAAGGACATCAACATCGCCTCTTAATAACTTAACGACCGCGACCTTCTTTTGCGCTAAGGCGGGAGTAGCGGCAAGCACTCCAATGATGAACAAAAAGATGAAAGTCTTCATGATGAAAAATCCTGGTTAACGAAGAAAATCCCCGATAAAGGATTATAACTCCAATAGGGTTTCACTCAATCAAGGCAAAATTTCACCATCTCTTAAGGACTTATAACATCCATTACAGCTATTTAAGGGACGTCAGTCTAACTCCTTACTACTAAAATATTTAAATAAAATCGTAGGGTTACAGCGGTGGACGTCCATATAACTGGGCAATGTTTGACTAAACAAAGCCCAATTATCATTTTGGAACACTTTATTTTTATGATCAATAACGCCATAACACTTTGAGTATATTGATAAAGTAATGGTTCTGAATCCCGATAAGAAAATGGAGGCCTCTGACTCCGGTTAAAATGAAGTCAATTCAAATTAGAAAGGTGACATCCTATGCGTACTATAACCTTGCTTCTACTCCTTCTTACTATCTCTGCTTGCAGTGGTCATAAAGAATCAGTACCGGCCACACTGCAAGTGACCCGTGGCTTTGCTATTGCTGACGGTGGTTTTGGCGGAGGCCTTACCATCACGGGCACACATATTGATACAAACAGAAAATTCAGTATTAGTGTGATTAACGGAGCAGTCGTCAATTTGAACTTAGATAAAGGTAGCTGGCAAATATCAGCTGTTGGATGGGATGGCGCCAATCCTCTTGAAGGTATTCCTTATTGCGGTTCAATCTATCGAAATTTAACTACTGAAAATGCCACCATTGATCTAGCTGTTACAAAAACACAATGTGGGGAAAAATATTTTGCTGGTTCTCATGTTGACACTACGGCAAGTCCCCCAACCTTTAAAAAAATGGCTTTTGTAAATTCTTGTAAGTCTTTTTTTAAGGCAGGCGCACAGTCAAGCAGCATGCCAGTGAATTTCTTGTTTGATAGCGCCACCCCCAACAACTATTGTGATACCGATTTGCCTCTGGATCTTCGTACTGAAATCCATGGAATCAGGATAAGTACACTCAATAAGCAATTACATGATCCAGACTTAAGTACTGGAATAAAATCTGCATGTTTATCTAGCCCTGGTGGATCAATTAACGTATCTGGCTTGAGATTACCTTCACATAACATTCCAATGTTTATAGAGACATTCAAGGATACTGCTTGTACCCGGCCTTTTGCCAGCTATCCTTTTTTAGATGGCCTTATCCAGGGAAATCCGGATAACTATGACCACTTGTTATTTGATAAGACAGCATCAGAAGTTCAACTATGGTTGCCAGGTGTAGAGAATAGAAGGGCCAAGAGTGTTTTCACACACCTCATGCCTGCTATTGAATGTCATGACGGTTCTACATATAAAGCTTGTGCAACAGCTCCTTCAACATCCCCTGCCTTTCATATGCTTAAAGGTACAGAATCTTTTTTTATGAAGGGAATACATAGTTGTACCCCCATTTCATATGGCGGTTCTGTGACAAATGCTACTTGCCAGGTTAAAGATGGGGGTGTCCTCATTGATCTAACTGCTACCCCAGGATCTGGATCATTTACCTTAAATGGTACTACTTACGTTGTTTACAATGCAGATCAGACTGATCCATTTCTAGAGACAAGATGGGCAAGTCAGAAAAACTTCATTGAACTAGTAGGCAGTTCAAGTCCAGCCTCAGCAGTTCCCCTCACATTCTTTGGTCATGATGAGAATCAGAATGCAGGTGCTTTACACATGGCCCGCTTCATATTTAGTGCTGACGGAGCTGGTTCTCTATTTCCTGTAAATAATGATGCAACTTTTTATGACCAGTGCATGGCCATAACAGGCGAGCATAAAGTGGAAAATCTAAATTTAGAAACAATGCAAATGGAAACCCATCTACTTTCAATAAGTGATTCACCTCGCAGTGTTCCCGGTAACTATTTCTGCGATATTACCAATAAAGATCAAAATAACTGTAAAGGAGCTGTAAGTTCTTATGACAAGCGAATGGTAATTTATGATTACTCCCAATCACAATTTTTACCTACAATCGTCATGGAGTTCAACTGTGAAAAGCAGCTCGGAAGGATAGAGTCTTTTGATGATATAATATCAGGAGACAGGAATTTTAAGAAAGCTGAAATAGTGACCTGGAATACACAAAGAGATGGTTTCGCTGCCTCTCAACGGCTTGAACAAATTTTTACTCTGGAAGAAAAAACTTTTTCAGGTGGCAAATGGGATACTACTAGGTTGTCCCGCAAGAGTGCCAGGGTTGAGAAATATTGCCCTGCCTATCAATCTCTATGGAGCTATTCATTTGATACTAAATTGTTACCCGATACAAACTGGAAACAGTCGCTTGAATCAAATCAACTTTTAACTGAATACGGTGGTGGATCTGCCGTAAATGTCTGCCTGACTACCAAAAAGTCCGGCCGGGATGATGTGACTATGATAGCTCTCCCAGTTGATCCATTACTTAATTCCTTTAGAAGTGACCCCCCTAGTATTTCTCCAACCATGAAATTCAAAGTTGATGATCCCTTTCCGCAATCAATTAGTAGTGCTTGTAGTGTGAACTATATGGCCATCCCGGCAAATAATGACAAGATCGATGGAAATTTAAACTTTGATCTGAATTCACTTTATGACACGAATTTTGCCAACAAATTTGGAACAGTTTTCTTCCAGCCATAGATCTGATGTTCTCTGGAATAAGGGAAGAGCCAAATCTTTTATCAAGTAGGGCTGTTTGTAATGATAAGATTGATGACTCCATCGCATTTGATATAAATGCATTGGACGCTGATAATTTAAACCTGAACTTTGGTGGACCATTCTTCAATCCATAGTATAAACTTTACCCACTGTGTCAAAACAAGTTTTCAAACAGTAATCATCGTAGATAGAACCCCCTTACATCTTTATCGGGAGTTCTATGAAACTAATCGGCGCATTTGCCCTAGGCATGCTTTCATCTACTGCTGTCCTGGCACAATCTCAAACATTCTTTGAAGAATGGAAGGGTTTCTCAGACCCTGAGATCATGAGTTCCGGTTTTAGCCATACTCTTTCTGCCCTTCCACTCACGGGCTCAATAAGCGAAGGCACACGTGCCTGGTCAGGTCACTTCTGGCCTTCACGCGAAGGTGGAATCAACAATCGATGGAATACTGCAGAACCTGTTGGCTTTAAATACAAGTCACCTTCTAGGGCACAAGTTCAAAGCATGGGCCTTGAGGAATTAAAAAGACTCTCCCCTACTGAAAAGTTCGACTTATATATGGGTCGTTATGATTACCCATTAAAAGCTGAGGCCGGAGATGCTACTTCGAAATCAGCTCCTGACTGGGCAGGAATTTGTCATGGTTGGGCGCCTGCCTCTATTCACCATAATGAACCAACTCCAAAGACTGTCACAAACCCACAGGGAA
Organism: Bacteriovoracaceae bacterium; assembly: GCA_035575985.1. Lineage (GTDB taxonomy): Bacteria > Bdellovibrionota > Bacteriovoracia > Bacteriovoracales > Bacteriovoracaceae > Peredibacter. Next base: position 60,994 of record DATLXC010000042.1, on the reverse strand, counting down.
TCGAGATCCCTTTTGGTTCCGCTGATATCAAGGCCCTTTTAAGTTATTATTATGCTTTCTACCTTGAAACAGAAGAAACCAATCAGATGGGTCTCAGGTGCTTCTTTGGTAAATGGCTAGGTGGGGTTCGCGGATGCAGTGATGATCTTAATGCAGGTGCTTTTCACATAGTCATTGCAAACAAGCTAGGCCTCCAGAAAGAAGGCTTCCTGATGGATAAGGATCAATTCCGCCAGGTATGGAACCAACCGGTTACTGGTTATAAGTCACAGATCATCTCGGCCCACATGAAACCTTCCAGTTCAGCGGCCAAGTCGGCCGTGAGTGAAATTCGTGTTGCAACTGAACTTTATTATACTGATGAATCTCTTCCGCAATGGGATGTGGTCAAGGGTACTGAAAACCAAAAGATGGCCACGATGAAACTTCAGTATCGCCTGGATGTTGATGCTCAAGGCAGGATTGTCGGTGGAACATGGGATACCAGTGAGAGACCGGATTTTCTCTGGAACAAGGGAAGAACTGAATCTTTCACAGGATTGCTTGAACATCTCGGGACATTACTTAACGATTAATGATTTTATGAACAGAAGCCTACACGCTTAAGATTTTTAACAAAGGTCTGGGCTTCTGTTTTTGCTCCAACCAACCACGAAATCCAGCGTTCTTCGCCTCTAAAAAGTGTTATGTGGTTCACTTTTGCTTTCTTTTCAAATCTAAGCACACATTTCTTTGAGATGATTTTTTCAGCACATACTTCCATATCCTGAAGATTGATCATCTCTTCCAGCATGGCATCAGCAGTAGTTTCCTTGAGACTCATTTTGGAATGAATGACGTTTCCTGTAGCAAACTCGATAACCCTCATCCCAACTGATTCCCCTACTCTCACATCACAATTACTTTGTGCGATCGCTAAGGTCGCGGTTAGCATTAGAATTATGAATAAACAGAACTTCATATCTCACCTTATGAGTAGGAGTAACTCCCCCATTCTAGATGAAAGTTGTATTTTAGAGGTGTTACTTGTAAAACTTCGGGGGGTGTATAGAGTTTTGACACCCTTAGTTCCCTAAAAGTCAGGGAGTTATAGGTTTTAATTTATTTTTTATGAGCTCAAAATTTATTGTTTTCTCTCAATTCCATGGCTTTTATTTATGTTGTTTTTCATTAGCTGCTTATAAAATTCATCACCTGTAACAATCATATTTAGCTTATAAAGCGACTTGCTTAGAATTCTTCCAGTGAGGTCTGCCTTTTAGTGAAAGCTCGCATATCTCGTCTGAGGACTTCAATTTCCCCTCTCAAAAGGCATGCTATAAAGATCCCATCAAGGGGAACAAATGAACTTAAAACACCTAACCGATACAACACTTCACTCAGACACACTTAAGCTCGTTAATCGTGAACGAGAGGTCACCGCTCAAATTCTGCATCATCTGTATGAGAATGATCGCAGGAAATTATATTCTGACTATAAATGTCCAAGTCTCTTCGCTTATTGTGTAAATATCCTGAGCTACTCTGAATCCAGTGCTCAAAGAAGAATTGCTGCTGCCAGGCTTTTGGCACATATTCCTGAGATTGAAGAGAAGATTGAAAATGGGTGTTTGAACCTTACTATTTTGGGACAAGCAAATACCTTCTTTAAGGAACAAAATATCGAGAAAATCGAAGATAAGAAAATCATCTTAAAGAAGCTGGAGGATCTGACTAAAAAGGAATGCGAAAAAAAGCTATTTGAATTGTCAGGGGATAAAAGGCCTGCCAAAGAAGGCTCTAAAAGAATATCCAAGGATCAAGTAAAAGTATCAATCATCCTATCAGATGAAACTCAGGCCGAAGTAGATAAGCTAAAAACTCTACTGGGAAAGAATCTCTCCATGGATGAGCTGATTAAATTTATGGCAAAGACTGCTATAGCCAAGGTTGAGAAAGATAAGTTTAAGCAAACAGAAAGACCTAAATCGCCTCCGCCGGCGGATGCGAGAAGAACTCCGAGTGCGGCAATTAAAAGAGAAGTCTATAAAAGGGATAAGTGTTGTACGAAATGTGGGAGCCAGCATTACTTAAATTATGATCACAGGGAAGCTTATGCTTTAGGAGGAAAAACAGACCTGCAAAACATAAGGCTGCTTTGCTTTAATTGCAATCAACGATCCAGGATTAGAATGAGGTTGTAGCTTACCTCCGGCGGAGGTGAAAAGAACCAAGTGCAGATCCTATCGAAAAAATACTCTAAGCCTGGCGTGGTTTAAGCCTGGATTTTATCCAGGGAATCAACATGGGCAGGATAGAAACGAAGATGACTCCGAATATAACTATGTGAAAGTTCCTCTTTACGACCGGAAGGTTTCCGAAAAAGTGGCCGGCAAGGATGAAACTAAAGACCCAGGCAATGGCGCCCAGGACATTATAAGAAAGGAAACGCTTGTATTCCATGTTCCCTATGCCTGCTACAAAGGGAGCAAAAGTACGGGCAATAGGCGCAAAACGGGCCGCTACTATAGTGAAGGCTCCCCAATGGTCGTAAAAGGCCTGAGTCTGTACCAGATACTTCTTTTTAAAAAATCGATTTTCTTTTTCAAAGACTTTGACCCCAAGATATTTCCCTATGTGATAATTAACCGTATCCCCAAGGATTCCGGCGATGGTCAAAGAGATGAGAAGTATCCATACATCTAGTCCGTCTGAAATGGCCGAGAGTGCTCCCAAGGCAAACAACAATGAGTCCCCAGGAAGAAAAGGGGTCACAACCAGACCGGTTTCACAAAAGATGATCAAAAACATGATCACATAAAACCATGGGCCAAAAAAACTGATCCAGCTAGCAAGATGCAAGTCTAAGTGAAGGATAATATCGATAAATTGCGCCATATAAACCTAGTGTTATGATGTATGCTGATTTTAGTCAGAGGAAGTAAAAATGGCACTCCTTATTTTGAGTTTGTTGCTGGCCTTTAATGTTTTGCAAGCCGCAGTATTGGGATACCCAAGTAATGGGGTCAACATCATTTATAAAGATCAGGCCATCATTCAAAATGATTTCTGTTTCCCTGTAGTCGTCACCGTGAACACCCGGGACATTATGGTTGAAAAGAATTCTAAATCACCACTGGGTATACATAAGTGGAATTCATGGAATTGGATGCCAGGGAAAATTAACGGGTTAATTAATTCCAAGTCCGTCTCACATCCCTTAAAAGGCAAGCCTAAGGTTTCATTTGGTCCGGAAGAAGCTGAGACTCATAAAGGGTTCAACAGTTTTGGTTATGATTTCAGCATTCCTGAAGGGACCCCGGTCCTTGCCATGGAAAAAGGAATTGTTGTCAGGGTGATAGGACAATTTAAAGTTCCTCATCAGGATAAGACCCGCATGGAAGAAACAAACACCATTGAGGTCATTCACGAAGATGGCACTGTCGCCCGATATTCGCATTTGAGTCCGGGAAGCTCCAAAGTAAAACATTGTGAAGTCGTTAATGCTGGTCAGGTACTTGCTCTCTCTGGACATGTAGGCTACTCAGCCGGACCACATCTTCATGTTGATATTCTCCGTCCAGTTGATGGTGAAAACTACCGGACAATCCCCTTAAAGTTCAAGTGATGCGCCCCTATGGGACATAAGTCCACACCTTAACATTTTTATCTCTTTGATATTTCTTCATTCTGGCTTGGCCCAAGACTTGTATGCACTCTATTGGAGGTTCTTATGCCCCATAAGAAATCACGTATCCAGGAAATTGAGCAGGCCAATCGTGATTTTCATGATCATAATTTGACTGAGCTTTCCACTTTAAATAGGACCTTACAGGCGGCGATAGAAGCTGTTGAATCAAACCATATTCCCTATGCTTTGATTGGTGGAGTTGCTGTCAAGGAATTGGGCAGGCCACGTGTTACCCATGACATTGACCTCTTTGTTCAGCCAGACGATGCAGAGAAGGTTCTGGAAGTCCTGCAGGAAAAAGGTTTTCATGTTGAAAGAAGAGATCCCCTCTGGCTTTATAAAGCATGGAGAGAGGAAGTTCTGGTAGATATCATCTTTAAATCCAGCGGTGATATTTATTTTGATGAACAAGTACGTGCCAATGTCAGGCGAATTCCCTATCAAGGCCGTTACATCAATGCCATCAGTCCCGAAGATTTTATAGTCATCAAAGCTGCGGCCCATCAGGAAGATAATCCCCATCATTGGCATGATGCCCTGGCCGTTATTACTCAGGGTAATCTTGACTGGGAATATTTATTAAAAAGGGCCAAGCATTCTCCGAGAAGAGTTCTCTCTATTCTCATCTATGCGCAATCAAATGACATTGCCGTTCCTACGGAAATAATCCAGAAACTTTATCGGTTGATATTTGAGCATCAAACTTATAGTCCTGCCCCTGTTATTCATCCCTATAGGCATCATGATGTGATCAAGCATGAAAGTGATCATCATGAAAAGGAATCTCATATTTATACCAAGGGTAGAATAATGGAAGCCCTGACCACAGATGAGAGAATCGCTGAGCATGACATCAAGGTAATTGTTACAGGTGACGCCGTCGTTGCAAAAGGCGAAGTTTTCACTGATGAGCAGCGATGTGCTGTAGATGAGGTCATCAACAAAATAGCCCCTCATTGTGATGTGAAAAATCAGGTTAATGTCAGAGTGTTAACTCCGCCGGAAGGAAGCGAGGCGATCTCATGATTCGTATAGCTGCTGCTGGAGATGTTCACTTTGACCGGAAATCCCATAATCGTTTGGCCCAACATTTTAGCGGGCTGGAAGATAAAGCGGATGTTTTCCTTTTAGCGGGAGACCTTACACAGACTGGCCACCCTGAGGAAATGCAAGTTCTGGCAGATGACTTAAGTAAGTGCCCGGTTCCTGTTGTGGCCGTCCTGGGCAATCACGATTATCACGTCGACCAGGTAGAAAAAGTAACACGTATTCTTGAAGAAGTGGGCGTAACCGTATTGGAACAGAGTTCAATTATTCTCAACATAAACGGCCAGAGAGTTGGAATTGCCGGCGCCAAGGGTTTTGGTGGTGGCTTTGTCGGGGCCTGTGGTTCTGATTTCGGTGAAAATGAAATGAAAGCATTCATGCGACATTCTAAGAATGGGGCCAGGGAACTCGAGAGGGTTATCAAGGAAATGGATGTGGACTACAGGATTGTACTCTTACATTACTCACCTACTGCCCAAACCCTCTATGGAGAGAAAAAAGAAATTTATCCATTCTTAGGTTGTTATTATCTGGCTGAAGCTGTGGACTATGGAAACGCTGATATTGCCTTTCATGGCCATGCCCATGGTGGTGTGGAAAAAGGCGAAACTCCGGGACATACCCCGGTCCGTAATGTGGCCCAGCCAGTGATCCGGCATGCATTCAATATCTATACTCTGGATAAAAAAAGAACGACTGCCGAAGGTGATATTGGAATAAACGATGAAGCCGCTAATCAGATGATATTTAATTAAACCTTCATAACTCCTTGAAATCACGAATTCAAGATAACCACCTAGAATGTCGATAGAGAGATATGAAAATGATCTCTTTATACTTCACTCTCCTCCTATTCTCTTTGCAGGCCCCTGCTTTCGATAAAAAAGATTTCGCCCAATGGGAAGACAAGATCCTTAAGGAAGTTCAGAAGCTTGAAAAGACTCAACCTGAAAAAGTATATTGGCTCTATCTGGCCGGGGCCAGGGAACTTACTCTGTTCCATTATAAGGAAAAAGCTTCTCAATATTATGAGAAGGCCTTAAAGACCAATCCTAAGTCTGAAGACAAAACAGAAATCTATATCCAGCTAGTTAACTTAAATCGAGATAACAAATCAAAAGTTGAAAGCTATTTAAAAAATCTTGATCAGTGGTTTGAATCACATCCAGAAAAAGCCACTCCAGAAATCAAGGAATGGATGAAAGTTGTCAAAGGCACGACACCAGTAAAAAATGTACCTCCCTTCCTTTTAAGATGGGCCACTGACCACAAGATTGTTGAGCTTATGAAAGAAAATAAGTTCAAGGAAGCCTATTCACTTGTTTCTCCTGAAGGACTTGAGGTCAAGGATATAAATAGCAAGATAGAATATGACGTCCTTTCAAGCCTGGTGGTTGGCAAAGAAAGCCCACGTTTATATTGTGGGCCGGCACTAAAGAAATATCCCAACTCCATTGCATGGCCAATCCGCATATGCCGCTATCTTACTGACTGGAAGAACGGAACGAAGAGTACTGAGAGTGTAAGCACTATTAGGCAACAACTAAAGACAGAAGATCCTAAACGCATTTTCTACGCAGATGTATTGGAAAAACTATGAAAAGCTTAATGATATTGCTCTCTTGCCTTATACTATCCTCTTGTAACCAGACAGGAATAGGTGCTGTTTCATTAATCAAAAACATTGTGACTTCCCCATATGATGCTATTAAGGGAGTTATTTCAGACAATGAATATGATAACCTGAAAAAGAAAACTCAAAATGCCCATAAAGCAGAAAGTGCTGCAGATAAAGCTGCTGATCCAAAATGCGAAGTTGATCTTCATGGTAACCCTGTTCCAAAAGATCTCGAGGATGTTCTGGCAAAAGTTAATCCGGGATGTGCCTGTATAGCATGGGCAAACTGTTCAAAAGACCAATGTACATGCTCGTTACTTTGTCCCGATAATTTTGATATCCTTAAGCATCCAGCTGGTCAGAAGATCAAGGATCTGACGGGATCGGAAAATAGTCTGGCCTTCAGGAATACAAAAGGAAATAGCAAACACCAGGGTTCTAACGGCTATTGCTGGGGACATGCCAATATAACTGCACAATTTAACCGATTGGCATTTTTTGATAAAAACAAGAAAGCACCATATGACATAGATTCAAGTGATCCAATAATCCAGAACCAGGCCATCAAATACTATAAAGATATAATTGATAAGGTAGCTGACAATAAAATAGTTGATATTCCGCACTTTGCAGATTTGCAAAGCTTGTCTGACCATCCTTCCCTTCAGTCTCATATAGCAGATAAAGTGGCAGAGAATTGGGCAGATCATGCTATGGGCTTTCAGGGCCTCTCTGTCGCCCTCCAAAGTGCATCCGAGGGTATGAACCACTACAAGAAGGTTTTCAAAGGGGTAAAAGACAGACTGGATATGCATATCCAACCTGTCATTGTCTTTACTAAGAAAGGTTCAAAATTCTTTACTCATGCTACTCAGGTTTCCCATTACATTGAAGATACCTCTGGAATGAAGCTTTGTATCAGGGATAGCAACATCAATCCTGAAAATGAAAAGTCATGTCCATACTTCATGAGCATCAACGATAAAGGTGAACTCAATTATTCTGGATGGTCAGGTGAGGACACTTCTGAGATTGGTGGACTAGATCTTGGACACAATAATAATGCTGATGCTGTTTCTCACGCTGAAGAACTTCGTGAAAAGTGCTTGAAAGATAAGGACTGTAAGAAGAAAGGCTGATTACAAAACTGGGGGTAGAAAACCTATTCCCAGTCGAACGGCTTTTCGCAACAGACAGGCCCTGAAGTCAAAATCCTGCTTGCCGACCTGGCCCTCATAATTGAGAAAGGCGTTCAAGTCACCCTGCTCTTCAATTCCTTCCAATGAAAAAAGACTTATGCGATTAACCCCACAATTCAGTGCTGACTGGATATCTGGAGATAATTCAGAAGGATAGCGGTAAAAATGTTTTGATTGTGTCATTCCTGGCGAGCCAATCGGACCCAGGGCAACTGAAGTAGCATCCCCAAAAATCTTTCGGGCATCTTTTAAATAATTTGAAACAATTTGTGAGGATATTGCAGGTAAATAATCCCAGAAATAAGGCCTGTAAAGCATAAAGGTCACTTCGTCCCAATCAAATCCTTCAACTGGAATGCCGAGATGATGTTGCAATTTATGTTTCCGGGCCGTGATATCATCAATTACCATAGGCATTGTGACAACCTGGACTTTCACACCAAGTGCATGCGTACAATCAAGAAATTCCTTCATTTGCTTTCTTGATTCATTCCATGAGATTTTATTTCCCCATGTACTTATTAGTTTTCTTGCCCCAAACCATTTTTTTGCCTGAAGCAATCGCTCGAGTTCTAACATGAGGATTATATGAGGTTCTAAATCCAGGATGATCCATTCAAGTTTAATACCAAATCGATTACACTTTTCATGAAAGTCAGAAACAAACTTAGTGAAGATTGGGAGATTCCACTTGTTAGGCCAGTAACCATCTCTTTTTTCAAGCAGGAGCCAGGGCCTTACTTCAATGCCTTTTTCCTGGCAAAGTTTCAATAATTTATAGAGATTTTCATCATGATATTGAGAGAAATGAACCGCCAGATACAAAGCACAACCGTTAGCTTTAAGAGCGTCCAGTTTTAAAATCAGATCGATATATGGAGTAAACTCGCTCCATAGTGCTATGTTAGGTTTCATGGGACTTTCATTATGAACCAAACCCATGTACCCTTCAAATTAATTATGAAACTAAAAGCAAAGCACATTCTTGTTTCCCATGAATACGAGGCCCGTGACCTTCAAAAGAAGCTTACCGAAGGTAAGTCCTTTGAGGATCTAGCCCGCGATTACTCCCTTTGCGGGTCCGCTGCCAGTGGGGGCGATTTAGGTGAATTCTCCAAAGGAATGATGGTTCCGGCCTTTGAAAAGGCACTCCTAACCCTCAAACAGGACGAGATCTCGGGTATAGTCAAAACCCAGTTCGGTTTCCACCTCATAAAGAGGCTCTAGCCTAAGTAGTTTTTACAATATCCATTGAAGGATTTTAGGTTTGATTTTATTGTAAGTTTCAATATCTTCCCTCCCAAAAAGTAAAATTATGAACTTCAAAAACTTCCTCGGCCTGGCCGCATTGCCACTTCTCCTTGTCTCATGTGACAGTCACATTGATGACCAGACGATTATTACAGAATCCCAGGTTAAGCTGGTAAATCCAACTGCTAACCTACGTGACTTTACTGCAATCAATGCAGGTCATAAAGTCCTTCTGGCCGTTATGGACTCAGGAATTGATTATAACCATCCCCTGCTTAAGCAAAATATTCACTTCTCCCTGGATCAATCTGGAGCTCCTGTTTCTGCGGGCTGGGATTTGATTGGTAATGACCCGTGGCCTGCTCCCTTTGTTGCCAGGACAAATTATTTTAACCCTGGCCTCTCTGACCAGGATCGCAAAAAAAGTCTGGATATGCTGAATGCAGCCGAAACACTCCTGCTCGAATATCCGGACCTGGCCAGATATTTTCCCTCAGAGAGAAACATTGAGGAAGAAGAGACAGAAGGTGTGAATCACGGGACTCACGTCGCTGGACTGGCCTCTTATGATTCTCCAGAAATCGGGATCGTTGGTTACCGGGTATTGCCCATGAACATTCCAGCAGAAGATACTGCAGTGGATGAGATCGGAGCTTCAAGGAATTTTGGTGACATCCTAATCAAAGGACTGAACCAGGCCATAGCCGACGGTGCAACCGTTATCAACATGTCTCTGGGTGTTTCCATGAAAGAGTCTGATGGTGAAATGAAGAAATCTTTTTTTGATGACTTCAAGAAAAACCTGGTCAACGTAGTGAACGCCAATCCAGAAGTTATCTTTGTCGTTGCAGCAGGAAACGACGGACAGTGGATTGACGGCACCTCCGTTTCAACTCTCCCATGCTTTATCCCAAAGAAAAACGTAATATGCGTAAGTGCCCTTACAGCAGGAATGGAACTGGCAAGTTTCAGCAACATTATCAAAAATGCTGAGATCACAACGATCTTCGCCTGGGGTGATGAAATACTATCAACAGTTCCCGGCAGCAGCTGTTCATCCCCTCTTCTTGATTATGACAATATTAAAAAAGGTCCTGAGGCCCGTGCTGAATTTGCCAAAATTGCCAGGGTCGAATGCTTAAAAGATATGTCTCTTAAATCAATGAGCGGCACCAGCATGGCCTCTCCAGTGATTGCACGCAAGATTGCAAAACTACGCGCTCAGTTTCCTGAATCTTCGGCACTTGAAATCAAGGAAAAGCTTTTTGCTTCTGCCGGACCTGGAAAAATTGGTGATATGAATGTCTGGAAATTAGCAGTAGAAAAACCTAGCTGGTATTCGAATCAGAAAAGTAAGAAATTCATTCGTCCAAATTGGAACTTCTTCATCCTTAAAAAGTAAAAAAATGCAATGCGACCCCGACGCCGGGGTTGCCGTGCATTAGAGCTTACTAAACCCCAACAGGTGCCATAACAACGACACTGAACCCTACCGCCAGACTTTTACCACCATTAAAATAAGAATGGCCGGCCTCACCCGGAAAAGCAAAGACATCACCCTTTTTAACAATATATTTCTGGCTAAAAACGCTGATCGTGATTTCCCCTTGCAGACAATAAAAATATTCCTTAGTACCCGAGGTATGCGGGACCCCCTTCATCTGGGCACCTGCTTTTAGTTCCATTCGATCAACTTCCATATTTGGAATTGGATCAGGCAACAATTTAAAAACCTTAACCATCCCCTGCGATCTTTCCTGGACTGGCACATCTTCTGCTTCTATCAATTGGCAGATGGCCCTTTGCGGGACGAGCAACTGTTCTATGGAAATGCTTAAGGCAGCCGAAAGCTTCGCCAAATTTATGAGCGATGGATTGCCCTCACCTGATTCCAGATTGGCTATGGTGGAGCGCGGCAAATGAACCAACTTGGCCAGAGCATCCTGAGTGAGATTTCTTTTCTGCCTTAATTCTACCAAGTTATGGGCCAGATGCTTTGCAAGGGCCTCAAAATTGTTATCCATGGACTCTCATATGACTATATATTGTCAGCTTTGCCAAGATATTAACATTCCGTCAATGAAGTAGCATTCCTATATACTCTTAAAGGCTTGAAGGTATAAGATCAGTATATAACCTCAAATGGGAGTTTTTATGGAAATCGCTTTATTTACACAAGACGGATTGATGATGATCCTTCGCTGGATTCACTTCTTCGCAGGTGTTGCCTGGATCGGACACCTTTACTATTTCAACTTCGTTCAAGGTGCATTCTTTGCTGAAATTGAAGCTCCAGTTAAGAACGTTGCTTTTTCAAAGCTTGTCCCTAAGGCTCTTTGGTGGTTCCGTTGGGGTGCTATGGGTACCTTCCTTTCTGGTGTAGTGATGTTTGGTATCATGGGGTCTCAACTTAAGGGTGATTTGTTTCTTTCTCCTTATGGTATCTACATCTGGCCGGGTGCTTTAATGGGCACAATCATGTTCCTGAACGTTTGGCTAATCATCTGGCCCAAGCAACAGATCCTTATTGCCAATGCCAACACTGTTATTGGTGGAGGTGCTGCAAACCCTGAAGCTGCCAAAGCCGCTCCAGTTGCACTTCTGGCTTCACGTACTAACGTACTTTTCTCGATTCCTTTGCTCTTCTTCATGGGGGCTAGTCGGCATCTTGATCTTCAGGCTCCAGAAAGTACTCCATGGGTTGCCTTAGGTGTTGTTACGGCCATTATTCTTGCCCTTGAAGTAAATGCTATCAAAGGTAAACTCGGACCTATGACAACAGTAAAAGGTGTTATCCACTGCGGTCTTGGTCTCTTAGTTGTTCTTTACGGACTCCTCGAGGCACTCGTTTGATTTTAAAAATATTGGGGGCCTTGTGCCCCCTTATTCTTATTCAGTTTTCATTCGCCCAGACTCCTGATCTCGACAAGGGTCGTCGCCTTTACCTGTCAAAGTGCATTCAATGCCATAACAAAGATCCAAATATAAAAGGATCCCTGGGCCCAGAACTAGTAGATGCACCACTTGAAGTCATGAAATACAAAGTTAAGACCGGCCGTTATCCTGATGTTCTGCCGAAGGGTTTTATTCCCAAGCGAAAGACCAAGGCCATGCGACCATTACCTGCTCTGGAAAAAGATGTTCCTGTGATTTATGCGTGGATTCAGTCAGTCAACAGAAAGGCCAAGAAGATCCCCAATCAGGTGAGGTAGAGTCCCACTACTCTTTGAAGATAAGTAAGACCCATAGATGGCCATGTCTGCTTTTGGTGTACGTACTAATCGTGTGGGCTTGACTTCAACTGAAGTATCACATTGCTCTGCTTGTCCCAGTACAGCGTTAGTACGACATATTGATGGACGATCTTCATAAACACCACATGCCCCGTCACTTTTCAAAAAAATGCACTTTCTATCTTTGTAATCCAGTTTTAAGAATTCTTTAGTGTCATTCCCCGCCGCCATCTGTACTTTCAGCAAGTCCAGATCAATGGGATAGCCCTCGTGAATTTTCGTTATTAATATCCGGGCCTCATCCCTGGTGACACTTACTTGAGTATGACAGCAGGCCGAGCATCCCATCTTGCAGGGACTAAGTTGTTGCACTAAAGGATGGGAAAAAACTTCCTGATTATGGTTATCGACGACTTGATGGATGAATTTGGCACGCTCTTCTGATGTTGGAAGTCTTTTTAGTCGGCTGACAACATAGTTCACTATCGCTATGTAATCCGGCTGATTCCGTAATTCCTCGAATGTTTTTTTAACTATTCCGAGTACGTTCATACCTTAAGTATAAACTAAATTTGATTTTAAACATAAACAATTTGTCATGAGGCATTTATGGCCGTGATATCATCACTGCATGAAATCGCATAATTTTTATCAGAGTCTTCCGGCCTTTAAAGAATTCAATGAATTTATCGTAGAAAAACACTTTTTCAGGGTCCCTGAAGACTGGAGCATCATCATAACCGATATCAAGGGCTCGACTAAGGCCATAGCCGAAGGACGCTATAAGGAAGTAAATACTCTCGGAGCTGCCTCAATCGTCGTTGCACGAAAAGCCATGGAACAGGAAGACTTCCCTTTTATCTTCGGAGGCGATGGAGCCACCATGCTTGTTCCGGACCATAGAGCTGAGGGGGTTATCAATAACCTTTGCGGACTTAAGGCATTGGCCATCAACAACTATGAGTTGGACCTGAGAGTAGGCCTGATTCGGGTATCAGAACTTTATAAGATGGATAAGATTGTCCTGCTGGCCAAGTATGAAATAACCAAGGGTAAGTTTGTGGCCGTTCTTAAGGGTGACGGTATTTCCATGGCCGAAAAATTAGTCAAGGACAGCCCTGAGAGATATGAAATAGCCGCGAGACCTGACGCTGATGCCGATCTGGATGGATTGTCCTGTCGCTGGAAACCTATTCCGAGTAAAAGAGGCAGAATCCTTACCATGCTTATTCAGGCACGTGAAAATGAGAACCAAGTCTATGGGGAATTCTTGAAAAAGCTGAGTGAAATCCTCCCGGATGGACTTGAAGCCTCAAACCCCGCCAACATCGAGAAGATGACGTATCACTCATTCGCTGACTGCATCCGAGGTGAAAGAAAATATCATGCCTCCATTATAAACCTGAAATTTATCCTTAAATTTATTCAAATAGCAGTCAGTGTCCTGGTCTTTCGCCTGGGTACAAAACCAATATTTTTAAAAAAATATGAAGTCTCAATGCGAACTCATTCCGATTTTCGCAAGTTTGATGATGTGCTTCGAATGGTTCTGGATTGTTCTGATACTCAAATTCAGCAGATAAAATCATATCTGGAAAAAGCATACTCAGATAAGGAACTTTTCTACGGGCTTTTTGAAACTGATAATTCTCTCATGACTTGTTTTGTTGAAGGTTTGAACCAGGGTGAGCATATTCATTTCATTGATGCTGACAACGGCGGCTATGCCATGGCAGCTCTTCAACTGAAATCCCAGATGAAAGAAGCTAAGAACACTTGAATTAAAATTGTTTTTCCAGGCCCAGAACTCCTGTCCAGCTTGGTGATTCCTTGCTTAACCCGGCCCCAATCCCTATGCCCGTCTGAAAACCACCGCCTAAAGACTGATGAATACCTATTTCCAGCACATCTGTCGTCTCATTTTTCGTAGTCTCCTCTTCGCGTATGATATCAGCTATCAGGGCCGTGTTAGGAGAAAGCCTATGTGCAAATCCTATCGCATAAGCTAGCTGGTGCAATCTCTCCTGGAATTTTCTTTCATCGTTATAGCTATGATTTACGTTTAGGTGGACCTGTGTAACAGGAGCATCCGGAGTTCCCTTTATAGTTGAGGACATAATGATCTTGTATTGAAAATCCTCTCCCTTCGATCCTTTACCTGTTGGAAATGTAAATAATGGGTTGATGGCAAAGATTGGAACCCAGTTATTTGATCTGGAAATCTGATAAAGTCCGCCTATATCTATTTCTCCACTTTGCTCCTCATCTACTCCTGAAAACAAGGTCGCCATCGCATCAAGTTGTAGTTGCTCAGTAACCCCATATCTTAAATTTGGACGGTGAACATGACGGTCTTCCGGGCCATGCTCCTCAAAGAATGAGCTGTATTGAAATGAAGTAGTCTTTTCTTTCATGGGGGAAGCATCTTCAAGTCTCGTAGGCATGAATTCATTTAAATTCATCACATCAGCGAAAGAGTATTGAGAGTAAATTATAACAAGCAACAAGATTTTTTTCATACATACCTCCCTATAAGGAGATCATACCTTGAAGATTTCTAAAACCGATCATTTTGTTTTGCATTAATTCTACTTTAAGTAACTAATATCGGTCACTTAAAACCTAATTCCAGACTTTAAAATGAGTGCTCACTTTGTTAAGATTCTAGAAATTCTAATAAAGGCACTTCCTTGAGTACAAATATTGTAATCGATCGGGACACCACTATATCTCCTGCCATCCTCACAGTTGATTCGTTACTATCCAAAGAAAAAAACCTGAGTGCCGAACTGAAGGCTTTGTCGTTTTACCAACAAGAATTAAAAAAGAATCTGAAGCCCGAAATTTTTGAAAGAACCCCTGGGCGCATATTTTATATGGCCTCCTTTATTGCCTTAAATGCAGCTTTAATTTACCTTGTTGTGGCCCTTGATCCTGCCTGGTACATAAAAGTTGTTGCTGCACTTTTTATCGGCCAATTTAATGCAGGACTTGCTTTCGTTGCTCACGAAACCCTCCATGGCTCAACAGTTAAAAACAGGTTCCTACAAGATGTCATCGGAACAATTGGCTTTGCTCCCTTCCTCGTATCTTCAAGCTACTGGCGTTTTTGGCACAACCATCTTCACCATGGTAATACCCAGCAAATTTTAAAAGACCCTGATGCCTTTCCTACTCTGTCTGTTTATAAGCGTAGTAAGTTCATGCGCGCAGTTTTTGATCTCTCACCTGGTTCCGGACATCCACTGAGCTACTTTTACTTATTTTACTGGTTCTCTTTCCAGTCAGTGCTTAACCAGTTCTACATGAGATTTGGAAATAAGATGTGGGACAAGATGGATCACAAGCGTGTAACCATGGAATTCGCTCCCCTCGTCCTCGGTGCCATTGGTTATCTTTATTGGGTAGGTTTTAATACGAACCTGATTTATCTGGTCCTGGTCCCGATGTGCATCCAGAACTATGTGATCCTGAGCTACATCTGCACGAACCATAACATTTCGCCACTGACTAAGATCAACGACCCTCTTGAAAACTCTTTAACTGTAACAACCAATCCTGTGCAGGACTTCATGCACCTGAACTTTGGTTACCATGTTGAACATCATTTATTTCCCAGGGTTTCTCCCCGTCATGCTAAGACCATCCATCATCAACTGAAAAAAATGTACCCTGATAAATACAAGCATATGCCAAAGTGGAGAGCGCTCAAATACCTTTATGAGACGCCCAGGATTTATAAGAATCCAACAGAATTAATTCATCCCAAAACTCTAAAAACTCACCCGACCATTTAAAGTTCAGATTACTAAGTTTTCTGCAAGTCACCTTTTCTCCTCTTAGTAGATTTAACGAATGCTCCATTTTCCCAAAGGAAAATTGTTGCCTGGATGAAGTCGCTATCTTGTCGGCGAAGCTCTACGTAATTCACTTCACCTGGATGAAGTCGTGATCTTGTCGGTGAAGCCCTGCGCAATAAACTTCATCTGGATGAAGTCGCTATCTTGTCGGCGAAGCTCTGCGCAATTCACTTCACCTGGATGAAGTCACTTTCTTGTCGGCGAAGCTCTGCGCCATTCACCTTGGACACATTGGCCCATAATCTTTAGATACTCCCAGCAAATTTTTGAGATTTCTTCAGCAACCAGAGCACCAAAAAAAATAGTTTTAAAAAATGTTGGCATTATCATATTTAAGTTTGGTATACCAAACCAATTATGAAAACTTTAAAACTATTGCTGCTTATTTTTTCTTGTTCCAATGTTTGGGCGCAAACCACTTCTACCGTAACTCTCAAAGATAGGTGGCTTGCCCCAATCAGAGAGAATCTGGGAATGAGCTATATGTCATTCTTTGATGGTCCTGGCCTATTCACGGACGACCAATCAACCACTCCTAATGCTATTGGCAATCCGTCAGATGACGGACTAGTCCTGATGAATAATCTCTCTCTGAAATACAAACTGGCAGGTGAGCTAAACCTGGATTTTCAGACGAGATTTCATTACGTAATGAACAATGGTAATGATGTAGAAGATTTTAAGGCGTTTCGCTGGCAGTCTCCACGACTCGGAATTTCCACAACTTTTTTTAAGACACAAAACTCCAAGTTAACCGGAGCTTTCAATACCGACCTTCCCTATTATTTCCCTGGGCCAATTGGCGGAGGTTACATTGCTGAGAAACGCACTACTATCGCTACACCAGGACTTTTTGCCAAGTATGCATATACGCCAAATACTTCCAGATGGTCTCTCTTTAGCCTGGTTCAACCGCGCTTCTATATATATGAGAAGCGTGATGTAGCTGAAGACCAGCTTTCCAGGGCCGGTTATTCCCCACGTCTTAAGAATGAATTCACCTTCAGTCTTTCGCCATCTGTAAATTATGCCTTTACCGACAAATTCGGCTCGCGCTTGGGTACTGAGTTCATATACAAGAAGCTCATTGCTTCATCATGGGATCCAACTAACGG
The DNA here is from genome assembly GCA_035575985.1 of Bacteriovoracaceae bacterium. GTDB lineage: Bacteria > Bdellovibrionota > Bacteriovoracia > Bacteriovoracales > Bacteriovoracaceae > Peredibacter. The sequence goes on along the minus strand of DATLXC010000042.1, from coordinate 44,001 downwards.
CACATCAAAAAGTGCTGACCCGGATTCAAAGGCATGGAGACTACAGCCAATGCCTCTGCAGTTAGGTTTCACCTATGCTTTTGATCCTATGCTGGAAGTTTCCACCTATATCCAGGGTTTCCCGATTGCAGGCCAGAGAGTTGATAAGAAAGGCGATACAACCAATTTTGAAAACACTGTGGCCGCCGGAGCGTGGATCAGTGGAACATTATTTTAAGAGTGAATTATGAATATAAGAAAACCACATAGAATTGTTGCAGTTTCCATCCTTATTCCTCTGGCAATGATGAGTATAACCGGACTTATGCTGCTCATGAGGAATGAAATAGAGTGGATTCAGCCCAAGACAGTTACAGCAGCGGCCGTAACAGGACAGATGCTTGCACCAGAACATGTGCTTAAGCTTGCTGGCCCGGGCGTTGATCAGATTATTTATCGACCAGGAAAAAACAATATTTCAGTCCGCATGGTAGATGGAATGGAAGCCCAGTACCATTCACAGACAGGTGAATTACTAAAAAATGCTCCACGACGTTCGGGATTCCTGATTGAACTTCATCAAGGTTCATGGATGGGGCCTGTAGGACAATATGGTATTCATCTGATGTCAGGGCTTGGCCTCGTTTTCTTGCTAATCTCAGGCATGATGATCTGGCCTTTTGGCAGGAAGAAAATATGAGTAAGGGATTTCAGTTTGGTCTTGAGGCAGAGTTTATGCTGGCCTCAAGTGAATATAAGCCCCTTTGGTACAAGGATGTGAGTTTCAACACCCTTGATAGTATCTTTGAATCTATTTCACTGGAAGGGATTCCGAACCTGGCTGGACTATCAGCAGAACCTCCCCATAAGAAGCTCATGCCATTTATTGTTGAAGGTTACGGTATTGCAGATGAAAACTTCACCGTTCACGATGCTTATCCGAAAGGCATTGAAATCCGCACTCCAGTCTGCGGATCAATCAAGGAGACTCTCTCTCTCTACGAAGATCTTTATTCACGGGTTAAGAATGCCCTTGCACCACATGGCATGATTCCTGTTGCAATATCCCATCATCCAGTTGAATCAAAGTTTTCAGGTCCTCAAAACAAGCGTCGCCATGATTTCTGGTTATGGGCCATGGAAGTCATGACAACTTATGGTCCGGATATCAACGTGAGCTTTCCCCCACACATTACCAAGGAACTCTTTTCTGATCTTGAAGACTTGAATGCCAAGGTAAATTACTATGCTCCCGCTATGGCCTCAATTTCTCTCTCTTCCCCTTTTCTTAATGGAAAGCCATGGAAGATAAAGGGCGAACAGGGGAAATCCTATCGCACCTATAAGCGGAGTGTGATTGCCCCGGCAATTGAACTTCACCCCGATGAAAACTTCAGGATTGAGTTTAAGGTTTTTGAAATGACCCGGAAAGTGGAAGACTTTGAAGCCTATTTCCTGCTCGTCTTAAGTTTATTCCTGGATAAGGGCCTGCTCGGAAGATCTACCGCGCAGGAAAGAATCTATGATTCAGGAGCTGTGGCAAGGTTCGGTATAGCTGCCGAAGGCATGAAAGACAGGTTTGTTGAACTCTACACTCGGGCCCCTGAAGTCCTTTTGAATTATGGCTTTGATCCTTCTCCCCTGAAGAAACTTGTTAACAGGATTGAGAAAAACGAAACCCCGAGTGATGAAATGCTTTCAATCTTTGAAAAAGAAAATCTTACGTCTGTGATAAAGGAATTCTCCTGCTTGATTAAAAGAAATGGCGAAAGGATTTAGATTTGCAAGGACTTAACCAACTCGCCCTTGCCTCTCTACTCACGATCTTGTGTTGTCTCCTTTCCTTATGGCGAAAGGATGGCATTGCTCGCGAACTTTTTATAGCAACCGCCAGAACTGTTCTCCAGATATTATTACTTGGCTATGCGCTCACCTGGATTTTCAAGCATCCTTCCCTTCTCCTGGTTCTTCTCGTTTCAACCTTCATGACCATAAGTTCGGCCCTTCACTCAAGGACCAGGATCAAGACCAAATACAAGGGTATTTTTCTTGATAATCTTTTCGCCACTACACTCACTATCTGGCCCCTGGCCCTGGTTGGATCTCTCTTGATTGGTACTGATCCATGGTGGAAGCCAGAACTTTTTCTTCCACTGATTGGTATGTTACTTGGAAATGTCCTTAATGGAATATCCCTGGGTATTGATCAATTCACACACGAAGTTCATACCAGAAAAGAAGAAATACTCTCAATGCTCGCCCTTGGTGCCTCTACTTCGGAAGCAACTGATGGGTTCTTCCGCAGGTGTATCAGGGTGGCCCTGACTCCGATGCTCAATGCTATGGCCTCAATGGGACTGGTGTCTATTCCAGGAATGATGACTGGCCAGATTCTGGGCGGACAGGATCCCGGTGAAGCTGCGGTCATCCAGATACTTTTTATGATCTTTATTTCAGTCGGAGTTTATCTGGGTTCCATGACAGGAATTCGCCTGGCCAGAAATAAGCTCTTTAACCCCAAGGGTATCCCATGCTTCTGATCAGGGGTATGCGGCTGTCAAATGCTGTTACTATAAATTTTGATTTACCGGATAATGGACTCAAAGTCATCCGGGGCCCTAATGGGTCAGGAAAATCGCTCTTCTTAAAATCAATTGCCTTTCTCATGAAATCAGAATTTGACCAATTTGACTTTAATGGCAAATCCATATCTCAATGGAATCCTGAAGTTTATCGTTCGCAGGTACTTTATGTTCCTAGCAGTACCTTCAATCTTGAAATGTCTGTTGATGAGTATCTGGAATATCCCCGCAAGCTTGCAGTCTATGGCCAGAAAAAATGGTCAGGAGAATCCGTGGGTTTATGTCGAAAGTTTGAGTTGAGTGGCAAGCTTGGAATTCTATCTATGGGACAACGACAAATATTAAATATTATAAGGGCAATTGGTCTCGATGCCCGGATTCTTCTCCTGGATGAGCCCACATCACATCTTGATCCTGATATGGCCCATATAGCGGAAAATCTCATCATGCAGTGGAAGGAAAGCACTAAAGGTAGCTTGGTTGTCATTAGTCATGAGCAAATGCTGGCAAGCAGGCTCGGAACGACTTCAACATTGTTTTCGGATTTGGTTCTTAGTGCAAAGTCTTCTCAATAGGCATAAGACCGTTTTGAGAGAAGGCCAGATTGTAATTGAAGATGTCCCTGGTACCTTGCATGTGCAGTGGCAGCTTGACCTGGAAAACTGACCCCTCACCCAACTTACTTGTGACAGTGATTGTAGCGCCAAAGCCATCAAGAATTCTCTGGGCAATCCATAGGCCAAGGCCCAGACCTGAAACACTGCGGGTGTCGCCTACCCTCTCATATCTTTCAAAAATCTTTTCTAAGTTTTGCGGTGAAATACCATGGCCACGGTCCATGACTTCAATCAGACACTGATCTTCGCCTTCAAGGACATTAATAGTGATAGGTTTGCCATTGCCGTATTTGATGGCATTGGTAATAAGATTGACCATGACTTGTTCCAGGCGATGTCGATCCCAAAATCCAACAAGCTTATTCTTTGTGTTTAAAGTTATAGGAGATCCGGCCGTAAGGGCCTCTCCTTCAAATTGTTGAATAACTTCCTGCAGGAAAGGAACAAAGTCAAAAGCCTCAGGATGATATTCAATTTTGCCTGCACTGATTCGACTTACATCCAGAAGATCATCTATCAGGAGCATAAGTCGTCTTAACTGATCCTGGACCCTGGAAAAAGGCTTCTCAAGATCCTGGCGAGGCACTAATTCCTTCATCTTGATCACCCTTTCCAGCATCTGAAACTGAAGCTTCAAAGTGGTTAATGGTGTTTTTAACTCGTGAGAAGCTACCGACAGGAACGTATCCCTGAGGGTTACAGCTTCCTGGGCCTTAACATAAAGTGTATTTATCTTTTCTTCACTTAGTCCGCGCTCGAGTGCTGCAAGCTTGAGAGCGTGACTGACGTCGTGAACTTCCTGTAATGAAGTTTCTATTTCCTGCATAGGCTTGCCTTCACCAAGTGCCTGTGCGGACTGAGAGAGAGCAAGAATGGGACGTGCAATCCTTCTTCCAACATGTATCGCAAGAAGAATGCTCAGGGTAAGTAAGAGGGCCCCACCGGTAATAATAGATGCTATTGTCATCCAATAGGTAAAGAGGTGCTCGTCGTCAGGGATATTAAGGACAATAGTCCAGCCTGTGATCTTCGAATGAGCAATTGCCCCAAGCGTGTTCTTTCCATCTTGGTTGGCATCATTGAAGATATGAGAGCCTTCCCATAATACTTTCTCGGATAATTTATCTTTCGCTTTAGATCCAACGAGCTTTTTGGCCTCTCTTGAATGGGCCAGGATATTGGCATCTTTATCCATGAGGGCCGCTGTCCATTCATCAGGCAGTTTTTGGGAACTTAGCAAGTTGGAAAAGGAATCTAACTTCAGTGACCCTACTAAGGCGTAAACTATCATCCCGTCTTTTTTTACCGGGACCGAAACTGTAATAACATGGTCTTTGTTATAGCCGGAAATAACTGTCTTCCCGCTGTTCAGCATCTGGCGGAAGGAAGAATCTTTTTTTAAGATGGGTAACTTTTTATTTCCATAAGAGGTGGCTGTGTTAAAAATTTGTGTCCCCTGAGTATCAACAAAAGAGATATAGGCCCAATCACCCTGGTTGTTCACAAAACGGCGAAGTCTTTTATGCAGATACTGAATACTGTCCGGATTAAAATCTTCAACCTCTGCCAGGATTTTCAAGCTAGAAACCACAGAGACAATTTGTTCATCAAGAACTGAATTTAAGGCACGAGTCGTACCCAATAGATTATTTTCGAGGGCCTCAGATCTTTGATAGGCCAGATAGGCCACAAGTCCACATGCAAACAGAACCACAGGAATGACTGCGATTAAAACGAGGCCAACCAGATGGTGGTGAATACTAAGCTTTTTATCAATGTCGGTTGAATTTTGCATGGGCATCGTTTAGCACGAGGCGGAATAACTTGACCAGTAAAACTAGCTATTGGAGCGCGCCAGCATCTACCTTTTTAACCACGGTAATTTCACCATTTGGCTCAATCATCGCTATTCCAACATCTTCTACTTTAAGTACCCCTTGATGTCTAAGTGCCTGTAGAAGCTCCTCATCTGTCATAGTTTCCTGCTGCATGACCTTTTTATCAATGAAACCATTTTTTATCAATAACTTGGCCTTACCCTGAATGATTGATTCAGCTTTCTTTGAGTGAAAAGATATTTTGTTGAGAATTACATTGAGCAACATCATTGTAGTGACTGTTATGTAGGCGCCGGAGATGCTTTTCTCATCGTCGATCAAGGCATTTTGAATTGCCTCACTCATGATGAGCAACAAAATGAAATCGAAAGGCGCCAATTGACCGATGTGTTTTTTTCCCCAAAATCAAAGCGATAAAGAGGAAGGCGAAAATAGCTGTTGCTCTTATAACTAACTCATACCACTCGGCTTCAAGTTTCCACATGAGTCACCTCCCGTGATAATAATTTTATCATTGAAGGTGATCTGTGAGGTGCAATGGCGCATTATTAGTGTTAGTAAAACTGCATGACAACTAAACCAACCAAAGATCCCCTTCACGGCAAAACACTTGAAGTGATTCTAAATGAATTAGTGGATTTCTACGGATGGGAACAGTTGGGTACTATGATTAACATTCGCTGTTTTACCAATGATCCCAGTGTCAAATCTAGTCTGGCATTCCTTAGAAAAACTCCGTGGGCACGCACTAAAGTGGAAAATTTATACATCTATATGAAGAACTCAGTTTAAGATTTGTTTAAGGTTTCTTTAATTGCTACGTGCCAGCTCTTCACATCAAAAAAAAGAGTTGCAATGATTCGTCTTCACCAACAAAATATTAATATAAAATTAAGTTTTGTTTTGAAGGAGCATAAATGAACAAGGAAGTTGATACCGTTTCTAGCTGGTTCGTTGTTGGATCAGGAAAAGTTTACGGTAGATGTCCTGCCTGTTACTCTCAAAATATTTCTTACCACAAAACCAGGGCCCCGGGTTTGCGAGGGATTTCATCTTCAAGCAAGGGACTTAGTCCTGCCTGTATGGATTGTGGTCAAAGCCTTCCGACTCAACTTAGTAAAAAAGATCAAAAACAATTATCTCTCAAAACAAAAATCCACAGGACTAGGTAGATTCCCTTAGCCTGTTTGTAAGTCCTTTCAGGAAATTCCTGAGGAATTGATCACCACATACTCGGTAGTTTGTATGACCTTCTTTTCGGAAGAAAGCACTGAGTTCCGGCTTTGTGATGGGATACTCAATATTGGCCAATAGATTTAATATATCATCTTCTTTAAGTTCAAATGCCACACGTAGTTTTTTCAACACCACATTATTTGTAGGCAAGTCCAGCTGCAAGGGCGGACGGGACTCGTCCTTCCCACGCTTGAAATAAATAAGTCCATTTAGAAACTGGGCCATCACCCTTTGTGTACATTCAACAAATCCTGGTTCATCTTCTTTTTTGATAAACGCATTCATCTCTGCCTGAGTGACTTCTCCACCACCAAGCTTCACAATCTCAACTAACTGAAACTCACTGATCTTCAGCATGTAACGGACACTTCGCAGGACATCGTTGTTAATCATAAAAATTGTTTTCCCTGGGCCTTAAGTGAATAGACCAGATGTTCAAGACCATTTAGCTTTATTTCATATAAAAGACCTAAAAGCTGGCCAAGTTTTCCTTCCGGGAAACCATTGGAGTGATACCAAACGACATAAGGCTCAGGTAAGTCAATTAGAGGGATCCCTGCATACTTTCCATATGGCATAGTGGTTGTGGCCAACTTTTCTAAATCGTTTTCTGCTGTCATAAATCTCCAAAGAGAGGAACTTATATAACTATTTGTGTAAAATCAAACTAACGTTTATATGCTGCAGCGAGAACCCATCCCCCTGCACAAAATAATAAAACCGCTTGCTCGACCAGAGATGCTTTTTCTTCCCTGGTTAAATGATAAGTAAGTAAGAATGTCGTCAAAATGCCCATGCAAATCATAATTGCGCCGAACTTCATACCATCTAACATTTCTTTATTTTGATTTAAATTCTGTTCTTTCAAAACTTCTTGTCGGGATACTTTTACTACTGGAGTCTTCGAGTGCTTTTTAATAAGCATTTTTTCTCGTTGCTTCTTTTCCTTAATAATTGTGGATTCTTCATCTAACTTATCAAGAGCACTTGAAATTTCATCTGAAGGTTCTTTTTTTGAGTCCATAAATTAATTAAATCACAGCATCATTTCTTGAACAAGAGATTGGTTGTAATATGGAGTCTTTTACAATACTAATTCCGAATGAAAAAATACTTCTTAATACTTTTGTTCATTGTAAATTCTGCTTTTGCTAATTTTGGCACAGCAGATTTAAAACATCTTATTGCACAATCCAAACTTAAGGACAGTGATGTCTTGATGGTATGGAAAGATGGAGAACTCCTTCATTCAAGCAATACAGATAAAACGAAACAATACTCAATACAATCTGTAACGAAGTCACTGACTGCTCTCACTACAAGTTGTATCTTTAGAGATCATCCTGAAAAACTTGATGAACCACGCTTATTCAAGGAATGGGAAGGTACGGCCAAGTCGGCCATTACTTTGCGCATGCTTCTGACTATGAGTTCAGGAATAGTTGATCCTGCGGACCCTTGGGGTAAGAATGACTATTACAGGCACGCAGCAAGCCTCCCACTAACTTATACCCCGGGAAAAAAATTCGCCTATGCCAACACTTCAACCATGCTTATTGGTAAGTGGATCAAGGAAAATACCGGTCATCAATTCTCCCATCATATAAATAGATGCATGTTCGAAGCAATGGGCATTACTGAATGGAGAATAGGTAAGGACGGTCAAAAAAATGAAGTTGTTGCCGGCGGGGTAAGAATTCTCGCTAAAGACTTGCTTAAAGTCGGAATTATGCTTGCACAAGATGGAGTCTATGAAGGACAGCAGCTCTATACTTCCGAACAAATTTCAGCACTTCGTAAGGGATTTACGACTAATTACGGTTTAGGTTTCTGGGTGTGGGGGAAAAATACATACTATGCTGAAGGATATTTGGGACAGTTTCTTATTATTGTACCTTCCGAAAAACTTGTGGTACTTCGGCTAAGAAATAGAAGCGAAATGAGAAGCACTGTAGATAATAAGAGTAACTGGTTCCATGAATTACCAGGGCTTGTCTCAAAATTAATATCTAAATGAGGTTGAAGATGAAAATTATGTTTATTGTTCTGCTGGCCGCCTTCAGTGGATCTGTTTTGGCCCAAGACTCTGGTTCTTTTGCAGGAGAATGGGACTTTTACAAAGCAAAAGTTGTAAAAGTGGTAGAAACTTCCGGCCTAGGCACATGGACTTCAAAGTCATGCGAGTCGGTTGAATACATTCAATCTAAAAACTGCGTCTCTTCCAAGACTGAATTATTTGTCTATGACCAGAAGTTAAAAGGATTATGTTCAGTTACTGCAAAAGAGTATTGCTGGACTCTCCTTCGGATAATTCCGGGACCAACACGTAAAGAAGACAAAATTATTATTAAAGCTGATCCATTTTATCGCGAGCCGGGTATGGGATATGCTATTTCTGCTTCTAGACTATGATGAGTTTATTGGTAGTCTGGCTCCTCTCTGCCTTGGGACTTTTTCTCACATCAAAGGTTGTTAAAGGCTTTGAGGTTACCACTTTTGGAAGTGCGATGTTGGCCAGCCTTGTGGTTGGCTTTCTCAATATGATATTGCGGCCCCTGCTACTTCTCCTCACCTTGCCGGTGAACATTCTTACTCTTGGTCTTTTTACTTTTGTAGTGAATGCCATGGTCTTAAGGCTGGCAGCAGGACTTTTGAAAAATTTCAATATTAAGGGGTGGGGTCCGGCCATTCTTGGTGCCTTTATCCTGGCACTAATCAATATGGTCATCTTCTGGCTTCTACCTACTACCTAGTTTCGTTATAAGAATCTAAAAGCTGATGTAAGTTTTGTCGATGCTGGGGCATTAATTCATCATCTGGCATTGAAAGCGCATTGTTTGCTGCTGCCCGTGCTGATTCATCCTTATTGGTCGCTTTTAGGGCCCAGGCGTAATTATGCCAGGCCATTGCAGACGTGGGATGCTTGCTGGTTGCCTCTCTCAGGATACTTGAAGCTTGCTTGAATTTCTTTTTGTAATAAAACACATTACTGAGTCCAATTAGTCCGCCAAGACTTGCTGGCCATTTTTTAAGGATGGCGAGATAGGAAGCCTTGGCCTCATCAATAAAATTCATGGCCTCAAGAGAGGCAACGGCCTCCACCATTTCAAGTTCAGAAGCAGTTCGTGGTAATTTCCCTGGTTCCATTATGACAAAGCCCCAGTTTTCTGATCTCTTCCAGGTATTTTCAAAGGGCTTGAGCTTCATACTCATTGAAGGTTTCTCACCAGAATGCATAATCACTTCGCTCTTTTCCAGATTGTATCCAATGACAAGTGAGTAATGCCATTTGGGGTACCATGAGAAACCAAGATTTTGTAAAATCACGACAGGATTAGCAGCGTTAATTTCAAGGAGAATATTCTTGAAATCATAAACAGGTACTGGAATCAAGCCTTGCCTGCGGACGGCCGTCACCATATCGGTTTGCAGGCTACCCAGTTTACCTGGAGTAAAGGCCTGGGACACTAACGTCTTCACCGGCACATCTCTTCCACGATATTTGAGATACATGGCGAGTGTCGCGGGGCCACACTCAAAATCTTTTTGGGCTATGAATGGTACGTTAGATAATAAGACTTTTTTATCAACACCATATTTTTTTGCAAGGTTGCTCCGGGTGGAGCAACTACTTGCAAAAAGACAAAGAACAAAAAGGGCTATTAGGCGCATTAGCTTTTTTTACTGAACTGCACGTGTGAATGGAAACACCTTGGTGTAGCCCAGGATATCAGTGATAAGAAGGACTATGAAAACCAGTAGGACAGCGCCAATGATCGTACCTACACCACCATCTGCACCAGCAGGAGCGTTCTCAATTTGCTTATGAAGTGTGCGTATTTCCTTGGCAGACAAACTGGCCACACGCTTTACGGCCTCAGCTGTATCAACACCCATATTCGCCATTTGCTTGCTGATTTGCTCACTTTGCATGAAGGTAATAATCTTTTCACGCTCATGCTGCAGTGAAATTCCTTCGACTACGGCCGAAGTGGCAATCATCTTTGATTCGGCAAAGCTGGAATCGATGGTCATGGTTGTTAGGATAAAAGCGAGAAGAAGAGAAAGAGTTTTCATAAAGTACCTCCGTGTAATGTTATGTAAACACTAGACTAAAAAAGCCAAAAATGCTTATCATTCTTACGGCGCAGAAGGCAAAAACGAAAAAAAGGACCGGAAGTATTAATTCCGGTCCCTCGAGAGCAAAAACTATTTGATAAAGCTGACTTCGACTGACTTAACAGTATTCCCCAGAGCGTCCACTGATCTTACATAGTAGATAGCGTTTGAAGATGGACTTGATTGAGTAAAGCTAAGTCCAGTCGTAGTTCCCTGAGTATAAGCAGTCGTAGAACCAGAAAGCTTGCGATAGATCCTGTACTCCTTGATACCTGAAGGTGCTGTTGCTGCATTCCAAGTAAGAGTAACTGATGAAGTACCTTTAGTCAGGCTGAGGTTAGAAACAGCTGTCAAAGAAGCTTTTACATAACTCAGTTCAGCTGACTTGGCAGTAAGGCCATTAACATCTACAGCTTTTACATAATATATGGCATTGCTAGATGGCTTTGCCTGCGTGAAAGATAAATTAACCGTTGTTCCCTGAAGATAGATAGACGTTGAGCCAGAAAGCTTACGGTAAATCTTGTATTCCTTGATGCCTGCAGAAGATTTAGCAGCACCCCAATTAAGAACTACGTTTGTACTAGTCTGAGAAAGAGCAAAGTTTGTAACAGGAGTAAGGCTCGGTGTTGGAGTTGGCGTCGGAGTCGGCGTAGGTGTTGTCCCCTCATAAGCAGCAATGTTGCTTGCAATCTTCTCCATGATATATCCGATAGCATATGGAACCGAAGAATCACGGGCCACAGAGTAGCTTGAAGCGTGGCTAAAACCAAGCTTGTGTAACCATTCATGAGTCAGGTTTCCAGCAACGTTTGCAGGTGTATAGCTGTTGAAGAATTTTGTATTAACATAAATTCTTGGTGAATCTGGATATGTATATCCAACTGTGCTGGTCCAGTTGTTTGTATAGATTTCAACTTCGATATCCATGGCGTTGTTGGCATTGCCATTAAGCTCTTCCGCACCGGCCAACATTTTGTTGTAGATGGCCAGATTTGAGTGACCTTCATTATCAAGATAGGTTTTTACTCCATTATATGTGAAATTGAGTACCTGATCCTTAAAGGCTTGAGTCGCTATAACTCTCTTAATCAGGTCTTCCGCAGCACGTATCTTTTCAACCTGTGTAACGCCGCCGTTAACGATATTCACGTTTGTATCGAAGGTAAGAGCCTCATTAGGCACCTGAGAAAAAGCAGATATCGAAGAGATCATGAGAGCAAATATAAAAACCATTTTTGTCATTGTTTACCATCCTAGTAATTATTCTTTAGGTAGCCTTAAGGTTACTTTGACAGAGTATTTAAGGATTCATACAGCTTTGTGTTAAAAAAATTAAAAGATAGCTTTATTACGGTGAGTTAAAAATTTTAAAGCAAGAATAGACCGATATGATTCGTTTTAAGACCAATTAACGTAAGAAATTTGACTGAAAATTCCAGTGAAGATAATGTCCTGCCACTCATTTCTTCAAGGGGAATTCATGTCAAATTCTGTTTTGCCAACGCAAGCTCGTGTTGTAATTGTCGGTGGTGGAATTATCGGAACATCAGTTGCGTACCATCTAGCTCATATGGGCTGGAAAGATGTGGTGCTGCTCGAACAAGACCGATTAACATCAGGAACTACCTGGCATGCGGCCGGATTAATGGTGACCTTCGGATCAACTTCAGAAACTTCCACTGAAATGAGAAAATATACAAGAGACCTCTACTCTAAGCTTGAAGCAGAGACTGGCCTTTCAACTGGATTTAAACCAGTAGGCTTCATTGAAGTTGCAGCAGATGCTGATCGACTTGAAGAGTATCGTCGTGTTTCCGCTTTTAATCGTTTTTGCGGAATTGATGTTCATGAAATTTCACCTTCTGAAGTTAAGGAACTTTTCCCTTTGGCAAAAGTTGATGACCTTCATGCCGGATTCTATGTGAAAGAAGATGGCCGCGTGGATCCAATTGGAGCTGCTATGGCAATGGCCAAAGGCGCACGCATGCAAGGTGCGAAAGTTATCGAGGGCGTAACTGTTACAGGAATACTGAAAAAAAATGGAGCAGTCACAGGAGTCCAGACAACTTCTGGAAATATCCAGGCCGAATATGTTGTGAACTGCGCAGGAATGTGGGCCCGTCAGTTTGGTGAATTGGCAGGAGTCAATATTCCGAATCAGGCAGCTGAACATTATTACCTCATCACTGATGACATAAAAGACCTCCCAAATATGCCGGTTCTCGAAGATCCATCATCGTATGGCTACTACCGCGAAGAAGTGGGTGGTTTGATGATCGGATTATTTGAACCAGTATGCGCTCCATGGAATGTGGGTAAGATTCCACATGATTTCTCATTCGGAGAAATTCAACCGGACTGGGATCGCATGGGACCATTCCTGGAAAAGGCCATGAGCCGAGTGCCAATTACAGGTCAAATTGGAATCAGGAAGTTTTTCTGTGGACCTGAAAGTTTCACACCGGACCTTCAACCAATTGTCGGCGAAGCTCCGGAACTTAAGAATTATTTTGTATGCGCAGGACTTAATTCCATCGGTATCCTTACAGGTGGTGGACTTGGACGTGTTGTTGCAAACTGGATCATGACCGGAACACCTGATGTAGATGTCACTGGATTTAATATTGATCGCCTTCACACTTTTCAACGTAATCCGGAATATAGAAAAACCAGAACTGTTGAATCTCTCGGTATGGTCTACAAGACTCATTATCCTACTAAGACTCCGGAAACTGCACGTGGAGCTAAACGTTCACCATTTCATGAACGTCTGGCCACCGCAGGAGCTTACTTCAAAGACGTTTCCGGCTGGGAAGGTGCAGACTGGTATGCTCCCAAAGGTGTTGAACCAAAAGTTGATAAGCTTTCATTTGGCCGCATGAACTGGTTTCCTTATTGGGAAGCTGAACATAAAGCTGCCCGCGAAGGTGTGATCCTGATGGACATGTCTTTCATGAGCAAGTTCAGCGTACAAGGAAAGGATGCAGGTAAGATCCTGAATATGATTTCTGCCAATAACGTAGATGGTGAAGCTGGAATGATCACTTATACACAATGGTTAAATCATACCGGCAAGCTTGAAGCTGACTTGACTGTCACCAAGCTGGATGATGAAAAATATTTTGTTGTGGTAACAGATACCATGCACAGGCATGCAGAGACATGGATGAAGCGCCATATGGAAAATCACCATGCCTTCGTAACTGATGTGACCTCAGGCTATGGCCAGCTGAATATCCAGGGACCAAAGTCACGTGAGCTTATGCAGGCCCTGACTAATGTTGATATGTCTAATGAAGCATTTCCATTCAGATGTGCCAAGGAAATCGATATCGGTTTCGCAAGGGCCCTTTGTATCCGCATCACTTACCTGGGCGAGCTTGGATATGAACTTTATATTCCGGCAGAGCAGGCAGTCCATGCTTACGACAGGATTGTTGAGATGGGTGAAAAGTTTGGTCTTAAGCACGCTGGCCTTAAAGCGCTCGCCTCTCTCAGAATGGAAAAAGGTTACCGTGATTATGGTCACGACATTGATAACACTGATAATGCCTATGAAACAGGTCTTGGCTTTGCGGTAGACCTGAAAAAAGATGATTTCATTGGAAAAGCCGAAGCTGTCAAACAGAAAGCCCAGGCACCATGGCATCGTCGCTTGGTTCAAGTACTGGTGAAGGATCCTACACCTATGCTCTGGCATGCTGAAGTAGTCAGGAGAAATGGCAAGGCCATTGGTTATATCCGTGCAGGTTCTTACGGGCATACTCTTGGCGGAGCTGTCGGACTCGCCATGCTGGAAGCTGGGGAAGCAGTTAATGCGGATTATCTTGCGACAGGAAAATGGGAAATTGAAATTGCGGGTAAGACATATCCTGCAGAAGTATCCCTAAGGCCAATGTACGACCCGGAAAACAAGAAGATTAAAGCTTAATAAAAAGGGGCTCCGGCCCCTTAAGCAAAAATATTATCTCCAAAACCAACCCATGAGTACTTGAACACCGTTGGGCTCAATGATCTCGCCCTTATTCAAGGCATAGGAATGAGCATAACCTAAACCGACAAAAAAGTTTGAATCAAGAGGCATGTAACTGACACTCAAGGTGGAAGTTCCATAAAGGGTGGCCATGCGTTCTTCGAAACCATTAAACTTTGCGGCAGTTATTTGTTGGTCTAGCCTGCCAAACCAATTTCTCATCGTGAAAAGAATATAAGAAGCTGAAGGACCAAGGCCCATCCACTCACCTTCATCGATACTATTATAAAAACCAAAGCCACCGACTGAAAGCCGATTTAAAACGTAATATTGATATCTAACATTGGCAGAGACAGCAAATCCACCAACATTTGAATACAAAATCCCAAGGTTACCAAGACCTAATTCATGGGAGCCTTTGTTGAAATTACGAGAGACCTGAGCATGAGAAGTTAAGGTAGTCATCAAACAGAGAAACAGTGCAATTTTTAGTAATCTATTCATATCGCATTCTTACAATTTATACCTGATTTTGGGAATCAATAGTATTCCCAAGCTAACCTTTAGTAAGCTAACATGAGGAAAAATTTTTGCGAGGCTTCATGGATATTCAACTGATAGATTGGTTCTTCATCATTCTCTATATCGTCGTAGTTTTTGGTATTGCCATTAAATCCCGTGAAGATATGCATGAGGGTGATAAAAAATCACCAGAAGCAGTGGCCCAAGAAAAATACATGGCCAACAAATCGCTGACTTTCATGGAATCCCTTTGCTCTATTATCGCCACCGAAGTGTCCGCACTCACCTTCATCGGTGTTCCTGCTTTTGCTTTTAAGAATAACTTTTCTTTCATCCAGATCTATATGGGTGCCATTGCTGCCCGCCTGGTAATCGCTTTAATCTTCCTGCCTAAAGTTTATGACAAGGGACTTACCATTTATGAAGTCATGTCGCAGGACATGGGACTTCCATCCGGCCGCCGTATGGTTGGTATCTTCTATACTCTCAGTAAAGTTGTCTCTGTTGGTGTACGCTTGTTCTCAGGTTCCATCATGGTTGCAACGTTCATGGACGTAAGCATTTATACGGCCCTGGCGGGCGTAACTTTCCTGACCCTGATCTATATCCAGATTGGCGGACTTAAGGCCGTCGTAAGAACAGATATGCTTCAGATGTTTCTCTTTATCGGCGGTGGATTACTTGCTCATTACCTTATCCCTCAAGTGGCAAACCAAAGTTGGGGCGATATGATGTCTGTTGCATCTGCGGCCGGAAAGACTTCTTTCTTTGATGCTTCCAATCCATGGCCTTTTATTTTTGGTATTATGGGAGGCTTTCTTTTTGATATGTCCACCCATGGTGTAGATCAGGACTTTGCTCAAAGACTCACGGCCAATAAGGCATTGAAGTTCGGTCAACGGGCCATTTTCTTCTCATCTTTCCTTTCTATCTCTGTGGGTTTGTTATTTCTTGGCGTAGGGGCCCTCTTATGGACCTTTTACCAGTCCCATCCAATGCCACCATCTCTTACCAGTGCTGATTATCTTTTCCCTCATTTCATAGTTACTTACTTTCCAGTTGGCCTTAAGGGAATCATGGTCGCAGGAGTCTTGGCGGCCACTATGAGTGTCCTTGACTCAACCATTAATGCACTATGTGCTACTTCTTATAATGACATCTTCACAAACCGCGATAAAAAACGAACAGAATTCTGGGGTCTCATTGATTCAATTATGTTCGGCGGAGCAATTCTTACCATCGCCATACTGGCCTCACAATACGATGGTCTCCTGCTTTTGGGGCTTAAGGCCCAATCATGGACAGGAGGATCATTGCTCGCCCTCTTTATCTCCAAGGTGATCTTAAACAAATATTTCCGCTATGAGCTTAACCCTACTAGTGTCATTGGGGCCTATGTATGCGGGATGAGTGGTGTTTTTATCAATACCCAGGTCCTGACTTGGGACTGGAACCTTAACGTTTACTGGGGTTTTACTCTCAGTATAATTTTCCTGAAAATTTATAGCTCATTTAATAAACGTCAGGTTATGGTATGACCTCCATTAATCATAGGAAATGAAAAACATGAAAACATATATACTTGCCCTTACTCTAAGCCTTCTTACCACTCAAGCCTTCGCAACAACGCGCTTCTTGTGTTCGGGTAAGCATTTCGGCAAATCCATCGTATTAAATGGATCTATCGAAAATGTAATGGATCCCAAAACTGGAAAAGGTACTGTAACCGTAGATGGAATGGAAGTTGCTGATTTCGAGGGCACTGATGCCAAAGTTAATTACATCTTCCTTTCATTCAAAGCAAAGAATGCACGCGGAGAAATCATTGAAGGAAAAATCACAGACCTGCAAAGTGGCCAAGGACTTATAAGCCGGCTGGTAGTTCTCGGCTTTGGTATTGATTACAAGAATATTGTTGTTACCTGCGCGGAACAACCATAGAAATTTTCTGACCCTGAATCGCTACAAATTTATCTTTTCTGAATGTTTCAAAGACTCACATCCTCGAATGAATTGATTATGTCATTATAAGGATGAAGGTAAAGTGTATCCTCTGATACTGTCAGGCCTTCCATCTGCATTTTCCCTTCAAAACGAGTACCTTCCAAACTCTTATCGGTATAAGAATCAGTCCACAAGGAATAAGCTTTTGGGTTAGCTGTCATTATATAGAAGGATCCTTGATCCTTAAGGACTCGGGCCATTTCATCCATAAATTTTTTCAAGTCCTCAATCAAATGCAAAACAGAGACTGAAAATACGGCATCATACACATTATCAGAAAAGGGCATATTGTAAGCATTTCCCAATACGAAGTTCCTGTTTGAGGCATGGTAAAGTGTCTTTGCCCTGGCGACTAAAAGGGGCGAAACCTCAAGGCCTGTGTAGCTCCTCCCCGAAAGCTCAATCTTGTCAGAACAAATACCCTGTCCGGACCCGACTTCCAAAATGCTTTCAGGAGAGATACGGTTTACCCACTCCTTCAAGCGAGGATAAATGTCGGTATCCCTGAAGCCACTGCTATCGCCCTCAATGATGTTTATCCAGTCTTGGGCTTTTTTTTGTCCTTCCATACTGTATTTTCTACACGGTCTCCATCATAAGCAATTTAATATTTACGTTTATGAGAGGGGAAAATTTACATAATTTGAATTGTTTCATTGGTATTTTTCCAGAACAGGCCTAATGTGAAGCATTAAGAAATTCACTCGTTTTGCACCCTAGGACAACAGATGTTAGATTTATATGCTTTAGAAACATTATCAAGGAACCCGGCCCTCTTAAGCTTGACCTTGGTCTATTCTGTTACATTAAGTTTCCTCACTGCCCTTTTGATTTGTTACACATATAAGAAAACCTTCCAGGGTCTTTCTTATTCCAGAAACCTGATCCAGGCCATGATCCTCGGATCTTGTGCCACATGTGTCGTTATGTATTCAATCGGTGACAGTCTTGCCCGTGGTATGGGAATGATGGGCGCACTTGCCATCCTCCGCTTCAAATCATCTATCAGAGACCCACGCGATATGATCTTCGTTTTTGCTTCTTTGGGGATAGGCATTGCCTGTGGAACAAGCAGCTACCGAGTTGCCATTATTGGCGCCATTGGATTCTGCTTAATTGCAGTTGCGATTAACAAATTGCCTTTCACGCAGGAATCAGCTTTTGACGGCCTTCTTCGCTTTAATCTGGAAAATGATCCTGTAGACTACGAACAACTTAAACAGCTTCTGGCTGCTTCATGTTCTCATTTTGCACTAGTCACATTGAGGGATATAGCCCAGGGCACTCGACTGGATTACGCCTATCAGGTGAAACTTAAGACTAATATTGATCAATCAAATTTCTTGCAAGCTCTTTCCAAGCTGAAAACGATTCGCGGACTGAGCCTACTTATGCAAGATACTACAGTGGAACTATAGATGAAAAAACTATTAGAACATAAATTTTTCGTTCTCTCGCTCCTGTTCTGTGGAGGTGTTATCTTCAAGATGCATTTTGATAATACATCTGTAAGCAATATCTATGGAGTAGCTGATACCAAGGAAACAGTAGTAAGTTCAAGATTCCCT
Organism: Bacteriovoracaceae bacterium; assembly: GCA_035575985.1. Taxonomy (GTDB): domain Bacteria; phylum Bdellovibrionota; class Bacteriovoracia; order Bacteriovoracales; family Bacteriovoracaceae; genus Peredibacter. The sequence continues at coordinate 25,560 of DATLXC010000042.1, read as the reverse complement.
GTCATAGTCAAAAAGATCCATGTCTTTCCTGGCCAAAAAGTCTACGCTGGCGATCTTCTCCTTGAAACAGAAAACCATGATTTGTCTCTTAAGATTCTCAAGCTTCAAAGTGAACTTTCGGGCCTCAATGCAAAGATCATGTTTAACAAGGCAATGAATGAACATCTTGATAGCTCAGATATCAAAGCATCTAAGAAATATGCTTATACAAACCCCTTAAGATTCCAGATTGAAAGCTTAACCAGCCAGATCAAGGTTCTTGAAAAAGAAAAATCTGACCTGAATATTTATGCTGAGACTGATGCATCTGTTGGTGTCGTGAATGTCCGTCAGGGTGAGCGTCTGGCCGCTTTTGCTCCTTTTCTTACTTTGGTTAAGACAACCCCTCTCTTTATCAGGGGATATATTCATGAGTATGTGAATGTGAAAACATTCCGCCATCAAAAAGTCAGTATCCGTTCATTTTCAAGGCCTAGAGAACCAATTTCTGGAAGTGTTGTTGAAATTGGTGACCGGGTTGTTGCTTTTCCTGAGCATATTCTCAGGGGTGACAAGGCCACCCTTTGGGGAAGAGAAGTCATCATCGCCCTTCCGACTGATAATACATTCCTTGTTGGCGAAAAGGTTCTTATCCAGCTTCAAAAAGATACTTTGATCATTGAAAGACAAGACTTGAAAGGCATCCAGCTCATTTCCCGCATTACACGTAAGTTAAGGGAATTGAATCAGTGAAAAAGTACAGCCTTGCCTTATTATTTCTTCCCTTAATATGCCAGGCTGAGGTTACCAGCTTCGATAAGCTTTTCTCTTCCATGACTCCCGTTGATAAACACCAGACAATAGATTCAACTTATCAAACACCCCTGTACAGAAAGCTCCAGCTGGAAGTCCGGACCGCTGGCAATGATCCCCTGGATCCAACAGACGGAACTCGCGTAGGTCTCAAACTAAGTCCATTGGCCTGGGGACAGTTTTCAAAAGAAGCTGAACTATACAAGGAATACAAAACTTTTTCGAAGACACTGAATCGTGAAGGTAGTTCAAGGGAATGTCTGTTCCGCAGCATGCTCTTCACCAATGCTTATCATACAAAAGTATCACTGGTGATCCTTAAAAAGTTGAATCAGTACCTCGAAGATGAAAACAAGCTCCTCAAGCGCGGAATTGGAGAAAACCAATTTGAGTTCAAGGAGATCCTTTCTGTCAGGGAAGCCCTGATGAAAAACAAACTGAAAATTTCGGCCCTTGAGAAACTATCTCTTCAGATTGAAAAAGAACTTGCTGAAAGAGTGAAAACTGCCCCTACTCTTAAAGATATCAGTTTCAAGAATTTTGTTGATATTAACAAAATAAAGACGGTTGACCTGACTACCGAACCAAAAAGAATCGAACTTAGTAAACTTAGTACCATGGTAAAAATCCAAAACCTGGAATTTGAGATTGAAAAGAGTGAAGCTCATCAGATTCTTGAATCCATCACTCTCTTTCACTGGGATGATGAAAACTTCACGAACAGGATCAGATACGGGATTGAGTTTACGTTTAACTTACCTTTTTTCAACAAGCGGACTTATTTAAAGGATGCTGTTCAGAGACAACTAGCTATCAACAAGCTTAGTGCCAGTCAAAGGGATGTAATCTCAGAGTTAGATGGAACTGAACTTAGCTTTAGAAATAAAATAGATCACTACGAGGCCCTGAAAGATTCTGACTATTACAAGACTTTAAAAAGTTTGAAGACATTGCTTTCAGGATCCAGGAACAATTCTCCTCTCATGATCCTCCAGACCAAAGTCAAGATGGCCAATGAGAGATTGAAGGTACTGGACCTTAAGCAAGAAATTATCCATGACTATCTTTCTAAGCTCTATAGCTCGGGCCAGATAAGTACCTGTGAGTCACCTGATTTCCTGGTGAAAAACTAATGGAAAAATCATCACCATTGATCTTTGACCGTTATGAGCTCAAGTATCTGATTCCTGAATCATTAATTGAGCCTATTTCCCGATACATTTCTGCGTATTGCGAGCTCGATCCTTATTCGCTGTCTGCACCTGATCACTTCTACCAGGTGAACAGCCTGTACCTGGATACAAACAGGTTTCTCTTCTTGAGAAGGAAGCTTGATGAAGCGCCTGAACGCTTCAACATGCGGATCAGGGGTTACGGTGGGCCGGAATTATTCCTGGAGTTGAAATTCAAAAGTAATGGTTTTGTAAAAAAACGTCGCGCTTTTTGTCGTGGAAATGTCATGGATGTCCTTGAGGAATATTCGGATGAGGGACTTGGACTTGCCACTGGAAACAGGCATTTGTTCATGAATGCTTTCCATTCATACAATGTTGAGCCTAAAGTTCTTACGCAATATAAAAGGAAAGCTTACTTTTCTAATTATGATGACTACGCAAGAATTACTTTTGATAAAGACTTGAGGTACCAGGCCACGACTGAATTTAACATAATTCCAAATCCAAGGCTTATGTGCAACTACGATAACGAAACACAATTCAGAGAGGGCACTAATGTAGTGCTCGAGCTTAAGTGCCCGCAGAGGGTACCTTTGTGGTTTATCGACCTGATTAAGAGGTTTGATCTTACCCGAACTGGATTCTCTAAATATACGTCTTCTGTTATGGAAATCATGCCTCAATTTCAGGCCCTAAGACACGATCGAATAGGCGCCATCTAGTCGTTGAACCAGCCGCGACGATGCTTATGGATTAACTACAGATAGAGTCGCATCACCCCTGCCGCGGAGTCTTCTCCACCAACGCCCAAGACGATCACGCACACGTGACCAAACAGATGGACGTCTTTCAACTTCCGGCTCTGGCTCCGGGAGGATTACGATATCATCTTCGGTTTCAGGTCTTGGTTCTGGACGAACTCTTATTGGGGTAACTTCCGGTTCATCTTCTTCAACCGGATCTTTTGAGGAAAATCTCAGAATACCACACGCGATTGGAATGTTTTTATCTTGCTCTACTGCAGCTGAGATCACAATGACCTTACCATCAAGCTCGAGATTTTTATGTTTTGTATCAAGATCAGAAAGCATCAAGCTATAAGAAGCTGAGCGCTCATAGTCGTAGTCTTCAGTTGTTGGATAAAAATCATTACCTATGATCCGGCCACTTAAGTCGCCATCAAAAGGTATAATCTCGGTTCCAATATTTTTTGCAGCTTCGGCCATGTCAATCAGGCCGTCATCATTGGAGTCATCCCTGGGACAACTATGACCTGAATAAAGACCTTGCATGTGAATTCCTGCAGGACCGTTTCTGAATTTTACACGTACCTTAAAATCATCACCATATTTTGAAATAGTAACACGGCTGTTCACGTCGCTTGAGAGCTCATCGTTAACTGAATAAAGATTAGCAATGTAGATTCCTTCCGGTTGATCGGCTACTTGTTGGCCAATTACTGCCCCACCGCCACCAGATTTCTTTTTGCCACAGCCAACTAAAAGAAGGAATAATAGAATTAATGTAAATTGTAGTATGTGTTTCATGTCGCCTTCATAACCCGATTAGTCGGGAATGGATATACAAAGAGCGTAAAAATCGTGTCTTGCGGTATTAAACATGAGCGCAAAGCGTCATAAAGGGCTAAAAATGAGATTGAATAAGCAGATGATGGGCCTGGTTTTGATTATGATTACCCTTGGTTCCGGCTGTACTTCCCCAATGAGAAGCCGGCAAAGAATAAAAACCACTATCCCCGACCCTATTGGGCACTCAATTCCTGAAAACTCGGTTGAGGAGATCAGGGCCGCAACTTTTGACATTAAATCTGATGGAATAAAGGTCAGTGAGGCAGTCTCATCCAAAGTTGAAAACAAGGTCAAGGGCAAGTATCAAATGCTGGTAGATGGTAAATTCATGGATGGCTTTATATCTGCAGATGGAGACTATTACGCCGCCCTTAAAAACGGTGTTAACGAAACACATAAGCATAAGCCTGATCGTAAGAAGCTAGGCCATCTTAAGATTTTTAAGGATGCGAATCACCTGGAGTTTTACGAGTGGTATCATGCTTATCAAGCAGGCCAGGTAGTAGGGAAAACAATTTCCCTACTTTATGTTAGCGAAATTGGTGATGAAAGCCGGATCGATTTCTTTGGATGTTTCCCAGCTGTCTGGAAAGGCGAAACAGAAGAAACGGAGTCTATAGAGATTGTGTTTGAACGCTATAAGAGTGAGTAGGAAATTCATTCATAAAGGCTTCAAATCCCTCGATCTGGACGATTTCCCATGACCTGGCATAGCTGCTCCCGATTTTAGCATAGAGCCTGTTCAGCATTGAAACCAGGTCTTCCCGGCCGAGTTTCAAATAAACGAATTGTTGAATCGCCATCAGATGCATGTGGTTTCTAACAGAAGGTGTTTCTTCTTTATATTTGGCCCTTAATTCAGACTTTTCTAAATGCTCTACAACCCATGTATGAAGAAGTTCATGAAACACCAGGTCGACAAATGCATCATCACCATAAGCTGGCTTTGGTCTCATATAAGAGTTTAGATAAGGGGTCATACTTAAGACCAGGGGATTACTAAAAGAAGCCTTCTTAGGGCACACGGAAAAGGTCGCCGTCATTTCTTTACGACTGAAACCTAGACCTGTGTGATCAAAAAGGACCTTGAATAATTCCTGGCCCCTGACATGCCAAAGTTCCGAAAAACTTTCAGTTCGCTCTTCAATCTCGGCCATCCAGATCTCTTCAGGAGCATTCACACAGTTTTCACTGTCATAAAGCCAACTATAAGAAAAAAATAATCGGGGCAACTCAGGTGTTGATGCATGGGCGGTAGAGATAAGACAAAAAAGAAGAGCGACCATTAGTTTCATATTTGCCTTATAACCTGGCCCTGAATTAGAGTCAATTTCCATGAGCAATATTAAATACCTGTTTAATTTTTCATCACCCTCGTTTGACCTGGTCGAAGTGAAACGACTCAATCTTAAAGACGCACCCCTATCAGAGATTTATAGATGGCTTCTTATCAGAAAAGAATCAGGGAAAGTATGGCAGTTGGATTTTAAGTCGATAAAGCAGGATTCCAGGGCCTTCATTGAGGGCGAGCTTAAATTCAATGATAAGCAGGCACAACTTTGCATCTTCAATGAAACTATCAACCTTAAAGTCATGAAAAACGATGAAGTTTCAGCAGACGTTGATAAAATGGTTTCTAAATATATCGGCCAGACATTTGAGAAACACAATTTATTCTATTTCAGGGAACTTAAACCTTCAGACATACAGCACTTCAATCAATGGGCATTCGACAAGGAAGCTATTAAGTACTCAATGACAAAATTTCACCAGATGTCATCTCTTGACCATGTACGCGATTGGTACAGCTCTACTCTGGATGACTCCAAATGCTTTCAACTTGGTATCGTAGATCCTAAGAGTGACCAGTTAATTGGTTATGCCGGTATAGCGGGTATAAATAAAGTCGACGGTAATGGTGAATACTTTATTTTTATTGGAAACAAGGATTATTGGGGTAAGGGTATTGCATTAGCTGTTACGAAAAAGATCATAGAATATGGCTTTCAAAAAATGGATCTTCACCGCATCTTCTTAACGGCATCAAGCAAGAACCCAGGGGCCATCAAGGCCTATGTAAAATCAGGCTTCAAGCATGAAGGAATCATGCGTGAAGCTTTTTACAGAGGCGATGAATACTCCGATAAAGTCATCATGGGGATCTTACATGATGAGTTTATTTACGGGACAGTTCAATAAGCTTATTAACCACGTTGATTAAAGGTCTTGGTCTTGAAACATTGAAAGCGCAGTCAACACGCTTAGCAGGTCCTTCCCCATCAATTGCAACGACCAGGCACTTATTTACTCCGCCAAGCTTGGAATCAGAGTTTTGCAGGAAGTAGTGTCCAGCAAGTGCAGCAGTCTTATATTCAACTGGTGGAAGACCATTTCCTTCCCAGGCCGGAACTGTTTTATCTTCTTCGAAGTAGCTCTTCCAGTTTCTAGGGACAATCCAGAAATAATCCGGCTGATTAGGTGACTTGGCAAAAACCCCTGGTTTCTTGCTCTTTTGACTTACGCGCCACTGCCCACCAATGATCTCGCCCTGAGCATTTAACTCAAGGTCGTATTTGAATTCGTTATCTATGATTTTGTCGTCAGAAGCTGAGTTTACTACTTTCTTAATCGCTTTCTCCCAATTGACATATTTTGCATTCATTTGAATGCCAACGATATGCGTGGTTTCAGGGTTTCTTGAAATGGCAAAAGGATCATCTTTAAAAGATTCTCTGCTAACCATACTGGCCTTGAGGTTTCCTTCTTTACCTGTCATGGCATTGAAGTAGGTAAACTCATAACCACTTACAGGTTGATTAGCAATTGGTGCCTTAGGGTTATGATCGTAAACAAAACTTCTTCCTTCAACTCCAACGTAATTCACGATGAAAGTGTGGAAGATAGCAGGATGTACGTCACCACAGTTAGGCTTTAAGACACCGTGATCTTGTGGATCAATTTCAGTATCGATATAGCGTCCATACTTATCCTTATGCGGGTTTCTTACGTTACAACGTCCACCTTCATTGATGCTGTAGTTTTGCACGTCAGAGTTTGCCCACATCTGGGAAGCAAGAGCTTTAATGTCGTTAGGAAAGAATGGAAGTACCTTACCGTTAGGCAAAGTGAAGTTTACAGTTTTTTCAGGACGTGGAGTGAATCCAGATCCCAGTGCCCAACCGTGACAAATCCCTTCCCAGAAAGCCAGGAAGTTCTTCGGCTCAAGTCTTTTATACCCATCTGGAAGTTCAAGGTAAGTGAGGTATTCGTAGTCACGGTTCTCTCCGCGCTTTTCAACAAAGTCCCAAACCCTGTTAGTAAGACTAAAAGTAGCATCTCCTAAAAGAAGGTCGTACTTCTCTGCCGGAGAAAGCTTGGCCAGTGCCTTTTCGTCCAGGTCATAGATCTTCAAATGATCTTTTTGTGACTTGTTTTTATATTCCTTCACGTTTGCCTGATACATTGTGTTCTTAAGCGGAGTGAAGATATAGAATACATTGTCTTTTCTCTGGTAACGGTTAGCAATCCCCCCCTGATAAACAGGCCAGAATGATCCGCCCCAAGGTTGAACTTTTGTATTGGCCCGGGTTAGGTTCTTCTCATCCATATGATGGATGTTTGAAATATACTCATGTCCTTCCATAAGTCTTTCCATCCGCTGACGAATAAGTTCAGTAGAAAAAGGCTTATATGGATAAATCTCTTTTTGAGGTTCTCTTATTTCAGATTCTTCATCGATACACTTGCCATCAGCATTCCGAATGCACAGGTCATCGTCTGTCATTTGAGCATAGGAAAATGAACTTAGAAAGCACATTGGTAGTGCCAACAAAAGGCTGAATTTCATAAAAGACTCCGGTTAAATCAATTCGGCGCACTTTACTTGAAATAGAGGGTGAAAGGGAGGTTTGGGTAAAGATTACAGCAAGCTTGCAAGTACTTAATCTCTTTTGATAATCAGTTAAAAAATGAACAATATTCTTAAGCTTGCCCCCCCTTTACCCGAAGTTAAATGTGGTTGAGATCCTTAAGGGGAACCCTTGCTGAACAGTGTACCTTGGCTCAAAGCACCTGCTGCCAAACAAGGAACTCCGGAAAGGAGTTCCTTGAGAAAGAAATTACTCTCTGGCTTCTTCTGCTTGCTTCTCTTCTGACTGAAGGACACCTAACTGATCCTTAAGTCGATTGTAAGTACTCTGTGAAAGTCCTTCAACCTTTGACAACTCATCCACTGAAGCGAACTGACCTTTTTGAGCACGCTGCTGGATAATCTTCTCAGCTGAACCCCTGTCAAAACCCAAGGCCTGAAAATCTTCCAGCTTCATTCCATTAATGTCCGCCTTTGTCTGGCAGATTTGAACAGTAGGAATTTGCGCTTGTTTCTGGATTGTCTTGGTTACCTTCTCTTTAGTCTTATACTCAACGTTAGCAGACCCCTGTTTCACGTCTTTATCATTTAACTTACCAGCTTCATGCTTAACACTTTCAGTCTTGCTATCGATCACCTTACCTGAGGCACTTTGCTCCTCTTGTCGTGAGGTCCCCATAGCTTCCTCTTCCTGTCTGGCATCTTGACCAACACCTATAGAAGGATCCTGGCTGTCGCCTTGATGTTGTTCATGTTTACCCTTACTCACATCCGTGCCCAGCTTACTATCACTGTCCATGACCTGAGCTGAAATAGGGATTAGTGGTAAAGACAGTGCAAAAGAAATCATCAATATTTTAATCTTCATTATGGCCTCCTTGATTGCCACTATTAACATCAAATATTGAATTGCAATCTCAAGTGGACGAATAATAATTTTAAATTAATGATGCAAAAAGGAACTCAATCGAATAAAGGGGTATTGATGAGAATCATTGTAGGACTGTTGGCCATCTTGGCGTCTATGAGTGCATTTGCCACTGACATCAGAAAAATGGGCCGCTCGACAGCTGGGATATCAGAAACCAACCAACGCTTAACTTACAGCTCACTATAAACAGTGTGGATGAGGCAGACGCAAAAGTTGTGGTCTTCAGGTATAACAATAATGCTTGGACAAGAGTTCATGAAGTCACCTTACCGAGAACGCTGGGAACACAAAATGTAACTGTGACACCTGCTGTCCATTTCTGCGAAGACCTGTACGCCATTCGCGTCATGAGTGGCACCAGAACGCTGGCCGGAGCTGTTCATTTTCAGGCCGGGGTTGGAACTTGTAGTTCAACTGATACATCCAAGTTCGTTAACCTCGAGCATAACCTGCTTGACCTCGTAAACTTCGCTCCAGTGGATCAGGGCTCAAGAGACACTTGTGGCTCTTTTGCAGCAGCAGCAGGTCTTTCAGCGGCGTACAAGCGCCTCAAGGGGCACAACGTTCTTCTTTCAAAAAAATTATCTGCATCACATTATTAAGAGTTCCTGGTTAAACCCCACTCCACTATACATGTATGAAAATCAAACTTCATTTTGGGGAGGAAACAGTGTTCCTGATGCAATGAAATTTTTGAAGAGCTGCACGATTCCGAATGTGGTCTATGCTCCTTATCAAACTCAGGGTGAGCTTCGTAATATCCTTGTGGACATGGGCCTGTCTGATCTTAATTGGGCCGCCGATCCAACTGCAAACAGAACTACTCAAGCAGAAATAGATGCCCTTGAATATAACAATGCCCACATACCCCTGATGGCCAGGCAATTGGCGGTTTATGGCATTAACTCTTATGTGATTCATAATACAGCTGAGGCAAAGGACACCTCCAGGATTGAAAATTATCTTAAGGCAGGAAAAGAAGTTGTCCTGGGAATTGACCTTAAGTGGAGAAGTCATCCTTCAAGGGCAAAGACAAGAATTTATGATTCGACAAAATCTGGTGCCCATATGATGTTAGTAGTGGGTTTCGATAAGTTTGATTCAACTGGTCCATATTTCCTGGTTAAGAACTCTTGGGGCGATGGTGTAATCAGGGTTCACTACGATATTATAAGGAATCAAACATCAATGGGTATTGCTGTCATTGAATCTGTTAGGGACACGGCCCTTGCAAACCCATCCAGATGGATCGGTCGCTGGGAAATGAAACATGACCGCTGGAGAGGACAGCTTTTTATTCGGAGGCTCTATGAAGCAAGCCTTAATCGTTTGTCAGGTTATCTACGTTTAGGTGAATACCACCATGAAAACGGCAAGAAACATTGTGTCTATGGAACTCTCGATTCAACTACAAAGAAGCTCATGCTGAAGATCAACTTCGATCAATCAATCGAGAACAAGACATATACAATTAAGTTTGACCCAGATAAGCCTGCAGTGAACGCTTCGGTAAAAACAGTATGTCCTGAAATGGCTTCTGGTCAGTACTTTGAATTGAATATGGCGACAAATAGTCATCGTCAAGCGTATGGACGAGCAGTTTGGAATAACGTTGATTTTCCTGCGGAAATTTGGCGAGATTAAGTGATTGAAAAATAAGCAGGCTTCACGGCCTGCTTATAATCTACCCTTAAGCATTGCTTTCCAATAAAGAGTAGGCAAAAGGTCTTTTTTAAGGTGCCACATTGATTTGCGTTCTTTAGTTGCATCAATTGGAAAAGAAGGCATGAGTTTTCCATCATATCCAAATTCTGCAAGGATAACTTTGCCAAAGCCTGTAATCAAAGGGCATGAGGAATATCCATTATAACTACCACTGAGCGGTTTCCCTGCCATAGCATCAAGCAGGTTTTTTACAACAACCGGTGCTTGCATTCGTACGGCGGCCCCAGTTTTTGAATTAGGTACACCGGTAACATCTCCGATTCCAAAGATGTCAGTAAAAACGGTGTGCTGAAGAGAAAATTTATTAACTGATAACCAGCCTTTTTGATCCCCTTCTTTTGCAGAAAGTGGCCCGTTAATAATGATGGTTGGTGCCGTCATAGGTGGGACCACATGAAGCAGGTCAAATTTTATCAGGTTTTCACTAACAACACCCTGTGCATCAGTAACTTCAAAGGTCGCAGTTTTTAAAGCTGCATCAACTGCGGTTAACTTATGCTGAAACATAGTCTCGATAGCTCGTCTTTTTACTACCTCATCCAGCGCCTTTGAAAAAACCGGAATACCAAACATAACTTTACCGGCCGTAGCAAAATTCACAGTAGATTTTTCTCTTACTCCATTTTTGCGGAATATATCGTCTGCCAGGTACATGATCTTTTGAGGAGCTCCGGCACACTTGATTGGAACTGGAGGCATTGTAAAAATGGCCCTGCCACCCTTGAACTCATTTAACATGGCCGATGTTGAATCGACCTGATTGTACTCATAAATACTGCAAATGCCGTTTTTGCCCAGATGTCCATCAAGACCCTTAATTTTCTCCCAAGCTAAACGAAGCCCTAAGGCAACGACCAGGAAATCATACCCGACAGAGGTTCCATCTTTGAGAGAAACTTTTTTCTGTGAAGGATCAATATCTACTACACTCCTTTGTATCCACTGAACTCCTTTAGGGATGAGGTCTTTTTGGAGTTTAAAAGATTTCTCTTTTTTAATGACTCCTGCTCCCGCTAATGTCCAGAGAGGTTGGTAGTAATGAGTATCTGAAGGATCAATGATTGCGATGTCAGTGGGATTGATTTTTGATTTCATCCTTGCAGCAACTGAAATACCACCTGATCCAGCTCCCAAGATAAGTAATTTAAAATGTTTTTGAGACATGTCTTTAAGCCTTTTTATTTCCGCAGAGAAGATTAGCAGGAAGTGCAACATCAATCTTTTTAGGATAGGCCATCTTAAGATCTGCCATTATCTTCACAAATTGGTCCTGAGTGTTGTTCTTTCCCAGCCGTGGGTTATGCTTAATTTCCATTTCAATGGTTGAAGAGGTAAATCCCTTATAATCGTGGGCTGGATAAACAATGGTATCCACAGGGAGCTTAAAAAGTTTCTGGGTTACGGAATGATATAGTTGCTCGGACGAACCGCTTTGGAAGTCGGTTCTGCCACACCCCCTGATAAGCAAGGCATCGCCTGTGAAAACCATGTCCTCACATAAAAAGCTTAGCGAGTCGTGAGTATGACCGGGGGTTTCAAGGACTTTAATCCTGAATTGACCGAAATTTACCACATCACCTTCTTTAAGGTTGATGTCAGCACATGCTACTCCCGCACTGGCCGGGAAAGCGGTCTTTACTGATAAACGATTCCTGAGTTCTCCAGCGGCAGTTATATGATCTGCGTGTATATGGGTATCCATGACATATAAAAGATTAAGTCCCAATTCCTCAACCAGCTTGATATCACGCTCAACTGTTTCAATCACGCAGTCGATTATAATTGCTTCCCTGGTTTTCTTATCGGCCAGTAAGTATGTATAGGTCGAACTTTCGGATTCAAAGAGTTGTTGAAAGAGTAAATTTGGGTTCACAATTGCCTTCTGATTAGGAGCTCGTTACGCTAACATACAGTGCTTGGTCGAACAATCGCTAACTATTATAAAAAACCTAAAGGTTTGCATGGAAAAGTCTGAATATTGGGACGAAATCTATAAAAAGAAGGATGAATCACAGCAAAGTTGGTTTGAAGAGATTCCTGAAAAGTCCCTGGAAATGATTGATGAATTAAACCTTCCTCAGAGGGCAAGCATTGTTAATATTGGGGGCGGAGAATCCAGACTGGTTGACTCTTTACTTGAAAGAGGCTTTTCCAATATCACGCTCCTGGATATTTCTAAGGAATCACTGGAAAAATCCAAAGTCCGTTTAGGCCCTAAGATCGTGCCTATTAAATTCATAGTAAGCGATGTCACCAGACTAAAAACCAATGAAAAATATGATCTCTGGCACGACAGGGCCACTTTTCATTTCCTGACCACTCTGGATGACGTGGATAATTATCTTAAAGTTGCCTATGAATCTTTAAATGAAGATGGGTATTTAATCGTCAGTACATTCAGTAAGACAGGGCCTGAGTCTTGTAGTGGGCTGACTATCTCTAAGTATTCCCAGGAAGAGCTAAAACTTGTTTTTAGTAAGTACTTCAAGAACACCAGGTGTTTTGAAACCACCCACACAACTCCATGGGGTACATCTCAAGATTTTGTCTATTGTGGATTCAAGAAGATAAGCTAAGGCTTCGGCCGGATAATATTATAAACATTTTCCAGATTATAAATCTTGTAAGTCGCTGGAGATCTTTTTTTACCGCCTATATAACTCATCATTACAGCTTTCTTTTTATCTATATCTATCCATTCAACAAATATTCCACTGTGATCCCGCCGCGAAAAAGAATGATTTATAAAGTACAACCAATCCCCAGGCTGAATTGTATTCACGTCGGCAAAGGGCCCTTTAGTTTTGCTCTTTAAGGGATGCTCCCGTTTACGTTCCGGATAAAGGGCCCGGTTATATACAGCATTGATATAATCCCAGCAACTGCCAATCACGATCTCTCGCTCTGTAATCATAGAACGGCCGATGGTAAGAATTACTTTTCCATCAGGGGTAGCTTTCTCTTCTGCCCTGTCCAGGATGCTCTCCAGATCCTTAATCTTTCCCTTGTGAATATTATCGCTTAATGATTCAGACTTTGTTCTCACTGATGAACAAGAAATAAGGGCCGTTAAAAGGGTAAGGATTAAAAGCTTAAGGATCACAAAACGAAATCTCTGCATGGGTTTGGACCTGGAGCCTTGGATTGTCGATAAAATTGCTCATAGACTTTTTGCTGGGACTTTGAAACGTCATTTGCAAGTTCTTCAGTTCTCCTGGCCAGATCAGGAATGCTATCCCAAAACTTTGCAATCTTGGTATATTCCGGATGTTCTTTAAGAACTTCATCCCGTTTAACCCTGGCCTTCTTTATGTTTTCCATAACGGCCAATGTATGAATCTTATTAACAGGGTTATCTTTAAGTGAACCTTCCTCAAAATATTTGTAAATTTTATCAAAATCCAGGGTCAGCAGGTTTTCATTCGTGTAATTCATACATTCATCACTGGCCTTAAGCTTGAGCTTTTTATTGGCAGGTATAGCAGTACAGAAATTATGTCTCTTCTTCATATCATGGAAGCCAACGTCAAACATTTCATTTTTTACAGCTGACAGATAGATATAATAGGCATCCACGTTTTTCTTGAATAACTCAATGGCTTTTTTAGTCTTGTCATCGTTCACTACTTTTAAAATTCCATCAGCTTCACTTATCAAGGCTTGATGTTGTTCTGGAAGATCACACTTTTCACCTTTAGCCACTTTGTCTTCCATATAAGGTGAAAATTTATTGTGTTCTTTATCAAAGTTAAACATATAAGGAGTCAGCCGGTCATAGAGTCTTGATTGCACATCCTGTCCCTCTGGTGATGAGATCATTGGAAAAGACATGTCAGTGTACTCAGCCCTGGCCTCTAAGAAGACTTCGTCAAGGCTTTTACCCTTGGCCAGCTTTTTATTAAAGCGTGCTGAAAATGTGTTATCACTTCCTCCGTAGGCATAATGATTGGGTCCGGTACTGGTAATCACACAGGTCTTACTATTGGCCAGGGGAAGACTTGCTCCCGAGTGGCAGCTCAAATCAATAATTGCGAGCTTTACACCTTTCTTCTCTGCTAACTTGGTCAGATTTTTCAAGCGATCCATACTGACTGTAGAAGATCCCAATGTGTCGTAGTTTCTGATCGCGCCTTCAGCTGTGGCAATATTATGAGTCTCATTTGACCTTGAACTTCCATGAGTATTTAAATGGATTAGTAGTTGGTCATCGGCCTTGATTGCCCCTGAACTAATCTGATCCTCATAACTTTTAATGGTTTCTTCAAAAGCTTTCGCAGTGAAGTGATTACTTTTGTCGAAAGAAGAAAAATTATTGAGGGCAATTTTTTCAGTAGCCTTGTGCCCACCATTGAATGAAAGTGTTGTCTTATATTCAGGATTATCCCTTTTAAAAGCACCAATCACCTTAAAGTCATTGTCAAAGATAGTCGTGTCGGCCAGTGGCTCTCCTCCTCCACCAAGGATGGCCATATGTTTAGTCACGGCACCTGCCTCAAGGGAAGTGAAGAGAAGGATCGGAAGAAGACGCCTCATGGGCATTTCTCCTTTTTCTGAAGGATCAAGTAGGTGTTGAGTGTTGGGTTTAAAGGATCAGGCCTGGCATATTCAAGCTTGGACAAGCTATGGAGCAATCCTCTCCGGGGTCCGGTTACCTTCCCGACATGAAGGACTCCGCTGGTCATTAACTCCAAATAGGGAGCAATCCTCGCCTCTTCGGTACGGGCCATTTTCAGGACTATTTCCGACCTTGATCCCTCATTAAGGATCAGCACTATTTCTTCTTCAAGCATCTTAGGTGTACCTTTAAAGCTATAGGTCCCACAACCACTAAGCCCTAGATCCGCCGCGGTAGCTTCAAAAATCAAAAATATGGCCAGGAAAGCAAGGTTCTTCACCCCATCATCATACCCCTATTTGAGGATAAAATTTACAGGCAAAAGCGACTCTTTTATCTGACTAAAATAATCCATGATGCAATTCTTGTTTTCCTATGTTAAAGATCTCGTCCAAATCAACGGAGATCCCATGAAATTGCTGGTTATTCTGGCCCTTATTCTTACTTCACAACTAGAAGCTAAAACCTGTACGGCCACACTCAATGGAGCTCTCAAAAAAGAAGAGTTTATTTTCCCATTAACCAATGTTTTTTACCCTGATAATACTTTGCGCCCGGCAAAGTGGGTTGGTGCCGTAGTAGCGAAGAAATTCATACCGCCTGCCCCAATTGAGATTGAATGTGGAAAGCCCTGGCTAATGGCGAAATTCGGAACTTTTCAGGCCATGGGCACCCTTCCTCAGTTCATCGAAACTTTCCCATGGGACGTCGATCGGAATGGCCTACCCTATCCCGAGCCGGAAATTGTCATGCAGGGATTTGGAGACTCTTATGATTATCCTTATCCCATAGCCTTCTTCGAAGGATATGAGGACATTTTAGTAAATTCACCGCTGCCTGCCGGCATCACGGACATATGTGACGCTACTAATGTTCCCCTGAATCTAGTAAAGAAAAATGTTCTAATCGAGCCGGAACCTAAGGCTTGGTACAACACTCCTTATAACGGATCTGCTTTCAAAGAATACAAATGGGATCCACAAAGCGCTCCAAGAGGCCAGGTTGTCGAACTTGAACTTGAAAACCCATCAGTAACTATTTCTTGTAATGCCCACTGGAGCTATGAAGCCACTTTTGAACTCGTTTATCATGTACCTGAGATCGCGGCTAAAGAGTGCGGCAACGGGACAATGAAAAGAACTTTAGAACTTGAAGGTGATTTCTTTATTACAGGGGAAAATAAGGTCCATGGATACATGAGGGTAAAGAAACCTACTGCCTCTTATACAGGCATCCTTCGTGGAAGTTTCTCAGGTTCAGGATTTACAATCCCAATGGAAGGCAAACTCAGTACAAATGCAAACGGGGAAAAATTCGTATTACTCCCTCCGCTGGAAGGTGGAGATAATCTAGGATGGACCTATTCCTTTAATTGCCTAGCAATGGGTGAAGAAGTTGAAAGAACAGTGTTCGGAACTGTGGGAGTCATGCTTGGTAAAATAAATGATCAAGAGAAGCCAAGTATTTATGAACCCGGCTTCCTCCAATTTGATCCTAAAGGCAATGAGGACACTTTCAATGTCGATTGGGAAGGTCAGGGAAAGATCACCGTTAAGAGATCATGGAAGAAGCTTTAGCCTGATAAATTTGTGCCGTCGCGCACCGCAAAACATCTTTTTTCTATTCTGTGGTTAAGATTTTAGAATCATAACCCAGGAGAAAATAATGAAGAAGATCGTTCTTGTTGCCCTTATGCTTACAGCATCTCTTACCTATGCAAGTGAAGTAACTGTTCTTGAAGCTGAGCTTCCCTATGTAAAGGGCCTCGTCGCTGCAGGTGCAAGATTCGCAGCGAACGCTGATAGAAGTCAAGGTTACGTGAATGTATCTGTTACTGAACTAACATCTAACGATGGTCCTGATGTTCCAACCCAGACGATGGCAATTATTTTTAATAAAAATGTTAAGGTTGATGGCCTTGAAATTGTCGGTGATAAAGTCATGTATCAAGGCACAGAGGGTGCTGTTGAATGTGGAACGCTTGGTTTTACCCGTGTTTTCAAAAAGCCAACAATTTACCTTACAGGAAATTGTAAGATTAAGGCCGATGTATACAGACATAATGGCAAGCATACTGTTGTTGCGAAATTAAGAACTAAGTAATTTTCCTATAAGTCACCCTTATAGTTCATGACTTGAGGGTGACTAACTTTATAACTTTTCCAAGATGTATACTTTCTGCTTCAAACCGTTTTCTAATGATGAAAGTCTAGGTCCAGCATTCGAAGGTTGTTTGCTTTCGACCAGTTCAATGGAGAACGCATCTTCATATAGCTCATGAATTTCATCAGCATCCACGCTGAATGGTGGCCCATCAAGTTTTGACTGGTCATATTCGTATACGATAAGTAGGCACTTTCCACCCTTCTTAAGTGAATGTTTGATGACCTGAGCGTAGCTTATTCTCATAGAAGCAGGCAGGGCAACGAGAGAAGCCCTGTCGTAAATGAAATCGTAAGCTTCTTTTTCATGTAGCTTGAAGAAATCTCCGCTACTGACGACCAAATTCTTGTGCGTGTAATTTCTGAAAAACTGATCCTGGGTCTCTTTAACGGGCGAGAGTTCATTCTCAGAAAAAAAAGATTTCACTACGTCATCATATAATTCTAACCCATGGACATGAACTTTTAATCCATGAAGCCAAAGAAGATCCTTAGATTTTCCACAAAGCGGTACTAATACTCTTTGTCCTTCTTTTGGATTTAGTCGGGGAAAGTATTTCTGGACTTGGTCGTTGTATTCGGTCTGGTGGAAATTTGTTTTCCCTTCGTCCCAGGCCTTTATCCAAAATTGAGAATCCATAATGTCAGCTCCACTTCATCTGGATGAAGTCAATCTATTGGGTATGTGGTGTATTTTAGAGAGAAAAGTACAACTAAGGAAGCTACTTCTTATTGAAGAGAGAATCTTTAAATCCTTCTTTCACATTATTACCTATTTTATTAATTTGGGCCCTTAATACAGAAATATGGGCCTTTCTATTTGCTTCAGGAGCGTTTTCAAGATTATTCAGCGCAACCCTCAGTACTTTAACTGCCTTATGCTGAGCTTCTGCTATTCTCTTCATTGTTATAAGTCTCTCAATTGCATCTATGGCAATCTTTTCTTTTGCTGCATATAACTTAGAAGAAAGTTTTTTGCCTTCAGGAGTATTCAAATATTTCATATTAAATTCCTTTCGGGCGAGTTTATTTTCCACTGACTCTGGGTATTTGAGACCTCGATCTTTCATATGAAGATCGGTAAATTCCTTTGCTTCTGACCCTAGTCTTTTGTTCAATGACTGGGCTTCTTCAAACATTTTCTTCTGTTCAGTGCCGAAGTATCCAAGGTCTAACCTTCTTCCTAATTCATCCTCAAAACCAATAAACTGGCCTTCCAGAAACTCAATCCTGGAGTATTTTTTCAATTTGATAGTCTCTTCCAATCGGGCAATCATCTTCTCAGGGACTTCAGTAGCAGTCTGCGCCTCGATGTCTGGAGTGGCATCCCGCAGCTTTTTGGATAAGGTCTGAAAGTCAGTAGACCAGTTATAGATTTCCTCGGCGGACATATATGTATCGTAACGGAGATGCTCATTGAGGAGATTGCCAGACTTTGATGACCTGAATTTCATCTGAAAGGCAGATGAAACGCCTGACTTTTCTTTATGGGCAAAGGCCGCATGCCTGAATTCGTGCCTTGGTGTGACACCAATCTGTCCATCTAGTAGGTTGAGAACTTCGTTATAGCCAATTTCTACCCTTCCATCTGAACGGCGAAAAAATCCTGATCGCTTATTGGCGGCATTCTCCCCAAAACTTAT
Organism: Bacteriovoracaceae bacterium; assembly: GCA_035575985.1. GTDB lineage: Bacteria > Bdellovibrionota > Bacteriovoracia > Bacteriovoracales > Bacteriovoracaceae > Peredibacter. The sequence continues at coordinate 7,060 of DATLXC010000042.1, read as the reverse complement.
CGTCACTTTATCTACACCGAAGGTTTTTTGGGCGCGTTGATAAAAGCTGAAGGCCTTATTGGTGGTTGGCTTACTATCAAGACTTAAAGTCATGACCAGGTTGCCATTATGCTTCTCAAGAAAATTTGGGACGCCCTCGTCACCAAGGAGTTTTGATGTTCTTGCAAGAAAGGCATCGTTTTTACCGTGGAGCTCTAGTTTTAATTCTTCAACTTCAGCATCGAATGCCTTGAATTTGACCTTGTCACCTGCATCCTTAAGATCTTTTGCTCTCCTGTTCCAGCCCTCTGATCTTGGACACCTTTTCCTTCGCCTCAGAGATATCGGCTTTGAGAGAAAACATAAGTTCATCCCGAGCAGCATCATCTAAGAGTCTGGACAATTTTCTCCCCAGGCAATCATTAGCAAAGACGTCTACTGACACTAAAATAATAAATAGCAAACTGATGAATTTACGGATGTAGACCTCCAAATTACTTATCGGAATTTGAAGGTAATGATTAAGGTAACAATACCCGACAATTAAGCTGTATTTTTATTCCGCGTGAACATCCCCATGACAGTCGTAATGTTTAGGAAAAACTACTCCCTTACGAGCAAGATTCAGGCTCCTAACCTTATCATTATCACGAATGCCCTTGGTTGATTGTCCTAATCCTACGGCCATATATGCCAGGGCATGTGTATTAAAGTCGAGAGCATCTAGACTTAAGTTTGAAATATTATCACAAGCCTGGTGATAACAAGAATCATAGGCTTCTCCGGCTTTCCCACCGAAAAGAACAGCTTCTTCTTCAGTTTTCTTTCCTTCAGCACCAGTGAAGACTCCACCAACAGCCACACCAGCGGCTGAAAACGCAGCATAATCAGAGCGACCACTAAGTTCGGTCTCTACTGACTTTAGACCCTGTCCTGCAAAAAAGCCATGAAGCATACTTTCAAGCAAAGCCGATCCTTCCGGACCTTTTTGCCCGAACTTTGAACCATCTCCATCATAAACACCCAGCATATAGTTTGGTGAGGCAACCATATCGGCGTTCACGTAAAGACTGATTCTTGCTTTTTCCGATGGAGTAAGAGCTTCAACATATTTGGTTGAACCAATTAACCCTAACTCTTCCGCACTAAACCAACCGAACCTTACCTTGTTATTCAACTGTGCATCTTTCAATTGTAAAGCGATCTCTAAAAGAGCTGCTGAACCAGAAGCATTATCATTTATACCCGGACCTTCGGTAACAGAATCAAGGTGAGCTCCAAGCATGACAACGTTCGCATCGTTTCCAGTGCGAGTTTCAGCGATCACGTTAAAGCTCGCACGTTTCTGGACTTCTGCGTCTACGTCCATAGAGAGAGACGTAACTTCAGGCTTAAGAAGTTCAAGAGCTAATGGATAGGAAATTGCCATCACAGGAATACCGATTTTTTCAGATTCAGAGATAGTTCCCTGAAAGAGCTCTACACGGTCCGGTGTATTACCCTGGTTAAAGAGTATAACTCCAGAAGCTCCAGCGGCTTCTGCATTCAGGATTTTCTGGGCAAAGTTACAAGTTCCACGCTGAATGAGGGCAATATTTCCCTTGGGATGTTGGGCGAAGTCTTCGGCTTCACATCCACTGGTTGAGGTATTTCCCTCACCTAGTGAAACATCAATTGCTGTTAAAGCAGCCGAAATTGACCCATTTCCACTATATGACATGACATTGAAGTCTTTTGAATCCTGGTAATGAGTCTCCCCTGCCTGAAGCTTGGCAGAATGTTTTTCAAATTTCATGAAAGTAAAAGGCTGGAGTTCAACCTTGTATCCGGCAGCAAGAAGCTTCTGTGCCACGTAGTTTCCTGAGAACTCATGTCCACGGGTACCGGCGGCACGGTTGCCATTATTGGCCTCTGCGATAACCTGAAGTTCTTTTAAGTGATTTAGTACGTCCTGAGTATTGATACAGCTCCCACGAAGGAGACATTCAACGTTGAGGGGTCCTGCAAATGAAGAATTACTAACCGACAAGAAAGCGGTCGCAATGAAGAGGGCTTTAAGATTCATGGTTTTTACTCCTGATATTTGCAGTCCTCCTAGCTATACACAGCTTCTTAGTTTTATAAAACAACTTTAGGGTTGAGTAAGGAGAAGTTTTAAAACTGGAGACAATTTGCGCCCAGAAAGAAGCCTTTGGTGTCATCTTGAGACTAGGTATGATCCTTAAAAAAGGTAATTTATTCAGGGGATGGACTTTAGCATTCCCAGTTCCAATTTGTTCACCATTTTCTCCACTAGTGAATGAGGGCCGATTTGCAGACCGCCACGAATCTGACCTATCATTCCAAGCTTAGTGCGATTTTCCTTAAACCATATTCCGCCCGGTTTTTCACTCTTTGTTAGATAATCTAATGTCTCCAGGGCTATTCGAGAAAGGCTACCCAAATATTTTGCCAAGGCAACAAGATCTTCCTTTTCAGAGAAATCTTGTTTTGTGGCCAAAACATCCATGCTGATAACATGCCATTCTGTGAAAATGACCTTAAGCTTATTTAGCTGTGCCTTATTTCTTTTACGGAGCCAATCTCCGTAAAGCCAATTTAGTCTGGTTGTCTCAATGCTCTCCGAAGGAATCTGATCGACCCACATGTTCCATTTTGTTTCAGTATTGATGACCCGATAACGATGTTGGGAATAAAATTTACCTGGCTCAAGCCAATTCAAAAATTGAGCTATCTTTTCTTTTGGCAATTCCCAGTTTCCTGCTTCTTCTTGAATTTTCTGAATTAACTGCGGATTACCTATTTGTAAGGATTGTGCCAGCTCATTTTGCCTGGAATAAAAATCCTGAACGTTCTTAACCGATTTAGCTGACCAAAGTCTCTCGGCCACTGCCATGGCCCTGGGCCAGATTCTGGAGGTGATGAGATTGTCAGGTGTCCTTTCACTCCACATGCAGGCCTCACCACCCCAGAGAAGTTCAGGATCTTTTTTCAAATTCAACTCTTCCGCCGGGTCTATTTGATAATGACTTTCAGAAGAAAGCTGTAAATCCAGATAGTATCCATAAGAATAAATGACCGGCATTTTTATATTAATTGCCTGCTTCGCAAACTTAGGTCCGCGCCAGATCTGGGCGACCGACTGTAGATGTTCCCCTTCTTTTAGCACCTCGTCCCATGCAATCATCTTTTTGCCCAACTTTTTTATCAAGGATTCCATTCGACGGGTAAAACGAAATTGAAGTTCCGTGGTGTCAGAGATTTTGTGTTCTTTCATGTATTGCAGGATTTCAGGATTCGCCATCCAATGTTTCCCGGAAACTTCATCTCCACCAACATGAAAGTACTCATCGGGAAAAAGTGTGCTCATTTCAGTAAATAGCCTTTCCAGAAAAATGTAGGTCTCCTCAATTATTGGATTCATCGCTTCGTCATGAGGCCCATATTTGATCGATGGTTTATCTGAACCTGCCACGGAAGCCAATTCAGGATAGGCCGAAATGATACTGGAAGTATGTCCTGGAACATCAAACTCCGGGACCACGCGAATATTTCTTTGTGATGCATAAGTGATAAGCTCTTTCATCTCTTCTTGAGTATAGAACTTTTTATCCCGGTTATTCAGGTGAAGCTTAGGATAGGCCTGGCTCTCTATCCTGAAGGCTTGATCATCGCTTAAATGCAGATGAAGCACATTAAGTTTGACCGTAGCCATAAGATCAATTTGTTTTTTAAGAGTTGTTAATTCAATCCAGTTCCGGGCCACATCAATTAACAATCCTCTCCAGGGAAAACGTGGACGGTCATGTATAGTCAAGGTTGGAAGCTTATCCTCAAAATGCGTGCGAAGTTGTTTCAGGCTTTCAAGAGCGTAAAAGGCACCATATTCATTGGAAGCCATGATGACAATTTTCTTCGGATTAATGACGAGTTCATAACTTTCGTCACTTTTGAAGAAGGGAGTCTTTAACATATTCTTTTCGATTATTATTTCCAGATTTGCTTCCCTCTTAGAAACAAAATGTATGTCAGTCATGGCCTGAAGGCTTTGCTGAATAAAGTTCAATGGGTGACTCTGAACCTTAATCTGCTTCGGACCAAGACCCTGGTTTATTTTAACTGTCTGAGGCTGGGGTATTATCTGGGCACAAAGTGATAAACTAATCAGAATCATAATGATGATGTTCATTTATTCCCTTAAAATATAAGCATGAAAATTATTCTTTTGACCATATTGCTAATCCTTTCAGTTCCTGTCTACTGCTTCGAAGAACAGGTCCTCAAATGCATTACCCTTAATGCCAACTTTAAACCTGATGGGGGCTCATTCAACGTCAACCTACTCGCTAAAGGCTCCACAATCACAAATATTAAAGGTAACCAGCTGCTTAAGGGATTCCAGGCCGAATCTCCCGCTAAAACTTTCCTTTGCAAGAACGCCGATGAAATCTGTGGATTTAGCCTTAATCTTGACTCAAAAGACGGACCCTGGATCGAAATGAGCTCCCATATGAATCTCGGTAAAGATACGAGCTCCATCATTAAACCTGAAGGATTCTTTTTTAAAGTCAAAAGTCTTGTCATGAAAGATATGGCAGAAAAAGAAATTCTGGAAGCTGAGACAAAAGACCATAAGCTCGGCCATGTTTTTATTTTTGAACCGGCCACGGGTCTTGATAAACCGAAAAGAAAGCTGGCCATGCGTATACAGTGTGGGAACCGATGACTTATTTATTTCACAAGCATGAGTGAGCTTTTACATCCGGGCGATAACTTTGACTCATTAGTCATCAGGCAAGCTTTCAACTTAGTCAACTCTGTGTAACTTTCACAACCGCTAATTTTAGATTTATCTTCCTTGCACGCTTCAAGAACTTGTTTGGAAATATCCTTGATTCCGGAAACACTTGGCATTTTAGGAAACTGGGCAAAGGCAGAAAATGAAAGGGAAATAGCTAAAGCAATAAATTTCATACGTACTCCTTGACTAATCTAATTTATGAAAGACTTCAGATGATAAGCGCTCAAGGTTTTGCTCATTGGCAGGAACAACTATGTGTTCAATACGGTTAGCTACTTCTGAACTCTCAAATTCCTGAGCCCAAGAGACTATAGTTCCTTTCGCTGAAGGTTCCAGGTCAATGGTTAAGCGAAACGTTGGCTCCCCAATGTGTTGAATCACGACCTTCTTAGGTGCTTCTACCTGTGTAAATGCATATTCATTTGGGTAGTTGCTTCCATCTGGTCCATGCATGACTAAAATCCAACGACCACCATTCTTGAACTCGCAGACACTAAAAGTATTGGTAAATCCGGCCGGACCCCACCAACGCGCTAAACGATCATCTGTGCTGATCGCTGCAAAGACTTGATCTGTTGTTGCCGGGATTTCACGGGATGTTTTGAAGGTTTTCATAAGTCTCCAAATTCTAATCTAAGAGTTCCTGAATTTCAATCAGCAGCCACTATTCTGCAGGCCGAATAATGTTATAAGTACTTCTTAGATTATATTTCTTATATCTTCCAGGTTTTGCTTGATTTCCACCTGGGTAGCTGATCACCAAAGCTTCTTTATTTTTCTGGTCAGTCCATGCGACAAAAATCCCACTATGTTCCACATCTCCAAAAGAGTGATTCATAAAATATAACCAATCTCCCGATTCTATTCGATTTATATGTACATAAGGGCCCTGTAACTTACTTCTAAAAATTGTTACTCTTTTGTGATTACCATATCCAGCCTTCAGATAGACGGCATGAATATAGTCCCAACAGCTTCCTTTAATCACTTCCTGATCCTTGATCATAGACCTTGAAGTCTCAAGAATATTTCTCCCTTCTGACGAAGCATGTGCCTCAGCTTGATTTAAAATCTCTTCGAGATCCGCGATTTCTTCAACGAATTCAGAATCTGTTGGCATGCCGAAGGAGTTAAAAGATACAAGGAGCATCAGAAGTGTAATTAAGTTTTTCATGCGCGCATATTAGGCTTAACAAACGTAGTTAAGCATTATGCATCTAGTTAACTTAAACCTAACTAGACATTGAAGCAGATCTTGAGCTTAAATTAAGTGAAAGAGGCCATTATGAAATTGCTACTTGCGACTTTATTCTTTATCTATCAATTGAGTGCATTTGCACAAATCGCTGAACAGCGTGACCTGGCCATCATTAGTAGTATTGATACCATTGAGATTCCTCTTAATTACGTTGTTTCTGAAGAAGCCTTGCCTGAAGAACTTTATAAACAATTGATGACACAGATAAGTTTGTTCCAATTTACATTGATGGAAGAAACGGAAGTTCAGGATCTCTTTGAAAAGCTGGAAATGGATTCTAAGGCAAGAATGAAAAATCCCGGCGGACGTTGTGCGGAAAGAAGATACTACATTCAAAACCTATTAAAGAAGATGAAGATTGTAAGTGGTCAGCTCCTTATCAATTGTCCTAAGAACGATGGCCGCCTAAGACTTAAGGATCAGGTTTCTGGACATAATTATTCTTTTTCAAATTTTCACGACACTAACATCGTAGCGATCAATACAAATTCAGGTGTTGAATTTCGTGTTCTAGATTTACAATTTGAAGACATTCCAGTTTCTCTCCACGAATACTTCAGTGAAGTTGAATCTTTGCAAAAGATTCGGCCTTCCAAGACAAAAGGCCCAGAATCCGGTAAGGGAATCTGTTACTGGTCAATAAGTACTGATTATCTGACTTTTAAGCACGTTCTTATGCAAAAACATTTATAGTTAAAAAAAGTATGGCACCAACTACAGTTAAGAAAAGTGATTTCATGAATTTACCTTCGTTGTATTAGATGATTTCTATATTACAAGATGGATGCCAATCTTAGCATGTGTTTACGGGTGTTTAGACAGTGATTAATGAGTACATTTTCTACGGTGTATAAAATCCCGACAATTTAATCCAAAGATATGGATCTTTTGCATATTTGTTAATCCCCTTGAATTTAGAATGAGACCATATAACCGCTCTTATCAAAGTAATTGGAATTTAAGAATCCACATTGCTGCATGATCTTAAGCTTTAAATAGCCCACATTTTTGTATCCATAACC
>DATLXC010000041.1:0-18757 GCA_035575985.1 Bacteriovoracaceae bacterium | reverse complement strand
AATTCTTTAAGTTCCGATACATTGACATCAAGCTGAAGCATGGCGCTCCTCCTTCTAAATATTAAGTGTGGTAACTCAATACTAAGAAGAGGGCCCTGCTTAGGCCAATTCAGAATTTACACAGGATTTCTTACACCACCGTGAACTCAATAAGCTTGTTGCAATCTATTATGAAAGTTCTTTAAAAAACCGTAAAATTGAATATGCATCAAAAAATATCAAGAGCTTACCCGAATTCAAGAAGAGAGGCTTATACATAGGGCAGCTCTCAAAATATGAATTAAGAAAGATGCAGGGTATGAACTCGGCTGAACGACTATCATTTGTTCGTACATACAAGAGATCGCATAAAATATTCTACTATTTCATATATAAAGTTCTTTCAGCCTCTGCAGCAAGTGGCATACGCACAGCCATGAAAAAGAGAAGATCATGAGAAACATAATATCATCTTGGCCAATCCGCCTTTCGGTGGGAAAGAACAAGCGATGGTTCAAAAGAACTTTCCAATTGAAGCCACTGCTACAGAAGTATTATTTCTTCAATTTATCGAGAAAACACTTAAAATTAATGGTCGAGCCGCTGTAGTTGTTCCGGAAGGTGTGCTTTTTCAAACAAACGCTGCCTATAAACAACTCAAGGAAAAGCTTCTTAAGGAATGTAACCTCCATACAGTAGTAAGCTTACCAGCTGGAGTTTTTCTTCCTTACTCTGCCGTTAAAACGTCGGTAATTTTCTTTGATAAGACTAAGAAGACTCAGGATATATGGTTTTACGAATTACCTTTGTCTGAAGGCAAGAGGCTCACAAAGAAAAACGGGATAGGCGAAGAACATTTCAAAGAACTTATTAAGATCTATAAAATGCGCGAAGAGACAGATCGAAGCTGGCTGATTCCCGTTGCAAAGATACTGGAAGCTGAAACAAACCTATCTGCAGCTCATTATAATCCACATGGAGTTGAGTCTGAGGAACTGCTAGAGCCTCAGCAATATGCAGAAGAGATTAAGGGATTGCTTCAGCAGTCTTTGAAGAATATTGATGAGCTTCTTGAGGAACTAAAGTAGTTTATGGATAAAAGTTTTAGTGATTGGGCAACAATCGTCGGTGGATATTCAGGCCTTCTATCTTTTTTTTATGTCCTATATGAAAGAATGACGAGTGGCCCTAAGGTAACTGTCCTCTTGTCCAGACGATTACGTGAATACATATTTCCGAAAGAATTTCCGGAAGTAGGTGTAACCATATATCTTTCCCACAGCACTAAGATCTATTAGCTGCATTTCGTTTTCGTTTTATAACGATTTTCTCAAAACAAAAACAAAATCTTTCTTCGCCCCTTCCAACTGACTAATAATCCATTCCAATTACTTGGCACACGAGTTGCTAAGTCCTTTTCACACTTTTGAAAAGGACAAGAAAATGAAAACAAAATCATCAGAGTTAACTTCACCAGATTTTACGATCCTCCCTTATATGAATGAAATTGATCTACTCTTAAAATGGAAAACTATTCCATTGGGGTCATTTTACAATCTTGGTAAACGGAAGATCCATAAAACTTATTCCTACAGACTGGCCGACAAGCTTGTTAATGCGGGTGTGGCTCAGAGGACAAGGCCTTCCACTAAAAACTTTCAGGTTTTGATTCCAACCAAAGCGATGCTGGATAGCACTGGCTCCATTTTTAAAAACTTAAGTTTTAATGAGTACTGTAAAGTTGCTTTTATTGCTTCTGCGTTCTTGGAACTGACAGTCTTTCATAAGAAGATTGTACGTTTTCTTCATGAGGAGGATGAGAACTTTCATCCTTTCATCACAGGAATGAGTTGTGTGCTGACTTTACTATTGAAGGTGTTAATTCGGAACTTGTTGAATTCAATATGGGGGTGTTTTTGGAGCCACGTGACAACGTTCCTGGTAACACCTATCAAAAGAAGATGAGGTTTGTAGATAAGAAGAATTATCAGGTCATTATTCTCATCTTCAAATCCCTTCGTGATCTTCAAAAGAGACGTGAACTATATTTTGAAAATCGTGACCATAAATTTGGAAAAGAGCTTAAGAAGTATATCTGCCTCGTGCATGTTGAGGATTGTATCAGCCATCCAAGTGAATTAATTAAGTCATATGTTTACTTTCAAGGTGAGGAAACAACTCTTCAGAAGTTGTTTGGATGAAGGTTGAATGGATAATGAATGAATCTTGGTTGGACTTTGATTGCAGGAAACGAAGCGATACTTGTCTTTTCCTAACACCGTCCAAGTTCATGAAACACTTCGTGTTTTTGCTTACCTATTTCTGACCACCCACTCTCAACGTTGTTTCGATTAGGTGGTCAGAAATAGGTAAGCAAAGAAGAAATAAATAGGAGGAAGGTTATGTCAGAAGAAGTAGTAGGCCGGGTAGAAAATAAAATACAAGATAGGTTTTTTGTAGATGTCTCAGGAGATGAGAAGAGCTTGGAGTTGGTACATGGGCTGCTTAGGGAAGCGAATAATAAGAAGTTTGGAAGGAAGTTGATCTTGAAGGACTTGGTAATGGTGGGACTGGGCAAGCTTAATCAAAAAGATGTTGAGAGAATTAAGAATGCAAGTTTAGGCCCTGCAGATTTGGTTAGGCGTAAGGCCGATCAATACAATGAGGCCCACGGAACTGAATATGACATGTATGAGTACATTGAGGCCATGATCACTACCGGACGAAGTATCTTATGAACTCAAAATGGATGACCTCTACTCAAGCGGCTTTATACTTGGGTAAATCTAGAAACGCCCTCTGGCTCTTAGTGAGTCGGGGGCTGCTGGTAAAGAGGAAGTGGCAAGGCCGGTTGTATTTTAAAAAGTCTGAGATCGATCGACTGCTAGAAGCGAGTTATGGCCATTAGTGAAGTGGTGGACATAACAGGACTCAAGAGCTTTACGGTTTACGTGAATCTGCGCAGCCGTCCTATGCCCCATGTGCGGTTGCAAAAGCGAGTTAAGGGTATTCGTACTCATACTGAGGCCCTCCGAGTTGAGAAGGGGCTGGTGAAAGATTTGTCGATGAAGATCGCGCATCAAGAGGGCCATGGCTTCACTTGGAGGATGGTGGTTGATCAGTGGGCGAGCTTTGTTGAGTCTCCGCTTTTTATGGATAGGCAGTACAATCCGTCCACCATAGTGGACTACGTTTCGATGAGGCATACCTGGACTAAGGATTGGCTTGATAGTCCAGCGGCGGAGATCAGTCGTGGTGACGGGCGGGAGGTCTTAGACCGGGTTTTGGTTCAAGGGCGGTCTAAGGCGTTTCAGAAGAAGGTGAAGAATACCATCAATATGATTTTCAATTGGGGGATTGAGACCAAGGTAATTAGGGGAGTGACGAACTCCCCTGTTTACGGGCTAAGGATTGTTTTGAAGGAGGAGAGGAGACCTGAGATTTTGAAGCTGGAGGAGATGAGGAAGCTCCTGAGGGGGGCGAGGGAGCAGAAGCATGCCTGGTATCATATTTGGGCGGTGGCGCTTTTGACGGGGATGAGGAATGGGGAGTTGTTTGCGTTGAAGTGGAGTGATGTGGATCTGGAGAAGGGGATGATTACGGTGCAGAGGTCGTATAATAAGAGGACTAAGGAGTTTAAGAGTACGAAGGCGGGGTATTGGAGGACGGTGCCGGTCTCAGGGGAGTTAGGCGATGTTTTGAGTGAGTTGAGAGCTGCAGGTACGACTACCACCGACCGCGTCACCAACAGCAGTGACTATTATGGATCTAGTTCAGTTGGATTTGTATTACCCCGTTTAGATGAGTGGAGGCAAGGCCAGCAAGCAAGAATATTGAAAGCGTTTTGTAGGTCAGTGGATTTGGTGCCGGTTAAGTTTCATACTTTGCGGGCATGCTTTGCCACTCAGCTGATTTCGGAAGGTATAGAGCCAATTAAGGTCATGAAGGTTTGTGGGTGGATGGATTTGAAGACTATGGCCAGTTATGTGAGGCTAGCGGGAGTAGATGAAAGAGGTATCACCGAAGGACTTAGGATCATTCCCTAATTGCCTGTAACTTATGGGTTTAGCTGGGTGCTGTTGCATGCATGAATAATGTCTCCATATGACACTATTTGAAATATTTTTATCACTTTTTGTCGATTTAGTGATGTTTTATGTTATAATAGTGACATCAGAGGTAACAAAATGAGTACTGAGTATAATCAGCCACGATCTAAGAGCCTTGGGCCGAAATCAGCAGACCTTATCTCCGGCCTGTATGATGAGAATAAAGCTCTCTTTACAACAGAGGACGCTGCTCGGATTTCGGGCCTTTCAGGGAATGCTTTGAATGTATTCTTAGGAAGATTGGCCAAGAAGGGCATCATCACCAAGTTAAAGACGGGACTCTTCAATATCGTTCCTTCCGAACTTGGAAGTGAATCCGTTTTTATTAGTGAACCAGCTTTGATAGCAAAAAGCATCGTTCATCAAAAGGGACTAACTGATACAGAGTATTACATTTCACACGGCTCTGCTTTGGAACTGCATCAGATGGTCACTCAGCCTCAACTATCAACTTATTGCTCGGTCACTAAGCATTTTGGAAAAGAAAATGTCCATGGGATTGAAATTGATTTTATCCTCGCCAAGAAATCGCAACTTTTTGGAGTTGAGAAGTTTTGGATAAGCAAAGATAAGTTTGTCCAAGTGAGTGACATTGAAAGAACGATACTTGATGGTCTTAGAAATCCGCAACACTGCGGTGGCATTATAGAAGTGTCCAAAGGACTTTGGATTAAAAAAGATGTGATTGATGTAAAGAAGATGATTAATTATGCCATGGTGTTGGACATTGGAGTTTTGTATAGACGCTTGGGGTTTTTGCTTGATCTTTTTGAAATCGGTGATGAACCTACGAGGGATCTTCTCATCAAGAAGTTAACAAAAACCTATTCACTTCTTGATCCAGGACTTATTAAAGAGGGGAAATTCTTTTCAAAATGGAAACTAAGATTAAATATTGATCCCGATGAAATTAAAAATGCGGTTAGGACATAATAAATGATACTTCAAAGAAATATTTCTAAAATTGCGAATAAGCTATTTGAAGCCGGAGGCAAAAAAGGAAGGAGAATTCCAGAATCCGTGATTGAGAAGGATTATTGTTTAACATGGTTTTTAATTGGTCTTTCGCAATCATCTTTAAAGAACAGCTTGGTCTTCAAAGGCGGAACTTGTCTCCGACGTTGCTATTTTAAGGATTACCGGTTCTCTGAAGATTTAGATTTTACTTTGATTTTAAAGTTGGGCCGAGAAGAAATACTGGCTAAAATTAAGGATGAAATATTTCCATTTGTTCACAAAGAAGTCGGGATGACTTTTGGAATTCACAAGATCGAAGAAGATAGTCAGAATACGCATCAATTTTACTTAAGCTATATTGGCCCGTTAGCAGCAACAACCGCAACAAAGACTGTGAAGGTCGATATAACTTTTAATGAAACGCTCGTCACTGAACCAGTTTCGAGGCTTATTCTTAAATCATATGACGAGTATGATGATTTTAAAGAAGTGTATGAAGTGCCGGTCTATACCGTCGATGAGATTGTGACAGAGAAAATCTGCGCCTTGATTGATCCGAAGAGATCCGAACCTAGAGACCTTTATGATATTTGGCATTTGTTTAACGAGGAAGGTATCTCTCGAGATTTTCTTCCTGCTTATGTCGTCGAGAAGTTAAAGGCCAAGGGTGTAAACTATGCAGATAGACGCAATAATCTAGCTGGCAAAGAAGCCAGAATTGGCAAGATGTGGGATCAGAGACTTTCACAACAGGTTTCAAATCTTCCAGACTTTGGTGATGTATTTAGAGATGTGCAGAGAAATTTTCGTCAGTGTAAGATAAGTGATTAATCCCTGACCAGTCTCCTAAATCTGGACTACTTAATTAAATAGTTCTACATTAAATGAATGCTCTTTTTTTGATAAAGGGTAGGTCTTGTGATGGTAATTATTCGCAAGATGTTTTGAAATCCTTCGGCCGTGGCTATTTTGGCTACAATTGCATTCTAAGCTTTTGTAATTGATCAACGTCACCACCTCCACCAAGTTGAACGATGGACAAATTTTGGGACGGAAAAAAGCCCAATGGTTGTCTAAAAGATTTGGATGGGTCACTGGATTTATCCAGTGACCCTTTTTTGTTTTGAATTTGGGAGTAATTGTTAGAATCATCTGCAAAAGCATAATAGACATTAATGCCTTCATCGGTGAGAACTAGCTGGTTAAAGATATTTGTGATTAACCGCTTTTTCATTGTTGGACTGGCTTTTCGGAAACCATTTTTGAATTCACTAAGATTAGATGAAATGGTTTTTCTTGAATAGTTACCAGCCTCTATATTCATCTCTTCTAGCACAATAGCTTCACGTTCCTTTTCCAACTCTAGCTTTCTTTCGGCCAAAGTTTGTAACTTCTCCTGGATCAAATTAGAACCAGCAGAACCATTTCCAAAAGATGTTAGGACGTTAAAGACAGATTCAATTTCATATTTAATTTTTGCAACTGCTTTTTCCAAAACTACTTCCTGCAATGCAAAAAAACGCCGGGGATAAAAATATAGAAACAATTAAAAAACAAATTATTTTTTAATAACTAATCTCTTACGAAAGACATAGGAGGTCTATATGTTTAAACAAATTATTCTCGCCTCAATCTTCATTTCAAATGGTGCTTTTGCGTCTCATGTAATTTTGAGAAAGCATGTTACAAGTGGGAACGTGAGACCTGAAGATAGTTTTGTAAAAAATTGCTCTTTTACTAATGATGGCCATATCAGAATCAATTTGAAGAAAGGCGATGGTACAACTACTTTCCATACCCATCACATTTCTAGTACTAAAGTGGCAGAAATAAAAACACTCGTTCAAAGAGCACATAGCGGTCGTATCATTGAAGAAGGTGCAACGTGTGATGGAGGTGATAATTTATTGTATGGTTTCATTAGCGGACATAAAGTTCTCTTAGATGAAAACTTTGATTGTGGAAGACATCGTGTCAATCAAAGCATTGCTACGCCAAGATTGAAAACAATTGCTCTTAAAAATTGTGGATTTTAAATAAAATGATTTGTCTCTCTTCTGTCTTAAAAGAGGGACAAATTTGCTCAATCCTCTAGTGTATCTGAACTTTTTCCGCTTTCCTAAGAGAGGCTTTTTCCAGCAACCAACCAAAGATTGATTTTCTTTCGCGGCCAAAATCTTTTTCTGGGTGGAACTGCACGCCGAGAACCGGCCGATCCTTGAACTCCATGCTCTCGGCTCTCGGCTATCGTGCCACGGTTCGAGTAAGAGCTGACCCTTAGGTTAGGCCACCGCGCCTGATTCTTTAGGTAGTAATCGACCCGTATCCCTTGATGATGCTGTTCAAACCCTAAAAAAGTCAGGGAAGGAAAAAGCTCCTTCATCAAAGAGTTCTCTTCATTAACGAAGATCCTGTCGAAAAGATACCGCCTGTTCCTGATGCCTAATTCCGTCTTTATGTCGACATACAAGGGCATGCCTTGAGAAACGGCCAGCATTTGCATACCCCGGCAGATGCCCAGAATGGGGAGGTTTTGCAGGTCCGAATTCCGGAAATAACTTTGAAGGAGTTCGTATTCGAAAGGGTCCCGTATCCTTCCTTCTTGAGAGTATTCAACAAGATGATCCAAGCTCTTTGTGTACTCTTGGAGTTCCTCTTCAACGAAAGGAAGATAATATTTGGGATCAATATCTGCGCCACCAGGGATCACTAGACCATCAATGTCTTCCAGGCTAACGTCGGCCCTTTTTGATAGGTCGATGATTGAAATAGGAATCCCCGAGAGCTTTGCGATTCTTTTCAAGGCGTGACTGTATAAGAACGAACATTTCGTGGCACAGCCTATCAAGAGGGGTTCGTTCTTTTGAGCAATGGCGACAGTAGAAAACAAAAACAATATAAGAAAAAACATGTTCTTCATTCGATGGCCCTTCCTTTTATTGGATCATTATAACAAATGAGCATACCAGGGGTTGGGCAGGCATTTAATTCCACATTAATATTACGCCTCGCTGCGCAATCATTAAAAAAGTTAAAACTACACAGCCAAAGGACGTCTTTGTTTAGCAAAATGCTAACGAGAGCTGAAAAGGAAAAAAAAGGGGCTCCAATTGGAGCCCCCAAAAAGATAGTTACTCTAGGATTGTATAGCTAACGATTTCACCTTTAGCTGTAAGGAGAACTTGGAGCTGCTTCGAATCTGCGGCTCTCGAAAGGACCACGACCGGCTGGATCGTTCCATCCTCACTCTTCTGCTGCTTGAGAGAAGCCACGGTCAGGGACTGGCCAAAGCCGACAACGCCGCCACTTCTGACTCCATCACGAAATGGAGGGCAGCCTCAAGGAGTTCAGAACCATTTCCTTCCCAAGGAGTCTCTTCCGCGGTGGCATCCTTGATGACCTTATTGAATTCCGTAGCAAGCATATGGATGATGGTGATCATCGCAAGTATGATGATCAAGTCTTGTCCTGGAATGATGATATCCATGATGTTGGGCTTCGTGGGCGCACTCGTATCTTGTCGAAACGCAGCCAAGGAACTCAGCGTGATTGATGGATTCAAGCTCAGTAGACTCTTCAACTGCCAGCTTCTCCTGCTCAGCAGCTGTGGCGAAGTTCAGAGTCATAAGTGAAAACACGACGGCAAACAAAAACTTTGATTTCATAAAATCTCCTGTTGATAATACTTATCTATCTCTTCTCTCACCTCATTTTCTCCGTCAATTTCCAAAATCGAAGTGTAATTATTTTTTATCTTTTCATGATCCGTCGGTATCACTCTGACACTGATCCAACGCGGAGGTGTATTAAATTGAGCCGAACTTATGAATACTGGAGCTCGTGTGCGGTAGCAGACTTTTCTCTCGGATCTACAAAAGGGAAGCAATGAAAAGATTCTTAGTCTTGACCCTGATGGTGTCCTGTAATTATAAGATCGAAAAAAAGGACATGGTGATGGTCGATAGACCCATGGCAGAAGTCAGAGAAACTGTCTCCTTCAAGCAGCTGTACGACGAAGTCCTCATACCAAAGTGCATTTCCTGTCACGGTTCCGCTGGCGGAATTAACCTTGAAAGCTTTAACTCCTGCAAGACCCATCTGCATGAGATTGAACGTGCCACTTTGCAGGCCAAGACTATGCCGAAGTCACCCGTCACATCTCTCAACCGTCGACAACTTGAACTTCTCACGGCGTGGATCGAGGCTGGAGGACCGGATACTCCCCTTGGCCATGGCACTCCCGAGAACCAAGATGGCTTTGCCAAAATAAAACGTGAGATCTTGGATATGAAATGTCTTTCTTGCCATTCCCCAGGTGAAGAAGGCGGGGCTGTTCCCCTGGCCACCAAGGAAGACCTCCTTTCGTCCCCATTGTCTCTCGTTGTTCCTGGAAATCCTGAAGCAAGCCTGCTCTACACTATTACTGCCCCGGGTGCCAGGAACATGATGCCTCCCTATGGGGTGGAGCCACTATCAATGGACCAACGGGAAATACTTCGACTCTGGATCGCCAACGGCGCTCAATAAAGATGCGCTTAAAATAAAATGGAGAAGATAATGAAGACCCTAATTTTAGGAGCACTTGCCTTTCTATCGACGACGGCATTTGCCTATGAAGCTTATCAAGAACAAGAAAATGAACAAGCTTATCGTCCGGAACATGAAATGTTTCTCGCCTGCGTTCCCTCGAAGAAGGCCTGCAGGGTTATGGCCAAGCAGGAGGGCTATGCGTACCTTAAGGCACTGAAAGACCCAGCAAGATGTGCTAGTCCAACGGCTTACGCGTGCATCGTTAAGCATTGAAAGGAATTCTGGCCAACCCAAGTTCTTGGCCACTTTGAAGTAATCCGACCGCTCCCAAAAAAGTTAAAGATAAAGAGTGATGTGAAGGCCACGCTATATGTGGGCCTTCACATTACTGACAATGATTAGTGCTGGACGCAACGATAGTCATGAAGGTCGCGATGGTGAATTTCATTGTAACACTGCTCAAGGGCAGTGCTGCACCCATTCGTATAATAACTTGAATAGCCCGTGAAATGCTGAATAGTCGTATTGTGATGATCTACTAAATCAACACGGCAGACGGTTGGATAGTGTGGGACCGGAGTGTATCCACCGTGTCCACCGCCCTGATAACCACCGTGTCCACCGCCCTGATAACCACCGTGTCCACCGCCCTGATAACCACCGTGTCCACCACCCTGATAACCACCGTGTCCACCGCCCTGATAACCACCGTGTCCACCACCATGACCACCACCGTGTTGAGCAAAAGCTGAAAATGAAAGTGCAGAAAATAAGACAAGTCCAATTACTTTTTTCATGAGAACTCCTATGTTGTTTAAAACATCTTTTTCTACAGCCTAGGAACAATAGAAAACAATCAAATAATGCTTACAGTGACCTTTCTTCAAGGTTACATTTTGACACCAGAGAGTTTGTATCCGGGGCCAATCAAGTCAAAGGCTCCTCATAACGAAGAACAACGATTGCGTTTATCAAAATTCTTTTTCGAGAAAATTTAGAATGTGTCAGAAGGCAAGATTATGCGCGACATAACGCGTCAGTCAATGTCTTTGCAGGGTTTTTGGGAAAGATTCTAATAACGTTTTAGAAGACCAATATGTGACATTTTTTTTGAGTTTTTCCGAAAAATACTTTCAGTAAAGTTGAAATCATATCCCGTCCTTGATTATGGAAACCCTTTATGGAATAACCTTGTCTCGCTCTTTGAACTGAGTTTCCAACAAGGGATTAGAAATGAAAACATTGGTCTTTTTATCACTACTCACTCTATCAACACTGAACTCTGTATATGCCGAGGTAGTAAATTGTCATGGCAGCTTGGATAATGCTTACAAAACTCCTGTTGGACTAATTATAGAAAAGTCCAAAGATTCTATGTTCCCTAGTTCAAACAGTTTTTTAAATGCAAAAGTAACTTTTGACTATGATGGGACCAAACAGCAGAAACTTAATATAGTTCGACGCTTTGAGAAGGACGGAAAAATCATTTACAAAGATATTTTAGACAGCTCAAGCTTCCGCTTGGAAATAAATAATTCTGAAGGTGAACTGTCTTTGGACATGAATACGACGTTCAAAGAAAAAATTCAGCATCTTTCATGTGTGATTGCAGGAAAGGTAACTGGCCAAG
The DNA here is from genome assembly GCA_035575985.1 of Bacteriovoracaceae bacterium. Taxonomy (GTDB): domain Bacteria; phylum Bdellovibrionota; class Bacteriovoracia; order Bacteriovoracales; family Bacteriovoracaceae; genus Peredibacter. Next base: position 7,552 of record DATLXC010000041.1, on the reverse strand, counting down.
TTAGCACGTGCCCTTTAAGTTATACGAAAGACCTCGCTGGGGAAATGCTAATTACAGCAGCCAAATCTGGAAATATGCAAACATTAGAAGACTTGCTTCTCGAATGTGAAGCCAATGTTAACTTCATAAATAAGCTAGGGTGTAATGCTCTCATGAGTGCAGTAGATCCTAATTGTGGTATAGCTGAATATTCGGCTCCACAAATTAGCTCTATGTATGAAAATGAAACTGTGGAATTGCTTCTTAAGAAAGGTGCCAAACTTGAACTCAAAGATCCTATTGACGGAAGTACAGCGCTCTTAAAAAGTATTCGCAATAAATCAGGCTGGGTCATCGACCAATTGCTTGATGCTGGGTCGAATATCAATGTACAAGATAAGGATGGCAACACCCCTCTAATCCTCTCTGTCCTTAATAGCTCATATCAGCAGGTGAAAACTCTTATAAAGCATGAACTTGACCTCACTTTAAAAAACAATGAAGGTAAGACTGCCCAGCAGATTGCAGAAGAGCTCAAATTAGACGAAATCCTCGAACTTTTAGTTCCGGAGTATGAAGCCATCACGATAAAGATGAACGCTAACGGTAAGTGCGTACCCGCAATGATCCATGTAATGCAAGATGAAACAGTTGAGCTTGAACTAAAGGCAAATGACAAAATGCTGTTATTTGAATCTAAGGACTTAAATATTAGCCTTATGGCAATGCCGAATAGCTCTCAAAAGACCTTGATGAAACCAAGCAAGAAAGGAAACTTTCCCTATTCATGTGGCGAGCATGGTGGAAGTAATCAGAGCACTGGCATAATTATGGTTATGTAAGTGGAGAATTTGAACATGAAGATATATACATTTCTAAAGTCAGCATGCAGAAAATTAATTCAATTCTTCAAAAGTGATTGCTGTAACTAATTTCTAAAAGGGGCCCACTGGGCGGCCCCTTATCATTTACTGCTCAGAAATGAGTGTCTTGGGTTCCACATTCTAACATTTCCATGGCGTAGACGTTTTTAACTTCTTTATTCACTTTGATGTCCTGAATCCATGACTTTTTAACCATTGGGCAAGAAAACACATTAAAGTTCCCACCTAAGTCATTTTCTTGAACTGCTTTGATCAAAGGATTTAAAAAAGATTCATAGGCCTGTAGGTTGGCCTCGTTCTTATTGCTAGACTTAATTTGTCCCAGTTTAGTGGCCGATGCTTTAACGTCTTTAACACGACTACCCTTACTTCCATTTACTACTGCTAGAAGTTCATTTGCCTTTTTTTCAATGGTAGCACCATCTTTTTTTAGAAAAGCATTAAACAGGAGGTCATTTTTTTCCAATATATTCAGAATCATTTTCTTCTCTTGGGCTTCAACTGGTTTTCTCTTTGCTGCCGAATGGTTTGCATGCTCATGGTTGTGTTGTGAGAATGCATGGGGAATTGTCAAAAATAAGGCCACTAGAAAAAATTTCATTTGCTCTCCTTAAGCTTGGCAAGAGATTCTTCAATCCAGCCTAGTATTGTTTTTGCTTCATTAGTTGTTAACTCAGAACCTTCATGGAATGGCCTGTAATACCAAGGTGGCATGTTCCCATTTATTACAGTCTTTTTAAGCTCTTTTAAGTCCGCCTGTGGGGTTTCATGACTTTTGAAAGGAAATCCATCGGTCATGTCTATATGGCTTCGGGCATCTTTAATATGAGAGTTCATTAAGAGATTTATCCCCGGGATACTGTAATACCAAGGATATTTTGTGAGAGCTGAATGACAGTCAAAACATTTCGCCTTGAAAATTGGTTCCACCAGATGCTTGTAGTGTAAATTAATATTTGCATAGATATTAACTAGGGGATCGTTTTGATTCAAAGGCTCCGCTTCCTGCTTTGTGTGAACGTTCCCACCATGTCCAAATGACATATATGGGAAAGCTAGAACAATGAGAAAGATCAATCTCATTTTTAACCTATTATCCGCGGCAAGATGAAAGCATAGAAAGCTCCGACTACATTTATGCCAAACGATATCCAAAATATTGGTTTAGACCAGCCCTTGGCGGTTTCACAGTCCTCTTTCTTATCGATGGGGCAGACTTGTGTTTGAGCATATCTTTGCCCTAAAAATGCAAGGCCTAGCATTAGAAAGCTTAGACCAAAAACAATTTCCTTATTTTCAGACAACCATATCAGTTGAGGAAAATTCCCCAAGAAAGAAGCCAACGTAGCTCCGAATCCTAATAAAACTAAGCTGGATGGAATTGCACAACAGAGCAATGTTCCAAAGGAGCTAAAAAGCCCAAACCAACTAATGAATTTATGAAAAGATTTACTTTCTTTCAATACTGGCAACATTGTATCCTGCCTCCGTTATAAGTTCTTTTATTTGAGCATCTGTGACGTTTTGGCCGTCTTTTGTATTTATTGAGACCACTTTTGAATCAAGGTCTACTTTCAAATCTTTAACAGCAGGAAGTTTGGAGAATTTCTTTTGAATTCCCTGTGCACACATCGAGCACACCATACCGCTAACCTTAACGGTGATCTCAGTCGCAAAGACCGAAGTGCTTAATAAAAAAAGACTCAGAACGATGATTTTTTTCATATATCTCCTTTAACATTAATAATGAACCATTACGTTGATAAGCCATTCGGCCCTTGTACTGGAGCCAATTTCCCAAAGGACATTTTTATAGAAGAAGCGCAGTAATGGCGTAATTGTAATTTCTCTCTCAACATCTGGCATATACATTGCCTGAAGCATGAGCCAGGACTGAAGTTGATCAAAGCCTGCTTCATATGGCGAAAAACCAACTCTTGCCTGGGTCATTGAAAGATCAGTGACTTTAGGTGAGATGAAATAATAGTGCTTGAGGGCCGTGTAGATTGTTCTAGTTTCCCAGTCTAGCTCAAAACCAGTCATATATCCTTCATTCGTTTGTTTCTTCTCAATTTCGGAGTCAGCTACGCCTATACCTCCGTGGATATAAACGTTACCTTGTGAATACTCGCCATTATATCTGTATAAAAGATGATTCGTTTTAAGGAAGGCGAATTCAGTATTCTTATTATTCTTGGTAAAGCGCCAATGATTAAGCCCTGATGACCATCGGTTTGACCAAGAATACATTATCTGGTTATCACTGTAGGACATCATATTAGATGAACTAGCAACTATCCCTTCTTTATAAATTACAGGATGAGCAAAAAGTGACATTGAATGAATAGCTAAAACAATTCCGATCAGTTTTATCAACATATTCCCTCTGTACACGAATTCTGTGTACCAATTATAACGATTAACTCTGCTTATTTGTGACCTAACCTCAAAATTTCATAAAAAAACTAGTGAGCATTATGCGTTAATTTTAGGATCAAGTTCCTTTAGAACATCCTCATCATGATTCCTAAAGCCGGAAGAAGTCTTGAAGGATATAAACAGAGTATAGTGCTTGAAAGAAAGCTTCACGAAATATAGGCCATGCTTTTTACACTCAATAATCTTGTAGAACATTGTCACAAATAAGCCGGTTAAAACGTTAAGGTACAAAGAAAGGTTTCCATGACTAAATTCATAGTATTTTCTATTTTCTGTATATTTGCTTTTGCGGCAGGAGCGAAAACTGTTCGCTATGAATTAACCGCTACAAAAGGAAAGATTAATCTTAGCGGAAACAAAGAAGTGGATTTCGCACTGATGATAAATGATGGGATACCTTCGCCGACATTGGAGTTTACCGAAGGAGATGAAGCTGAAATCGTTTTAAAGAATGATATCCCAGACGATGAACTCTCGGTTCATTGGCATGGAATACTCCTAGACCCATATATGGATGGTGTCCCTTATGTAAACACGCCCCCAATATTTCCTGGCCAAAGTTTCACGTTTAAATTCAAAGTGAGGCAGCATGGCACTTATTGGTATCATTCGCACACAAATGTTCAGGAACAGAAAGGCATTTACGGTGCAATTGTAATCCATCCAAAAGAAAATAAAATTAGATATGACAAAGATTTAGTAGTGGTTCTCAGTGATTGGTCAGATGAAAATGCCAGTCAAATCTTAAAGAATCTAAGGAAAGATGGTGACTACTATCTTTTCAAGAAAGACACGATGAGATCCTGGTGGGGGGCCATTAAGGCCAAGTCATTGAAAAACTTTCTTCATAATGAATGGACACGTATGGGGGGAATGGATTTTTCTGATGTTGGGTATGATGCATTTCTCATCAATGGAAAAATAAACTCTCAAGGAATCATGGCCCATCCGGGCGAAAAAGTACGAATCAGAGTCATTAATGCTGCGGCTTCATCCTACTTCTATGTTTCACTGGGGAATATCCCAATGAAGATTATTTCAATGGATGGGGTTGATATGAAACCCGCTCTTGCGAATGATTTTCTCATAGGTATGGCCGAAACCTATGACATACTTTTTGAAGTACCAGATCATAAAAACTACGAATTGAAGGCCACGGCCCAGGACGGAACAGGCTCAACTTCCACATGGATTGGAATGGGTGAGGAAGTTCATGCACCTGTAAGACCTTTCCCTGAAATGTATGCGACTATGGATCATGGCTCAATGGACCACTCGAAGATGGACCAAGGTTCAATGGATCACTCTAAGATGGACCAAGGTTCAATGGATCACTCTAAAATGGACCAAGGTACAATGGATCATTCTAAGATGGACCAAGGTTCAATGGATCACTCAAAGATGGATCATGGTTCAATGGAACGCTCCGAAATGAATACTTCTAAAGCAAAGAATGAATCTGAGAGTATCATCTCATCCTTTTCAGTAAATGAGGCGCAGGCCCTAAATAAGACGGTATTCCCCTCTAAAGCTCCAAGACATGATGTAAAACTGGTATTAGACGGCGATATGGAACGTTATGTTTGGCACATTAATGGCAAACCCATAAATGAAGAAAGAACCATTACAATCCGAGAAAATGAAATCGTAAGATTTACTTTTGTGAACAAAACGATGATGCATCACCCGATGCACTTGCATGGGCACTTCTTCAGAGTCCTTAATAAACATGGTGACTACTCACCAATGAAACATACTGTTGACGTTGCTCCCCACACAACGAAGACAATTGAATTTCTTTCGAATGAGCCTGGTGAATGGATGTTACATTGCCATAATCTTTATCACTTAAAGACTGGCATGGCCCGAGTAGTGAAATATTCAACTTATAAACCGACTCCTGAAATTGCCCATCTCCAAAAACATGATCCACATCTTCATGATCATCTGTATTACAGGGGAATGTTAGAAGCAGCTACCAACCATGCACAAGCAGAATTATATTTAATGAAGACATGGGATGAACTCGAATTTAGATATGAAACTAGAGAGGATTTTAATTGGAAAGGTGAAGGAGATTTATTCTATAAAAGATGGTTTAATAGGTTTGTTCACCTCATCGCTGGTGGAACTCTAGTAGAGGGCGAAGGTGCAGCGGTTGTTGGAGTTGGATATTTATTGCCTTTCTTACTTGAAACTCACACGATTATTGATCATGAAGGACGGTTACGCCTTAACTTAGAAAAGCGATTCCAATGGACCAAATTTATTTATTCCGACGCTGAGTTCACCTTTCGTCAGAAACAGCCTTCGGAGTTTGAAGTTTCTTTAATGTATCAGAGACAATGGTCGTGGTCTGCTGGACTAATGTTTACAGAGCATAGCGCTGGAGTTGGCGCTCAGTATAATTTTTAAGAATGCCTTTCTATAATTCGGTACGAGAGGGGACTACAACTTCTGTAGATTAAACGATTAATTTTAAAGCAACTAAATAACCAAGACAGTCCCATCTGGTAGTTTCCAGGCCCGTTGTTTCTTGAACGGCAGCAGTAGACTTTTGAGAAATGTAATTTCTTTTTGGTCTCTATAAGAGGCCACACCAATCGTAATTTCCTCTTGTGGAACATTAATCTTGAGCGAAGCATGGAGCCGGTCCCAAAAGCAAAAGATAGTTGAATAATTGGAGTCTGTTTCTTCTCTCACAATGGAGTGGTGTATACCGTGCATCCGTGGTGTGACAAAGATTTTGTTCAGTTGTTTTTCAAACCCCATGGGCAAGCTGATATTGCTATGGTGAAACTGAGTCGAAAGTGTAGTTAAGACCTCATAGACTATAAGAGTCTCTGGCGCGACACCAAATACTAAGACTTGCACAGAGCGAAAGAGCGAGGAGATGATGAGTTCTCCGAAGTGGAAGCGGGAAGCGGTGGAAACATCCATGTCGAGATCCACATGATGGACGTTGTGAAACCGCCATAGAAAGCGGACCTTGTGGTTGAGCCAATGCCAGAAATAAAGAGAATAATCAAGAAACAGAATAATGAGAAAAAAAGAAATTGGCCCAGTAAATCCCCAGTAATGTGACAATCCGATCTGCTTAGTTTCTCCCCACTGAGAGACCAAAAAGACCAGGGGGAAAAATACGAAGCGCAGGGACAGTGCTCCAACTCCTGCAAGGGCCAAATTTACTAAAACCCTAGAGAACTTTTTCTGCGTTACATTTCGCAAAGGCCAAAATTTTTCCAGGGTTATGCAGAATATGAACATTCCGGCCAAGAGGCCAAAGCGCAGGTCGATCATTAGCAAATGGTATTAGTGATCAGGTGAATTGGATAGGAAGGGCGTGCTATTAATGCTATAAGCATTGAGATAAGTTGATCCGCCGAGTTGTAAAGGAAAATATTTCGAAGTCCTGTCACAAAAGGTAGTCTAATTTCGTTTTACTATAAAAACCTGGAATGAAAATGCTACGACTACTCTTAATCGTGATTACAGGCTCTGTTAATCTAATTACCAGCGTCTATGCGGATGATCTCACCTCTTATTTAAACAAAGTTAAGAATAAAAATCTTGATGTGATCTCTCAGTCCGCAATAACACATGCGGCACTTGAAAGAAGCAAGGGTTTCGCTTTAAAACCGCCCATGATTGGAGTGGGGCAAATGACAAATTCGGAAGATACTGCCTACGCGTTTGAAGTGCAGCAGGAATTTCCACTGTCCTCTCGCCTAAGTCATGACAAGTCATCTCGCGAATTTCAATACGAACTCCAAAAGAAAGAAAGTCATTATGTTTCTCAGGAGATTATCCTTCAGGCAAGATTAGCTTTTGTTAGTTATTGGATGAGCTACAATAAACTTCAATTAATTGAAGAATTAAGAGACTGGTTAAAAAAGCATTCTCTCTATGCCCAATCTCAAGTGAGATCAAGTTCTGATATCAAAGTTTATGCTCTTGAAGTTGAAAGTGCCCTGGGGATTTATGAAAATGATGCCAGCTCATTGAAGAATAATCTGGAGATAGAAAAAACGAAGTTAAAAGAAATGGCATATGACCATACCTATGATCCAGGAGTTCCTGTAATAGATGATCCGAAATCTCTTCCAGAGGCTTCCCCAACATCTAAATTATCCGCAATAAACTTAAGTAAATTAAAGATCGCTAATTCCAATCTTGATGTGGCCAAATCTGCTTATTCACCCAATTTATCAGTGAGAATACGTAAGCTTGACCGGCCAATGATTGGAATG
>DATLXC010000040.1:0-106801 GCA_035575985.1 Bacteriovoracaceae bacterium | reverse complement strand
GATTCCATTTCGCAATGGACACCCTTGCGTTTCACTAACCTTCACCTCTATCAGGTTGGTGGATGGACTTTCACCATCCTAGTTATCTGTCATGCCCGGCGCACATAAAAACCCACATCCGAAGATGTGGGTAATAGGAAGCCGTAAAGGGGCCCTTCTTTTTTCAAGTAAGCTTAAAAAATTAACGAGTGATAACAAGATTCGATGGTTCAACATTAGACTGGAGAGTGCTCCAACCATCAGTTGACTTGAGAACTACACGTCCATCGATCTGGATTCCAACAACAGTTGAGTAACGGTTGTTCTGGCCAATTACCTGGTTACCAACACAAACCTGGGAGTAGTGACTGTTGATACAACCTTTTGTCTCAGCAAGGATACTGCGGTCAATATTAGAAGCGATTGTGCTCCATCCATCAGTAGATTTCACAGCCGTAGTTCCACCGAAGCTGGTTCCAAGAACAGTTACAAAACGGTTGTTCATGATGGCCGATTCACCAGCAATTATCTGGCGTCTGGCTTCTGAACCGTATTCTGGAGCCGGAATTGGGTGATGAGGAGTTGGGTAAGAAGGACCTGGAACTGGATGCCGAGGGCCTGGTACTGGACGAACTTGCTCTTTTACGCAGTCAGCACGGCCTAGGTAGTTCCGCTGACGGATCTCGAAACGGCACTGTTTCATGCCTTCCTTGCAGCTTCCATCAAGATCAATAACCCGGAAAGTGTCCAGGATACGACCCGTGTGATTGTCTATCATATCGACTTCACAGGAGTTTCTGGCAAAAGCTGAGGCCGAAAGGCCTAGAACTGCTAACAAAAGAAACTTATTCATCTGTCCTCCAATGGAAAGGTGTTTAAATTATTGACACTCCTATAATATAGACATGTTGCTGTGCGTAGCAGGCTTGAAATTCTTACATACCTGTTGGCCCGACCTTTGCTGTATAATCTGTAACAGAAACCTTTTACTTACAATAAAAGCTCAGCAATTTAGTGAGTTAGGGTTTCATAGGGGATTTTTAAAATGCTTAGTTTTTGGACACAATTACGAAAGTATCCAAGTATTAGACAGTTGATGCTTCTATCCGGCGTCTTGCTTACAACTGTTTCACAGGGGCAATCTTCCCCTACGGCCAACTACGTTGAACGCATCCCTAATCGTATTCCCGCCAGCTATATGCCTGACGATGATGTCATCGTTAAGCCAAGTGATAACCAACTTTCATTTTATCAGCAATACATCGCTTCAGATGAGAGCGATGAAGTGGCCCAGTCACGCAACCAACTGAAAGTCTGGAATGACAATCAGCAGTTTGCTGATAATTATGGCCATGACTCAACTCTTGCAGGGTCAATGTTTGTTCCAACTTCTGAAGAGAAGTGGGATTATTTTAAAGATAAATACATGCGTTACCTTCGTCGTAAGGGTGAGCAGCCTCTCAAAGATATGCCAAAGACTTGGTACCAGGAATATCGGGCATCTAACGAAGTTGATACCATTGATGAAATGGAAGCCAGGTTCAAGAAAACTAATAAGCAATCTAATGGCGACAAAAGCATTATTCCGTCATCGCTTCAGGAAAGAGAAGTTAGCCTTTGGAAAGAAACCAAGTTTATCTTTCAACCACGTGTTGACCAAGGTCTCGTGGTCGTTGGTATCAGAGGTCCAATTGCCTATGCTCGTGCCTGGGTTGGTGTTAACGGTAAGACAGAAGTAAACGTTCAGAAGAACATCGATTCAGTGGGTTTCCGTGCCATGTATAACTATGAAACTGATACCGGGAAAAACTTTGTATCCCTGGATCAGCGAATTGTTGAAAACGTTTATGCGCGGGCCACAAGTCTTAAAGACCCTAAGCATGCAATAGAGGATGATTCATTAATGCTGCTCTACGCAAAGCAGTTTTAAAGTAGCCGAAAAATATCCCTCAATATAGACTAGCTCCACTTAAATTTATCTCACATTGGAGTAGTCATGAGTCTCTTCGAGAGTCCATTTTTCCAAGACGCATTTTCCCAGCTTGAATCTGCTGGTCATACAATGAACCTAGATCCAAACGTTCTTGAACGCTTGAAATACCCAAAGCGCGCCCTTCAGGTTTCAGTACCTGTGCGTCTCGATGATGGTTCAGTTAAAGTATTTGAGGGCTACCGTGTTCAGCACAATATGACTCTTGGTCCTGGTAAGGGTGGTATTCGTTATCATCCACATGTATCCCTTTCAGAAACTGCTGCTCTTGCGATGCTCATGACCTTCAAGTGCGCACTTGTAGGACTTCCTCTTGGTGGTGCTAAAGGCGGAATCAAAGTTGATCCAACTGATCTTTCACGTGCTGAGCTTCAGGCCATGACACGAAGATATACGACAGAAATTTCTATGATCATAGGCCCGGATAAGGACATTCCAGCTCCCGATATCGGGACTGATGGTCAGACGATGGCATGGCTCATGGATACTTTTTCACAGATGCATGGTTACGCTATTCCAGGAGTTGTTACAGGTAAGCCGATTGCCATCGGTGGATCGCTTGGTCGTGCTGAATCAACCGGTAAGGGTGTCGTCTTCTGTGTGAACTTTGCCTATGAAAAGATGAACAAGTCAGTCAGCTCTTCAACTACTGTAGCCATTCACGGATTTGGTAAAGTGGGTATGCCAGCAGCTCATGACCTTCATGCTCAGGGTGCCAAGATTGTTGCGATCTCTGATGTGTCAGGTGCAATTTATAACAGCAGGGGACTTAATGTTCCTGAATGTATTGAATGGGTGAAGAACGGTAAGTTGCTTCGTCAGCTTCCGGATTGTGAGCATATAACCAATGAAGCCTTGCTTGAGCTTGATGTGGATATCCTGATTCCTGCTGCTATTGATGGTGTGATCACTAAGGAGAATGCTTCACGTGTGAAGGCCAAATTGATCGCTGAAGGTGCAAACGGGCCACTTACTCATGAAGCCGTTGATATTATCACTGACCGTGGTGGATTAATCATTCCGGACATCCTATGTAACGCAGGTGGTGTTATCGTTTCTTACTTTGAGTGGGTTCAGGGCCTTCAGATGTTCTTCTGGGACCTTGAAACAGTTAATAAGAAGCTCCATGACATTATGAAGCTCGCCTTTGATAAGGTGTGGAACAATGCAGGCGTTTATAAGGTAAATATGAAGCAAGCTGCCTTCATTACCTCTCTTGACCGGATCCAGGTTGCGATGAGACTTCGTGGAATGTGGCCAGGCTAAACAAAATCCTCCAAACTCTTCTATCTATTTTTTAGATAGGAGAGTTTCTTTTCTTATTCTTCCCAGTTTTGCTTCTCTGCCTTATCTTTTGCCCATGAAAACTTTAATAGCCATTTTTACAATTCTTCTCACTACCCAAGCTTTCGCTTTTGACCTTTGTGCCTTTCAGGAAACAAGTGAGCTCAATCTCGAAATCCTCAAGGCTTCTCAGAATCCAAAGCGATTCACTTTCGCTGAGAAAAATCTTATTCACCGGACAATTGCCTTACAGAGTATGTATGAAGGTATTTCAAAGGCAGAGGCCCTGGTGCTCTTTAAAGAAGGCTCTAGTGATGGAGAGATTACTTACTTCCAGATGGGCGATAAGCAAATGATTCTTGTGCATTACTGGCCAGGGGACAATGAGTACGGTGCCTTTTACCAGATTAAGCCAACTGGTACTGCAAAGTTGATCGCCCGGGTTGGTGACAGCTTCATTTCTTGCATTGAAGAGTAATTAATTTACAATAGATGCATGCTAGCTGCATTCCTGCTTATACCTTTATTATCTATTGCTCATATCATCCAGGATGACGTTTCTGTTACAGACAGGGCCGCGTTTAGCCTGGCTTCCGTCTGCAAGAAGATGGTCAGCCACGAATCTCCACTTATAGATATTGCTTCAGGCACTGAAATTGAATGCATGGGCAAGAAAGTGGAAATTGCAGAATTTTGCGATAAGGAAATGGCGGCCGATCCTTATTACATCCGTGCCTATATAGACAAGGAAAACAAGCAGGTCGTTTGCCAGAGTGGGAAGAAGGTCTTGTTTAAGTATCTTTGCGTGAAAATGAGCGAAAAGCATTATTGTAATGGGAAGGCCCGCCAGAATTGCTTGAGTCTCAAGGCGAAAATAGCAAAAAGACTTGATCTGGTTCACTCATCCCAGGTTAAGAACGAAAAAGGCATTCCGCAGTTGAATTGTTTTTTTGAGCCGGTGCCCCTTAATGAATCCCTATAAGAAATTTCTTTCTAAAGATCCAAAGTTAAAAAGCTATCTTGAACGCGAAGTTTTTATTCCTTCGAAGAGCAGGGACATTACAATCAGGTTAGTCTGGTCAATTTTGTCCCAACAGCTTTCAATAAAAGTGGCGAAAGTTCTGCATCAGCGTTTCCTGGATTTGTACGAGAAAAAACCTACTGCACAGATGATTATCGAAACTCCTTACGACAAGTTAAAATCAATTGGAATCTCTCATCAAAAAACGACTTACATACATAATGTCGCCCGGTTCATTGTGGATAACAAAGTTACGGCAGGAAAACTTGATAAGATGAGTGATGATGAGGTCATTGAATTCTTAAGCCAGATCAAGGGTGTTGGTCGCTGGACTGTGGAAATGCTCATGATCTTTGCCATGGGCAGGGAAGATGTCTTCGCGGTTGATGATCTGGGTATACAAAAGGAAATGATTGAAATTTTTAAATTACATGACCTGAATAAGAAAGATTTGCGGCTTAAGATGATGGAATTATCAAAACGCTGGTCTCCCTATCGTACCTATGTCTGTTTGCACTTGTGGAACTTCAGTGGCTTTAAAAATTAATAAAGGATTTGTGGACCGAGTTCCCTGACAAAATTGACCTTGAGAGCTTCTATGATTCGAGGAAAATCTTTCTGGGTGATGACGGTGCCTAAATTCAAGTTCAGCTTTTTAATCTTTCTTTTCATCCTGGCGGACATTTCACCCTGAATTTTAAAATAATCGTTAACCGAAGAACCATCAGAAAGAAGATCTGGTATTTCAAGAGTGACTGGTTCTTCATTCATGCAGAAAGGTAATTCATCAACCAGATGAGCCGTTACCATGCCTTCATAGGTGAAATCTCTCCTAAGGACATTTTTTGTGGTGTTGTAGAAAGAAGCTGTCCACCAGTCGTTTTTAATTATCTGATACGCATTCAAGGTGTTCTCCCTGGATTGGGCACCGTACTTAACCATGGTATCATAAAGGATTTGTGTCATGGAATCATTATAAGTACGTTCATCTCTTGCAGCTATTACCCCAAGCCACGCTCCCTGGAGGTTTGAAAAAGCATCTTCAACTGAAAAAGCTGAGACTCTTTCATAGACAAAAAAAAGTGGGCCAGGAACGCTTACTGAGATAGGGAAAGCAGTTGCGATTTCATGCAGGAGGGCCATGCTATTTGTAATGGCAACGGCTATTCTTTCCTTGTCCTCAATCTTAAGTGCGAGCAGCTTGTGCGAGTCTATGACGGGAAAAAAAACTGATCTGGACTTGAAGCCACCTTCTTTACGGGCACGAACTGTTTTACCACTGCCTAACCAGACCGGAAGCTTACTGTAGATATGTGAAGACCAATCAGCAGTGTCTCTCAGATGGCTGATATCGATAAAGCCAGCGGAACAGGTATACATCATGCCTACGTTGTCTTTCTTCGTTTCACGGGCATAGTTGTGAATGCCTAAATCATCATTTCCAAGGGCGCCAGCAGCTCCTACGGCCTTCTGGACCACGTCCAGGCCAAAGCTACAGCAAGGACGCGAGAATTCAGCAATGATATCTTGATCGGCCGCAACCGACAGTTGAATGAAGAATAAAGTGAAGACAGTGATCATGAGTTTCATAAAAATGACTTTAACATGACGTCACCTTAATCTTTCGGACAGTATAAAAATGTAATATCAGGAAGTTAGTTTTTTTCATTCAATGCAGGAGGATTCTTCGCATTTCACGGGCTTACGCAGGCGAATCAGGGCCCTGAAATTGCTTACAGGAAGCTGGAGGTATTAATGGAAACTCAACTTCAAAGCTGCTACTTCACCAAGAAAGGCCCTTCGCTTATCACCCTTTTCGGTTATTCAACCAAGTCAGTGCCTGGGCTGGAGATCAATGGGCTGGGTAAGTACGGCAAGGCGATTAAAGAGAAAATAGTGTATATCACAAGGAGCAGGGGACTCCAGATTCCGCTTAAGCGGTTCGTCCTGAATGTTGAAACTTGTGATGACCTTGGTGATCTGGAAGGAGCGTCGGTTAAATGGCTCGAATATCCCTTACTCCTGCATTATTGGTTCCTGGCAGGACTTCTTCCTATATCAAAGCTTGATAATTGCATGGCAATTGGGTCCCTGACTCCAAGTGGATTAGTGGAAGAATTTTTTAATGAGGATGTGATGAAGTTGTGTGATGAATATGACCTTCACTTGATAGCCTCAACTTCGAACTTTGAAAGTCCAAGGGGTGTTATAGATGGGAAGGATCTGTTTGGACGGATCGCCAGCCTGGATTTCGTGTCCTAAATAGAGAGCGTCTGGGCCAGTGTCTGGTACTGGACAAAGTTATGATCAGACTTTGTCACACACTCATTTATAGGCGCCATGAAGACTTTGCCCGCTTGCTCTACGCTGACACTGGGAAAATTGTCATTAAGTAAGGCCTCTACAGCGATGTTGCCCATTTGTGAGGCAATAAAGCGGTCATTTGCATTGGGAGAACCACCACGCTGGATGTGTCCGAGAATGCAGACATGAGCATCCAATTTATATTTTTCCTTGAGGATCTTCTGGATATCATAACTTCTTCCGGCGATCGGGCCTTCCGCAACAATGACAATTGAAGATTCCTTTCCTCGGGCCATCCCGCGCTGGATATCATCAACAATTTTTTGATGGTCTACAACATCATGTGGAAGAAGGACATTTTCAGCACCTGTACAGACGCCAACTTTCAAAGCGATGGCCGACGAATTTCTGCCCATTACTTCCACCAGGAATGTCCGGGCATGCGAGTGGGCAGTATCCCTGATCCTGTCGACAGCTTCAATTGCTGTTTGAACAGCGGTATCAAAGCCAATCGTGTAATCAGTACCGGAGATGTCATTGTCAATCGTGCCGGGAATACCGACCACTGGAAATTTATGCTCATCAAAGAGAAGCTTGGCACCATTGAAAGAACCATCACCGCCAATGACGACCAGGGCCTCGATGCCCTCTTTTCTCATGATCTCGACTGCTTTTTTCCTGAACTCCGGCTTCATGAATTCGGAACAGCGGGAAGTCTGGAGAATGGTTCCTCCGCGCTGGATAATGTTACCCACTGAAGAAAGATTCATGGGCATGAATTCGCTTTTCAAAAGGCCTGCGTATCCACGCTTGATTCCGGTAACTTTTACGCCATGGAAAAGTGCGGTCCTGACTACGGCCCTGATAGCGCAATTCATACCAGGAGCATCTCCTCCGGAACAAAGTAAACCTATGTGGGCAAAGGCCATGAGTTTTCCTTAGACGAAAATTGAGTTACCAGTGAAGCTTTTAGGCTTATTAATATTTAATATTTTTAAGAGCGTCGGCGCAACATCTTTAAGGGCATTGATCTTGTTTTCCTGATTTACCATGATGTCGACATCCTTGAGCTTAGGATGAACCAGGCAGAAGGGGACTTCGGCGTCGGAGTGAGCAGTATGTTTCCCACCAGCTTCGTATGACATCTGGTCAGCATTCCCATGGTCTGCCGTAAGCACCATCGCCACATCTTCTTCCTGGCACTTCTTATAGATGATGCCGATGCAGGCATCCAGGGCCTCAACCGCCTTCACTGCAGCTTCGAAGTTGCCTGTGTGTCCAACCATATCGGCATTGGCGAAGTTAACCACGTAGAGACAAATAGTCTTGTCTTCCAGCTTGGCCACAAGATTCCTTGTAACCTCCGGGGCACTCATCTCAGGCTTCTCATCATAAGTTGCAACTTCTCTGGGAGAAGCGACGAGGCATCGTTCTTCGCCAGGAAAAGGTGTTTCTTCGCCGCCATTGAAAAAGTATGTCACGTGAGCATATTTCTCTGTCTCGGCAATCTTGAACTGCTTTCTTCCAAGTGATGATATGTACTCCGCCAGTCCGCCTTTGATTTTCTCCTTATCAAACATGACAGGGAGTTCCGGTAATTCTTCGGGGACATAAGGTGTAAGGCACAAGAAGTACCCAGGTCTTACCGGTACTGGAAATTCAGTGAACTTCTTATCTTTCATGGCGAGTGTAATCTGCTTGGCGCGATCCGGACGATAGTTAAAAAAGAAAACCGCATCGCCTTCTTTAATCGCACCTTCTTCACTAAAGAGCACTGGAGTTATGAACTCATCAAAAATTTCTTTTTTATATTCACTCAAGACATACTCTTCAGGCTTGGCCGTTGTTTTTCTACCCTGGCCAGTCATCGTCTTATAAGCAATCTCGATTTTTTCCCACCTACGGTCGCGGTCCATACCAATTGAGCGGCCTTGCATGCTGGCAAAAATAAAACCCGGACATTGCAGGATTTCTTTTGCATAGGTCACACCCCGGTCTCTTGAAGTGTCACGCCCATCCATGAAGGCATGGAGGAAAACGCGGAGATCAGAATGTTCATTGAGAATTTTAAGTATTTCTTTCAGGTGATTGATATGAGCGTGAACTCCACCATCAGAAAGAAGGCCCATTAAATGGATGCGCTTATTTCCTGTTTTCGCTGTTTGTATAAGCTCCTGAAGCTTCGGCATATTTCGAAAAGTATTTGCGGCAATCGCCTCATTAATTCTCACCAGGTCCTGTCGGACAGGTTTACCAGCACCTAAGTTCAAGTGACCAACTTCAGAATTACCAGCTACACCTTTCGGCAAGCCAACGGCCTCTCCACCAGGTTCAATTGTAGTGAAAGGATAATGGCCAAAGATATAATCTAAGTTTGGTTTTTTAGCTGCTGCGATGGCATTGAGTTTACTGTCAGGATTGTGGCCGAAGCCATCCATGATAACGAGCAAAGCTCTTGTGCTTAAACCCTGGATTGAGAGCATTGAATTCCCCTAGTTGTGGTAAGGGTGTCCCGCGCGGATAGTTTGTGCCCGGTACAATTGTTCCACGAGCAATATTCTAGCTAGTTTGTGGGGAAAGGTCAGCTCTGAAAGGGAAATGCGCTCCTGGCAGGCCTTAAGGACTTCCTCAGAAAACCCTTCTGCTCCAGCTATCAGGAAAAATACCTTGGTAGGTCGCTCTATTAGCTGGCGTGACCACTCTGTAAAATCCACCGATGTGCTGCGTTTGCCCCACTCAGTCATAGCTATCAGATGAGAGCCGCCGCTAGGCACCAGGTCACGGACCTTCTTGAGAATGGCTTCGCCTTCGGCTTCCTTGTTTTCGGCCGAAGCCTTAACTTCATGAATGATGAGTTCGGGATTATTGATACGCTTGAGATAATCGGCTTCCACAGCTTCGAGGTGGGGATCTTTGAGTTTCCCCACCACTATGAGATGTATTGCCTTTGCCATGGACTAGAAAAAGCCCTTAAGGTCGGCCTTCTCAGTAGTTGCCGTAGTTGGCTTACCAAAATAAAACTCTTCAGGAATCTTAACTTGGGCATTTTTTGCATAAATCATATCAAGGTCGTAAACATCACGTGATGGACCATTGAATACGTGAATCATGATGTCGCCGGTATCTAGAAGAATCCAGTCAGCAGACTCATATCCTTCGTAAGAAAGCACAGTCGCACCGTGAAGCTTTAAGTTGCCAGAGATTTCATCCACCATGGCGCGGGCCTGAGTGGCGTTCTGTGCAGTTGCAAGAACCGAGAAATCACAAAGTGAGGTCGTCTTTCTCATGTCAAAGACCTTGAGATTATCACCCTTGAAGTTGGCCAGGATCCAGGCAGATGCCATGGCATGGTTCAACGGGAATTCAAATCCCTTGGTAGCGACGATATTATTTACTTCATTCTGAACATATTCATTTATTGCCATGGGTTCCTTCTTTCTTCCTTTCTTCTTCGATAACTTCTTTGGTTTTTAACATTAATTGCTTCAAGATTTCAATGTTTCGCCCTGAGACTCCTGAAATCGGAAGGACCTTGCGGTCGATCTGATCTTCCATGGTCGCCCGGAACTTTTCAATCTCATCTTCGGTCATAGCGTCGATCTTGGTAAGGCACACGATTTCTTTCTTCTCCAAAAGCTCCGGATTAAATTTCTCAAGCTCCTGTCGAATAGTTACGTAAGCGTCAACTGCTTCAAATTCCTCAATGAACATTGAACAATCTATGAGATGCACCAGAGCAGATGTCCGCTCGATATGCTTTAAGAACTTAATTCCTAGGCCTTTGCCTTCAGCAGCACCTTCAATCAGACCCGGAATATCGGTCACCACCAAAGTCTTTTCACCAAACTGAACCACACCTAAGTTTGGTTCAAGAGTCGTGAATGGATAGTCTGCAATCTTAGGTCGCGCGGCACTGATAGCACTAATCAAAGTAGACTTGCCGGCATTCGGGAGTCCGATCAAGGCAATGTCTGCTAAAAGTTTTAATTCAAGATGAATAGGAATGTGTGTTCCAACCTGTCCATTCTGGGCAAAGCGCGGAGTCTGGTGTGTTGAAGTCTGGAAGTGAGCATTGCCCTTACCTCCAAGACCACCTTCAGCAGCAAGGTATTCCTGGCCGTGAGCTGTGATGTCGCAAATAAGATTACTGGTTTCTCGATTATAAATGAGTGTTCCAACTGGAACCTTAAGCCTCATGTCCTCGCCATCCGCACCCTGCATTTTTGAGCCGCCGCCATTTCCGCCTTCACTAGCACGGAAAGTCTTGAGTCCACGAAAATGCATGAGGGTATTGAGGCCTTCATCGCCTACAAAAATAACGTTTCCACCTTTACCGCCGTCGCCGCCATCGGGACCGCCCAAAGGCACATACTTCTCACGTCGATAGCCTACGTAGCCCTTACCGCCGTCTCCTGAGTGTACTTCTATTTCTACTTCATCGATAAACTTCATACTTACCTTTGGTCATCACGACCATATCTATCACCATAAACGAAAAGGGAGCCTTTCAGCTCCCTTCTGTATCTTAAAGATCTATAAAGAGCAATTAAGCAGCAGGTATAACAGAGATGATTTTTTTCTTCTTGTTATAAAAGCCGAACTTAACAGTGCCTGGAACCATTGCGAAGATTGTGAAGTCACGGCCCATGCCAACGCCCGGACCAGCGTGGAACTTAGTTCCCTTCTGGCGAACGATGATCATTCCTGTTTCTACAACTTCTCCACCGAATTTCTTTACACCGCGCATCTTAGGGTTGGAATCACGACCGTTTGAGGTACTACCACCGGATTTCTTGTGTGCCATATAATATGTCTCCTAACTTTGAATTCTGTTTATTATTTTTTAGCAGTTTTTGGCTTAGCTTCAGTCTTAGCTTTTGGCTTTGCTGTAGCTGCCTTAGCAGTCTTAGCTTTTGCAGGTGCCTTAGCTTTAGCTTCTGGCTTAGCTGCTTTTGCTTTTACTTCAGTTTTTGCCTTTGCCTCAGCCTTCATTACGCCGCCCTGACCATCATTAACTTCAGTAATGAGGAGACCAGTGTAGCACTGACGGTGACCGTTCTTTACACGACGTCCGCCTGGCTTACGCTTGAGAATAAGAATCTTACGAGTACGTGCTTGTCTTACAACTTTAGCAATTACTTTAGCGCCGCCAATAACTGGTGAGCCAACAAGAGTCTTAGTTCCGCCAACAAGAAGAACTCTGTCAAAAGTGACAATCGCTCCAACTTCAGCTTCGATTCTTTCAACGTCAATAAGATCGCCAGCACTAAGCTTGTACTGGTGTCCTTTGATTTCAACGACTGTATACATGAGAACTCCTTAAAAGGTGAAACCACTGGCGGGGAGGATCTTGTCCTGCTTTTAGGCCCTAGGTGAGTTTTATGAATAGGTAGATTTACTTAGAATATTGGGTAATGTCAAATGTTTCCCCCGAATGAGATGAAAGACTTTTCACGTACTTAGAGCTGACATATAATATACTGAATTTAAACAATGACACCATACAAAAGAAGTCCGGAAATGAAGAGACCTTTTCTCCATCAAGCAATTTCTGACCCTGTTCTCTTCGAAAAACTCGGGGGGAAGGCCAAAAACTTAAATGACTTGTTGGTCCATGGGTTTCCGGTTCCTAACGGTTTTGTTTTGTTTGAGCCGGATGGGGATTTAATGGGGGCGATTGGTGAGATTGGTGGGTTTCCGGTGGCCGTGCGTTCTAGTGGGTCATTGGAGGATCTGGCGAATGCGAGTTTTGCGGGTGTGTACGAGACGTTTTTGTTTGTCCGGTCGGAGAGTGAATTAAAGGATGCGGTTCAGAAATGTTTTGATTCCCGGCATTCGGATCGGGTGAAGGATTATTTAAATACAAAGAAGATGGTGTGGACGCCTGAGACGCTGACGATGAGTGTGCTGGTGCAGAAGATGGTTGATGCCACGACAGCGGGTGTGCTGTTTACGATGAATCCGACTAATGGGTTTGAAGAAGAATGTTATGTGGAGTTTTGTCAGGGCGTGGGGGAGAGGTTGGTTTCCGGGCATGTGACGCCTTCGCGGATTCGCTATAACTGGTTTAAGGAAGAGATTGTTACTGAAGATATAAATCAGGAAGAGACGAGGATTACTCCGGCGCAGTTGCGGAAGTTAATGGAATTGTCGATTAAGATCCAGGCCCATTATGGGAAACCACAGGATATTGAATGGGCGATAGATGCCAGTGGAAAAGTCCACATTTTACAATCGCGCCCGATTACGTCGTATCTTCCGAGAGAGGACAGGCCTGAGCTTACGAATGCGGATTTTAAGGATGGCGGGGTTTCGGCGCGGGTTTGCACGCCTTGTATGTTTTCTGTTTACCGGGATGCCATGCAGGTTTCCATGGGCGATTACTTTAAGAAGATAAAGCTTCTTTCAAGTGATGAAGGGGTGACGTGGACGCATTCGGCTTATGGACGGGTTTATTGGAATGCTGAAGCCGTGAAGACGGGGCTTAAGAAATTGCCTGACTTTAAGGAAGAGGATTTTGACCGGGATCTTGGAGTTCAGAAAGATTATGGAGAGAAGGGTGCACATAGGACGGAAATGAGTATCAGTACCGTGATCAATGCGATTCCGGTGCTCATGAGTTTGCATAGGGAGTTCAGTGATTGTGTTGTCATGATTGAGAACTTTCGGGAGCGGTTTGAGGCGATGGATTTGCTTTTGAAGGCGCAGATTACTGATCTGGCGGCACTCAATAAGAATCAGTTTCAGAAATGGTTTCTTGATGTGATGTTGTTTCAACAGGAGACCGAGAAGAAATACTTCCGGACGATTTATAATAGTTCAAATTATCAGACTGAGTTTAAGGGGTTCCTCAAGCGCTTGCCTGCGTATGAGGCGATGGATGAAATTTACCTAATGGGTGAGTTGCATGGTATTTCGCATCTAGATGTGCAGACGGGGCTGGCCAGGCTGCAGAAGACTTCGGTTGTCTATGGATTTGGTTCTGACCAGTACCTGGCAGGGCGGGAGAGATTTCTGGAAACTCATTACCATCATGGACCGGCGGAGCTTGATATCACTGTAGCGAGATGGGGTGAGAATAAAGTTTGGGTTGATGAGCTGGTGAAAAGTTTTAATGGCACTGCTCCTCATAAATCTGGAAAGTTTAAGGAAACGTGTGAGCGCTTAACAGAGAAGTTGGGCTTTCTGAAAAAAAGGAAGTTCGCCAGGATGCTGAATCAGTCGAGGGACTTCCTGCGGCTTCGTGAAGAGATGAGATCTTTTTCTACAAGGGCTTATTATCTGTTGAGATTAGGGCTTCTGGAATTTGCACGAAGAAACCAGCTTGAAGATTTGCAAGTGTTCATGCTGGATATTGTTGAGGTCAGGAATTTATTGATTAATCCTGGTATGGTCTTTCCGGATATTAGTAAGCGTGAGCTTATGTATAAGGGTTACCGGAATTTTACTCCTCCTAATGAATTTGGTGGGACGATCCAGGCACTCAAGGGTGCAACGAGTACTGATGGGCTAAAGGGATTGGGTTGTAGTCCGGGAGAGTTTACGGGGCGTGCGCGGGTTATTCTGGATATTCACCAGACTGCCGGGCTTACGAAGGAAGAGATTCTGATTACGTTTTTTACTGATCCAGGATGGACTCCGGTGCTTGCTCGGGTGGGTGGAGTTGTGACTGAAGTTGGTGGACTACTATCTCACGCGGCTGTGATTGGACGAGAGTATGGGATACCGGCGATTCTAAATTTGATTGATGCCACTAAGCTCATTGGTGATGGCGATTTGATTAAGATCAATGGGAAAACTGGCACTGTAGAGATCATAGAAAAAGCGTGCAAATAGTTAAATATATTGAAACGGTTTACGGCACCGACGTCGAACTGAAATCTGCGTTATTCTACAATGAGCTAAGTTACATAAAACTCACGGCACTGTAGCTGATATTCCTATAAACAGTCGATACTTTACGAGATGTTGACATTTGTAGCTAACTAGCTACAATGGGGGAGCTATTTTGAAGGTAGTCATTTACAGAGATCGCAACGGTTATTCCCCATTTTATTTTTGGCTTACGAGCTTAGAAGATAAAAAAATGCAATCCAGGATTCTAGCAAGGATAAACAGAATCAGAGATGGAAACTTAGGTGATCATAAATTTATCTCTGATGGCATTTGGGAATTACGATTTCATTTTGGCTCAGGATTTAGGGTTTATTATTTTCTCCATGGCAAAGATGTCGTCTTCCTGTTGAACGGTGGAGATAAAAGTTCACAACGCAGGGATATAAATAAAGCGATAAGCTTATCTAAGGATTATTTAAGGAATGAAGTATGAGGCATACAGATTCAGAAGATTTCATCAAGGATTTCATTAAAGAAGATGTTGAACTTCAATTTCAATATATCAAAGCTTCTTTCGAGGATAATTGGGATGTTCCGGAAGCAATTATGTCCGCAATAAGACAAGTTGCCGAGATACGAGGAATTTCTCAGCTGGCAAAAGATTCTGATCTGAATCGGGAAAATCTGTATAGAGTGCTTTCTGGGAATACATTCCCGAGAATAGATACCTTCTTCAAAGTCATCAATGCATTAGGCATGAGAGTCACTGTTGAAACTAAAAAGGGCAGTGCTTAGAAAAACGCTCGTAGTGCCACACCCACATCCGTCGTCACTAACTTCTGCGCAGGATTGTCAGCATCATCACCTTTGGCGACAGGAATGTATCCAAAGAGTTCAGCTTCATAATTGCATAAAGGTATGCAGTACCTTTTAGACAGGTAGTTACAAAAATAGAGGAAATGATTTATGTAATCAGAAATCAAAGAGTCTTGCTTGATGAAGATTTAGCGGAGCTATATGGGGTAAAGACGAAACGTCTTAATGAGCAAGTAAAAAGAAATAGTGAAAGATTCCCGGAAGACTTCATGTTTCAGTTATCAGAAATAGAGTTTACACAGATTCAAGATGTTATTGACCAAGATTCTGAGAAGTGGGGAGGCAGACGTTACCCGCCTTTTGCTTTTACTGAAACCGGCGTGGCCATGTTGTCATCAGTTCTTAGTAGCCCTAGAGCAATTTCAGTTAATATTGCAGTAATGAGAACATTTGTGCGCCTCAGAAGTTTTCTTTCAATGGATAATTCAGTATCAGAACGATTGAGCAACCTAGAAAAAGGGGCGAATAAATTATTTCGGGTTGTATTTGAAAGACTCGATCAAGTTGAGGAAACCATAGCTCCGAAACTTCATCCAAAAAGAAAGAAAATTGGATTAAAATGAAAGGAGTCTTGAGGTCGCAAATTGCGACCTCAAGATATAATCTACTTAAATTGCGTTATCTTATAAAGAGGGCAAATTTAAACGGCCAGAAATTTTAAATCAACTGTGACTCTTAAACCAAGAGCATTAATAATTTTAAAAAAAGTGTCTATTCTGGGAAATGTATTACCAGAAAGTACCTTATATAAATTCTCACGATTCAATTCTGAATCCTTGGCCAGACGACTCACGCTTCTTACTTCAGCAACTTTCCTAATTGCAGCCATTATAGCTTCTGGTTGGTCAAAATTATCCTCAAATGATGCTCAAAAGTTTGCAGTACCTTTTGGTCGAATTTTAATTTCCTTGCTTTGAAGTTCCAAATTGGATCCACAAAATTTCTATTCTTAAATTTAAATGTATGCAGTAACTTTTAGTAAAACTCCTTATACTATTTAGTTCAAATCTTCTTTTCTTAATAAAGAATGGTCTACACAAAATCTAATCAACAGAATGATGTCACTCTAAAACTGAAACTCTATTCTTTGCAAACTTGACTAGTACTTGTTGGGTAGTACTTGAGCTTTGGCTATCCTCATAGCGTAATTCATTGATTTTTTTCATAAACAACTTTCCAGGAAGTGCTCTGAGCGTTTTTTTTGCACTATCAACAGAATCACCAATTTTTATTCTACCAACTAACCTCTTACTTTTTATTTTTGCAGATAATAGAAATGACTTTTTCAGGCTTTTTATCTCCAAAATCCCTAAATCAATATCCTGGTTTGAATATATTAAAAGTTGATCATCAACAGTACTATAAAGATTTTTAATTAATTTGGAATCTGTTAGTTTAAGGTTATCGAATTGCTTTTTAAATTCATTAATGGGTTTATTGAATGCGATCCCACATATTTCATTTAAGACATCTCTAGGCTTTTCCACTTTGGCATAAGAATTAAAACTCAAAAAAATATAAAAAAATACTAAGAATACATAATCTTTCATTCTTTTCCCCTAGACTGCTTAAAGGTGCTTAAAGGTGCTTAAAGGTATGCTTAAAGGTATGCAGTACCTTTTGGACGTGCAAGTAATTAAATTTAAACAAATGAGTTGCGACTCCGCTGGCGGAGTGAACTTTGCGTTAGAAGAATGCACGAAGAGCAACACCAAGATCAGTCGTCACTAATTTCTGCGCAGGATTGTCAGCAGCATCACCTTTGGCGACAGGTACGTAACCAAAGAGTTCGGCTTCATAATTATCTTTAAAGCTGTAAATCGATTTCGCAATAAAGTAAGTGAAGCCTGATTTGATGTCGTTTACAACGGTTCCATTGAGTTTAACTAACGGATGCACTTCATACACATTTGCCAGGGCAATGAAGTATTCGGTTGGAAGGAAGCGGTCGCCAAAGGTGCCGGCGGTGAGATAGCGATTGGCCTTCTGGTAGCCGCCTTCTATGCGGACGTGCCATAGGGCGGAGACTTGTTGGTCGTAGCCGAGCATGAAGTCCCAGAGGTTGTTTGAGGGTTTGTGGGTGACGAGGTTGCTTTGGTAAAGGAGCTGGGTGAAGACCATGGCCTCTACGAATCGGTAGGCAACCTGGCCGCCGACTTTCTGGCGGTTTTGGTCTTCGCCGACTACGTAATCGAGTTGGAGTTTGTCTGAGTATTGGTATTCGCCGTGGACCCAGAGGGTGTGGTCGATCTGGCCTTCGTAGCCCTCGATGCGTTTGTCGCCCAAGAGGAGGAATTCGACGGTGTATTTGTCGGAGAGGAAAAAGGCGACTGAGCCGCCGTCGTTACCCTGGGCAACCTGGGAGATGGCGGTTAAGCCTGTTGGTTGGTTGAAAGGGTTGATGGGGTTGAAGGTTTCGCCGAGGCCGTAGTTTATGTACATGCGGCCGGCGGTCACGCGGTGTTCGTCGTAGTTCCATTCGATGAAGAACTTATTTAAGATGGATTCGGTGCGATAGTTGTCTTGTTGGTGGTCGTACTGGAGCTTGAAGACGTCACGGGCGACCAGGCGATTGGGGAAAGTGTAGATTTGGGTGGCGGCGTAGGGGACGTCGCCGCGGATTGGGTGTGGGGCCGGATCGTAGAGTGGGGAGACGCTGTGGCGGACGAACCAATTGGTCTCGAGCTTGAAAGCGTCCATTTCTACTTTGCCGTTTAAGTTTCCGTAGAGCAGGTAGAATTCTTCCTGGTCCCAGTCCTGGAAAAGGTCATCTTTGGCGGCAGAGTTGTTGGTTGAGTGGCGTGCCTGGCCTTCGATGTTTCCGGAGATGTCTGTTTCGATGGCGAAGGCAGACAGTGAGAGGAGACTGAGGAGGAAGAGAGTTTTCATTACTTACCTGTCAGGTTCTGTTGTGTGAAATGGCCTGGCTTAAACGAAGGATTAAACTCCATGCTCTTGTAGTCGAGGACTGTGGACTTGGTTGCATCATCTTGTGGTTTCATTTCCCAGTGAGTGAGGAACTTGTGTCCGTCGAAAGTCTTGAGTTCGCTTAAGGTTAGAACTCTTCTGAGTTTATTTTCTTTGTCGTAGTAGTTATAAATTCGTGGAAGGCAGTCAGTTTTTGACGAATAGGATGTGATCTTGGGCCACATGACTTTTGAAGTAGTCTTGGCGGTATTTTCGATGACTTTGTATTCGCCTTCATCGGCAATGAACTTATGGCTGTAGTCTTCTGACATGGAAGAGGATTTGAGGACGTCGTCGTTGGTAAAATCTGAGCCCATCCAGCTGGCAAGAAGCATTGATGATGAAACGGCCACTTTGCGCTTGAGCTTGGGGAAGTAGTTCCACATATTGTTTTCTATGCGAAGGGTGCGGATGCCTTTTTCTTTGGCGGGGGCGAGGATAGTTGAAAGGGCCTGCTTTTTGCCTTCAACATCGGATTCGATTTCAAGGGTGCGGGTCCAGTTCGGAGTCTTAATGGTCATGACCATGACTCCGCGGGATTTATCTCCGCGCATTTCCTTGTCGGCGTATTTTAGCCATTCATCAGCATTGTTTACGTTTGCACCTAAGGCCGCACAGAAAACGAATTCTTTTCGGAAGATTTTATTCAACATTATATTTTCCTTGTGTCGTAAATAGAGCCATCTTTGATGTAGAGGACTGTTCTTACCTGGTCAATCAAGCGTTGATCGTGAGTTGAGAAAACGAAAGTCAGCTTGAAGTCCTGGTTAAGTTTTTTGAAGAGTTCGATGATTTCCTGGGCCGTTTTTGAATCGAGGTTAGCAGTTGGTTCATCTGCGAGAATTAGCTGGGGTTTGGTTGCAATGGCCCGGGCAATGGAGACGCGTTGTTGTTGTCCGCCGGAGAGTTGGTTCGGAAAGCGTTTTGCCTTGTCGTCGAGTCCCACTTGCTTAAGGGCCCAGTTAACCCTGTCTTTGATTTCATCTTTTGGGACATTTTTTAACTGAAGGGGGAACTCAATGTTCTCGCCAGCAGTGAGGATTGGTAGCAGTTGGTAGTCCTGGAAGATGAAACCCATATAATCCAGTCGGTGCTGGGTGCGTTCTTCGAGTGAGAAAGCTGTGATGTCTGTCTCACCGTGCTTAAGTGATCCATTGGTTGGAAGAATAAGTCCTGCAATCAAATTCAAGACTGTGGTCTTGCCTGAGCCTGAAGGACCCACCAGCGCCATGAAATCCCCTGGAGCGATGTTCAGATTAATGTTACGTGCACCGTAGACTTTATTCTCTTCAGAAGCCTGATAGACCTTATCTACGTTAACGAGTTCAAATTGCATGTTTGCTCCTGCGGATAACACGAATCAATGGATAAATCATTGTGAGAGCGAGGAAAAAATAAATCATGAGTGGCACTTGCCAATAATACTGCATGACCGGGTAAATTCGAACCAGAGGCTGGATACTCATTCCACCCATGATGATTGGTTTGCCACCAGTAAAAAGCTGGATATCAATCGGGTTGTAATAATTGTAGGTGGTCATAATGTGACCGATCATACAGCCCAGGATCAGTGAAACTGTGCCCATCATAAAGACTTCAAGCATAAGTGATTTTGTTACCCAGCTCGTCTTGGCACCTATGATGTTGAGACTCTGAAATTCTTTTTCGCGTTCAAAGAAAGTGATCATCAGGGTATTGGAGAGTCCAAGGCTTATGACGAGAACGATGACGATGGAGACTATCCATGTGAAATTGTCGATGAACTTAACTGAAACACCGATTTCTGGAAGGATATCCATCCAATAAGTAACTCTTACACCTGGAATCGAAGGAACGGTTTCGGTTTGCATATTGAAGTTCACGCGCTGGTGATACTGATCCGGGACCATGGCCATGAGTTCGCGGGCGGAGTCAATTTGGGTGAAAGCGAGGGATTCTTCCAGGTCACCACCTCCGAAATCAAGCAGCCCGACAACTTTCATTAAGTCATTTGCCACTGAACCATCCAGGGCCTGGCCGATGACGACAACTTCATCATTAATCTTGGCATTAATTCTCTCGGCCATACGCTTGCCAAGAATAATTTCCTTACTGCCTGCCGGGTCCAGGAAGCGACCTACTGTGACTGCCTTATGAACGGTGGAAAGCTTTAGCTCCTTGTTCACATCAAGGCCGGTTAAAAGGACACCAAGGGTCTTCTTTTCACCGGAGACAAATATAGGAGCAGTTACTCTTTGGGTTGAATCTGCAATTATCTTCTTATCGGTTATCTGCGCATCAGTGATGGTTTTATAATTATCAATTTTCTTTGTATTCTTGCCTTCGTAATAATCGTTATGTGTGACCTGGTACTGGCCGGCATATTGGCTCAGAAATTCTTTCATTACTTCACGGGAACCGGAGTTGGCGAAATTTAAGTCCCAGATGATAAAACCTGAACCAAGGGCAAGACTCATAAGCATGATCATTGTCCGCTTAGGGGCACGCCATAAATTTCGGTAACTGAATTTGATTAAGAATGCGAAGCCCCTCATATTTCCGCCTCAAGCTTTTGTAGTGTGCGGTGAATAGACCAGATGTAGCTGAAGCTCAGGACAAAAATCACAAACACGAACGTAATAAATATCTGGTTTGCTGAGAGCAGGGGATAAATAATCCCAGGTAGCTTAATTCCTGCCCTTTCAATTGAGACACCGTCACTTAAGCCCCGGAAATTAACACCTGTGTAGCTTTGAGTACCCACAACCGACACAAGAAGGACCATTGAAAAAAGTCCGGAAAGGACTGTCATGAGAAAAACTTCAAAGAGACCAATCTTCCAGAATTTTTTCAAGGATACACCAATGATGGCCATCATCTTAAGTTCCTTGTATCGCTCCTGCCACAACATGCGGACAGGTGTGAGAATGGTCATGGTGATGGTGACCCCGATGATCAGAAAGAAGAACCTGATCATGCCGTCATGGAAATCAAGGACCACGGCCATTTCTGGATTAAGTTGTTTCCAGCTCTTGAGCTTAAGCTTGCTTCCATCAACAAATTTTTGAAGTATTGGCCCTGTTTCCAGGCCATCAGTAAGCATTGTTACCCGGTTAAACAGTATCTTGCCCGAATTTTCCTTGAAGAAGAGTTTCTGCCAGGTTGGTTGGTTTATATAAACGAATCGCTTCTCAAAACCGTTGCTGTTGTAGTTGTAGATTCCCTTGATGCTTAAGATCTCAGAGCAAAGTTCCCCTTTGGCGTCCTGATAATTCACAACAAGCTGGTCACCAACCTTAAACTTGAAAATTCGTGCAAGCTCCTTACCGATAACTGCTCCACCTTCTTCATGGGCATCAATAAAATTTCCATCAGGGAGGACTTTGTCCTTGATTGGCATAAAGGTGCCATGAAGCTTAGGATCTATTCCGAGGACAGTGAGTGCTGCTGCACCTTCAGGGGTTGAAATATTGGCATCGAGGACAAGCTCAGGGGAAGCAGCGGTCACTGGAAGCTGCATCAGCTTTTCAGAAAAATCCGGAGACCACTCAACTGGCTCTGATGAATCAGTAGACTTGGCATAGAGACCATCCTGGATCTGGAAAAACCCTGTGTTGGTATAAACCACAGCATTCTGAATCTGGGAGTTCATTCCGTCAAAGAAAGCGATAGTCCAGACGGCTATAACAACAGCGAGGGAAACGGAGAAACCGATAAAAAAACTTCTTCCTGCATTCCGTCGAATACTTTTCCACGCGAACTTGAAAAGGTAGCGGTTTTCGTTGTTAAGCATATAATCTACTCATGGACACACTTCTATCCGTTTTATTACTTTCGGTACCACTTATTATAGGTGGAATCGTGCATATGATTGCAGTAAAATTTGATGCCTTATCTTACTTGAAGAAACCTATTCATAAAAGCTGGTTTGGACAAAACAAAACATGGCGGGGTTTCTTTATAATGCCAATAGCTACGTGGCCTGGAGTCTTGTTGGCCCAGATGCTGGAAGGAGTGATGGGCCTAAATCCTGTCCTGATGCGAAATGAATCTTCTTTGCTTCTCGCGTTATTGCTTGGTTTGGGTTATTGCCTGGCCGAATTACCGAACTCCTTGATGAAAAGAAAGTTGGGGATCAAGGAAGGGCAGACTTCGGATAAGTACAAATGGTTTTTTGTAGTAGTTGATCAAGCAGACTCAGCTTTTGGATGTATGCTCGCCTATATGGTATTAATAGATATCTCTTGGAGTATATTCTGGGCCACAATCATCTTTGGAACGTGCTTGCACTTGCTCCTGAATATTTTGCTGTATAAATTAAAAATCAGAAAGAATCCCTATTAGGAAAATACATGCCGAAACGAATCTTTATTTACTTGAATGAAATGTTTCCCATTACAGCAATTCTTGGCTCAATAGTTTCTGCCATAGCGGTGCAGTTAGTTTACCTGAGGCTTTATGACGTGAGACCCGGGTGGGGGCTGCCACTTTTCCTGCCGGCACTTGTTCTTACTTTTATTTCCCTGCTTATAAGAATTATGGATGAGTTCAAGGATTACGAAGATGACCTGATAAATTTTCCAACTCGTCCATTGCCTTCGGGCAAGGTCAGGAAAACCGACCTGATGGCCTTGGGTATTTTTTGTATTATTATGGTGATCTTCCTGAGCTCCACTTCAATGCCATTGCTCATTTGGTCGCTTATTACCTTGTTCTTTACTTTTCTTATGCTGAAATGGTTTTTTGTAGAATACATGATGAGAAAGAGCTTGCCCCTTGCCTTCATTACCCATCATCCGATTGTCATATTTAATTTTGTGTACCTGATAATTGCCTGTGTCCAGTTGGACGCAAGGGTTGGCTGGGGCAAATGGGGTTATGTCATTCCGTTATGTCTTATTTATACGAACTGGGAAGTTATGAGAAAGATCCGTGCTCCCGACAAAGAGACTTCGTATACGACTTACTCCAAAATCATGGGGGCCAGTCCTGCGATAATACTTGCCCTTGTCATTCAGTTTATTTTTAACTTTGCTGTAATGAATATCTTCTTCAAGTTGGGCACACCATGGTTTGTGAGGATTGTGTTTTTGCTGGTTCAGTTTGCCCTGATGTATCCTTCCATTAAGTTTCTCATTACCTTAAAGCTGAAAACACCTCTTAAGCCAAATGCTGAAGGTCAAATTCTGGTAGTGGTGGGCTTTCTGCTTGCGGCGGCACTGCTATGAGTTTTTGGGTCCCGGCTTCTGTTATTTCTCCGGTTATCGATGTTGGAGGTAAGGGTCTTCATCTGCAGAAGCTGATGAGTTGGGAAGCACCAGTTCCTCCCTTTTTTGTAATTACTACAGAATGTTTTAAATATTTTCACAGTCACGGCAAATTACCGGAAGAAATCGAGGGCCGGTTTGAAACTTTTTTTAAGACACATGAAACGATTGCCCTCAGAAGTTCGATGATTGGTGAAGATAATCTCGATGCCAGCTTTGCAGGTCTTTTTGAAACTATCCTTGATGTTAAAAAAGATAAATGGAAAGAGTCCCTGGTCAAGATTTACGATTCTGTTAATTCCCCGAGAGTTCACGAGTACCTGACTCTCAAAAAGCTAAAAGTTGAATTATTAATGGCAGTGGTGGCACAGGCGCAGGTGAATGTCGAAAAGAGTGGTGTTCTTTTCACAAGATCACCAGTTGAGCCTACGTCCGCACTCGCAATCGACGCTGCCTTTGGCATGGGTGAAGGAGTTGTTTCGGGACATTCGCAGGTGGATCACTATCAGTTCACCCGGTCTGGTGAATTAATTCTCCAGGTGAAAAATAATTCAGGTCCCGTGCTGACTGAAAAAGAACAAAAAGATCTTATTTCAACTTCCCTTGAATTTGAAAGAAGGAATGGTCTTCCAAGCGATATTGAATGGGGCTATAAAGAGGGGAAGCTCTACATTTTCCAGATAAGACCCATCACACGCCCATTTGAACCTCTTACTTTTTTTGTAGACACAAATTTGTCTGAATCTTATCCAGGAACTATTAGTCCTTTCAGTGCCAAATTTGTCCAGAAAGCTTACCATAATGTTTTCCGTGAATCGGCCATCATCATGGGTGCCAAGGGTAAGCGACTGGAAGTCCTGGATAGCCATTATGCCAAACTCATAAGCTGTGTGGATGACCATCTCTATTATAATCTTGAGCATTACTATGCAGTCCTCAGAGCACTCCCCGGTGGTGAGAAAAACATTGAGAACTGGCATAAGATGATTGGCGGCAAGCTCTCAGGATCGGAAGTGCCGAGACATGCCACGGTGCTGACGAAGGTAGAAACTGTGAATACCTTAAGCTCGCTTATTCGCCTGGGATGGAATCACAAGAATATTTTTGAACCGTTTTTGTCTCAGCTTGAAAAAACACGTGAAGAAATTATCAAAGAACAAGAAGGTATTAAAAATTCTGGTGATAGCATTTCATACCTCTCGCATTTAATTGAACGTCCAATGGGTTTTGGCCTCACAGTTGTGAATGACATTTTTATTATGATGGGGCTAGGGTATCTGACCCGGACCTTTAAGCGAAAAGGCATCAGCGAAGATAATGTCATTGACCTGCTTAAGACAAATGACGGGGTGGATTCGCTCAAGCCGCTTGAACTATTTAATGCATTGGTGACAAATCTAAGTGCACCATTTGTAACGAAGCTTGAGAAAGCGGTAATGATACCAGGTCTTGATCCTTATAAAGAGACTTTTGCAGCACTAACTAAGGATGGACATGCCAGTGAAGTAAAACAAGTTGAGGATTTCCTGCTTAGATATGGTGACCGCTCTTTTGAAGAACTCAAGCTTGAGAGTCTTCCCCTGAAGAATAATCCAAAACTTTTCGTGCATCTCGTGAAATGGGCAAAAAATAATCCTAGTCTTACAAAGTCAGTTTACGCACCGGCAGTCTCAGTGGATTTATCCTGGTCACAAAAAAAATGCGTGAAATTTACCCGTGAGGCCATCGCCATGAGAGAGGCGACGCGACTTTGGCGAGGGAAGTTTTATCATTTGCTCAGGATGCAGGTTCTTCAAATGGGGCACCAACTGGTGCAGGAAGATCCTCGCTTTAAAGAATGTACAGTGCTGGATTTCTTTTCGCTTAATCACCTTGAGTGGCTCGCCTATAAGGAAGGAAAGCTGGATATAGGTATAGTACTCAAGCTTATACGTGAAAGAAGACCATGGCAGACTAAGCGCCAGCAATACCCTGAGATGATTGAATGGGTGGAATCTGAAAGACTTCCGGCCCTTGACCAGACACCAACAGAATCAGAAATAAGCGGCCAGGGAGTTTCTCCCGGGATAACTGAGGGGGTCGCCCTGGTCCTTGAAAGTCCTAATGATGCCCTTGAGTCTGACCTTAAGGATTTTATACTCGTTACAAAAAACACAGATCCGGCATGGGTTTATATAATGTCGAGAAGCCTTGGGCTTATTTCGGAAAAGGGATCTCTCTTAAGTCATACGGCAATTATCGGTCGTGAGCTTTGTATTCCTACTATTGTAGGAGTTAAGTCTGCGACTAATAAGATTAAAACAGGTGACCGTCTCCGGATGAATGCCACGAATGGCAAGATTGAGATAATATGAACCTGATTGAATCCTATCGAACATTAAAAGAATATAGAAGTGACCCGCTGGCCTTCATTAAGAAGAATTTCCAGCAGAATGGTCATTTTACTCATTTGAATATTTTTGGGAAGAACCTCTACATTATAAGCAAGCCGGAAGATGTCGTGCATGTGCTGAAGACCAATCATGCGGCCTATTCCAAGGGACGAACAACGAAGGCCTTGCAGAAGTTCCTGGGCAAGGGGCTTATAACAAATGATGATATGGATAATTGGCGCAAGCAGCATCGGCTGATCCGTCCGACTATGAATATTAAAAGTATCTATGAACTTGCTCCTAAGATTTTTGAAACTACACAAGAGTTCATGCCTGAGTTGATCAAGACTCCCGAAGTTAATGGCTTTCATGAAATGAATCGTCTTACATGGAGAATCATCCTTAAGACGCTTTTTTCCCAGGAAGTCACACAAGAAATGGATGACTGGTTGAGTGATATTCTTGAGCTGATGGAAATGATTACGAATAAGACCAGGGCCACTGTTCCAGTTCCTTTCTGGATGCCTACTGCCAAGAACTTAGCGATGAAAAGAATTCTCTCAAAATTTGATGCTTATGTTTATGAACTCATTCGTCAGAGACGGCATGGTCAGAAAAAACATGACCTCATCCAACTTTTGATAGATGCCCAGGAAGATGGACTATCCAATATGACTGACCTTGAAATCCGGGATGAAGTCATGACATTCCTGATGGCTGGGCATGAGACAATTACAAATTCGATGTCCTGGCTTTTGATAGAAGTTTCAAAAAATAAGGACGCTACTCCACACATGCAAAATGAGGCACGTGAATTTTTTGAGCATCGGGATTTTGAACGCCTCAATAATTCTCCCTGGCTTACTGCTTGTATTGATGAATCCATGCGTATGTGGCCCCCTGTCTGGGTATTCATGCGCCAGGCAGAAACCGAAGATACAATTTCAGGAGTTAAGATCCCGGTTGGTGCCAATGTGGTGCTTGGAACTTATCTCTCGCATCACGCACCTGATCTTTGGGATGAACCTCATTTATTTAAGCCGACCCGCTTTATGGATAAGAAAAAAATTACGGCAGGAGCGTATTATCCCTTTGGCCTGGGTCCTAGGGCCTGCATTGGAGCCTATTTTGCGGGGGTAGAGGCGAAGATTATTCTTGCTAGTATTGTCCATCATTACGATTGGGACATTTCAAAAGTAGCACCTCAGACAAGCACAGCTGGCATTACGCTCAGGCCTTCCAATAATGTCATGATGAAATTCCGGAGACGATAGATGTTAACTGTGTTTACCACAGATAAGTGGGATAAAAATTTCTTTGATACCTTTGTGGCCTTCAGGAATGAAGTTCATAAAGATATCATCACGAGTTTTCCCGAGACTCTGGAGGATTATTCAAAATACTTTCACCCAACTTCAGTTTTCACCGCTGATTTTGGCTGGCAAGCTTTTAAGGTCATGGATGGTTCAAAAATTCTGGCCCAGGCGATTCTTTGCTGGCGGCATGATGGATCAGTAGCAAACTTAGGCTTTATTGACTGGCTTAATCATAAAGCCGCTGCAAAGTGCCTGGCAGATGCAATCATAGCATTTGCGCGGAGTAAAAAAATAACGTCAATCAAGACACCGGTAGATATGAACTTTTTTATTAAGTATCGTATCCGCTTGCCCGGCGGAGAAAGCCCCTTTTACGGTGAACCCGTTTATCCGGATTATTATCATGATCTCTTTAAGCTCACTAGATTTAAGACTATAGGTGAATGGGATACATACAGGGTAAACCGTTTAACGGCCACGAAGGATTTTTTTGCCAAGAGAAAGAAGCTTTCAAAGAAAAATGATGGTGGGCATTCACTGTCAAGTGATCCAAAACTTAAGACTACAATCCGCGGAATAAGGATGAGTGAGTGGGATAAGGAACTTAAAATCATCTACGATCTTTTTTCCGAAGCCTATAAGATCATGCCGGAATATGAACCGATAACTTATCCGCAGTTCAAGATTATTTATGAAGACTTTAAATACATCATCCAGCCATGGCTCTCTTATATTGTGGAACTGCAGGGCAAGCCTGTTGCTTTCAGTATTAACTTTGTTGACCCGCTTCCCATACTGGCCAAGGTGAAGGGTAAGAAGCTGAATGCCCTCCAGAAGGCCATAGTCTTTGCGAAATTGCGTGCGAACCTCGGCACCTTTATGATCGCTCACGTCGGGAAGATACAAGGACCTAATGGCGAGGATATCAAGGGAGTTCAAGCTCAGGTTTCGAGGAAGATTGCTTTCTATAGTGTTTTCATGCGTAAGGTAATCGTCAGCTTTCAGAATGTCGATTCACCCTCGAGACGTGCGTGGAATGCAGAGGTTCGAAAACCATATGCTCAATACGTACTTTATGGAATGGATTTATAGCGAACTTTTGCTCTTGTAGCTTCCAAGTACAAATCCTGCCTTGTCGGCCATGACCTGGACTTCCATCACAACAGACTTATTTAAGTCACCAATGTTGAGCAAGTTTTCTTTCCCACTGAAGCCCAATGCAAAGGTTTCGGCCATACAGGCGTAACATTCATTCACGCCTAGTGGGAAGATTGAGAAGTTAATGCTTGCTCCATTTGGGATACGAGCTACACCACCGAGGTGGTAAGTAAGATCCGGACGATCAGTACCTATTTTGACAAGCATTTCAGGCTTAATGGTTGGTGGGACGGCCACATCAACAATAACAGCGTCTTTCTTGAAATGATCAAGAGTCAAAAATCCAGTAGAGGCACTTGCTCCACATAACACTATTTCTGCTTCCTGAATGTCAGTAATTTCTGATGATGCCTTGAATACCTTCTGCACTTCCGGAAGGTTCAGGAAATCGAGGAGCTTAATTTCGGTAGTCCAGAATTGTTTTACCACTTTAACTACTTCGCTGTTGGCATTTGAGCCAGCAACTTCGGCCAGGATTCTCTTTGTAGCTTCATGGTATTTTAAGCTTGATTCTATAGGGGAGTGGTGAATCAGGATTACTTTGCCTACATGATCTGCCATAAGGCTTGATGCGACAGACATGATATTTCCTGCAGCACCAATCAGGGCAACAGTTGCTGTTTGCAGCTCAATTTTCTTCTCTTCGACTGAGCGTAAGGCAGACTGAACCATAAGACCAACAGTAAAGGCATTACCCGTTGTAAGGTTCATACCCCTTGGATTGAGGTAAAGACCATTGCCTGAAACAATCGAAGTAAACTGTCCAAGACCAACTGTGTTGGCACCCAAGCTATGGGCATAGTCCACAGCTGCCTGGACTTTCTGGACGATTTTATATTTTGAACGCGAGGTAAATGTTCTCTTAAGTTCTTCTGATGTCACCGGCACTCCAAGCATCACGATATCCATTTCCACACCATTGTTATCTGTCAGGGTCTGGGTATGGTAAATTTCAAAAGATGCCAGGTCTTTTGTAAGGGCAAGTTTCTTTAGTAATTTAGGTCCTGGAACATTAACCAGGGCATTTGTCACCTTCTTTACATGGGCCTCATCAATCAAGTGGCAAAGAAAGACTGCTAAGGGACGCACACCTGTCTTAACATCAGTTTTTAAGTCTGCAGATTTAACATTTGATATTTCTTCACCTGGGTAGATGGCAGAGAGGAAATACTTTACGTCTCTTTTAGTCATGGCCTCGCAAAGGTTGATAAGTCCGGAAATTAATTCTTCAACCTGTATGATACCGAAGTAGATACTTGGTGCAATTCTCAAAGTAAGGTTGTTTGAAAGTGAAGGGCTCATACGAAGGCCTTCATGATTAAGAAGTGCCGAAGCTATCATATAGCCTTGCATATTAGCGTCGCAAATTGTCTTAAATTCAAATCCCAGCTCAGGCATGACGTCCTTGAATTCAATGGCGAGCATCAGCCCCATTCCCCTGACTTCCTTGATGGCTTCGGGATACATGGACTTCAGCCATTCAAGGCGTGCCGAAAGATAATTACCAGTACTCATTCCTCTCTTAAGGGGTGAATCTTCACCCTGGAGGATATCCAGGACTTCAAGTGCGATTGCAGATGAAAAATCATCCTCACTAAAAGTAGATGTATGAAGCATTCCGAATTCTTCGATGTATTTACGGCTATTAATTGAAGTAGCTGCAATTTTTGCAATTCCTCCGCCTAAAGACTTGGAAAATGTATAAATGTCAGCAGTAATATCTGTATGAGTACCTGAAGCTAGCTTACCAGTACGGTACATGCCTGCCTGGATCTCATCAAAAACCAGGAGGAAATCCTGTTGCAAAGAATATTTCTTAAGAAGTGCGATGAAAGTTGAAGAGACCGTTACTACCCCAGCTTCGCCCTGGATCGGTTCAACGAATGCACCGGCAATAAGGGAGAATGAATGTTTGATACAAGCTACACCTGTCGGAGTCGGAGCAATCAGGATAAGGTCCTGAAATGTACTCTGAATAAATTCGTCAAGCTTACCTGATTCCATGTATTGAGAGATAAAATGAGTATGAGTGTTGTTACCTTCATCCAGGTAGAACGCGTTCCTGAAGCCTTCATTTGAAGTCAAGGCCAGGGCACCCATTGTTTTCCCATGATAAGCTTTCTCAAGGGAAATAAATGATGGACGCTGCATGAGCTGTTTAGCATTGATGGTACGAATCAGGTCAACCAAGTCAACCAAGGTATGAACATTGTTTAACTGGTGAAGAAGGTATGACTTTCGTTCTTCATTCATTTTCAGGTTTTCTATTTTATCAACCAACTCTACACGAAGCCTTGTGACTGTGGTCAGTCGGCTCTGTTCATCAAGTTTATTTAATTTGAGCATGGCCTGGTTGATTTCTTTTTCAACTACCTGCTCAAGCTCCACCAATTTATGCTGGAAATAGATGAGACAATGCTTAACCGCAGCTTCTATTGCTTCTGTTCCGGAGTTTGAGAAAGTTGTGATCCACGGGCCTTCAGAAGTTTCGTATTGTAATGTTTCAGAAATTCTCTTGGCGAGCTTGCCACTTTCACGACGGATACTACCCTGGGTAAGATTAGGGGCACCATCTTCATGCCATTGCAAAAGACGCTTCATAAGACGTGGGTTTCTATGGCCCAGGAGATTGGCCCCATAGCCGCCTGTCAGGTCTAGTACTTTATGTGTTTTTCCGTCTTCTTTATAAAAGAGATAATCGCCGTCGCCGTGGTGAAAGTGCTTAGCTAGCTCCATTGTCTCGAGGAGCTTAGAAGTCATGGGCCTTGCAAAATACCTGAACAGATCACTTTCAGGATCTTTCTCAGGGGTCTTGCGAAAGGTAAGTGTATTCTTTTCCATGGAGCCTCTATTAAAAGACATATACGTTTCTTAAGAATACCTCAGTGCCTTAATGTTAGAGGGAGGTCCTGCATAAATTCCCCTGACTGTCTAAAGTTTAGACACCCTTAGGGGACTAAAAAACTCCGTTAAAATTTCCTTAACTATTTTTCTCCTTAGCCGAATAGCTAGTTGTAGGAGGCTATATGGAAAATGTTAAATGGAATTACTTTCAATACCGCAAGAACTTCGGATACCCAGTGTACCTGCGCTTCAAGCAAGATGACTTACACCCTAAGTTTGCTCATCTGGTACACGAAATGGGTTTCCAGGAATTAACAGACACCGAATCCAAGAAAATCTCCCTTACCAAGCCCAATACAAGAATCCTTACCATTCAGTGCGCGAGTGCAAGACTGCAACTTCAGATAAATGGATCAGACAGTTTAGATAAATATGGACTCGAGTCTCTTTCTATCCAGAATGGCACACCTGTTTATACTTTTCGTAAAGTTGGCATCATGGCCATACCCCTGAACAAGACTTTATGGGATCTCGCAATTAATCATGATATTTCCCACACAGACCAGATGGTTGGTATGCGGGTTATTCTGGTTAGATTTCTTTCCCAGAGCCTGGCAGAGCAGGGTGTGCTTGCTTACTGGGGTACGATCAAGGATGAAAATGTTGTGA
The DNA here is from genome assembly GCA_035575985.1 of Bacteriovoracaceae bacterium. Taxonomy (GTDB): domain Bacteria; phylum Bdellovibrionota; class Bacteriovoracia; order Bacteriovoracales; family Bacteriovoracaceae; genus Peredibacter. The sequence goes on along the minus strand of DATLXC010000040.1, from coordinate 74,939 downwards.
TCATGAAACAACAGCAATCTTTCGGTGAAGCTGTCCTTATTGACCTCAGCAAAAGAGTTATTTTTTCAAATGGCGGCGAAAGTAGGTTTGGAAGCAGTCTCAAAATTATCCGCAAGGATAAGGACGTTAAGACTAATCAACCGATCAACCGCGAAGAGCTCATAAGTTTTCTCAGCGTCAGCACATGTCTATTGAGCTTTACGGGATTAACCCAGTCAATGAAGCGTGCGATTTATGACTTGAGTGCCCAGGCCACTGCAACTTACGGCACCCCGGACAATTCAATTAATTTATAGTTTGTCTTCATTGGCCTAGTCTTATAAGCTAATGCGCATATGAGTCAAGATTGGATAGATCCCGTTATATTCTCGCTGGGCCCACTTCAAGTTCGCTGGTACGGCCTTATGTACGTCATGGGTTTTCTGGTTGGCGGCGCGATCCTTAAATACCTTGCCGATAAGAAGTTCTGGCAACCACCCAAAGAAGCAATAGATAAATATGTCACATGGTTGATCGTAGGTATGTTCATCGGTGCGAGGACATTCTATGTCTTCATTTATAACTGGGAATATTATTCTCAAAATTTCCTCGACATTTTTTCTGTGTGGAAAGGTGGTCTCTCCTTCCATGGTGCAGTAGTGGGCATGTGTACTGTCACGTTTCTCTTTGCCAAAAAATACAAACTTCATTTTTTCCATATCGGGGACTGCATGGCAGTTGCCGGTTCACCCGGTCTTTTCTTTGGACGACTGGGTAATTTTATTAATGGTGAACTTTACGGCAGGGTCACTGACTCATGGGCCGGAGTAGTCTTCCCGGGCGGTGGCCCGTTCCCAAGGCATGCTTCTCAGCTTTATGAAGGTGTGCTCGAAGGAATTGTTCTTTTTGTCATTCTCTTCTGGCTGCACAAGCGCCAGCGGTTTTATGGAGTTGTCAGTGCGACGTTTCTTCTTGGCTACGGAACATTCCGCTTCATTGTTGAGTTTTTCCGGGAGCCGGATGCACAGCTAGGTTATTACTTTGGTTACTTCACCATGGGACAAATTCTTTGCATGTTGATGTGGCCATTGGCATTCATATTGTTCAAATATGCCAAAAAAATTAACCTCAAAAATCCGTGGATCCCAGCAAGATAATTATTTCCCGCTATGAGCTTTTCTCATCTGGCTTAGAACTGAAGCACCGGTTGCCTCAATGGGCTCGACTGAATAGAAAATAGGGAAGCAAGTGATTGTGCATGCTGCACTATAAACGTGCTTGAGGCCATTCGCATTCCAGATATAGTAGGCCTCTTCTCCGACGCGCTTGTATGTTGTTTGTTTGCCATGTCGTTTTACTAAAGAATGCAAAAAAATATCATGCAAAAAATAAGTTGGAAGCCGGGCGAAAAAATCATTTATGACGCCATCTCTTTCTTGAACCATGACAGAAAATTTGTAGCGTATCTGACTCACCTTAAAACGAGCAGTCTTCATCCCATTCTGGGCACTTATGGCCTCACTCTTTCCATGCTTCGCCTCAGCGTCGGTGAGTTTTTTTTGAGGGAAAAAATCATCCAGAGCAGTAAGACTGAAATCATAATTGGGCGGTTCAACCTTGGCGTTTAAAGGTTGAAAAATCAGGAATAGGCATGGCAAGATACACATTAGCTTTAACATTCATTTATTCTAGCAGTTCCTACTGATCTTGCGTTTTGGAATAATATCCGTGCATACTGGTCAAGAAGTGCAAAGTTTTGGATTCGTGTAAAGGATTTTTGGTGCCCCTAAATTATTAATGCAAGGCATTGATTTTTAAGCTTTTTAAAGGGCTGCAGGGTTAAATATTTTGCCTTCTTGTGACGATAAGACTGTATGGATTATTCTAGTATTTAGATAGAATCCCACTTACTTCAGGAAGATATAAGGATGATGAGATGATCAAAACGTTGGCCCTACTGCCCTTTGCTGCTACTTTGCTTTTAACCTCATGTGCATCCAATCGCCCTGCCCAAAATGGTGAACCTGTAGTTGCCTATAATCCGAGTGTTGCTGAACAAGCCGAGTACTACCGTGTTCAAGAACAACTCATTGAAAAAGATCTGCCTAATTGTAAGGGCTGTATCCACGGAAGTGCTCATGCTGACACTTTCACAGCACCGCTAAATATCTATCAAATTGATGATGAAGCCGCTAAAGAGCTGGGCCTCACTAATACTAAATTTGATATTCCTGTAGTCTGGAACAAGCAAGTGGCCATGTGGGTAAAGTTCTTCACTACACGCGGTCGTAACCATTTCATAAATTACACTCAACGTGCAGGACGCTATGCTCCTGTTCTTTCCAAGATCATGGCAGACAGTGGTCTACCACGTGACTTGATTTACCTCGCAATGGCAGAATCAGGTTTTCAGAACCATGCTCGTTCATGGGCAAAAGCAGTCGGCCCATGGCAATTTATGCCAAGAACAGGTAAGAACTTCGGCCTTAACATTGACTGGTATGTTGATGAAAGAAGAGATCCGCTTAAAGCTACAATTGCAGCTGCCAGCTATTTAAAGACTCTACATAATCTTTTTGGTTCATGGGAACTTGCTGCTGCCGGATACAATGCAGGCGAAGGGAAAGTTGGACGCGCCATTAGAATGTATAAGACCAAGGACTTTTGGCAGTTGACCAAAGGCCGTTACCTGAAGCCTGAAACTAAAAACTATGTTCCTAAGATCATGGCCCTGGCAATCATCGGGAAGAACCTTGATGTGTTTGGCTTTCATGAAATTAAGTTCGAAAAGACCCTGGATTATGAAGAGATCATGGTGAAGGGAAATACGGACCTTTATCAGATGGCAGAAGTGCTTGAGCTGGATTTCGAAGAAGTGAAGCGCTACAACCCTGAAATCGTCCGTTGGCAGATTCCTCCTTACCTTGAAAATTATGCACTGAGAGTACCTGTAGGGGCAAAAGAAGCCTGGGATGAGTATACTGAAAAAGATTCAGTAATCGCTGATAGCTTCAAGACTTATATTACGACCGGGAAATCATCTTTCCAGCAGATTTCAAGAAAGTTCAAAGTACCACCTGATGTTTTGGCATCCCTCAATACAGACCTGGATGCAAGAAGGGACATCGCACCTAAGACAGTCATCAATCTGCCTTTCCGTGAAGACCATTCTCTTACTGCGAGCATGTATGCTGACATCTATGAGAAGAAGAGCAGCCCTAGAAAAATCAGCAGAAGAAGAACTTATAGCCGTCAGGTAGCTTCGAATGTGAATCGTGGAAAAATTATCAAGAACCCTTCTGTGTTTTACACAGTCAAGAAAGGTGATACTCTCTGGAAAGTCGCACAAGTGACTGGTGTTCCCATGAGCACCATCATTCGCACTAACCGTCACATTGTTAAGCGTCGTATGATTCTTCCGGGTGACAGGCTTGCGATTAGATAAATAAAATAAAATACAGCGATCTTTTAAAGCAAAAACCTACTCGCAAGAGTAGGTTTTTTATTTTAAGATCACTGCATGACTTTTGGACTACTAAAACACTTTAAAGGCTATAAACGTGGTGTTCACGGAAACGTGACCACGGCGCACTTTCAGCATGTTATTTTAGGACACGATTTAGGGTCTATCTTAAAGCTAATGGAGCTCAAGCGTGACTGCCCCGATGAAACTGTAAGATTGGTTTCATCACGCGCTTTGACCCGACAAGCACTCCTTGAAAATTATCAGTATGGTCCGACCCTCATCAGGTCTCAAGCCGCTGTTGAAGGCATTTATAAGCGGTTTTTCAACGCTAAGATCATGCCTCATCCTAAGGGCGCCATTTTCTATAAGGAAGGCAAGTTTCATGAGTTTGGCAGTAGGGCCAAGTCAATGGAGCTTCAGGCGGGGGAAGAGTTTTTTACATCCCCAGGGTATAAGCTTGAACTGTCTTCACTCTTTTCAGAAGAAGAGTGGGAAAATCTCGACAACATCCTTCAGGAACACCAGGAAATTCGAATTTTCGAATCCATTGATAAGACTACACCAACAGACCTGGTAAATAAGAGTGAGTGGCTTTTAAGCTTCAAGGATTTCTCACAAGTTACTTGTGAAAATCTTTACGTAGGAATATCGCCCAAGAAGTTCCTGAGCCTTTTCTCTAATAAAGATTCACTTACTCCGGAACTCATTGATCTTTGCGCCTCTGTAGATATTCAAACTGGTATTTCGGTTACGTGGATGCTCAACAAAGATATTTTCACTGAAGAAAGAACTCTTTTCATTCCTCAAAGCATGACCCATGAATGGGGCCATTTCATTGTGGAATTTGAACCTTATGAATATCATACGAAGACTCAGCTATGCCATGTCCTGTTTCTTATCCATGAGGACGAGCCGCAGACCGAAGACCTGGGCTCAAAGATAAAGCTGATGAAGCGAGTGCTTGATCGCGTCTTTCCTGACATCGAACAGCACATCACCAAAGAGTTCATTCGCTTTGATGATGAAATGTTTATTTCAGACATCAAGGAAAGGGCACTTGAGCAAGTAGGCTTCGATTATCCCAACCTTAAGTTCCTGGGCCAGGTTTCTCCTGTTTCAGGCAACTTTTCCAATGAAAAATTCCTATCACGAACTTTGTTAAGTCACTAAAGGAGAAATTATATGAAGACTTTACTTGCGGCCCTTGTGCTCATGACCTCGCTTATGGTCTCAGCTCAAACCAGAATTGTTTCCATCGACGCTTTTGACCTGTCTTATACAGGTGGACTGATGTTCAAACACGATAAAGGCGATGGCCCTGATCGTGACATCACTAACTTTCGGTTCAACCTGAACTATGCCCAGAACTTTGAGCAATATGTGGGCCTGATGTGGAAAGTGAAGTTTTACATCAACAGCGAAAATATAGATATGGGCCCCGGCGATGCAACTGATTCTGCGTTTGGTGGGGCCGGTGGCTTGCTCTTTAACCTTCAGCCTGAGGACATTAAGAACTCAATGCTCTTCGGAGTAATGGGAGGCCTTGAGCGCGCAACTATCGAGCAGAGTGGACTTGATGATGAAACAGGCATGAATGTATTCATTGAGCTTGAAGGTGGAAAGAGATGGGACCTGGGTCAATACTCTGTGGCCAACATTTCATATGCGCCAACTGTTGCCTGGAACTGGAAGAGATACGGCGGGGATATTCGTGATGATTATTTCGACAGTGGTTACGAACTTAAGTTCAACTTTCTAAAATTTGATATCTTGTTCTGATAGTAAGGCCACCTTCGGGTGGCTTTTTTTTTATCTGTAGGGGAATCTCTCTTAATGATCTCTTAAAAAATTCTTTACAAAAATCACAAACTTAGGGAACATTAGTCTGTTTGTAATATTATATAACGTAATGGGATGACTTAATCGGCCATCTTTTGACAAGGAGATTTATGAAGACGTTTTTAGTTGCTGTTCTTGCTCTTGCTTCTGTTAATGCTTTTGCTCAGAGACACATGGTTACTCTTTCTGGTTATGAGACTGGTGGTGTTGAAGATAATTCACTGGATTTCCGTAATTCTACAGGAAGTGCATTTGGCGGTTCTCCTAATGAAAGCCATAGAGACATCAATCTTAATTACGCTTTCGCCATTACTGAGTCTATTCAGGTTGGTGGACTATACAGAAGTCACTTAGCTGAAGAGCGTGGTGCGGTTCAAGCTTCAACTGACGACACTACAACTATGGGTGTTCAGGTTATTTATAACTTCCATAACAAGCTGATCGATACCTGTTATGCTGCTCTTCATTACGACATGCTTACTGCTAAAGAAAATGATAATGCTGGTAACGATGATTTCGAAACTAACACTCTTTCATTTGAATACGGTCACCGTTTCGGCCTTGGAAAATTAGGTGGATTGCATTTCACTTATTCTCCAAGTGCAACTCTTGCTTTCGCAAATACAGAGCCAGGCGATTCTACTCTTGATGACAGTTCATCAACTGTTGTCTCTCTTAACTTCGTTAAGTTTGATGTTCTTTTCTAAGAAGTAATTTTTTAAGTTTCAATAGAGGCCACCTTTCGAGGTGGCCTTTTATTTTTTTTATGGCACACGGTCGTCAAAATTTTGATGCTTAACACGAGTCGCATTAATTTAACCTTTAGAAAAATTAGTTGCCAAAAGTATTTGGTACAGTCAGAATTTAATAATATCAACGACACACTAATGAAATGACATCCGTCATTTTGCAAAAGGAGACTTCATGAAAAAGCAGCTTACAGTTGCTCTTGGACTCGCTGTACTGGCTACGCCTGCATTCGCTACTAAAGCTCGCCTTCAATCACTCGGTGAAGATGTTAACGGATCATTCTTTGTGAATGATAACCGTAACATTTTCTTAAACCCTGCTCAGATTAACAACCACCGTGACCTCGTTACTTTCGAGCTTGGTGACACTTCTACACCACTTGACTCTACAGCCACTCCAAAGGCTGAGGGCGGAGTATTTAAGCAAGGTGGAAATCTTGTTTATGGTGTTCAGTTAGGTTCTGAATCAAATGCAAGCAATCACTTCAGAACAGCTGCTGGTTTAGCTGGAGCTGATGAAGAAAACAACATCGATCTTTTCGTTGGTGGAGACACAGGCCTTAAGTGGGGCGCAAACGTTACTTATACTAGCTCTGATAAAGATGAAGCTGCTGGTGCTGCTGGTACTAACGATCCTGAGCAGAGTGCTGTACGTACTCGTATGGGCGTTATCATGGGCGACACACAAGTATTTGGTGGAATTAACGTAACTAACGATGCAGAAGATGCTGTTGGTTCTGAGTTCGAAGGCGATCTTGGTTACCGTGTTGGTGTTATCCAGGCATGGAATGGCTATTCAATCTTTGGAGACTTCCAGTCTCTTGAAGCTGAAGGCGAAGTTGCAGGAACTAAGAGCGATCTTAAGGCCCGTACAATTAATGCTGGTATCGGTAAAGTTTCTCGTCTGAATGACCGCGCTAATCTTTACACTCGCGTTCAATATTCAAATGTTGATGCTGAAAACGAAGGTGCAACTGCTGGATTCGGCGCTTCATGTAACAGCTCACTATCTCTTAATTGCGAAGAATACAAAGCAAGCTTCGTTCCAGTTGTTGCTGGTTTAGAAGTTGAAGCAACTTCATGGTTATCTCTTCGTGCTTCTGTTCAGCAAACTGTTTGGGGATCTGAAGAAGATGCAGACAACGAGCGTCCTTTCGGAGAGTCAACAGTTGTAAATGCTGGTGCAACTCTCAAGTTCGGCGAACTTGCTGTTGATGGTGTAATTGGTAACACTACTGGTGCTGCTACTGGTCCACACACAGCAACTGGTGCAGGTACACTTCGTTCAGATGTTCTCATGACTCGCGTTGGTATGACTTACCGCTTCTGATCTTTTCGTAAGATAAGACAAGTTGGGCCCGGCTATATGCCGGGCCTTTTTTTTGAGGTGTCATCATGACACCTTCCTGAGTTTTCACATGTCAGTCAATTTTTCTATAAATCTCCCGACTGTTGCAGTACAATTCTTGAAACACAAGGAGCCTCCCGAATGAAAAAATTTATAGCAGCGGCAGCAATGCTTGCAATTACCTCTGTACACGCTGAAGAGCTGAAGTTCGGTGATCTCAACTTCTTCATCCCGGCCGGAAATTTCAATTTGTCTGCTGACGTTGATTTTCGTTCTGATGAAGGCACAGTTGGTGCAGTTACTTCTGAAACGGAAGGATGGTACCTAGGTTCTTTATTAACTTACGGTATATCAAACCGATTCAATATCTTCGGTGGTCTTAACTATCAATTTGATGTTGAAGTTGCGAATGAAACTGCACCAACCAATAAGCCATACAATCAAGATGGTCTCGCCAATCCAGTTATTGGTGGTATCGGCCGCTTGTATAATCAAAATGATAATTCAATGAATGTTGATTTTGGTTTTATCGGCAGAGCTAATATTGAAGACCAGGAACTTGGTACCTGGTCTGGATCTGATCCAGTTGATGGTAATGCAGCTGATGGCAGAAGCTCTATGGAGTTTTTCGCCCGTGCAGGTAAGAAGTGGAACGAAGCAAATGAGTGGCAGTTAACTGCTGGTATAATTCAGAATATGGAAGGCGATGTCGAGCAAAAGGCCCCAGCTAGTGGTGCAAGCACAGAATCAGACGTCAATTCTTCAATTGATACATACCTTCGTGCAGCTTATCAGTACCGTCCGGTTAATGAGTTCATGATCGCCCTCACTGCTCAAGCTACTCAAGTAGGCGAAGCAAGTGCTGAAGAAAAAATAACAGGTACTGAAACAACTCTTGATTCACACCTTGATATGGATTTCAGATTCCAGGCCAAGTATCTTGTCACAAGCAACTTTATTACCAGATTCACTCTCTCTCAGAGTAGAAACTCTGATTTTAAAGGTGATGTAGCTGGAACTAATTTTGATATTGAAAAACGCAGAACAGCCATCATGGGCCTCGGCGTAGATTGGTTGTTCTAAGAAATATTCTTTAAAGTAAAAACATCGCCGATGGAGTTATGTGATTAAATTCGCATGGCTTCGCCGGCGCTGTTATTTTGGGGACTTTTCTTTCTATTTAAGTAGGAAAATTTCGCACGGCGACCCCGACGTCGGGGTTTTCATACCTTCTATCCGATATTTTATTAGCGCCACTTCAGAAAAACCTTACGAAGAGCTTCGTCGTCCTGGTAGTAATGGAGACGCTTTCAGCAATTCTTACGCAAGGCTTCGTCGGCGCCGTTGTTATGGAGGCACTTTCAGCAGTTCATACGCAAGGTTTCTTCGGCGCGGTTGTTATTGTATCACTCGTAGCAATTCCTTACGCAAAGCTTCGTCGGCGCCGTTGGCGCGGAATCTCTCAATATTCTTACGCAAAGCTTCGTCTGCGCCGGGAGCTGAGACCTCACTCAAAGCTATTCTTCTTATGCATAGCTTCGCCGGCGCGATAGCTGGTCTTTCTAAGGCCGGATACAAGTGTAAGTAATTTGTCTCGGTCCAATGCAATGCCCAGGTCATTCAAGGCTTTTTCGAATTTTTGGATTTGTTTTTCGATTTCGGAAAGGTTTTCTAAGAGATGGTTTGAATTTTGGATCATCATGGAAGCCTCCATGATTCAATTGTAAAACATCTGTTTGGTATATCAAACTAAAATTTCTTTGATTCAAGGTTTTAGCTTTTTGCCAAATTGATCTGTGGAGTCAGAGTTGTTAAGTACCTGATTTAAAATAACTTTGAATAGTTCCCGCTCTGGATGGGATGAGTCCCTGAAATAGGTAACCGAGTTGAATTTTGCAACATCAGTATTAGTGAAGTCGTAAATTTCACCGAAAATTTCAACCAAAACGTCCTTAAATTCCTTCAGGGCATGACTTACTTTTTCATCGGACATGATCCTCTGAATATGCTCAAGCGAGTAGGGAGCTGTCCAGACCAGGAGTCTCACACTCTTTTCATCGCAGAGTCTTTTCATCTCAGTCAGTAATTGGATTCTCTTATCGCTTAACTTGTAGTTTTCGTAAGAGTACTGGGTGACCAACAGGGGACCAGTGTATGGTTTCTCTTTCTGGTAATTACCGTCGTCAAGATAGAGATGTTTTACAGTTCCTGTAACATTCACCCAGATAACCTTGAACGAATCATTGATGGCCCCGATGGTGAAGTAATCAGAATCAAACCAGGAATTTTCAGGCTTACCCTGGTTTTTATTATCAAGATAGGCCTTAAGGGGCGAAGTATAAAAACGTGTGTCTGTTTTAAAATTCTCGTTAAGGCCATAGAGGTCCATCTGAAACAAGATGAGCTTAGGCTTTGCCCGGGCAAGGATATGTCTTGTGATGGCGAGATAGTCTTCGGGTGTTGTGTGCTGAACGGCATAGTTAAAGGTCTTGAAACCAGTAAGGGCCTCCACATCGTCAGTATGTAGGCGATGAGCGGCCGATGATCCGATGACGAACGCCTCATAGTTTTTCTTTGCGTGGTCAACCATGTTGAACTTGTTTTCTCGGGCCATGGCCACGGCCTTAGTCTCAAATCTAAAAACGTTGATGCCATACTTATCATAGGGATCAATAGAATAAATGAACCCCAGAAGGAGGGCAGTGATGAGAGCAGAGGTTAGGAAAAATATTCTTATAAAGTGCATAGTTTAAAAATTAAAGTAAATAAATTCGGACACACGGTTGAGTCCGAAAAGACAAATAACAAACATACAGGCAGTAAGAACAGCAAGCCGCTTCCGGGGCTTGAAACTTTCCTGGAGCTCGGAAGTGTTTTGTGCCTTAAATATCAGTATAAAGCTCACGATAATAATAATTAACTGCAGGTTCTGGTCATTTGACATGTAGGGGCCCATTTTTGCCCCGAGCTTGTTGATGAAAGAGATACCCATCTTGGGAAACTGAAAACCCTGAAGACCCAGCATACCCATGACGACATGTTTTGCCTCAGTCAAAGTACGGGACCTGAAAATAATGAAAGTGAAATTTACAAAGTTAAACGTCACGAGCCATGCGAGGAAGTAATTAACTTTCTTCTTTCGTTTTTTCCAGTAGTAATGAATGACAATAGCAAGACCGTGTAGCATTCCATAAATCACAAAAGTCCAGGCGGCCCCATGCCAGATACCGGCAATGGTCATAGCGAGGAACATGGCGATCATGCTGTAGCCGAAAGTTGTCTTTGGCATGCACTTCACCAGGGGAGTGAAAATATAAGTGCGGATAAAGAGTGAGAGAGTCATGTGCCAGCGGGCCCAGAAGTCATTGATGTTACCGGCCCGGAATGGCGAATTGAAATTCTGGGGGATCTTTATGTTAAAGAGGAGACCGAGACCGATCGCCATATCTGAATAACCGCTGAAATCGAAATAAAGCTGGAAGGTATAACTTAGGCTTGTTCCCCATGCATGGAAGAAATGCAATTTCTCAGGATGGAGATATCCATCGCTCACCCAGCCCGAAAGAGTATCTGCAATCAGGACTTTCTTTGAAAGACCTATGGTGAAGACAAAGAGACCTAAGGCCACATTTCTATAGTTAAAGACCTTGGCCCTGAGGGATTCAAACTGGGGCATGATTTCGCTATAATGTCCGATTGGACCTGAAAGCAGATAAGGAAAGAATGTTACAAAGAGTGCGTAATCGATAAATCGCTTTTCTCCAGCGACACCCTGGTAGACATCAATTAAGTAGGCCACTTGCTGGAGAGTATAAAAACTTATTCCTAAAGGCAGGATGATCTTCAAAGGTTCCAAGTGAATGGTTGTGAGTGCCGAAAAGTTATCCAGGAAAAAGTTCATGTATTTAAAATAACCCAGGAGCCCCAGATTAAAGCAGAGACTGAAGTAAAAGAGGGACGTCTTATGACGTTCATTCTTATCATTCTGCAGCTGGGTTGTTATGGCATGGTTAACCAGGATTGAGACGAGAATCAGTGGCAGGTAGCTTGGATTATAGTAACCATAAAAAAACAATGAACACCCAAGCAGCCAGCTTTTGGCCAGATCAACCATCTTGTACTTATTGAGGGCGAAGTACCCAAGCCAGGCTACCGGCAGGAAAATAAAGATGAAGAAGTAAGAGTTAAAAAGCATGGGAAATTATTTCGCCGATTTTTTAAGGATCAGGTCTGCCATCTGGCCAACGTTTTGTAGCTTCATGAGTTCGCCCAGTGCGAACTTGACCTTAAAGGCTTTTTCTACTTCTTCAATCAATGAAATGTGGGCCAGGGAGTCCCATTCATCCACGTCATTTGCCGAGGTTGCTTCCTTGATCTCTATTGAGGGATTCTCAAACACGGTTCGGATAGTCTGGGCGAGCTTATCCATGATTTCATTCTTGTTCATACTGCGCCTGTTTTTTTTATTGAGTTTAGGTAATTTTCTTTGAGCACTTTCTTATCTATCTTTCCGCTGGAATTTACCGGATAGCTTTCAACCATGACCATCTTTTCTGGAATCTGATAGTCGAGGAGGTACTCGAGCAGGTCTTTTTTAATCTCTTTTACAGTTTTAGGACTCTTCAGACGCAAGAAAGCAATTGTCTGGTTTTCTGCAATTTCATGAGGGATGGCGATGGTCGCACAGTCCTCTACATAGGGAAGTTTATGGATATAAGAGTCCACATCCAGCAGATTAATCCTGAAGCCACGGACTTTAAGTGTATCGTCGAGCCGGCCAATAACGTAGTAATCCCCACGTGGATCACAAAAAGCGATATCCCCGGTTTTATAGAAGGTCTTGCCCTGAAACTCTATCAATGCCTGTGCGGTTTTTTCGGGATCATTCATATATTTGGAGAGGAGCTGGATCCCACCAAGTAACAGCTCGCCTTCTTCTCCGGTCTTTTTGACCTCACCGTCTTTGACAACAACTGCAGTTACATTTGGTAATGTCTTACCAATGGTCACATTAAGTCCTGCGCAGTCCTCATCTTCCCTGAAAGTCATCTTCTTACCGTGAGAATAAACTGTGCTCTCGGTTGGACCATATAAGTTGTATAAGTGAATACTGGTTCCCAAATGGGATTTACATTTATTATAAAGACCATAGGAAAAGCGGGCGCCGGCAATCATGAGTGTGTGAAGCTTAGATAGGTTTACCCTGTCTTTCATAACATCACTTAAAAGCATGGAAAGATTATTCGGGACTGTAGAAAGGGTAGTGATAGCATTGGATTCAATTTCAAAGGCCAGCCGGAAGAGATCGCTGTTAAAGTTTGAAAAATGTACATGCACATTCTTTTGCAGGAAAAGACCCACATCAGTCAGGACTATATCGAAGGTAAACTCTGTCACCTGCAGCATATGATCCTGGGAAGTGACATGTGTGAATTCATCTCCTACCCATTGCATGAAATTTGAAAGTGCCTTGCGGGGAATCATGACGCCCTTGGGTTTACCAGTGCTGCCCGAAGTAAAAATAATGTAGGATGTCGCCTCTGGATTTTCAGGACCGAGCTCACGACCAGAAGAGTTGTTTTGAACCATTGCGCTTAGCAGATCATCGGTAACCAGCAATTTAAAATGGGAATCTTCCCGGATTTGCTCAACTCTATGCTCAGGATAATCCACCATCATTGGAATATAAGGTATGCCAATTTCCATACAGGCCAGGACAGTAAGTAGGTAGCGATAGTCTTTAGTGGCCTTTATAGCTATGACTTCAGAATCCTTAACATGACTCAGGATATAATTACGGATGCACTGATACTCACGTTGAATGTTAGTATCCAAGAGATGTTCGCCTTGGCGGTCGTAAATGTTGAGGTTACCGGCGGAAATTCTATCTTGAATAAGTTTTCTTAATTGCATAATTTAAGAATTCTATAATTCTCAATCCTAAAAAAGTAGTATTTTCTTAGTCTCAAAGCATCAATTAATGGCTAGAATGGGTGAAGATTTAACTAAGGAAATCTGGTATGAACCGCAATAAAATTTTTGCTCTCTCATGGGGCAGGAAAATCTTCTTTGGCATTGGCTGGCCTCTCCTTTGTCTCGTTGCACTCAGTTATTTCCAAACCAAGATCTTCCCGTCTTCGGCTTTGGGACTTCTCTATTATATCGTTACCCTGGTTGGGCATTATGGCCTCCTGACGGCTGTTTTATATTTTGTCTTTTATATGCCAGTGGTCTGTCTTTTTCCGAATTACTATTTCACACGCCTATGGTCCATGACCCTTATTGTCCTTTCGATGTTTTTAATTTTCGTGGATTCATTGGTCTACGGTCTTTATCGCTTCCATATAAACAACTTCATCCTTGACCTGATAGTTGATGGTGCTGCCAAGGATATGTTCAAGCTGCATCCGAGTATTTACATTATTGGATCAACTATTTTACTCGCAGTTATGGGCTATATCTGGGTAAGTGGCGAACGTACCTGGCGGAGCATGCAGCGCAAATTCAGTAATCCAAATGATAACTGGTACCTGGTTTTAATCGGCTTCCTGGTTCTGACCAGTCATCTCATGCATATTTATGGCGATGCCTATGCTATCCGAAAAATTACACGTCATGCTCCACAGTTTCCGTTGTATTACGCTGCAACCGGAAAGGGCGTTTTAGGTGATGTAGGAATGAAGCCTGAAAAGGCAGATGCCGCTGATCACGGGCGCAGGGATTTCAAGTATCCCTCAGAGAAAATGCAATGTTCTGGATACAACAATTATAACATCCTGATGATTACTGTGAATGACTGGAAGGCCGGTGGTCTCAATGTTATTGATACCCCCCTGCTTAGTCATTATATGGATCATGGTCTTTCATACCAAGCTCACAGGAGTGGAAGTACCTCTGTAAAGGGTGGAATTTTCACCTTACTTTACGGGCTCACTGAAGTTTTCATGAAACCAGCTACTCTTGACCATGTTTCACCGGTTTTCCTGGATGAACTTCAAAACAAACAATCAGAAATCGGAATTTTCTCAGAATTTTCATTTGAACAGTACGACTTGCAAAGATCAGCTTTTGTGAATCTTCCATTGGTAAAACCCAGTACTAACATTAATGAGGATTGGCGTGGGTTTCTTGAAACTTACCTTTCAAATCAGAGCGGCAGGCCTTTCTTTGGTTTTCTTGCCTTTAGTTCGCCGGTTGGTATTGACCAGAAGGTTGCAGAAATCATAGAAGGACTTCATGCCAAGAACATGATCAAGAAGACTATCATTTTGATTACCGGGACCAATGGTGAGAAAATTCCCCATAAAATGAATGTTCCTCTCCTGACGATCTGGCCTGAAATGCCACCTCAGGCAATCAAGGAACCATCTTCACATTACGACATTATACCTACCATCATGTCAGAAGAGCTCAGGTGTACTAATGATTTTCCAACCTACAGCGATGGCCAGAACTTGTTTAATTACAAGCCCAAGGATTGGTTTGTTGTTGGGGATGAGCACGAGTATCAAATTCTTGATTACCAAAGAAATCATATTATAACAGTTGATCCTCTTAGGGGTTATTCAGTGACTGATTTTTCATTGAATCCACTTAAGCGAACTCAAGCACGAACGGAGTTAATCCTTTCTGTCCTGAAAGATCACACGAGATTTTTGAAAAAGAATTAAGTCCGGGATTTAAGCAAGACCAGAGTTTCAAAGTGTTCCGTATGTGGAAACATGTCGAAGAGCTGTACCTTATGAATTTCGTATAAATGATCCAGCTCTGTCAGGTCCTTAATCAGGGTATCGACAGAGCAGCTTGAGTAAATGACATAAGGCCATGGTGTATCTTTTAAAATGGAAATACTGTCGGCCATTCCACGCCTGGGTGGATTGACCAGCAAGAGATCAGGACTTATCGCTTTAATCTCAGGACCAACATTCGCAGCATCAGCACACTTGAAGTTCATATTTTTAATGCCCAAAGTTGTCACTGTGGCATTGGCCGCAGCTACAGCATCCGGATTAATTTCAAAACCCACACTCTGTTCTACAAACTTCGCCATGAAGAAACTAAAAGCACCCTGGCCACAGAAGAGTTCAACAAACTTCTTAATTTGCAGTCCTTCTGCCCAATAGGCAGCTGTCTGATAAAGTTTCTGCGCCATCAACTGGTTAGTCTGGACAAATCCCTTGGGTCCCAGCCTGAATTCTACATCGTGTATCACATGCTTAATGAAGTGCTGCTCGGAAAGGATAACTTCTTCCTCACCTTCAAGTATGGCATGAGGGACAGGCTGAATATTTGCAGAGAAGCATGTGAGAACAGGAAATTTATTCCTTAATACAGGAAGATGTTTTTGCAATCGACTTATGGCCTCCTTAGACCTCAGGACAAAGCGCAAATATGCTTCATGTGAAGTCTCAGAGTAGTAGACTATCACACCCTTAAGTTCGCCTTTGCGGGATTCAATTTCGTAAGGAGCTATTTTCGCCATTGTTATGAATTCCGGGAGACCAGCGAGAATGTCGTTGATCACCTGTGAATGTACCGGACAATCCAGAATTTCCCGGCCTGAATCAAGGTCTGTATTTCCTGGGAGGCCAATGACTGGTTGATCAATAGTTCCGGTAACGATCATCTTGGCCTTATTTCGAAACCCCAAGTTCTTAGAGGCAACAGGGGGGAGCATGACCCAGCCTTTAATTTTTGAAAGTCCTGCCTTAAGCCGATTTTCCTTCGCTTTAAGTTGCTCTGAATAGTCGACTTCAATGAAGCGGCAAGACTGGCACGTTTTAGTATTAAAATAGGTGCAGAAAGTGTTCATGGGTTATAATTTAGCCTAAGTTAACCAATGAAAGCACCTTTAAAGTCCGCCCTAATCCGCTATCTCCTTGTCTTAAGCACCCTTGCGGTTCTTTTTACTCCGTTATATATGTATTTTTCTGATGACGTGGCGAAGCTCAACTCACAGTGGCCTCATTTAGTAGAGAAGAGCGAACCGGCCGAATATATAGTAAAAAAAGGCCAACCCAAAAGTTGGGTTACCCTTAAGCAGATTTCAAACTTCGGTAAATGGGCCATTGTCCTTTGTGAAGACTGGGCCTTCTATGAACATGAAGGAATTGATATTAAACAGATGAAGGCCGCCATAAACGATATGATGACTGACAAGCGATTCCGTGGGGCCAGTACAATCACACAACAAATGGTTAAGAATGTTTTCCTGTCAAATGACCGAAGCCTCTGGAGAAAAGTCCATGAGCTTATTCTTTCGCATAAGGTAGAAAATGTTTTAACCAAGGACCGCATTCTTGAGGTCTATCTGAATGTGATTGAATTTGGTCCTTCCATTTATGGAATTAAAAATGCCTCTTATCATTATTTCAAAAAACATCCCTCAAACCTCTCTCCAAGGGAGGGGGCTTTCCTTGCGATGCTCTTACCGAGTCCCAAGCGATATTACGTTTCTTTCCAGAAAAAGAAGCTCACACCTTTTGCACTTTCTCGTATTATTGCGATCCTGGGGAAGCTCAGAATGGGCAAGTATATAAGTCATGAACGATATGAAAAAGAGAAGATTTCTCTCATGAGTTGGGAAAGATAAGCGTCTTTAAATAAGATGTCTTAAGCATTCATAAGCCACTGTTGTGGCAACATTAGAAAGATTCAACGACCGAATATGCTCCGAAAACATTGGTAATCGATACAACTGCTTCTGATACATCTTTTCAAGTTCAGGTGGGAAGCCTGTAGTCTCTCTTCCAAAAACCAGATAACAACCATGAGAGTACGGAGCCTCATAAAAAAGTTTCTCACCCGTATTTTCAAGCAGGATCAACTTTTCTACCTGTGGATTTTCCCTCTCGATAAAATCATCCCACGATTCAAATTCCCTTAGCTTGACATGCTTCCAGTAATCAAGACCTGCACGCCTGACTGCTTTCTCATCAATTTCAAAACCCAGTGGCTTGATCAAAATTAATTCCAAACCTAAGGCAACGCAAGTGCGCCCGATACTCCCGGTGTTACCGGGAATTTCGGGCGCAAATAATACTATCTTAAATTTTGGATCACTTAGCATTAACAAGGACGTGCGTGAGTGTACGCACGATTAATCCTGAAGCTCCGTGGCTTGAACAGTAAGGCAGATGCGATTGAGAATCAACCACGCCGGCCACGTCAAGGTGGGCCCACTTAATGTCATTCTTGATGAACTCTTCAAGGAAAGCAGCACCGATCGCAGTTCCTGCTCTCATAGGTGTTCCAATGTTTTTGAGGTCAGCAATCTTGGATTTAATGTCCTGGCGCCATTCATTGATGATGGGCAAATGCCACATGTATTCGTCCTGGGTCTTAGCGGCACTCAGGATTTCATTAATCCACTTCTGGTCGTTACCAAGAATGGCCGCCATCTGGTTACCTAAGGCAACGAGGCATGCACCGGTTAAAGTAGCAGCATCAATGATGTAGTGAGGATTCTGGTCGCAAGCATAATCAAGGGCATCGGCTAAGATCAGGCGGCCTTCAGCATCTGTATTGAGAATTTCAACAGTCTTGCCGTTTCTTCCTGTGATAATGGCATCAGGAAATGTTGCAAGTGAGTTAACAGCATTATCTGTCATAGCGAGAATACAAGTAATCTTAACCGGGGCTTTTTCCAGCACGGCCGCACGGAAAGCTCCATAAACAGTAGCTGATCCACCCATATCGTTTTTCATGCCTGCCATGTTTGCACCTGGCTTCAAGCTGTATCCGCCGGTATCAAAAGTAATTCCCTTACCAACCAGGGCAATGTGCTTAGTCTTGGAAGTTGAACGAGCTGGCTCATAAGTAAGGTGAACGAGACGTGGCTCATAAGCAGAACCGGCATTTACTGAAAGCAGCAGGCCCATTTTTTCTTTCTGGATTTGTGCCTTGTTAAGAATCTTGATTTTTACACCTTTAAGGTTTTGCTTAACGTCAGCTTCAACCCGGCGGGCGTATTCTTCAGAGTGAAGGAAGTTAGGTGCTTCGTTGATGAAGTCCTTGATAATCGTAATTGATTCACCGAGGTTTCTTACCGAAGTCAGGGCCTTCTCAGCTTTAACCATGTTCTTTTTTTCAAGATGAGAAAGGTAGGCTGTCTGCTCAACCTTCTCAGTCTTCTTGGATTTATACTTATCAAAAGAATAGTCAGTCATATAAAGAGCTTCAGCAATGACCCTTGTTGCTTCAACTTCATCTCTAACTGTATTCAAGGCCGGAACATCAAAAGCCACAGAATGAAATTTCCCGCCCTTTGAATTTTTCCAGATCTTAGCGACGGCCTTACGAAGGTCTTCAGCTGTGAATTTTGATTTGTCACCAAGGCCAATAACCCAGACTGTTTCACCAATTGGACCAGTGAAGGCCAATGTTTCATCCTTGGCCGCCTTGAAACCTTGCTTGGCCTTAAGAACAGAATACTCTTCCTTAAGACTACGATCTGCCCAATGGTCAATCGATACAGTTGGCTCAGCTTTCTGGCCTTTGGCTTTAGGGGCGCCGGTCTTTTGAAAAGCCGTGAGGATCTTCAGGTCGGCGGATAGAAATTGATCACCAGTGGTGTCAAGTTTGATAAGCATGGGGACTCCTTGTTTAATCATAACATTCTGCCATTTCTTGAATGAAAGGTGAACTTCAGGTACCTTCTTATCTATGAAACTTTTGATTCAACGATATCTTGCTGCGCAGTTCATCATGCCATTAGTGGTCAGCACTATCTTTTTCATCAGCTTTCTCCTGACGTTTGAGCTCTTCAAGATGACAGAGATCCTTATGACACGGGAGATTTCTCTCCTTTTTGTGCTGGGACTTCTGGGAAATATTTCACTGACCTTTATTCCTCTCTCTTTACCCATCGCAGTGTTCTTTTCCACCATGTACTGCTTAAATCGATTTTCTCAGGATTCCGAATATATTGCAATGCGAGCAGGGGGGATGACCAAAACCATGATCCTGATTCCTTTTCTCATTGTAGCTGCCCTTCTCACAGCTAGTGTTTATCAGCTTAACCAAAACCTGATTCCGAAATCCAATAAGGAGTTTAAGCGAAAGCTTAACTTTCTTACATCAAGTGGTGTGCTGGCAGGGATCAAGGAAGGTCAGTTTTTTACCCTGATCCCGAATGTAATATTGTTTGCCACTAAATCCACCAAGCACGGACGAAAGCTGGAAGACGTCTTTCTTCATCTCAAGCAACCGGATAATGAAAAAGTGATCTTTGCCTCAAGAGGGGAGTTAGTCTTTGAACGTCATCCAGTTGAATTGATCGAAAAGCTTACCCTGACTTTGTATGATGGAAACATTGTGGGCCAGGATGATAAGAATTCCACTGAGAAAATCAATTTCAGCAGGTATGTTTTCCCGATTTCCCAGAGCCAGTTCAATGACCGGCTTGCAATCAAGGAAACCATGCTCTCTTCAAAGGAGCTGGAAGGTGTGCTCACGATGACTTTTGAGGAATCAAAGGCCGCTTACAACTTCAATGAGAAAGAATTTTTCAATGCAAAGTTTGAGTATTGGAACAGGAAGAACGGCGCACTTATTTGTTTTGTTTTTTGTTTTCTTGGCTTTACCCTGGGAATCACTGGCAACAGGGGTAAGAGCAAGAATTCGGCGTTGATCGGCTTATCATGCCTGATCGGGTATTATGGAATGTTTTTTTCACTGGTGGGTGTGGCCAAGAAAGCAGTGGTGCCTATACCTGTTGCGGTCTTTACCCCAACTGCTGTGATGTTTATCCTGGCGGTCTGGTTCTTTAATCAGCTCGACTGGCAGTAATTTAATATTGTTCGCTGGTTACTGATTTCTAAGTTGAATCCAACGACCAATTGTAATCCTACTGTTTTTTCGCGAGCTCATCCTCTTCCATCTTCATGCGCTTGATATAATCTTCAGCAGTGTAAAGGATATCGTCCTTTGCCTTGGGGAAAAGTGGCATTAGGTACTTATCATTGTCGTCTTCCGGAAAGATAAGAGTCTTAACTCCGGCCTTGTTGGGTGTTTCTAACAGGTAGTTGTTATAAAAAATCTTGGTAACATTTACATTGCCGAGAAAGATCCTGATCTGGGCACCTTGAAGAAGTAGATCGTTACCCTTGTCTATAATCGCACTCTCAATAGGCTTATTATCGATTTTATAACTCAGCCATGTATTGCCCTCAACTGCCCTGATATAAACATTTTGTAAATCTGAGTTCATTGAACTCTTGATCTTTTCAGGAAGGATAGTTATGTCTGAATTTTCCTTGGCATCCCTCTGGATAGTATAGAGCTTGCCTTTTACCGGCTTGAATTCCATGGTTGGAAAATTGCGCTGGAAGGCAGGACCTGGCTTGGCAACCTCTTCTGCATTCTGATCTGCTCTTGCGGCGGTGGCAGCAGCTGGAGCAGCAGTTACTGCTGTATCTGTGGCCGCTGCGGGGGCAGCGACAGCTACAGTCTTGGCGGTTTCAGTTTTTTTCATCAGCGCAGAACTGTTTTCAATCTTAGGGCCTAAGTCCTTTGCCTTATCACTGGAAACTTCACTCTGGATAACGGTAGAGATAATTTTATAACCACCAATGAAAAGCAAGACTACGGCCGCAAAGATAATAATTGGCAGCATTGATTTTGTATTGTCGAGTACTGAGTCTCCGCCTTCGATGACATCATGGGCATTTTGATCTACGTCCCTGGCAGCCGACTTTACTGGGCCTCCAGAGGTTGACATGAGTTTTGTATGGTTGAGTGCAGGAAATGGCTTTCCATGGACATTAAGGTAAGTGTATTCCATCTTGTTGATGGCTTCCGGAAGAGGAAGTCCAAGGACCTTGACGTAACTGGAAACGAAACCTTTTATATAGGCAGCACTTGGCATTTTATCGTAATCATTGGCTTCAATCGCCTTCAGGATGTTGACACTTATCTTGGTCTTCTGGGAGAGCTTTTCCAGTGAAAAATTCTTATCCAGGCGATTCTGTTTTAAATAATCACCTAAAAGACCAACATTATTGTTAGGGCCTGTACCGTCGCTGACATCTTGTTTATTAACCATCACTACTTCCTTACGTATTTTAAATTAAAATTCCGGTGATTCAAGGACACTGTTTCTGGATGCATGACCTTGAGGTTTTTGTTGTTGTCTAAACTCAATACTATTTAGCTCCAGGGCTTTGGCCCGGGATTTCGTCGCATAAGAGGTCTTCTTAAATCTGGATTCAACTTCATCAAACTTCATTCTTGCTGAATCAAGCTTGCCCAATTCTACCAAAGTCAAACCAGTGTAGTAATGGGGAGCAGGTGATTCATAACATGTCCCGGTTCCAGCTTCCTTGAAGTTCTTAAGTGCTGTGTTGAACTGGCGCCTGTTGTACTGGACCATGCCCAGTTGAAAGAAGGCCGGGCAGTAATTTTCATCTTCCTTAACTGAGCGCTTAAAATAAGCCTCAGCACCCGCGGAATTCTTTCGTGACTGAAGTTCGATTAATCCAAGGTTATAGAGCGTGCGGGCCTGCTTGTCATATGTGAGGTCCTGCAAGACTTCTTTATAAAGTTTTTCTGCTTCAGCATACTTCCCATCTTTATAATGGATAGAAGCAAGATTAACCCTGGCATCAGAATTCTTGGGATTAATTTTTAAAGCTTGCATGAGATGCTTTATTGCAATTTCTTGTTCACCCTTGAAGTAATAGGCCATCCCTAAGTTCGTGAGAATTTCTGTGCTTTCCGGATTGAATTCATTGGCCTTCATAAGTGAGGTCAGGGCAGCAGTGTAATCCTTATCAATTAAGCTTTGAGTTCCTGCACTAAAATAGAGGTTCGCTTGCTTGGCCTTTAAGTCTGCTTTTTTGCTACTACATGACCCGAGCAATGTGAGCCCAACAATTAGTAAGAATTTAAGCATGCTTTCTCCGGTGAAAACAAAATGACTACATCTTCCCATTTTATATCAAGTTTTCTTCTCGAGAAATAGCATAGTTTCAAAATGGAAGGTTGAAGGAAAGAAATCTATCAGAAAGGTTCTGGTGACCTCATAGTCGGTTAAGCTGGCCACGTCGCGAATCATGGTATGTGGATCACAACTCACATAGGCAACTGATTCAGGTTTAAAAGCATCAAGCCACAGTTTTAAGTCCTTAAGGCCTGAACGTGGAGGATCAAGCAATAGTGATGTGGGTTTGAATTGCCTTCGGTTTAGCTGATCCAAAATCGAACGCAATGCTTTTTCATGGTAAAGATCCTGGGAGATAAAGTTCTCTCCTGGTATTTGCGCATACATATCTACACATAAACGCTTAGAATAACTCAAGCCATCACTCAAATTTCCGTTCCCAGCAAATAGGTCAAGTAAAGCAACATCTGGTCCAAGCCCGGTCCAACTTTTTAGTTTCTCTTTCAGCATACGATTCATTGCCTCATATACTTGTGTGAATCCACCATCTGCATAAGGTTTGTTCCATGTCACTTTGAGTTCTTGATTGATCCAGTACAACTCAACGTGTCCTCGACCAGGGTTCCGTGGTGCTTCGCTCAGCCATTTGTCGTCTTGGTAGAGTTCTTTTATGGCCTGGTTAATTTCTGGCAATCCGATCATGCATTGTGGAATGGCGAGAATCTGATTCGTACGGATGTCAAACATGCCAAGCTTTTTAAGGCCCGTATCATAATGAAGTTGGACTCGGTTCCGGTATTCAAGTCTTTGGGGACTACCTATAACCTCAATGGGTGGAGTTTTCACCTTGTAAAACAGCTTTTCTAATGCTTCATGTTTAAATTTAAGCTCGGCTGTGTAAGGAATATGCTGATAGTGACAGGAAGGGCAGTTTTCAAAATGAGGGCAGGGGGGAACTTGTCTTTCGGGCGATTGTTGAGTGAATTTTTTGACTTGCGCAAAGGCCACACCCTTTTTTTCTGCGGTGATCACAGCTTCTCCCTCGTCACCGACTGTAGTCTTAGGTATAAAAGTGACCTTGTCAGAAACTTTACTAACGCCTTGTCCCAGGCTATCCATACTGGTGATTTTAAAAGGTACATTTCGTGTTAGGGACATGAACAAATCCTATGAGTTATTATAAATTACGACTAAAATTTATCGTATGAACTATTTCCTGGGAAGGCTGCCACTTTTGCTTGAGCTATTAGTGAATGGCTTCTTCGTGATTATCTATACGCTTCAAAAATCAAAGCAGGCTCCAGAGTTTTTGGTCACACTTCCTATGGAGTTAATCCTAACTCATGCCATCTGGGTAATACCTTTGGTGTTATTTGTATCATTGACCGCAAATTTTTTAAAGAGCGATGGCTTTGAAGATTTCATCCGGAAATATGTCTTCTCCCTGATCATTTTTATTCCAATGATGATTACCTGGGGCGACCTGGAATTTATTTATTGGTTGTCTGCCGTTCATCTCTTTTCCACCCTGATTTCATTTTATGAGAAAAAAGAACCTTCAAGGATCGTGCAATATAATACTACCAGCAGCTTCCTTTTCAGGCTGAAGCTGGCACCAGCCCAGGTTATCTTACTATCATTTGGCGGTTGGATATTACTGGGGGCTTTGCTCCTTGTATTACCGGTCTCGGCTGTCCAGGGAAAGACCATAGCTTTCATAGACGCTTTGTTCATGTCTACATCTGCTACATGTGTGACTGGTCTTGCTACTGTCTCCTTACCAGATGATTTTTCAATTTTTGGTCAGATGATCATTTTAATCCTGGCCCAGGTCGGTGGCCTGGGTATCATGACACTTTCAAGTTCCATGGCAGTCATTATGGGTAAAAACCTGCAAATGCGTGAGCAGATTATCATGCAGGACGTACTAGATTCTTCCAATTCCGAAGAACTCCTGACCCTTATTGTGGGAATCATACGATATACTTTTGCCATTGAGTTCATTGGCGCCGTCATTCTTACCCTTGGTTATTACCAGGAAGGTTTTGAGATCGGGCAGTCTATGTATTATGGCTTTTACCATTCTATTATGGCCTTTTGTAATGCGGGTCTAGCGCTCTTTAATAACAACCTTGAAGATTTTAAGTTTAATCCGGTCATCCATCTGACTGTTGCTATCCTCCTGCAGCTAGGTGGTATCGGCTTTGCCGTTATTAGGGATGTTGTAAATGTGACCAGGGCACGCAGGTCTTACCGCGAATTAATGGTCCACACCAAGATCGTATTGGTTACCCATTCATTCCTGATCATCTTCGGCACTATTTATCTCTTCTTTGGAGAATTCCTGCATGCTTTTCAGGAAATGAGTATTATCGAGAAACTTGAAGTGGCTTTTTTTCAATCCTCTACGACCAGAACGGCGGGATTTAATACTATTAACCTGAACTCGCTCCATCCTCATAGTATTTACATGATGATTCTTCTCATGTTCATTGGTGCTTCTCCGGGTTCAACCGGAGGAGGAGTGAAGACTACTACTTTTGCTGTACTCCTTCAGTCAGTGACGGCTACTCTGAAAGGCAAATTCAACGTGGAGTTTTTTGAACGCAAAATTCCTGCCCAGACAGTTGTGAAGGCGATTGCCATCTTCATCATTTCACTAATCGTTGTTTCTGGTTGCCTGCTCGTCATGATGCGACTTGAACCTGACAAAAGTTTCCTGGCACTTTTCTTTGAAACAGTTTCAGCTTTTGGTACTGTCGGTCTTTCACTGGGTATTACTCCATTCTTGAGTGTGATGGGGAAGATTGCCATTTCCTTGTTGATGTTTGTAGGGAGAGTAGGTCCCTTGACTCTGGTTCTTGCCGTCGGAAGCCGTGCTGTCTTGCCTAGCAAGGTTGAATACCCTGATGGAAAAATTTTAATAGGATGAACATATGATTGTAGCAGTAATTGGATTAGGTACATTTGGGGCCAAGACAGCAGTCAGGCTCTTTGAGAAAGGCGCTGAAGTTCTGGCCATTGACTCCAATCCTGAATTGGTTGACCGGATTAAGGACCGTGTTTCACATGCCGTTTGTATCGACGTGACCCAGGAAAAATCCCTGCGTGCGATCAATATTTCCGACGTGGATACAGCGGTTGTTGCCATTGGTGACAACATAGAAATGAGTATCATGGCAGTGGCCATGCTCAGGAAACTTGGTGTGGGACGGGTGGTTGCCCGGGCTACCAACCAGCTGCATGAGCACGTTCTGAGGGAAATAGGAGCATCTGAAATTATCAAGGTTGAGGATGAAATGGGTGAGATTGTAGCCTCAAAGATAGCTGCTCCCCACGTTCTCCAGCGCTATAATTTCGCGGCGGGATATTCCATCGTCGAGCTTAAGCTCGGAAAGAACTTTGAAGGCAAGACACTGGTTGAATCTCAGATCAGGCAGAATTTCTCACTCAACATTGTGGCGCTCCAGAAAAGGGTTCCTTACATAACTGAAGAGGGGAAAGCCTCGTATCGGATCGTGATTAACGATGCCCCGCTGCCGATGGACGTCATCGAAGCGGATGATATCGTGGTACTTGTAGGTAGTGAGAAGAATCTGGATCGACTGTTCCAAGAACTTGAAGAAGTGTAAACGGAGAATATATGCATTTGTCCCTTAAACGACGGGTGGCCCTGAGTTTCATGATAGCCAACGCAGTTGTGTTGATCATGGGCTTTACGGTCTTTTTCTTTCTGGATTCCCTGAACAGCCAGATCTCTAGCATCACGGTGAGTTCCAACAAGATCTCTCTTCTTACCGATGAAGTCAGGATCTCTGCAGTTTCAATCCTGAAGATGCAAAAGAAAATTCTGACCACAAGGCCCACTCCTGAGGACTTAAAAAGACTGGAAAATTTAACTGAGGGCTTTCAATCCCAGCTGCAACGACTGGACAGTTTCTATACTGAGGTTGAGGCCAAGAAGATTATTTCCAAGATGCAGGGCTATGTGGATGCCCTGAAAACGGTCGTGGGCAAATCTGCACTCTTTTACCGGGACGGAGGAGGAATTTCCACCATCAATGAATTGACCGACAAGATTCTTGAAGCGTTCTCGGAATTCCAGGATATCCAATATTTCCAGAATGAGCAGCGTGATAAGCAAGTTAAGGGAATCATCGGGGAAACCCGCCGGAATATGTTGATAACTCTCATTATTACTTTCCTCGGTACGATCCTTCTTTCATTAGTTGTTCCAGGCAAGATTGCCATGCCATTTAAGAAAATAAATGATGCTGTCCGGGAGCTTCAGGACTGTAACTACGACGTCTCGATTTATTATGATCAGGATGATGAGATTGGTGAACTTGCCAAGGAACTCAACAAAATGATCACCAACATGAAGAAGTTTGAAACCCTGCGGACGGACCGAATTTCTGTGGAGCACAGGAAGTTTGATACCCTGGCCAACATGGTTAGGAAAAACATCATGATCGCCAATGCCAAAGGTGAATTGATTTACATGAACAATCCGATGTACGCCTTGCTTGAAATGCAATCGGATGATGTTATAAACAAAAACATTACTGATACCCTGATGCCGGATACGATTATTGAGACCTTTGAAATTGCCATTAAGCGCCGCTCAAAAATCGAAAATGCTGAAATCACCATTCCCAAGCGTAAAAAGATAATTGATCCCATAACCGGGGAATATATCTACGAGGATACCGAGGAAGCTTACCATGGCTATGCCAACGTAATTCCTATCCGCGCCAAAGAATCCAATCTGGACTACTATATGATGATCATTTCGACGGAAGTTTTTGTTTAATCAACTGCTTTAGTGTATGCTTGACCCGCACCGCCACAAATAAGGTCAAGCAGCTATGGATACGAATCTCATTCGCAATTTTTCTATTATTGCCCACATCGATCATGGGAAGTCGACTCTTGCCGACCGCCTGATCGAAATGTGCAAGGCCATCACTGACCGCGAAAAGTCAGACCGAATGCTGGATAACATGGATCTTGAAAAAGAGCGTGGAATTACCATCAAGGCACAGACTGTTCGCCTGGATTACAAGGCCCGCGACGGAATTACTTATTTCTTTAATCTTATCGATACTCCGGGCCACGTGGACTTTACTTACGAAGTTTCCCGCTCCCTTGCTTCTTGTGAGGGTGCTCTCTTAATTGTTGATGCTTCTCAGGGAATTGAGGCCCAGACCCTGGCCAACGTTTATATGGCCCTTGAAAATAATCTCGAGATCATACCTGTTATCAATAAAATTGATCTTCCCCATGCAGATCCTGAAAAAGTAAAAAAAGAAATCGAAGAAGTGATTGGCCTTGATGCTTCGGAAGCTCCCTTGGTTTCCGGAAAGTCGGGCATTGGTGTTGATATCCTCCTGGAAGAAATCGTTAAGCGAATTCCCCCTCCAAAAGGAAAAGCTGCCAACCCTTTGCAGGCCTTGATTTTTGATTCATGGTTCGATTCTTACCGGGGTGTGGTGGTACTGGCCCGAGTAATGGAAGGGAATCTTAAGGTTAAGGATAAAATCCATTTCAAGTTTTCGCACCAGGACCATGAGATTCTTAAACTGGCCGTCAACCGACCTTTTTATCAGGAAGTTAGTGAGCTGGGTGCTGGCGAAGTGGGAATGATTATTTGTGGGATTAAGACTGTCCGTGATGTGAAAATCGGGGACACAATTGTCCATAGTGATAAGAAAGACATAACACCTACGCTTGCCGGTTACAAAGAAAGCAAGCCAATGGTCTTCTGTGGAGTATTCCCGGTTGATTCGGAAGAATATGAGATCCTCAAAGAAGCACTGGAAAAACTCGCCTTGAATGATTCATCATTTACCTACGAGCCAGAAGTTTCCCAGGCATTAGGTTTTGGTTTCCGCTGTGGGTTTCTCGGACTCCTGCACATGGATATCATTCAGGAGCGGCTTGAACGTGAGTTTAACCTGACTTTGATATCAACAGCTCCCTCTTGTAGTTATCAGGTTATTACCAATGCAGGAGTAACTGTTGTTGTGGATAATCCTGCCAAGCTTCCTGATCCGGGCCAGATTGGCAGCATCCTCGAACCAACTGTGAAGCTTTCCATCCATTTGCCAAATGAACACGTGGGTAAAATAATCAAGCTTTGTGAAGACCGTCGCGGTCGTCAGCAGGCGATCAACTACATTACGCAGGATCGGGTTCAGTTAATCTATATTCTTCCACTTTCAGAAATGATGTTTGATTTCTATGACCAGCTCAAGTCTCTCTCCAAAGGTTATGCCTCGATGGATTATGAGCTTCATGAATATCAGGAATCAGATATGGTGAAACTCGATGTTCTTTTGAATGGCGAGAAAGTGGATGCACTTTCCATGATTACTCACCGGGGTAATTCGGCCCAGAAAGGCAAAGATCTTACTTTCCGTTTAATGAAGGTCATTGATCGCCAGCAATTTGATATAGCAATTCAGGCGGCCATCGGGGCAAAGGTAATTGCCCGCGAAACAATCAAGGCCTTGAGAAAGAACGTTCTCGCCAAGTGTTACGGAGGAGATATATCCCGTAAGCGAAAGCTGCTTGAGAAGCAGAAAGAGGGCAAGAAGCGTATGAAAATGGTCGGGAATGTTGAAATCCCTCAAGAAGCTTTCTTGGCAGTCTTGAAAACAGAAGAGTAGAATATCCTATGCTCGAAATTGTCCATGAACATCTTGATAAAGTCCTTAGCCAGTATACCCAGGGTCAGCACTTCACTGACCTAAAGGATGCTAAGGATAAATATTTCTCTTTGACCGGCAAGCTGGATGAGGACAAGGAAGAGTTCGAATCCCGCATGAATTGTTTTAATGACTGGTATATATTTCAGTACCGTCACGGTGATGGTTCAAAAGTAATTGAAGATTACATCCGAACACGTGAGTTGGATGAAGAACTTTCCCAGGCACTTCTTAATGTTAACCATTCATTATTTGAATTCTCCAAGATAAATTTCAGAAAACAGATAGTTCTCATGGATGTTCTCCATGATGAAAAGATAACCCTGGTAAAAAATCACCCAAATATCAGCTTGATGGAAGGCGATGTTTTCACAGGTCGGGTTATTAAGTACAAGGGTGACTATTACCTGCTGCGCGGACTTTGTATCCTTCCTCAGGGAGTGAAGTCGGTTCTTAAGAAGCAATCAAAGAAGATCCGCAAAACTAATAGTTTTGAGGAAGAGTTAAATTACCTCCTGCAGCTGGAACATCTGAAGACGAAGTCCATGCACTACTCGCACATTGATCCATCTAAGATCTTTATCTTTAGTTAGCAGGATTTTTCTTGTTCAGAAGGTAGGGGATTGCCCCAAGCAAGTTCACCGACAATGTTACGAAAAAAAACAGATTGAATAACGAAGCGCCATTATTAATTCCGGAAAACTGGAATAATTTCTGGAAGATTGCATGCCCAACACCAAGACCTGAAGGTGCTACTGGCAGAGCAAGTGTCATAAGCCCTATTGGAATGAATGCCAGGGCCTCGATGAAATCCATCGTGCCTTTCACGAAGGGATGAATGATAGACCAGAAAGTCAGCACGGCTATAAACTGGACTATGAGTGAGATCCCCACTGCTTTCATCATCTTGCCCTTGATGGCCGTTAAATCATCCCAAAGAACAATGACTTTTTCCCATACCTTTCTCAAGAAAAGTGATTCGAGCTTTTGCAGTACTTTCCTGATCAGGTCGTGGCAGAAAAAAAACAGGCCAAGGGTTATGACTACCATTATGGCCAGGGCATAATTCATCGTGAGTAATGGTTGCATATCAGGTGCATTCTTCAGGATATGTGAAGAGAAGAGCAGCGAGCTGATTCCTACCAGTAAAATAAGTCCGGATAGTCCCATTAGCCTGTCGATGAGAATAGAAGCAAAAATAAACCGCTTGGAGAAGCCAGTATTTAGCTTTTGGACATAAAGTATTTTTACCAGGTCACCACTGACACTTCCCGGAAGGACCGAGCTGAAAAATTGTCCAATCCATGTCACTTGGATCATACCGAGCATAGGGAGTTCAGTTTCTGCCCTGGCATTCAGGATCTTCCTCCACCTGAAAGAGACAAGGCAAAAATTGGCAATCGTAAGCATGACTGCTATGAGAACTGAACCAGGATAGTGTTGCAATTGGGCAAGAAGCTTAAAATCCAGCTTTCCGGAGCTGACAAGCCAATAGATCAAGCCTCCTGCTACCAGAAGCTTTAACGAGTTTAGAAAAATAGTTTTCAGCATGGTGGAATGATCTTATAACTGGTGTTGTTAGTTGGAAACTCAAAAGGATAAGTATGAAAATCGGCGTCATTCAACTTCAAGGTGTGCTTGAACCTGTAGAGAACTTAAAAAAAATTAAGGATTTCCTGAAGACAGCCTCAGAAGAGAAAGCCATTGCAGTATTCCTGCCTGAAGTTTTCTATTCGATTTCCGACGGCACAAAGCCCACTCCCTATCTAGTGGAAGGGGAAAACGAGCATTTCAAGGCCATTCAAAAGCTCGCCACTGATTCCGGCCTTTATATCCTGGGTGGATCTGCTGCCACATTAGTAAATGGCAAAATCATAAATCGATCTTATAACTTCGCCCCTGATGGGAAGCTTATTACTCACTATGATAAGATCAATCTTTTTACCTGTGACCTTTCGGGCCATCCCAGCAATACAGTCATAGATGAAGGCAAGATTTTCTCTGCAGGAAGCGAACCCAAGATCATGGATCTGGAAGGATTTAAACTGGGACTTGCTATTTGTTTTGACCTGAGATTCCCGGAGCTATTCAGAAGGTATTCTTCAGAAGGAGCCAACATTCTCTCCATCTCTTCTGCCTTTACTGTTCCAACTGGCAAGGCCCATTGGCATACATTAGTTCGTGCCAGGGCCATTGAAAACCAATCCTATGTTGTAGCTTCTGCTCAATGGGGTCAGAATAATGAAAAGGTGAGTACCTACGGTCACTCACTGATTGTTGATCCATGGGGAGAAGTTTTAGCTGATGCAGGAGAAGGTGAGAAAATAATTTTTGCGACACTCGATAAGGATAAGCTTATTCAGGTTCGTTCACGCCTTAACGTGCTTAGAAACCCGAGGGCTGACTACATGTAGGGATTAGTTCCGGTAGTATGATCCGTGACATCCACGACTTCCAGGATGTCTGGAAAATTCTGCTTAATCAGCGTTTCAATTCCACCCTTAAGTGTTGCCTTGGAGCTTGAGCAGCCCTGGCATCCGCCATAAAACTTAACGAAAAGAACATTGTTATCAACATCAACTACCTCAACGTTTCCCCCATGCTGGGCCAAAGCGGGTCTAATCTGTTGATCAAAAAGTTTTTCTATTTGTGCAATCATAGGGAAATTATATCACAAGTTGGTGGAACGCTGACTTTGAAAATCTTGCAGAAGGGCCTGTAATTGCTTTGGTTGATTACTTTCATAAGAGAATGGAGGAACCCAAGTGAGGCTTTCAACATGACCATCAGAAGTAATTTTATAGATCAAACCATCTTGAGGCTTACCGGCAAAGAACCAGGAAGGCATGTTCATGTAGCTATCTTCCGACTCCATTTGCACCAGGGTAAGCTTGCGCATTTCTGGATCTTCAATTTTTAAGGGTAGTTTATATTTTAACTGAGCACTGGAAACTACATCATCCCTGAGAGAAACAATAAGTTCTGAATCGTCTTCGAAGATATAAGTTAATTGGTTACGTCTCTGGGCAAAGGGACTTCCATAGGTCAATTTAAGCTGTTCAATACTCATACCTAAACGGAGTGCTTGAATATCAAAGGTAGAAGCCATCTTCTTTTGAGCTGAAAAGAACGCAACAATAATTACGCTAAAGATAAGGGTGAGGAGAAGAATATTTCTTTTCAAATGCATACCTCAGTTTAGGTTATCTTGAACAAACAGCAAACACTTTTAGTCAGTCTTTGGGTATATTCCACCACAAATCAAGTACTTGATGCCCTGGTCAAAGTGGAAGTATCTTAACCTTTTTTAGAGTCTATTTAGGTCCAGGTGAAAAAATAACAGGTGCAAAAATGAACAGTTTTCGCAAAACAATAGCTTACCTAAGGCCTGCCTTCCTTATTGCATGAGAATGTGTCCGCACTATGAAAATTGTTCAGGACCTTATTGTTTTAACTTCTCCTCCAGCATCAGGGAAAACCTATTGGATTGAGACCTTCGCAAGGGGGATTGGACCATCTTCTCTAATGGTCATTTCACCACTAAGGGCCCTTGCAGATGAATGCAGGGATAAGTGGAAAGATGAAATCAAAGTTGTGACACCAGAGGAGTGGCTGCTAACTCAGGAGTATCGCGACATCATTGTTTTTGATGAGTTTCATTTAAATTATTATTGGGGAGATTCTTTCAGGCCTGTGCTTTGGGAAGTTTTTTATGCATTATCCAGTCGTGCCAGGCTATGTGTTCTTTTAACTGCAACTCTTTCGCCGGAAATGGAAGATGAAATCAGGTTAATGGGCCTGCATTTTAATCAGATTGTTTTTTGTGATTATGGAAACAGGAAATTAAAATTTCATCCGGCCCGATATTACAAAGCTCCCACTAAAACTTGGATGAGGGATTTTATAGACCTTGGGCCCCGCGGAAATGGAGTGAACCTCATTTTTTGTGCTTTTAGAAATGAAGTTTTTGAATGGGGAGAGCGTTTAAGAAAATCTGGTTACATAGTATGGACATGTGTTGGTGGTGAATCCAGGGAAATGCGGATCAGGATGGCGTCTGAATCAGTTCCTCATTTTATCGTAGCGACCACAGTCCTGGGCCATGGTGTAAATTTACCTGCCATATCATGTGTGTACTTCCTGTATCCGCTCAAGAATATTGATTTTTGGATCCAGATGGTGGCCCGCGGAGGCCGCAAAGGTGAGGATTATGAAGTCTTCGCCCTCGAGAATCCTCATGGAATAAAGTGGAAACTCTCATCAAATTTCTTGGCTATCCTTGGTCTTAGTCTCAGAATGAGGCTTCATTCCCTTAAGAGAGAATTTGACCAATGGTTTTTGAAGGAATCGTCATAAGCAAACAGCCTTATAAGGAACGGGATCTTATTGTTAAGCTCCTGCTTCGCAATGGCATGATGGGTAGCTTCTATATTTATGGCGGACAGGGTGGCGGCAAGAAACAAAAGCCCTCTGCATTTGATATCGCTACCATGATGAAGATCCAGATAAAGGATCGCAAGGTCTTACGTCAGGATGTTTCAGAGTTAATGATAGCGGCAGAACATCAGCGAATCTGGGAACCACTTCAAATCCGGCATAACATCCAGTCCTTTTATCTGACATGTCTTTATTTTGAAATCATCCAGAAGTTTGGCATCAACTATCATCCTGATGACAGCGGAATAACCAGTGATCACGAAGGTGTTTTTTCAGTTGTTAGTAACGCCCTTTTTTACATGGACGAAGCCTTGGTAAAAAATCATTTCATACCTGAACAACATCTTTCACTGTTCATGGTAAAGCTTCTGTACCAATTAGGAATTATTCCTGATACCGAACAATGTGGTTATTGCGGGGCCAGTCTCTTCGAGGAAAAAGGCGCTTCATTCTTGATTGAGCAGGGACAGTTTGCCTGCTTACAATGCGTCACCGGGGAAAATGAGAAAGGATTATTATTTAGGATCAGGCTGGGAACACAAACAAAGTATCAGGATTACGAGAAGCTTATCGGTGCCAGCTTTCATGAGACGGATAAGTTAATCCGCTTTTTCTGCCATCATTTTCACTTGAAACCGATCGAGCTTAAGTCTTATTCATTGCTTTATAAATAATTCACTTCAGAACTTAAATCAAATTCCACTCCATCTGTGCTCCCTTATAAAATACAAATAGGTATAAGTGCCTCAATCAAGTGAGGTTTGTATGAATAGAAAACAACTGGAATTGAACCTATTTCAGGGAAAGCACGGAGGCAGGCGTCAGGGAGCAGGCAGAAAAAGGATTTATTCTTCAGGGGTTGCCCATAGAAAAAGAGAACGAGTTTCCTTCAGGACTCCGTTGCATATCAACTTTAAATATAAGGTTACAGTCAGAAATAAGATGTGCCTGAGAATATTGAAAAGGGCAATTCTGGGCGCCCGCAAACATGGATTAAAGGTGATTCATTTTTCACTTCAGACCAATCATATTCATTTGATTGTTGAGACCACGGATAATGAGACGCTAAGCACGGGAATGCGCTCGTTGACTGTTACACTTGCAAAGGGGATAGGAAAAGGAAAAGTGCAACTAAGTCGTTATCATTTACATGTGCTTAAAAGCCTTAGAGAAACTAGAAATGCGATCCTTTATGTCTTATTTAATGAGCAGAAACATTCGGGAGCCAGACTTTCAATAATCGATAGTTTTTCTTCTTTGTTGTCTCATCCAAAAGCGATCTGCCTGATAAGGAAGTTTGCTATCAAAGAAAAAGTTTCACTCATTATGGGGAAAGGGGATGATTTTATAGAACTCTCATTGGCCAGAAGCTTTTTAACAACTAAGGCAATTGAACAATTACTTTTTGAGTGACTGCGCAAACTCAAGCAAGGTCTTATGATTTGGAAAATCCGGTGATGTAAGGTGCCTAACTAAAACACCCTGGATGCCTGCATCTTTTCCGGCCTGAGCATCAATGAGCTTATCTCCCACCATATATGAATGTTCAGGACTTAAGTGATACTTCTCAATCAATTCCCGGATCATCTTGCCTGAAGGCTTACGGCAGTCACAGTTATCATCAGGGGCATGGGGGCAAATGGCAAAATCCTTGAAAGGTGCGAGCTTATTTTCACGAAGGTCATTCTGGAGCTGGCGATGAACCACGTAAACTGATTCAAGAGAAAAGTACCCGCGGCCTACGCCGGACTGGTTAGTCACCACGAAAAGATCAAAGCCGAGTTGCTGAAAAATTTGAAGAGCTTTCATCGTATCCGGGAAATACTCCATCTCCTCTACGCGAGAGAGGTAATTCTTATCGGCGATGATTGTTCCATCCCGATCCAGGAAAATGGCTTTCCGCGTTTTAATTTACTTCGCCTTTGTTAAAGCTTAAGATCATTTCATATGTTCCATGTACTTAAACTAATGTTCCCATATCTTCGTCCCTTTTGGAAGCAAGCCCTTTTGGCAACGCTTCTTTCCTTTCCCCTGGCAGGTATTAAGGCCTACGAAGCATTCCTGGTTAAGGATATTTTCGACAAGGGTTTTTCAGCGACATCTACTTTTGATGACGCTTTTAAGCTGGCCATGATCCTGGTGGGACTTGGAATCTTGAATTATCCCCTGCGTTTTTATCACTACTTTGGCCTCAGGCAGATTGTTGACTTATCTACGAGACTAATACGTTCCAAGATTTATAGTAAGTTCCAATTGCTTCCTGCCAGCTATTATTCCCATCAGAAGCAGGGGAACCTGATCTCTACCATAATGAACGACACCATGGTTTTTTCGGAAGCTTTCAAGAACTCACTTGAAGTTGTCAGGGAACCAATCACGGCCATCGCACTTTTGGGTGTGGCTTTTTATCATGACTGGCAATTGACCTTAATCATCTTTGCGACATCTCCACTTTTTCTTATTACATTCCATTATACGGGAAAACGCATCCGAAGATACGTTGGCAGGGCCCAACAGGATCAGGCCGACATGACTCACATTGTGAGTGAGGCGCTGGGTGGTCAGAAGATCATCAAAGCCTTTGGACTTAAGGGCTACATTGAGAATAGGTTTGAAAAGTGCCAGGATAAACTAATACAGCACAGAACCAAGAGCAATTCAGCAGAAGAACATTCACATCCTTTAGTGGAGCTTATTGGATCACTGGCCTTTGCAGGGGTGATTATATTCGCTCATCACAGGATTAAGTCAGGTGCCCTTACTACGGGTGGATTTATTTCTTTTGTTGCGGCCCTTGCGATGTTTATGGATCCGGTTCGTCGTTTCAGCAAGGCCAATGCGAAGTTAAACCAGGCCAAGGCCGCTGCTATCCGTATTTTTGCACTCCTGGATGTTGAGGAAGAACCTGAGCAAAATCTCAAAGAACTTGAAGCATTTAATGACACCATTGAATTTCGGAATGTGACCTTTTCCTATGGTGAAGGTGTGGTGCTGAAGAATTTTAATCTTGTTATCAAGAAAGGTGAGAAGGTCGGACTGGTGGGTCTTTCGGGATCTGGTAAGTCGACTCTCATAAGCTTGTTGCTCAGACTTTACCCCGTCATTCAGGGTGAACTTTTAATTGATGGTGTTAACGTTAATGAGTATTCACTGACGTCGATCAGAAAGATTTTCGGTTTGGTTAGCCAGGACATCTTTCTTTTCAACGATACAGTAAGGGAAAACCTCACCACTGGAGAAAATTATACAGACGAAGAGATTAAGCATGCCTTGGAAATTTCCTACGCGTGGGAATTCGTCAAAGACTTACAGCTTAAGCTTGAAACGCCTATTGGTGACAGGGGACTCAGGCTTTCCGGCGGTCAGAGCCAGCGCTTGACCATTGCACGTGCATTCCTGAAGAATCGGGATGTGCTGTTGTTCGATGAAGCCACTTCAGCACTTGATAATGAATCGGAAAAGATAGTCCAGGCAGCACTTGAGAGAGTTGCAGGTCACAAGACTGTAATCGCAGTTGCTCATCGCCTTTCAACCCTGAAAGACTTCACCCGCATCGTTGTCATGAAAGATGGGGTGAAGATTGAAGAAGGGAATCATTCAGTTCTTATGTCATCTGGTGGAGAGTATCAGAAACTTTATCAGCTTTCACAGCGAGACTAGTGTCTCCTGTCCATGAAAATATCCAGGTAAACCTTGCCCTTGAAAGATGTTGCAATAGTTGGCGTACAGCTTTGATCAAAAGTCAGGAACACATTCAGATTGTTTCCATTTTTCAAAACAAGGTTTTGATCCCTGAGCTGCATAGTTTTCGAAAGATGATAAAGTCCAAGATCCAAGTGAAATGCCTCATTTGGCAAGCTTGGATAAACTTGCTGTTTGCGGGTTAAGTAAAGGTTGATGATCGGAATAAAGTCCAGCGAAGGAACGGTCTCATTTCTTTTTAAAACGATAGAGCCAATGCTTACCTTGTTTACTTTAACATCCATCTTTCCCTTGGTTGAATCCAGATAAACGTCAATTTTTTGTTCTGTTACTCCAAGAAAATCCCTTAATTCATCAATGCCGTTTGCTGCAATCGGAAAAACATCGTCTTGAGGAACTGCAATTGAAGTCTCATAACCAAAATCTTTATAGCCCTCAAAATCTTTGTTGCATCCGAATGTGGAAGGTAGTCTTATTGTTTTTGAATCGATAACCTTGATCATCTCAAAACTTGTTACCCTGTCTACAAACTTGGCACTCATTAATACGCTTTCAGAATAATGATCATCCTGAAGGCCGAAGACATGGCCTAGTTCATGAATCAATGTGTAGTAGAGACCCTTATTTTTACCATAAGACCATGGTTGCTGGTGACGTACCGGAGACAAGGGACGCAATTCACCTTCAGGATTTTACAAATAAAGTCCTGTCTTTTCTTGAAAGCAAAAAGAGTCTTCGTTTCTTTTTCCAGCTTGTTAATTTTTTCAGTGCTAGAATTTTCTATGGCAAGGAAGCTTCTTAATTTTGTAAAAACACGAATAATTGCAATATTGACTTGAATGGCTCGTTCACTACTAATCACGCTTGAAAGCATGGCCACCCCATTTTCAGGAAAAAAAGCATTGGTTGACTCCTTCTCATGTGATTCCAATCGGTTTAGACATTTGCGGTGCCAAATTGGCACCGCAAATGCTCTAACTCTTTGGAAGTAGGTAGGATGAGAAAATCATCTGGGAAACGAGTTATATGTCTTTTGACCTGTCGGTTCAGGTCCCTGGTGTTAACTTGATAAAGATCTGCAAGATCAGAATCCAGCATTACTTTAAGACCACGAAGCTCGTAAATTATTTTTTCAATTTGCATAATATTCATCATGGGAACATAAATCACCAAGTCTTCTTTTTGCTAGGTAATGCAGCAAAACGTTTAGGAATTTTTAATTCAGAAAAAGATCCTTGAAGAGTGATCCACAGATGATTTTATGCTATCTTTTTTCCGTCTATTCATCACCCGAGGAGCGCATTGTGTCAGAAGAGAATCTGAAGTCCATGGCCGATTTAGTGGCCCACTCTAAGCAAAGAGGTTTTATTTTTCAAAGTTCCGAAGTCTACGGTGGACTTGGCTCATGCTGGGATATGGGACCATTAGGTGTTGAGCTCAAGAATAATCTCAAGCAGTCATGGTGGAAGGCGATGACTTATCGGGATGACGTTGAAGGAATAGATGCTGCAATTCTCATGCATCCACTGGTGTGGAAAGCTTCAGGACACGTTGATAACTTCACTGACCCGCTAGTCGATTGCAAAGCATGCAAAACTCGTTTCCGCGCAGACAATATTGATGTCACTGCTCCTTGTACTAATTGTGGTGCCAAGGATTCATTCACTGAACCACGAAATTTCAATTTGATGTTCCAGACCCAGATGGGAGCTGTGGAAGATACTTCTGCCACCGTTTTTCTTCGTCCGGAAACAGCTCAGGGAATATTTGTTAACTTCGGCAACGTACAACAAACTATGCGCCGTAAGATTCCATTCGGTATTGCCCAGATTGGTAAGGCCTTCAGGAATGAAATCACTCCGGGAAACTTTATTTTCAGGACCCGTGAGTTTGAACAAATGGAAATGCAATACTTCATCAAGCCAGGCACACAGGCCGAGGCAATGGAGATGTGGAAAGAGCTTCGCTGGAACTGGCATCTTGAAAATGGTCTCCGCAAGGAAAGAATGCAATGGAAAGCACATGAGGCCCTCGCTCATTACGCTGATGCAGCTTTTGATATTGAATATAATTTTGCCCACGGCTGGGGTGAGATGGAAGGTATCCACTCACGCACTGATTTCGATCTTAAGCAACACCAGGAATACTCCAAGAAGAAACTTGAGTATGTGGACCAGATGGATGGAAATAAAAAATATCTTCCTTACGTGCTTGAGACATCGGTTGGATGTGATCGTTGTATGCTCGCCCTTATGAGTGACGCTTACAGGACTGAGTTTCCTGGTGATGCCGAGAAAGAGCGTGTTGTGATGAGATTTAAGCCGACTCTTTCTCCCATCAAGGCTGCTGTCATGCCGCTTATGAAAAAGCCGGAGCTTGAAAGTATTGCGATGAACTTGCTGCATGATCTTAAGAAAGATTTCAAGTGCGAGTACGACACTGCAGGTTCTATCGGTAAGCGGTACCGCAGGCAGGATGAAATCGGAACACCTGCATGCCTGACCATTGACTACGATAGTATCCAGGACCAGGCCGTCACAGTTCGTGACCGGGACACAATGGTCCAGGAGCGAATATCGCTGGATAAAGTTAAGTCATACATTAAAGAAAAATTCTCACTATAAGAAGGAATGACCTACATGAAAAAATGGGTTTATAAGTTTTCTGCTGATCAGACTGATGGAAATAAGGACATGAAGGCGTTGCTCGGCGGTAAGGGGGCAAACCTCGCTGAAATGTGTTCAATGAAGCTTTCAGTTCCTCCAGGGTTTACTGTTTCAACAGAGGCGTGTCTGGACTTCTATAAGACGGATAAGGACATCTCAAAGGAAATCCGGGGCCAGATTATAGAAGCACTTGATTGGGTTGAGAAGCTGACAGGTAAGAAATTTGGTGATGTTGAAAATCCATTGCTCTTCTCGGTACGTTCAGGGGCGAGGGCCTCAATGCCGGGAATGATGGACACTGTGCTTAACCTTGGCTTAAACGATAAGACTGTAATCGGGATGGCGAAGAAAACAAATAACCCGCGTTTCGCGTGGGACTCTTATCGTCGTTTTATCCAGATGTATTCTAATGTGGTGCTGGGAGTGAACACTTCTCACCTTGATAGCAATATGGAAGATCTCAAGGAAGCTCGCGGCGTTCATGAAGACACTGAACTCACGGCCCAGGATCTTGAGGAATTAGTTAAGGTCTATAAGTCAGTCTTGCTTGAAGATCACGGAATTGTGTTTCCGCAAGATCCTATGGAGCAATTGTGGAAGGCAGTTTCTGCAGTTTTTGGATCTTGGTTTAACAATCGCGCTAACAAATACCGCGAGATGAATAATATTCCTCATGACTGGGGAACTGCAGTAAATATCCAGTCCATGGTTTTCGGAAACATGGGTGATACCTGTGCTACAGGAGTTTGTTTCACTCGTGACCCTTCAACCGGTGAAAAGAAATTCTTTGGAGAGTTTCTGGTTAATGCCCAGGGAGAAGATGTCGTTGCGGGAATTCGTACTCCGCAGCCAATCAATGATGCATCCAAGATGGAATCTAACAAACACCATAAGACTCTTGAGCAACTAATGCCCAATGCATACGCAGACCTTGTAGAAGATTATAAAATGCTCGAGAAGCATTACAAGGATATGCAGGATATCGAATTCACCATTGAGAATACCAAGCTCTGGATCCTTCAGACAAGAAATGCCAAGCGTACCGTAAATGCTTCACTTAAAGTGGCCGTAGATATGGTTGCTGAAGGAATGATTACCGAAAAAGAAGCTATTCTCCGGATTAATCCAGAAGACTTAAACCAGTTACTCCATCCTCGTCTGGATCCTAAGGCCAAGAAGAATCTCATCGCCACAGGACTTCCAGCTTCTCCGGGAGCTGCTTCCGGCCAGATGGTATTTACATCGACCGCGGCAGAAGAATGGCATAAGAATGGAAAAAAAGTACTTCTGGTTAGAGCAGAAACTTCTCCGGAAGATATCGGAGGAATGATTGCTTCTTCAGGCATCCTTACAGCTCGTGGGGGAATGACTTCCCATGCAGCAGTTGTCGCCCGGGGAATGGGTAAGCCATGTGTTGCCGGTTGTACGGCACTAGTTATCAATGAAAGAGAAAAAACTCTGACTGTGAAAGGCAAGGTTTACAGGGAAGGGGATAACATAACTTTTGATGGCGCCAATGGCGAAGTCTACGATGGCGTTGTTCCAACTATTGAGGCCACAATCACTGCAGACTTTGCGACCTTCATGAAGTGGGCAGATGCCACACGCAAGCTTCGCGTTCGTACAAATGCCGATACACCGGAAGATGCAAAAGTGGCCATTGAGTTTGGCGCTGAAGGTATCGGCCTTTGTCGTACCGAACATATGTTCTTTGCACCTGAAAGAATTCTGGCCGTACGTGAGATGATTTTCGCGGAAAATGATACTGATCGTAAAAAAGCACTTAATAAACTCCTGCCTTTCCAGCGCGCTGACTTCATTGGCATTTTCAAGGAGATGAATGGATTGCCGGTTAACATCCGCTTGCTTGATCCACCTCTTCACGAATTCCTGCCTCATTCTGAAAAGGATCAAAAGGAACTGGCAGAAGTGCTTCACCTTTCCATGAAACAAATTCTTGAAAGAAATGATGCCCTTCATGAGTTTAACCCGATGCTTGGTCATCGTGGTTGCAGGCTCGCAATCACTTATCCTGAGATTTACCTTATGCAAGTACGGGCCATCATTGAAGCGGCCATTGAATCAGATGTGAATGGAATTAAGGTTATTCCTGAAATTATGATTCCCCTTACTTCTGAACTTAAAGAGTACTCACTCATCCAGGACGAATGTAAGCTCGAGATTGAAAAGGTCTTCAAGGAAAAAAAACGGACTGTTAAATATAAAATGGGAACGATGCTGGAACTTCCAAGGGCCTGTATCATGGCCGGGGAAATTGCACGTGAAGCTGAGTTCTTTTCATTTGGAACAAACGACCTGACTCAAACTACTTTTGGTCTGTCACGTGATGATGCCGGTAAATTTCTTCCTAGTTATACTTCCAGAGGCATTTACCCTAGAGATCCATTTGTAACTATCGATCAGCCAGGTGTGGGTTTCCTGATGAAACACGCTATCTATGAAGGCAAGAAAACCAACAGTAAGATCCATACAGGAATTTGTGGTGAGCATGGTGGTGAACCAACTTCAGTTGAGTTCTGTCACCACATCGGGCTTGATTATGTTAGCTGTTCTCCTTATCGGGTTCCAATTGCACGATTGGCAGCAGCACAAGCCGTTTTAAGAGGCTAAAACCTTGAATGAGTATTCGAAAATAGTAGATACACTACTTCCTCACGGCCCATTTGATGCCGTGGGGATTGGTATTATAAATTTCACTAAAAAGTGCATTGAGATCAAGGAAATAGATCACCCCTATTATGATCTTGCTTCATTGACTAAACCCCTCACAAATTCACTATCCTATTTCCTTAAGCCTGAAGCTTTTACACCTGATATGCTTTTATGCCTGAATCATCGCGGTGGCCTTCCGGCCTGGGGTCTTCTTCCGAATCCAGGATGGAAAGAACAAATCCTGAAATACCCAATCAAGGAATCGGAGACTCTTTATTCAGATTTTTCTGCTCTGAGGGTGATGCTTGAACTGGAAAAAAAAGGAATAGACCAAAAAGAGCTTTGCAAGAAGGTCTGGGACAAGGAAACCGTCTTCTGGACGGACTTACCTCCTGATGCGAAAACGCTCCATACA
Source organism: Bacteriovoracaceae bacterium (assembly GCA_035575985.1). Taxonomy (GTDB): domain Bacteria; phylum Bdellovibrionota; class Bacteriovoracia; order Bacteriovoracales; family Bacteriovoracaceae; genus Peredibacter. The sequence continues at coordinate 32,074 of DATLXC010000040.1, read as the reverse complement.
GGGTTCAAGAAAGGCGAGCCTAACTTTGGAGCTGTTCATGATCCAAATGCCTGGACCATTGAAGAGTTTTGTAGCCATGCGGGTGTGTACTCAACAGTTAATGGGCTTTGCCAGACACTTTTAAATTATGAAGCGGAAACGGGCTTCATTCAGAAAGTGAAAAAAGATCTTTCTCTTCATTCTCACCGTTTCGCTCTTGGTTGGGATCGGGTAATCAATCCAAATGAATCACTGGCGGGCAAGGGCTGCGGTCCTAATACCTTTGGGCACTTAGGTTTTACCGGCACTTCTATCTGGATAGACCCTGACAGGAATCTGGGACATGTAATCCTCACTAATGCGACAAAGTATCATTGGTTTGATAAACAAGTCCTGAATGAGCTCCGTCGAGCTATCGGTGAACTGGTCTGGAGTAAGTAAATATTTCAGGGGCACTTTTTTCTGTCTGAATTTTCAAGCCTAAAAAGCTAATCTCCCTGAAATGAAAAACACGATTATTCTCCTTATTTTTTGGGCCCTTTCGCTCAACTCTATTGCGGCCATCACAATCGTGAGTGACCTTGATGAAACTATCAAGATTACTCACTCAGGAAGTGCAGTTGGTGCCACTGTTAACACATTAAAAAAAAGTAAGATTTTTACCGGCATACCGGAATTTTTTCAGGGAACTCGCTCTTATGTTAACAAGGTTTACGTGCTTTCTGCATCACCCAGGATGCTTAGGGGTAAAGTAAGTAGGGCCTTGATTAAAAATGGAATTCAGCATGATGGAATTATCCTGAAGAAATGGACTAAGTTTGAAAATCGCCTGCAATACAAAGTACGGGTGATCAAAGAGCTGATGGAAAATAGTCCTGATGATTTCCTCCTCCTGGGTGATGATGTCGGGGATGATCCTGAAGTCTTTGACCAGATTAAAAAAATCTTTCCCGGCCGAGTTGTAGAAGCCTATATTCACGTTATCAAGGACCGACCAGTTCCTGCCAACCTTGTGAGGCATTGGACTGCACATGACCTGGGCATTCGCGAGTATGCTGCGGGACGTATGGCTGCAGAGTCTGTAGAAAAAATTGTTCAGCGAATGAAGAATGAAAAGGAAGTGGAATTCCTCTTCCCTCATTTTGCCCATTGCCCCCAAAATAAGACTGTCTGGTCATATCAATTAGATACCGTTTTCTCTGAGCTTGTTTTTGAATTAAATAATCATCTGATTAACTACTGCAGAAGTAAGAATTAAATACTTCACTGTTTGAATCGCCTTAGATTAAATGCAGGGATGAAAAACCTAATTATTACAGTCTCCTTGATTTTTTCTTTTTCCCTCCAGGCAGCGATCACGTTGGTTAGCGATCTTGATGATACGATCAAGATTACTAATGCAGGTGACGAAGTTGAAGCGGCCAGAAGGGCCATCTTATCTGATGATGTATTCACAGGCATGCCTGAATTTATCAAGGCAGCTAAATTATATGTGGATGAAGTGCACGTTCTCTCAGCTTCACCAACTGTCTTAAAAGCGAAGATTCAAAGTACTTTTAAGAAAAAAGGTATTGTCGTTAATTCTATCATCCTGAAAAACCCACTTCGCAGGCAAACAACTCATGCCTTTAAAGTTGAAGAGATAAAGCGCCTTATGGAAAGAAACTCAGGCGATGATTTCATACTGGTAGGGGATGATGTAAATGCAGACCCAGAAGTGTTTGCTGAAATTAGTGAACTCTACCCCAATCGTGTACTTGCAAGTTATATCCATGTGGTTCAGAATCGTGCCTTGCCTCCAACATCTATTAAGTGGTGGACGTCTTTTGACCTTTTCCTGAGAGAACATCAGGCAAATCGAATGATTGACGCAGAAGTGGCGCAGGCCGGCGCAAGATTATCGTCTGACATGAATTTCAATATGATTATTCCTGACTTTGCTGATTGTCCTAAGACACCGGGCGTTTGGTTATGGCAGATGCGCACGAGATTTATGAAAGATGCAGCGATTTTAATGGCCAAGCTCAACTTGTATTGTACAGCGAGACAGTCAACTATTCTTTATTAGTCACTATATGCTCGCTACCTTTTTCAGTTACCGGTAAAATAACGGGGAACTGAAAAAGGAATTTCATGGACCTCACCAATCTTATCTCTCAAGACGACTTAATTAAGCGTCGTCACCAGATTAAAAAAGTTTTCTTTTATCGCATTTGTGGAGCAGGCATGGGCCCGGCCGCCGTGTTGATAAAACAAGCGGGTTTTCAGGTGGAAGGAGCGGATTCCGCTTTTTATCCTCCCATGAGTACATTCCTGGAGAGCACCGGGATTCCTTTGTTTAAACTGGATAAGGTAACTCCTGAGTTCTTGCAACAATATGACCTGATTGTTGTAGGTAATTCAGTTTCAGGAAAACTTGAAGCTGCACGGATGATTGAAAAAACCGGTGTTCCTTTTACATCGTTTCCTTCGGCCCTTGGATCGTTAGTCCTGAAAGATAAAAATGTTGTTGGTATAGCCGGTACACATGGCAAGACAACTACGACTTACTTTCTCACTCAACTCCTGGAGAAGCTGGGACAAAATCCAGGCTATCTCGTAGGCGGTATTATTGAAGGCAGGGATCCTTCCAAGCTTGGCGATAAATATTTTGTCATTGAGTCTGATGAATACGATTCTGCTTATTTTCATAAGATTTCTAAATTCCGACTTTATGAAATGAAGAACATGATACTAACCTCGCTTGAATTTGATCACGCTGACATCTTTTCTTCAGTTGAAAAAATTGAAGACGAATTCAGGGCCATTCTTTCTAACATCAGTTCAACTATTATTATTAACCAGGAATATCCTTCGGCCATGAAACTTCACAAGGAGTTTGCTGGCAAGAGGCCCGGACAGAACTGGCACCTCTATGGTAAGGGTTCAGAGATGGGCCCACATCAGGTACAGACTTTTGAAAATGGTTCATCTTTTTCCATTAAGTGGAAAGGTGAAATGATTCCTTTCAAATCAAATGTCGTCGGGGAACATAACGTACTGAACGTCTCGAGCTGCCTGTACTACTTATTAACAGAGGGCTTTCCGGTAGCTGATATCCAGAAGGCGGCAAGCGAACTTGAAATGGTCAAGCGTCGCCAGGAAATTCGAGGCAAATACCAAGACATGGTTGTGATAGATGACTTTGCCCACCATCCACGGGCCATAACTGTGACTATGGATGCTATTCGTGCTCGCTTCAAGGGAAGAAAAATTATAACTGTCTTTGAACCGATTTCTGCGACCGCCAGAAGTTCTATTTTCCAGAATGAGTTCAGGGATTCATTGGCAGCATCTGATAAAGTCATTATTGCCAAGGCCGACATTGCAGGAACGGCCATGGGTGCACAAGACCTGGATGGTGACCGTCTGGCACTTGAGATAAACACCCTGGGCAAACCTGCCACTTGTGTCCGTAAACTGGAAGACTTGAGAAAAAATATTGATGAGTATGCCGAGAAGAACGCTGTTCTTCTCATTTTAAGTAACCGCACCTGCTTAGGCCTATGGGAGTCTTCTTTTGTTCAAGAACTTAAAGCTTAAACCATCCCTTGCTTTAGCTCTGGTATTCTTGTCGTTTTCTGCCTGTGCCTCGTCCTCTTCCATTCAATGGGAAGGCAAGATGGAAGACCATGTCCAGAGTTACATGGAAACTTTTACGGATTTTCGCGAAAAGATCTGTGTACCTAAAGCTGAAGCGGTTTTTGATAATCTCTTACAGAAGTATCGTGGACAGGGATATTGGATTCCTGAACTTAATGATGATGTGGATGTCGAAACCATTCGTATCCTATTGCCTGAAATGGAAAAAAAGCTTAGCTGGATCCAGGATCAGAGGAAAAAGCTCAAGGCTTCAAAATTTCCGAAGCAAGCCGTTACAAAGAAAACCCGAAATGCTCTCCAGAAGTTGCTCGCCTTAAAAAAGACTGAGCTTGAGACGGATGAGAAGGCGAAGGTCAAGGCCCGCCAGGAATCTCTCAGGCTGCTTGGCATCCTTCAAAAGTCATACGCAAAACTCATTAAAGATGTTTCATTCTTTTCCAACTACAACTTCCCGGTAGATCACCTGAAAAACCGGAAACTTCACGATATGGTGAGGGAGAAAGAAGATACAGAGTCAGTTAAGGTCTCTAACAATGCCTTCCTTTATCGAAAGATCCAGGAGGATGGTGCATATAACAAACAGCACACGTCATCTGATGTTTATCTCAGGACGACACTTGATACCCTTCACTTCGAGCTTCAGCAGCATGATTTCTATCTTCCTGAAGATGCACGCTATGATATCGAATTTGTCCTTTCCAAGATTGAGTCAGAACTAAAAAAAGGCAAAGACAGGATTGTTGAGCGTCTGACGGAATGGGAAGAGAGGACAGAAAGGACACGTAATTTCTATCAATCCCTGACCCTTCCTGAGAATCAACAGGAAATCCTGGTGGGTTCTGTAAAGACGACACCTAATCGCCAACTGATCGCTGAACACAATAAAGCTGCAGATGAACTGAAAGATTTTGTTTATCAAAAACAAGCCGAAGTTTATAAGTACTGGTTAAACCGGCCGGTGCTTGTACGCTCTATTTATGTCCTGGAAACCATTTTACTTAATGAAGTGGGTGGAGTGGATGGAGATGAAGCTCTTGAAAGAATGGATGTTGCCAGGGTCGTCATGAACCGCCTGGATAAGCCTAAGTATCTTTCCATTGGGAAAAAAGAATTTATTTATCCTTACCTTCAGAAAATTGCCAATGAATCACAACTTAAAAATGAGCGCTGGTTAAATGCGATTTTTAAACAGGGTGAATTTTCTTTCACTTATTATTATATGGGCGGAGTCGCAAAGATTTTCTGCCCGGATATGGCGCCGATGGCGAAACGCCTCAGACAGCAGAATGTTGAAATCGCCTTACAGGTTCTTAAGGAAGGGGATACGCCATTCCATACGACCCGCTACTTTTCCCGCGCCAGCATGATTGGTAGAATCCACATGAATTCCATCTGGGAGGATTATGTTCCTTACCCGGAGCGACCGGGGCTTTTGTCAGAAGGGCAGGAGAAGCTGCATGAAGCGTTCGGAAAGGGCAAATACACTTATCTTTATTCCTTTAAGGATCATTTGGACCAGCACTTCCAGGTGGTTGAAATTAACGGGAAAAACTTCGCCTTAGGGGAGAAGAACGGTTTAAAGCTTTTCTTCCAGCATCGCAACCCCCATTACTTCCGGTATTTCACCAAAACTTCCCAGCCTTAGCCCAAATAAGGCCAATTTCTTTTTGATTAAATGTCCCTCCCAAGGTATAAAGTCTATCTCAAAACTAGTTTATTATTTGTTTAGGTTGTTAAGGAGTGCCTCATGCTTAAAGATTACATGTTCACCTCAGAGTCTGTTACTGAAGGTCACCCGGATAAGATTGCAGATCAGATTTCTGACGCGATTCTGGACGCTATGCTGGCACAGGACCCAAAGTCCCGCGTAGCATGTGAAACCTTGATCACCACCGGACTTGTTGTAGTTGCGGGCGAAGTAACTACTGGTGCAAACGTAGACATTAATGAAACTATTCGTAAGACCATCAAGAAAATTGGTTACGATCATTCGGATAAGGGTTTTGACTGCAATACTTGCGGAGTGACTATCGCTCTTGGCAAGCAGTCTCAGGATATCGCACAAGGTGTAAATGAAGGCGAAGGCAAGTTCATGGACCAGGGTGCTGGTGACCAGGGACTTATGTTTGGTTACGCTATCAATGAAACTGAAAGCTTAATGCCTATAACTATCGATCTTTCTCATAAGCTGGCCAAGAAACTTGCGGAAGTACGTCACAACGGAATTCTTAAAGATCTTCGCGCTGATGGTAAGACTCAGGTTACTGCCCAATATGTAAACGGTAAGCTTGCCCGCATTGATGCTATCGTAGTTTCAACTCAGCATTGCGAAAGCATGACTCAGAAGCAGATTGAAGAAGGTGTAATGGAAGAAGTCATTAAGAAGACGGTTCCTAAGCACCTGATCGATAAGAACACTAAATACTTCATCAACCCAACTGGCCGCTTTGTTATTGGCGGACCAATGGGGGATTGCGGTCTTACAGGTCGTAAGATCATCGTGGACACATACGGTGGACATGGAGCTCACGGTGGTGGAGCTTTTTCTGGTAAGGATCCTTCTAAGGTTGACCGTTCAGCTGCCTATGCTGCCCGTCACATTGCTAAGAACGTAGTTGCTGCTGGTCTCGCTGATCGCGCTCTCGTTCAGGTTGCATACGCAATTGGTGTTGCAAAACCGATGTCACTTCTTATCGATACGTTTGGTACTAGTAATGTTGATGAAGCAAAGTTGACTGCTGCCATTAATGAGCTTTTCGATATGCGACCTAAGGCAATCATTCAGCGCCTTAACCTGCTCCGTCCAATTTACTCTGAAACAGCTGCTTACGGTCACTTCGGCCGTACAAGTTCAGAAGGGTTTACTTGGGAAAAATTGGACATGGTCGATAAATTAAAGGGAATGTTCTAAACTATTCTTATAGCAATTTAAAGAGGGCCCTTTGGGGCCCTTTTTTTTATACTGATAGGAACTATGCAGGAAGTTTATTTTTTAGCACGACATACTCCTTTTTGGGCGGTTCCTCTTCTGGTCTTAGGAAGTGAGTTTGCCTATATGTTATGGCTCAAGAAAAAAAAGAAATCTTCTTATGCTTTTTTGATTGTTGCACTCATAGGACTTACCGCTACATCAGTTTATTATTGGGCCGGAGGACCGGAAAAAACGGTTAAGATTATCAAGGGAATTCATCGCGACATGAAAAATTAAATACTCTTACAGTTGTCCTCTCGCGCATTTTGACACAGTCTAAAAATTGACACCTAACCAGTCACTCTAGTAAATTGTTCTTTTCGGAGGACATATGGATGACATGAACTTTCTCCATCAGAATCTTGATGGGTCTCTTTCATCGACGCTGCCCCCAGTGATCATCGTTGAAGATGATAAGCTGCTGGGTTTAAGCCTCAGAAAATACCTGGAGCAGACTTTAAAGCTTAAGGTGGAACTTTTCACAAGCTCTGAAGACTGCCTGATGAACTTCGCCAAGAAGCATCCAAGAAATCTTCCATTCTGTCTTATTTCAGACATTAGCCTTGAACAGGGATCAGATGGATTGCTCCTGATAGATATTCTGAAGGAACGCGGCTTCGAATTTGTCTCGATTGTCATGACTGGATTTGCGAGCATTGAAACTGCCATCGCAGCCACGAAGAAAGGTGTTTTTCACTACCTTACTAAGCCTTTTGAGTTGGAGAACTTAAAAAAGCTGGTGGTGGAGGCGATACAAACTCGTCTTGCTACCTCCTTTCCACCTGAGATTGCCTCTCAGATAGAAGGTATTTTCAGCGAAAGTTACAAGAGTAAATCTGCCACTCGCTTGAAACTTGACAGGCCTACGGTTGAGGATCAGTTTGAGGGCATGATCGGTCGCTCAAGACAGATGAAAGAAGTCTTTGAAAGAATCAGCAAAGTCTCAAAAACCGATTCAACAATACTTATCATGGGTCCTTCCGGAACAGGGAAGGAACTAGTAGCATCAGCGATCCACAAACTATCGGCCAGAAGTAACAGGAACAGGGTATCTGTAAATTGTGGTGCTATTCCCGGTGAACTTCTTGAATCAGAACTCTTTGGACACATTAAGGGCGCATTTACAGGGGCCATATCGAATCGGAAAGGCCGCTTTGAACTGGCCGAGGGTGGAACCATCTTCCTGGATGAGATAGGTGATATGCCTTTGCTTCTGCAGGTTAAGTTGTTGCGAGTCCTTCAGGAACGGCAAATTGAGTTAGTGGGCTCGGGAGAGAGTCAAAGTATAGATGTAAGAGTTATTGCGGCCACTCACCGGGATTTGGAAAAAGCCGTAGCTGATGGCAAGTTCAGGGAGGACCTGTTTTACCGCCTTAATGTTATTCCTATCAGGATTCCTGCATTAAAAGAACGCAGGGAAGATATCCCACTGTTGATTTCTCATTTCCTTGATCGATTTGTTTCTGCCGACCGTTCTAATGAAATCAATTTTGCTCCACTAACTATGGATCTGCTCCTGGGATATGACTGGCCAGGAAATGTCCGCGAACTTGAAAATGTGATTGAAAGACTGGTCATCCTTCGTGGTGGAAATGAAATCCTGCCCGAGGATCTTCCCGCTAAGATCTTCCGTTCAAATCCCCTGGCCACTCAGCACTACAAAACTCTCTTTGAATTGCCTGATGTGGGTGTCGACCTGAAGCAGATACTGTCAGATATTGAAGATTCTTTAATCATGCAGGCCATGAACAGGACGCGTGGGAATAAAAATCAGGCATCTAAGCTCCTGACACTTAACCGAACTACATTGATTGAAAAGATGAAGAAGAAAAATCTCGAAGTGTAAGTCTGCTCAAGATTTTGGTGCCAAAAAGCACCTTTGACTTAAGCAATCTGACGATCAATATTAGGGGATGAGAAACTTCAAACTTAACCCAGTACTTTGGGTCAGTTTTATAATGATTGCCGTACTTCTTCTAATCCTGCGATTAATCCCGACAGTGTAATATACTTTCCTAAGACAACCGTTTTTCACGGGTAAATTAAGTTATTGTTTTCGTTCCGAATGTCAAAGTTAGCATGGACGATTTTGCCGGTAGGTAAAAATTGTCTTTTCCTTACTGAAAACCAAGGTAGAATTAAGGAGTAGGTAAAAAAGACCACACGGATGTTGGTCACTCGCCCCCTATAAAGACAGGAAGTCTTAGTTCATGATTAAGTTGACCAACCTTCTAATGACACTCTTCGTAGCCAGCGTTTTCGCTGTCGCTCCGGCGTTAGCTGACATTGTAAATCAGGAAAAATTCAAGACTCACTTACGATGGAACTTAGTTGTTCCACGTGATCAGTTTTTCGTGGTGAAGAAAGGCCAGACTCTTTTACTTGAAACAGTTAACCTGCAACTCTTCGAAGACCTGGCAGGAGAGTTGGCCAAATTAGATATGGGTGGCCAATACATTGATGCCATCTCTTATTCTAAAGAGAATTTTCCGGCCAAGCCTGCAACTGTCATAGTGAAGCTCAAGGATCCTTCAGTTGAACTTTTTTCTTTCTATCGGGACGCAGACAAAAAATACATTCTGGATTTCTGGATAAATGCTGACCTGGTCTCTGATGCATCTTCATCTTCTTCTTCTTTTAAGGCTCCAACACTTCTTCCTTTGCCAACTGTTGCCAATAAAATGGTGAATGTCCCGGTTAAGTTAGTGGATAAAAACGCACTGCTGACAGCTAAGAGCAATCTGCTTTCCCCAGTGGAAGTTACGAATGAAAGGGCCGACGAGTCCATGCCTAACCCGGGCTTCAGGGACTTCAGGTATGGAGCAAGCTTCATGTGGGATTATGCTCCCATGATTCCCCAGCTCGAAAAAGATATCAATATCGCTGCCAAGATTCCGGATTCACTTTATCCGATTAAGGATCGTGTTAACCTGGATGACACTAAAGAAGCTCACATGCAACTTACCATAAACTTCTACCGTGAGGAGAAGTGGGGGTTGATGAACAAGTCAGTGACCCTTTATGAGAAGAAGTACCATCGTGATTCAAATTACGTTACCAACCAGTTTCTCAAGGCGAATGCGCTCTTAAGAGGCAATCTGGCAAAGCCGAACCGTGGTATTACACAATCAGCGATGGTTACCCTGGCAAATATCAAGGACCTGACTGACGACTATGAATTGAAGTCTTCAATCCTCAGATATCTTATCCAGTACAATGCTGACCAGAAAGACCATGTTAAGACCCTTGAATTGGCCAAGCAGCTTTTTGTCAGTGCCCGTGCTGAATTTGACCAGACGATGGTTATTCAGTCTGCCTTGACCATCCTTCATGCACTCACAGAGTTAAAGCAAGTTGAGAAGATCCAGGAATTCCTGTCTGATAAGAAACTTGCAAGCATCCTTCCAGCGCAAATGGGCTTTGCTTATATGACTTTTGCCTTGTTATCCAAGGGCGAGACCAAAGAACTCATAAAGCAATACAAGGTACTCGAGAAGTCTCTCGCCAAGCCTGTTCATCCGGCCATCCTTTACAACCTGGCAGAGAGCTATTTCAGGCATGCTGACTATGCAGCTTCAACCCGAATATATGATGAATTTATAAGTTCATATTCTTATCTCTTGCAGGCCCCCCATGCACGTTTACGTATGGCCGTTGCCTATGAGCTGATGGACAAGCCTGCTACGGAAGTCCTGGTTCTTTATAAAAATGCCATCGATCGTTCCACTTCTCCTGAGATCAGGTATGAAGCTAAAATCCGTTATGTGGCCATGAGGCTTGCCCGTAAGATCAAGCCGGATGAAAGCGATATTGAAAGTGACGTCTTCCTTGAGCAATCTCCCGATGAGACTAAGGCCCTGGACCAGAATCTAAAGAAGTTATTGTGGCTAACCAGACTGCGCCTTTTCATTGCGACTAAGGAATACGACAAGGCCTTGTCTTACCTGACTTCAATCCCGCTTGATTCACTTCGTCCCGCAGAAAGACGGGTATTCGAAGGTGACGGCGCAGAAATTATCTTTGGAATAATTCAGGATGCTTATTTGAAAGAGAACTACGCGAAAGTGGTCAAGATCTGGGAAGTGTATAAAGATAAGTATGAGACTAAGGTGGCTAAGAACGCCTATATGAACTTTGTGGTCTGTGATGCCTATATCAAGCTTGGACTCTTTAAAAGTTACGACAGGGCCCTTGCAGGACTAAAGGCAGTACAAGGCCTGGAAGAGCGAAATTTCCCACTATGGGTTAGTCGTATAAAGACTACAGACCTAGATAAGTTGATAGAAGAACTATCTCTCATCCGCCTGGTAGCAAATAAGGACTGGGAAGCAGCTAGTGGCAAGCTGGCCTCGTATCCAGTGTCACTTAGGGATTCAATTAACTATCCTTATTATTTAGGGATGGTCCTTTTTCACCAGAAACAACACCAGAATGCGGTCCTGGAATTTGAAAAAGTGCTAATTAAGCAGAACCCTGAAAACCAGCTGACTCCACGACAAACAGCTGATCTTTTAATGAGTTATGTTGAGTCGCTTTATCAGTTAAAAGACCAGGAAAGGTTCAAAGCAGTCGTGCGCGCCCTGAGTTCGGACATAGATAATTCAAAGTCGGCACCGATCTTGAATATCTCTGAGCGAATCAACTACCTACTCATAGAAACCTATGCGGGGGAGTCCAAAGAATGGGAGGCGCTTGAAAATATGACAAAATCGTTTAGGGGGAAATTTCAAAAATCTCCTTACAACTCACGTGTCGCATATCTTTACGGGTTATCCTTGATAAAGAATTCGAAGGTCACTGAGGGTCGCGAGGTTTTGAGTCTTTTGACGATTGATAAGGAAGTACCTTCTCACATCAAGGAGATGTGCAGGAGCGAACTGACAACTTTGGAATTAGCTGAGAAGAAATTATAAATATAAAACCCATTAACAACGGACAGGAGGTCTAATGTTATCTCAAGGTTTAGCGCTCGTAGGTAATCACCCGAAATTTAACCACGCACTGGAGACAGCACGTAATGTTGCTGTTACCAAAACACCAGTTCTTATCTTCGGAGAGACTGGATCAGGGAAAAAGGCTCTAGGTGGTTACATCCACAACAATTCTGTAAGAAAGAATGCAAGGCTTGAGATTGTTGATTGTGGATTTGACTCACAAACTGTTGAGAAGTTGGTTCTTGGTTACCGTGATGATGAAACAGGTCGTTTCAACCGCGGTGTCTTAGAAGTTGCCAACGGTGGTACGGTAATTTTTGCCAATATTGATGCCCTGGATGAAACATTTCAGAAACGCATCTATACTATCCTGCAAGAGCTGCCAGACTATGAGTTAGATGTTCGTATTCTCGCCACTACTTCGAAGAATCTTTCGAAGCTGGTTGGTGCAGGCAAGTTCTCACGCGCTCTCTATACTTACTTCAGCGGGGCACAGATCGACGTAGTCGCTCTCCGCGAAAGAGGAACAGACGTGGAATTGATTGCTCGCCATTTTATCAATGAATTCGCAGCTGAAACTGAAGCTGGAAACGTTGAACTCGCCGAAGAAGCTGCCCGTAAGCTATCAGACTATAACTGGAACCAGAACGTAAGCGAGCTTCGGACTTTTATCCGCAAGACTCTTACAAATATGGAAGGCCTTTCTCTTGACCTCGCTGCAATTGAGCAGGGTGAGCGCAAGGTTGAGCTGGTTGGAAGCGATATGGACGAAGACGGTTTCAAGCTTATGTCCCTCAAGGATGCCGAGAAGCTTCTTATCAAGAAAGCACTGGTATTTACTTCTGAGAACAGGACACAGGCTGCGAAAATCCTCGGAGTTTCCATCCGCACACTCAGAAACAAGATCAATGAATATAGAGGCGAAGGCACTAGTTACTTCGTCAATCTTCGCTAATTAAATTGTTGGAGCCACTGAAATGGACGTGAACGACAAGACATTGAAGGCATTGACGACGGCACTTAACTTCCGTGAGATGAGACAAGAACTCATCTCATCGAACGTCGCCAATGCAAACACTCCTGGCTTCAAGGCCAAGAAGATGGATTTTGAAGCGGCCCTGGCACGTGCCCTCGACGTGGACGGGCAGATGCAGATGAATACCAACGATGGTCGCCATCATAATGTCGGTAACGGTGGATTCGATAACTTAGAGCCTGAGATTTATGATGATCCGAACGGTGTTGTTTCAGAAGATGGCAACACAGTGGATGTTGAAGCAGAGATGGCACGTATGGCAGAAAACAAGCTGATGTACGATGCCCTGGTTCAGTTGATTAACAAGAAGATGGGTATTATGAAATACGCCATCAACCAAGAAAAGTAAGCGAGGTAATGGATGGATTTACTTTCAAGCCTTAGAATCAGTTCTTCGGGTCTCGCGGCCCAGAGAAAAAGAATGGAGGCGCATTCTTCCAACATCGCCAACGCTCAGACTACGAGGACAGCCGAAGGCGGTCCTTATCGTCGTAAAGAAGTTGTCTTTGGATCAGAGCCGGCACGTGAAAGTTTCGGTGAGATCTTAGAAGGAGAGCTGGCAGAGAATGCACAGACTGTCCACGCGACTGAAGTTATTCATACTGATAAGGTTATTTTCAAGCACGATCCAGCTCATCCTGACGCGAATGCCGAAGGATACGTTGCCATGCCGGATATTAACCCGATGGTAGAAATGGCAAATATGATTGAAGCCCAAAGGGCCTATGAATCGAACGTGACAGCGATCAACACCACTAAGCAGATGGCGATGAAGACGCTGGAAATCGGGAGAGGTAACTAATGTCGATTAAAGACGTAGCTGGCTTTAGCTCAACTCTTGGCACATCTGATGCAAGAGGCTGGAGCCGCAGTGTCGATAATGACTTCAAGATCAACACTGAGATCGGTAGTCCCGGTAAAGATGGTGGTATTGGAGAAACCGGAGATGCGAAATCATTCGGTGAATTCTTGCAGGACTCCCTTGGAAAAGTTAACAATCTCCAGCAAGAGGCCAATGTGGCCATGGAGAAACTAGCTTCTGGTGAGAGCCAGAACTTACATGAAACGCTGCTCGCTGTAGAAAAAGCTGATATCTCTTTCAGGACTATGAACCAGGTCAGGACGAAAGTGATTGATGCTTATCGCGAGATAATGAAGATGCAGATCTGATCATAGCGGCCGCCGCGCGGGAATTGATCAGGGCCCGTATGGAATCAGGAGGATTCTTTGAATAGTTTTATTCAGCAGACGATGCAAAACTTTGTGGACTTTTTCCGGTCGCTCGATACTTCGAGAAGACTTGGATTTATCGCCATTGCAGGCCTATTGGTGGCGACCATGGTTGGTATTGTAATCTGGTCAGGCAAGACAGATTACAAGGTACTCTACACTGACCTCACGAAGGAAGATTCGGCCATCATCGCAAGGATGCTGGAAGAAGGAAAAATCAATTATCAAATTAAGGATGAAAGCAAGACCATCCTGGTTCCCGAGGACTATGTTGAAATCTGGCGCCTTGAGATTGCCAAAAGAGGTGTAAACTTCACAGGCACAGTTGGCTATGAAGTTTTTGACAAGCAGGCATTCGGAACTACTTCATTTGTTCAGAAGATCAATAAACAACGTGCCCTTGAAGGGGAGCTGGTTAAGACTATCATGCACATCAAGGGTGTAACACGCGCCCGCCTTCACTTATCAATCCCGGAACATTCGCCATTCGTCTCTGAGCGCAAGCCACCAAGTGGTTCGGTTGTTCTTGATGTTGAGCGTGGTGTTGTCATGACTAATGATGAAGTTAAGGGGATTCAGTCCCTGGTAAGTTCATCAGTTGATGGAATGAGATCACATAACGTTGTCGTTATTGATTCCCGCGGTAAGAAGCTTTCAGAGAATGACGGCGACCAGATGTCGACTGAGACAGCTAACCGTATTGCCCTTGAAACCAGACTTAATTCTCAATATGAAAAGAAAGTTGAAGAGATACTTTCACGGGTAATCGGTGAAGGTAAGGTCATTGCTAAAGTGGCCCTTCGTATGGACTTTACTGAAAAATATGAAACCCAGACTACTTACGATTCAGAAAACGCTGCGGTTGTTTCCGAAGTTCGTAATGAGCAGAAGATGGTTGGTGTTCGTCCCTCGCCGCAAGGAATTCCGGGAGCGCGTTCAAACCTTCCGGGTGAGACTCCGCAGCCTGGTATTCCTGAAACAAGAAACGATGTTGATAAGTCACTCGTTACTAGAAATATGGCCGTGCCTTCTGTCGTAACAAAGTCAAAGAAGCCGACTGCTGAAATTCAGAATATGTCTGTGGCCGTAATGGTTGATGGTAAGAAGGTTCCAGTTCTGGACAAGAACGGTATCCCGATGGTTAACGATGATGGTGTGAACGTCACGAAGTACCAGGCCTGGTCAGAAGAAGAGCTTCAGAACTTCCAACAAATTGTGTCCAGTTCTCTTGGTATCAACCAGGCGAGAGGGGACAAGCTTGTTATCAAGAACATGGAGTTCGCAAAGGAAGATTTGTCTGAGATGGAAGCAATCATGCGTGCACGCGAGAATCGCGAACTCATGAAAAACATCACCAAGTACCTCATGATCGGTGCTATAATTTCATTATTCTTCTTTATGGTAGTGCGTCCGTTCATCCAATGGCTGACAGAGAACTCGGTGGAAAGCATCGAGGACTTCTTGCCTAAGACGATCGAGGAGCTGGAGAAGATTCAGGCAAATCAACGCCTGCCTGGTCTCGAGGATGTGCTTCCTTCAATAGAAGACAAGCTCAATCCGGAGAAGATCGAAGGAAATATGTTGAGAGAGAAGATCATTTCCCTGGTTGAAGCCAACCCTGGAAAAGCAGCACAAGTAGTGCACGAAATGATCCACTCAGCTGACTCACAAAAAGAAATTGCTTAAGCAGGAGTAGATAGTGGCTGAAGATAAAACCTTAGAACCAGATGTTCAATATGCTCTCCTCTCCGGTCAGGAGAAGGCGGGCATTTTGCTTTCGGCATTGGGTCCGACCATCACTAAGTTGATTTTCAAGCACATGAAAGACAATGATGTTAAGCGCATGATTAATACCATGTCAGCACTTTCTAAATCACCCATCTGGATGGTGAAGAAAGTCCTTGAAGAATTCTACTCATCCATCAATGAGGACTCTGAATTATTATTCTCAGAAAACAAAGGTCGTGACTTCATCCTGAGCACCCTGGGTGAAGACCGCGCCAAGCAGCTCCTTGGTCAGATCGTGGATGTTGGAAACAATAACACACTTGAGTCCCTTGAGCTTGTGGATACCCGTACTCTTGCTAACTTCCTCATCAACGAGCATCCCCAGACTATCGCCCTCATCTGTGCTCACTTGCCGGTTGAGAAGAAAGTGGATGTTCTTCGTAAGTTACCTGAAGGTCTCCAGGCCGAAGTGGTCCTTCGTGTGGCCAACCTTGACTTCGTTTCTCCTGAGCTTATTGCCCAGCTGGATGATGTTCTTAAGACTGAGCTTTCGACCCTGGGTTCTATCGATACGCAACAGCTTGGCGGTATCGAACCTATTGCAGACATGCTCAATCTCATGGACAAGGCTTCAGAGAAAAACATCATGGCCCGCGTGGAAGAGAAAGATCCGGAACTCGCAGAGGAAATCAGGAAACTCATGTTCGTGTTCGAAGACATGGTCTTCGTGGACGATCGTGGTATCCAGGAACTTCTCAAGATCGTGGACAACATGAAGCTTGTTATCTCACTAAAGACAGCTCCGGACGAAGTTCGTACGAAGCTTTTCAAGAATATGTCCAATCGTGCAGCAACCCTCCTCAAGGAAGACCTGGACGCCATGGGGCCTACCAAGATTTCCGATGTGGAGAAAGCCCAGCAGGAAATCGTGCAGCAGCTTAAAGACCTTGAAGTTAAGGGCAAAGCTCTCATTTCCCGTGGTGGAGAAGGCGACACGTTCGTCTAAAGGGTTTGACCTATGCAAAAGTACAATGCTTCTGATGTTAAGACTTTTGAGTTCTCAGATCTTAAGGGTGATCACGTTGTGGCCCAGCCAAAATTTGAGAACTTTAACTTCAATACTATTGAAGGCAAGCCATTTAATTCACAACGTCCTTCAGATGAAACCATCCGTAAGGAAAGATCTTTTGAGAAGAACATGGCTTTCCAAATAGATGGCCAGGTAAGGAACTCCCGCGGTCTTGCGGAGCAGGAAAAAAATGACCTTGAATCTACAATCGAAAATGAAGTTGATAAGCGTTTAGCTGCAGCTTATAAGCAAGCTTATGAGGAAGGATTACAAAGGGGCCTCAAGGAAGGTCACGCAGAAGCTCTTATGAAATTTGAGGGCACTGCTAATCAAAAGCTGGAAGCCCTGGTTCAGGTTCTTGACCATGTTCAGAATCAATCAGCAGTAGTTGTCGAAAAAAATCATAAGGAAATCCGCAGTTTCATCAAGCGTTTTACCAAGTGGATTATTCTTAAAGAAGTTAACGAGAAAACCTATCTTGAAGGTCTTCTGGAAAAGCTTGTTCTTGAACTCAATGCACGAAGAAACCTGATCATTAAGGTTGGTAAGAACAACTTCGCGCAGATGCCTGAAGTTCTCAGTGCTGTCGAAACAAAGCTTGGCGCACTATCTAACGTAAGAATTGAGATTGTCACGGAACTATCTTATCCGGGTATTATATTGGAATCTGAAAACGGCCTCATCGACGGCTCACTTGAAGGTGTCTTTAAAAACATCGACAAGATTTTTGAGCAGGTGAATGGAAATGAGTAACGAGGACCTGAACCTCAATCAAATCTTACGTCACATCGAAAATCGCGTTCCTTATGAAAAGATCGGCAAGATTCTTGCCTCAAAAGGCATGGTCTTTGAAGCGACTGTTCCAAGGGCAGTCCTTGGAAGCAACGTTGAGTTTGTGGCAGAGAATGGCGAGACTTCACTTGGTGAAGTTGTTGCGATCAACGGGCAGAACTGTATGGTTATGCCCTACAATGAAATTTCCGGAATTAACTCCCAGACTAAAATCCACCTGAAAGATATCGTTACTGAAATCCGCGTTTCCGCCGGCATGCTGGGCAGGGTAGTAGATTTCCAGGGCAATCCTATGGATGACAAGGGCCCTATCCCTGGACCATTTGAAAAACGCTCCATTTTCGGGACACCAATTAATCCACTCGACCGGCCTCCAATACGTGAACCACTTGATACAGGTATCAACTCTATCAATTGTTTTATCACCGCAGGAAAGGGCCAGCGTCTGGCTATTATGGCAGGATCCGGAGTAGGTAAGTCAGTCCTGATGGGTATGATAGCCCGTAATACGAATGCAGACATTAACGTAATTGCTCTCATCGGAGAACGAGGACGTGAGGTCCTTGAATTCATCCAGTCAGACCTCGGAGAAGAAGGCCTGAAGCGATCAGTAGTGGTTGTTGCAACTTCCGATACATCCGCGCTCATCAAGACGAAAGCCGCTTACGCAGCAACTACGATCGCAGAATATTTCCGCGACCAGAATGCTGATGTCCTCCTTATGATGGATTCAATAACCCGTTTTGCCATGGCAAACCGTGAAATTGCCCAATCTACCGGGGAACCTCCGGGACAGAAAGGATATACGCCAAGTGTTTTTGCCAAGCTTCCAAAGTTAATGGAGCGAGCAGGAACCAAGAAAGGTGCCGGTACAATAACCGGGATTTATACAGTGTTAGTTGAAGGTGGTGACATGGATGAACCCATCGCAGATGCGGTCCGTGGTATTTCCGATGGTCACATAATCCTTTCAAGACAATTGGCCGCCAGAAACCATTATCCAGCAATTGATGTCCTGGGATCCATTTCCAGGGTTATGCCTAAGGTTGCCAGAAAAGAGCATAAGATTGTGGCCAGCCACCTTCGGGACTTGATGGCAGCTTATAAGGAAGCCGAAGACTTGATCAGTGTTGGCGCCTATGCCCGCGGCTCTAATCCAAAGGTTGATAAAGCAATTATCATTAATGAAGACATCACCCAGCTTTTACGCCAGCAAGTGGAAGAGAGCTATACCATCGACGAACTCTTTGACCGAATGCTGGAAATAGCACGCAAGGCAGAGAAGGCGATGGACCCAAGCTATAGGTAAGCATAAATGATCAAACGCTACCAATTTCGCCTAGAACCAGTCCATAAACTCAGAAAGCTCAAAGAAGAGAACTGCCGGACTGAACTTGGACAGATGATTATTGAACTTGATCGAATACTTGCCCAGCTTGAGCATGATCGCAAGGAAATCGATAAGTATTACCAGATCCAGGAAGGCTCACTAAAGCAGGGTATGCTGGGCGGAAGATTACAGGCCTTTCCGATGTTAGTTCAAGGGAAGGAAAGAAATATCCAGCTTCTCCTTGGTTATAAACTCCGCCAGGAAAAAGCTATTGAAATTAAAAGGCAAGAGCTTGCAGTACTGAGAGGGGAGCTCAAGGTTATCGAAAACCTGAAGGAAAAAGATTTCCAGGAATGGCGCAAGGCCGTGAACAAGGAAATCGATCAGAAAGTTGAAGAACAAACACAAATATGGTCACATCATCAAGATCAAGATAAGAAAGGCCTCATATGAAAAGACTTATTCTCCTGACACTTGCCCTTAGCACCTATGGTGCTTTCGCGGCTCCCGCTGTAATTCCAGCGGTAGTTAAAGCCCCGGCAAAAAGTTATAACGAACAGGAGTTCATCAAGAAGGTAAACGAAGAAGTTAAGAAGAAAGTAGATACCATCAAGAACAAGTCCGTCTCCGACCTCACCAAGGAAATCCTGGATAAGGAAGAAGAGCTGAAGCTCAAGGAACTTGAACTCCAGAAACAAATGGACGCCTTAAAAGTGACGGAGGATGACCTCGCTAAGAAATATGCTGATCTTTCAACCAAGCAGCGTGCCTTCATAGGTTGCGTAGACAAGAACGAAGAAGAGAGCAAAGGTCGCATCGGGCAGTTGGTAGACATGATCTCCAATATGAAACCCCAGAAAGCGGCCGAAGTCCTTTCTGTGCAGGAATCTGAAATCGCTGTCAGAATCCTTCAGTCAATTGACTCGAAGAAAGCATCCAAGATATTTAACTTCATGGACAAAGATGTTTCTGCTAAGTTGCAGCGAATGTATTTGTTAATGAAGAAATAAATCCCAACCTCCGCCGGCGGAGGTCACATCGCAGCAAAGTCGTATTTAAATTTTTTCTTTGTAATACGCTCAATCGCAATATCCGCCATCATACTAATTAATTTTTCCTGAGATAGATTTTTACCAATAAGGCCCTTCACTGTATCTAATTTCTCCAACGTCTCATCAGTCAGGATGATCGAGACAATATTTTTTGTGTCACTAATCCGCTTTTTACTCTCTCTGGCAGGGATTTCATTCCCGGAAATTTCAAAAAGCCTTTTTTCTGCCTCTCGACGTGTGAGACCTTCAAGCTCCGCCAGGATTTCTTTTTTCTCCTCAAGCGCAGTGATGTTCTCCTGAGTGAAAAATGTTGAAGCTTGGGCAATATTACTAAGGCTCAATCGACCACATTCTATTTGCACTTCAATTTCAGGCAACTCCAGCATCAGTCTAGCAGCCCTGATTCTCCTCTGTGCACTGGCCTCAGCATAGCCCAGGACTCTCGTGCAATAGTCATAGAGCGAAGAGCATCGGATATCTGAATAAAGCTTCCTGCGGTCAATCTCACATAGATGATGAAGTATGGTTGTTGTCTGCTCACGTTCATTTTGAACCAAAGAATAGGTGTCTTTCAGCAATTGTGAGTCGATTAGGTAGCGCAGGTCCATGGTTAAATCCTTTGATTGATTTACGCATTTACCACCATTTTCCCTATGGGAGACACCTGAAAAGCCTCACTTTCTATTGAAACTTCGCACTTGAAAATCGGCAACCTTTGCCCGCCCCCAATAAAAAATTAAAGTATTAGGACGGAAGATATTGCCCGGCTTTTAAAGCGACCCCGACCTGATGCAGAATAGCTGTAGGACCACTTAAAGGGAACCAATGATACAGGCATCTAAACCAACAGCAGTAGAACCAAAGGCAGCGAAAGCTCCTAAGGTTGCAGAACAGGGGAAGAGAAATCTCCTGTCTGAGCTGAAGGGTTCGTCTGAGAAAAAAGAGTTCGCCAATGAGCTGGATGCCGCTACCTCAGAAGACGAAGTTGCAGTTAAGCCAGTTAAGATTGCAGATGACCAACTTCTTCAGAAACCATCAACACTCATTAACAATCTCCCAGAATCAAATCCTGAAGCGGTAAGCCCGAAAGTATTTGATCCGGCCCTTACAAAGGGTGTGGAAGTTTTGAATGATCCTTCGGCCAATATTGAAACACCTGTTAAGCTGACTAACGAACAAATCATGCAATTAGCTAATGGTGAAGTTCCTGAATCAGCAGAGACTGATGAGCTGAAAGCAGAAATCAGCCAGGCCATGTTGAAGAGTCCACAAGTAAACGGTAGGGCACCTGCAATTGAACTTACTAAAGCTGAAATAGATCCTCAGCTTATGAATATGGAAGACTTCGTCGCCCAGAAAAATCTTGCTGCGAAGAAGGCGATGCCTGCCAACGGTTATGGCATGAAGCCAGAAGCCCTTAAGTCATTACTTGAAAATAACCTCAAAGCAACTGAAGTTGTAACTGAAGCACAAAAAGCAGATGGAGCAGCTAACAAGAGTGTCAACTCTCAGCAGTTCATCCTCGATATGTTAAAAGAGCAATCACAGCCTAAGCTTTCTGACGTGTCACACGTTTCGAAAGTCTTTAACATGTCTGATATCAAGTCTGACCAGCCAAATGCTATCATGACTCAGATTTCTGATTACATAGTCCAGGCCAAGGCCGCTAAAGAACCTACAGTCACTATGCGCATGAACCATGATGAGCTAGGCATGATTGATATCACTGTCCGTAAAGGCCAGGGTATTTCTCAAGACATCGCAATCAACATCGGAACTCACTCAGCTGAAGGCAAGAACTTCTTCAACCTGAATTCCAAGGAACTTTTCTCTCACTTAAGTCAGGCCGGCATCAGTGTCTCTGACATCAAAGTTGAGACTCCATCACAATCTGCCAAGAGTGACTTTGAATCAAACCAGCAGGGAAGCAAGCAGAGTAGCAGTGGTGAGAAGAACTTCGGTTCAGAACAAAATCAACGCCGCCACGAGCAGGATAAACGCAAAGAGCTTTGGAACCTTTTAAATAAGGAAGCTGCGTAATGCCTGAAATCGGTCGTCCAGTTACTAATCAGCAAGTTCAGTACAGCCAGGTAGAAATTGGTCCAAAAAGCCTTGCCGGCAGCAATGGCAAGTCAGAAAAACAAATCAAAGAAGACATCATTAATAAGGCCACTGGTTACAAGCCTAAGAGCACTCTCTACAAAGAGGGCGATCATAATAAAATGGGCAAAGACGAGTTTATGAAACTCCTCACGTTCCAGTTGCAAAACCAGGACCCGATGAATCCGATGGATCAGAGTAAACTGACAGGAGAGTTGGCCCAGTTTTCACAACTTGAGCAATTGACTGCCCTGAACAGCAAGTTCGACAAGACAAATCAAAACCAGGCAATTGAAGATAAGTTCTATGCAGCTTCATTTGTCGGAAAAAAAGTTGTTACTCACGGATCAACCATCACCTTGAAAGAGAGTGGAGATCCGGGCGACATACTTTTCAAGCTCGATGGCCGGGCTGCAAAAGTCATGGTTCGTGTGCTTGATGAAAAAAACAACGTTGTTGGTGAAATGTGGCAGGAAGGTTTATCTGCAGGAGCTCACCAGGCAACTTGGGATGGTGTTCAACTTGATGGTGCACCAGCAGTGAAAGGAAATTACCGCGCTCAGGTCAAGGCTTGGGATGAAAAGGGTAATGAAGTTGGAACTAAAACTGAAGCAACCGGCATTGTACAAAGTGTAACTTTCGATGAAGGTGAGCCAGTACTTTCAGTTAATGGACAAAAAGTTTACTTGCGTGACGTAGCAAGTTTTCATACGGCAAACACTGAGACGCATAGCGCGGCAAGTCTTACCGGACTATCGGACCAGGTAGCCCCCATGGTACAATCTTCTAAGAACGTTCAAGTGAATAAAGCACTAGATGCTTATTCGGAGAACGCGGGGATTTACGAATAATATGGCAAAGATAAACAGCTTTTTAATTCCAAACGTTGCTTCACTACCTTCTGATGTTCAGAAGGCAGAGAAAACAAACGCGCTTAAGCAGGGAGAGAAGAGTGAGTTTAAAGGGTTGGTTGACCAGCTCTCGAAGAAAGATTTACCGCAGCCTCAGGTAAATGGAAGTCACCTTGGACAGGAAGTCCAGGTTTCATCTCATGCCATGAAGAGACTGCAGGAAAGAAATATTGATCTTGATAGCAACGAGTTCATGAAGATCAAGGAAGGCATCAGCAAGCTCAGGAGTAAGGGCGGGCATGACTCTCTTGTGATCACACAGAAGGCTGCATATGTTGTCGACGTGGATAAAAACACGGTGGTTACAGCTGTAGATAGAAACAGCATGAACGAGAATGTTTTTACGAAAATTGATTCGACAATTTTCATGATGTAGGGAGTGTTTAGGAGTTTTAAATATTAACTGAGGTTGGCTGGTCCTTTTTGGAAGCCATTGGATGAGAGACTGTAGTTCTCAAATCCCCTCAAATGTTTCCAAGGGGCAGTCATGAGTATTCTTTCGTCTTTTAACATCGGTGTTACAGGTCTTGGCGCAGCTGGTTCAGCAATGGGAGTTATCGGTGACAACATCGCTAACGCCGGCACCAACGGTTTCAAAAATTCACGCGCAGAATTTCAAGATATGCTCGCAAATTCCCTTAAAGGAATCGACGGCGGTGACCAGATGGGTTCAGGTACTAAACTTGCTCACATCACTCCTCAGTTCACTCAAGGAACTGTTGCTCGTACACAAAACATTACTGACCTTGCCCTTAACGGTAACGGATTCTTCCAGGTAAATGCTCCATTTGGTAAAGCATATACTCGTGACGGTGCCTTCCACTTCGATAAAGAAGGCTTCATGGTTAACGGAGACGGATATAAAGTCCAGGGTTTCCAGGCCGATGAAAAGGGCGCGATCACAAACAAGCTGGATTCAATCAAGCTTGGAAATACTAACATCGCTGCTACTCCAACTTCAGAAGTTAAGATGCGCATGAACCTTGATTCTCGCGAGCCAATCAAGGTCTTCGATCCAACTAAGCCTGATAAGACTTCTAACTTCAATACATCAATGACTGTTTACGACAGCGTGGGAACTGCCCGCTTAGTAACTACATACTTCAATAAGATCGCTGATGGCGCGACATGGGAATACCATGCAATGGTTGATGGTGCTGACGCCACGGGCGGAGTTCCGGGCCAGATGATGGAAATGGGCAATGGCCAGCTTAAGTTTGATGCTAAGGGTGTCCTTCTGGAAGAAGTTCCAGGCCAGAACGCATTTAACTTCAACAAGGGCGCTGCTGCCGGCCAGAAAATCAACATCGATTTCGGTGCATCTATTAAAGATGGCGGAACTGGTCTTGATGCTGCCACTCAATTCGGTTCTAAATCTTCAGTGTCTCGTCACACTGCAGACGGTTCTTCTGCTGCAACACTTGCTTCAATGTCATTCAATGATGACGGTGTTCTTACAGCGGTATATGACAACGGTACTCAGCGCGAACTCGCTCAGATTGCTGTAAGCAAGTTTGAAAATAACGAAGGTCTCTTCAAGACAGGTAAGAACCTCTTCAAGGAAAGCCGTAAGTCTGGCCAGGCCGCTATCGGTAAGCCGGGTGCTGATGGACGCGGAGAAATCATCTCTAAGTCAATCGAGCAGTCTAACGTTGATATCGCCACTGAATTTATCAGCTTGATGGCAGCTCAGCGTAACTTCCAGGCGAACACAAGAACCATCACAACATCTGACCAGATGCTGCAGGAAGTTCTGAACATTAAGAGATAATTGTCCTAGCTCCTAGCAACTCCTAAACTCCGAGAGGGCGGCCAATGATGGCCGCCCTCTTTGTTTGTCCCAATCTCACGTTTGTTCTATTCTTTATTCATGAAAATAGGAATTATTCTTCTGGTAGTTATAAGCCAAGCGGCCTTCGCATCCATTGCAACAGACTGTTATAATAGTGCGATAAGTTCACTAACTGTTAAAAATGCAGTGAGACTATGTTCAGGAGCAATAAGTTCTGAACGCACGTTAACCTGTTACCAAGAGATGTTTAAAACTCTTGAAGTAGATGTTGCAGTAAAGTTGTGCTCGGGCACCTTTGACATTGAACTTACAAAAAATTGCTTAGTAGATGTAAGTCTCAAACTCCCTGTTGAAAATGCAGCTAAGCTTTGCTCCGGTACTCATAATCCAGATATCACCAGGGATTGCTTTGAGTTCGTAACATCACCATCTGAGCTTAACCTTTCAGAGGAAGACGCGATTAAGTTATGTGCCGGAGTAGAAAGTACTCAAAAAACGGTGGATTGTTTTAACAACGTCATGAGTGGACTTGGTCTTACAACAAAAGCAGCTGTAGAACTTTGTGCAGCCGTTGTAGATGAAGTAGCTACTAAGGCCTGCTTTGATAAGGCCGTTAAGACTATTCCTCTGAAAGACGCAACTCATCTGTGCTCAGGAACAGTGAAGGTCGAAAATACATTTAAATGTTTTGGGAACGTTACGGACATTAGTGGATTAAATCTGGGAATTAAAGAAGCTTCAAAGCTATGTGCCGGGGCCAGAGACTAGCCGTCGTTACCTATTGCCTCTACCGGACAAGCCGCCAGTGCATTTTCAGCATCTTTCATTTCTTCAGGAGTTTGAGGCTGGAGCTTAACGAAGGCATGGCCTTCGTTATCATTCATAGCAAAGAACTTGGGAGCTTCCACACAGCAGGCGTCGCAGGCAATACAAGAATCATCCACGAAGTATTTCCCCGGGATATTTTCACTGAATCGCGCGCTTTTATCGGCCATATGGCAGCTCCTTAACTATTGCGCGGTAACTTACAACAATGCAGGGTTGGTGACAACCTTTGCTTTATTGTTCATTACACGAAGCAATTCTTCCCTGACTTTGCGGCTAAAAGTCTGGTTTTGCACAGTTAATTCAGCTTTCAGCTTCTCAGGAGTAACTTCTGGATTTTCTTTGCGAGAGACCACTTTAAGCAAATAGATGCTACCTGGATTACTGAAATTGATTACTTTACCGGCCTCGGCCTTAAAAATCTGATCAGCTTCTGCTGGTGACAGGGGAGCCTGTCCTAGCTGCTGATCATATTGGTTAACTTCAGTGGCCTTAAAGACCTGACCATCAACTTTCTTAGACGTAGCTTCAATTGTAGCAAGATCGTTTGCGGCCAAAGCTTTGCTCAGGCGATCTGTCTCTGTTTTAAGAAGTTGGTCCAGATCCTGAGCTTTGGTTTTCTGGATCGCCATACGGGCAAGTTCTTCTTTTACTTCTGCGATCGGCTTAGATGAAGCAGGCTTTTTATCTTCAACGTAAATCAGGTGGTAACCAAACTGCGTCTTAACGGGATCAGAAATTGTACCCTTCGGCATGGTGAAAGCTACTGATTCAAACTCAGGAACCATTCTTCCTGCCGAGAACCATCCGAGGTCTCCGCCATTGGCCTTGCCGGTCGGATCCTGGCTTTCAATCTTGGCCACTTCGCCAAAGTTCTTAGTATTCACTTTCGACTTAAGTTCTTTTACTTTTGCCAAGCTCTTGGCATCATCGCCTTGAATCAGGATGTGTCTGGCCTTCACTTCAGCCGCTTGATTATATTTTGAAGCGTTGTCAGTGTAGATTGTTTCAAGGTTCTTCTGGTTTTCAGGCTTGCTTAGATAGTCTTTAATTTCCTGCTCGGAAACAGAGACAAGCGGTGCCAGAGATTGCCGACTGATTTTCACACCTTCCAATACGACAACATTGTTCTTGAAGCGCATGACATCTTTCACGAAGTTTTCAGAAATTAGTGTGGAATTGAAGAGACCATCCACTTTCTTCTGTTTAAGGTCATTTGCTACTAACTCCTCAAATTGAGTAGGAATGTACCCGTTGCCTTGCAGCATGTTTCGATAGAGATTTACGTCAAATCGATCCTGGGTTTTAAAGAAAGGCATTCCCTTAATTTCGTTTTTCACTTCATCCAATGACACAACGAATCCCATCTGCTCAGCAGCATTTAGAATAAGCTTTTGCTGTACCAGACCATTAAGTACTGATTGCTTGATGCCCATTTCCTCGAGTTGCTTGGCAGTTAAAGTGCCACCTTTTCCACCCATCATCTGGTTAAAGAATTCAATCTGGCGTGTAAGCGCTTGTTGATACTCCTTAGTGCTAATAGGGGTTCCATCCACGGTAGCTACGTGCTTACCGGCTCCACTCATACTAAAATTGTCAAAACCGCTGAACAGAAAGCTCGCGATGATGATCAAAAAGAGGAATGTGAGAATGAAATAAGACATCTTGCTGGCGAAGGCAGTTTTCATGAATTTCCTTTGAACTAAATAATGCAAGTTATTTTATCGGGGAAGAAGGGGTGAGGTCAAAGACTTTATCTGTGAAACTTCATTGGCGACCGGCAAGAATTCGTTTACTGTATTTGAACATTAAGCAACAAGGGTCAAGCTTGAAACTTATACAAGAATCTTCAAAGACAAAAGTTGTCAATAATCTCGTGGTGGGAGTGTTGGCAATCTATGGCATTTCGCAGAAAAAATTCAATATGGATGATCCGACTATGTTTCATCGTATGGTTACGGAAGTCGTTTCTCCTATGCAGGAAAGCTTGGCCAGTTCCAAGAAAAACCTTTCTTCGCTCTGGGAAAATTACCTCTTAATTGTGAATACCAGTAAGGAAAATTCAGTCCTGAAGAAGCAAATCTCGCGTCTGGAGAGTGATATCTTCACTATGGAAGAGGTCCGAAAGGAAAACCTTCGCCTGAAGGGACTGCTAAATTATTCTGAGGAAATGGGTCAAGAAAAAGTACTTGCACAAGTTGTAGGTTGGGACTCGGCCAATGAGTTTAAAGTGATTCGTCTTAATAAAGGAACAGATCACGGAATAAAAGTCATGTCCCCGGTTATTACTGATAATGGCCTTGTGGGCTATGTATATCGGGTTATGCCTAATTATTCAGATGTACTTACGATTCTTGACCAAAACAATCGAGTAGATGTGGTGGTTGAACGCACACGAACCCACGGAATTGTTGAGGGTGTAATGAGCTTTAAGTGCGCATTAAAATACGTCATGAGAAATGAGCCGGTTGAAGTAGGAGATAAGCTCATCACCGCAGGTGTGGGCGGGATATATCCTAAAGGCGTTAAAGTCGGAATGATCACTGATATTTCCAAGGAAAACTTCGGCATGACTCTTTCTATAGAGGTTGTTCCAAGTGTTGACTTTGATAAGCTCGAGGAAGTGCTGGTGCTTATTCCGACGGAAGCCAAAGTTGGATTGGAGACGACCAAATGAGAATGCGTTTTTCCCAGATTCTTTTTGCTTTTACCATTACTATTGCATTGTTAGTCGGGCTTGAAATTGTGACTTCCTCACTTATGCCAGCTTTTGGCTGGAGAGAATACCGACTGACTTTCAATGTATTGATTATTTTATTCCTGGCCATCAGGCTTGATTCACCAATGGTTCCCTGGATGATACTTGGTCTGCAGATGATCCATTCAGCATTTTCTATCGAAGGCTGGGCTTTAGGCACATTGGCAGGGCTGGTGGTCCTGGCTTCTGCAAATTACCTGAAAGAACTTCTCCATTTAACGTCTGCAATAATGACTATGTTTACAGTACAGCTCTTTCAGGTCATCTGGTTTGTCACAGTCACCCTGGTTATATGCCTGAAGATAAGTGACTTCGAAAAGTTCGGCATGATCCTATGGACTTTTGTTCCTGGTAGTATTTTGTTGTCGTTGATTTCACCAGTGCTTTTCTGGATTCTTGGCATAATCTGGAAAATCCCAAGTGAAGGCGGCCCGAGGGGAGTTGAAATTTAGATATGTTCGGAGAAGAAGAACTCGTCAAGATTCACAAAGAGAGAGCTACACTCATCTCTTATATAATAACTGCTGCATTCGGTCTCATCCTTGCTCGCCTATGGTACCTGCAAGTTTACAAGGGTGAAACGCTCCATAATTATTCAATCCAGAACCGTCTTCGCAAGGAAGTTGTGTGGGCCCCACGCGGTCTCATCTATTCCAGGGATGACCAGTTATTGGTTGATAATATTCCTCGATTTGATGCCATTCTAACTCCACAATTCTTGCTTGAAAAAGAAGAGACAATGGAGAGGCTGGCAAAGATCTTAAGTACCGACGTACCCGGCTTAACCAAAATCCTGAAGAAGAATTCCAATCAGGCAAAATATCGACCAATCATTGTAAAGAAGAACATCACGTTTGATGAGCTGGCCAAGATTGAAACTCAGAATGCAGACCTCCCTGGCATCAGTGTTGATACATTTATTTCCAGGGAATACCGGGACAAGGAAGTTGGAGCTCACCTTCTTGGTTATATTTCTGAAATCTCACAAACTCAGCTCCCCAGGCTGAAGGAACGTGACAAGTGGGATTACCGCCTGGGTGACTTCATTGGACAGTTTGGCATCGAAGAACAACTGGACAAATTCCTACGTGGGGAAAATGGCCATGAGTTTGTCGAGGTTGATGCCCGTGGAAGAAGAAAGCGCTATATCAACACCGACAATCTTTTCAAGGGCATTGAAGACGAGAAGGCCCTTTCAGGTATGAATGTAAAACTCACAATTGACCGTGATATGCAGATTGCCGGCTATAATGCACTCGCAGACAAAGTAGGCGGAATCATCGCCCTCGATATTGAATCTGGTGAAGTTCTAACCATGGTTTCGCGCCCATCATTTGATCCTTCGCAATTTTCCCGCGGCCTCACTCCTGAATATTGGCGAAGTCTGGTCCAGAACAAAGAGCATCCACTAAGAGACAGAAATATTCAGGAACACTTTTCTCCCGGATCCACCTTCAAGGCAATAACCGGTATTGCAGCATTTGAAGAAGGCGAAATTGACGAAAGGACTGAAGTGAATTGCGGTGGATCTTTCCGTCTGGGAAGAAAAGTTTATCACTGCTGGAAGAAAGAAGGACATGGACCAACCAACCTGGTCAAGGCTATCAGGGAATCTTGTAACGTGTTTTTTCAGAAAGCTGCTAATCGCATGGATATTGATTCCATCCATAAATATGCCAAGGCATTTGGCTTTGGTGAAAGAACCGGCATCTCACTTCCAAGGGAAGTAACTGGCCTCATGCCGACTAAAGAATGGAAGAGAAAAAGATATGGACAGGAGTGGCAGCCGGGTGAAACTCTTTCGTGTGCCATCGGCCAGTCATATGTTCTCGCTTCCACTATTCAAATGGCCACTTCCTATGCGGCCATTGCAAATGGTGGAAAGATCTACAGGCCTTACGTTGTGAAAGATATTTACGATACTAAAGGCGAACTGGTTAAGACTTTTACTCCAGAGTTGCTTTCATCTATCACAATGAAAAATGAGAAGACCTTGAAGTTTGTTCGTGAAGGTCTCTTTCAGGTTGTAAATAATCCGAAGGGAACTGCTTTCCACCGTCGAGGCCAGGGAATTCTCATGGCAGGTAAGACTGGTACTTCCCAGGTTAAAGGTGCCAGTGCTGACAAGGTTTACCAGAAGTGTGAGAACATGGATTATGAATCCCGCCACCACGGTCTCTTTGTTGGCTTTGCTCCCTATGATAATCCAAAGATTGCAGCTGCCGCCATCGTAGAGCACGGTTGTCACGGATCAAGTGCCGCTACACCAGTAGTAGAAGCCGTTATATCTCAATACATGAAGAAGTATCATCCTCAGATGTATCTCCAGAATCTGGAAAAAGATAAGACCATAAAAGATAGCTGGATCAAGTCGCTTAAGGCTTCTGCCCCAAAAACTATAACGCCCACACCGGCAGCAGCAGCTGATCATGATTAACAGGAGTTTTTCTTGAAGCAAACATTATTACAATTATTAAAACGCTACGATTTTAGTTTTATAGGAAGCATGTCCGCCATTTTTCTGGTTGGAGTACTGAACCTTTACTCAGCGACTCATAGCCAGTCAGATCACCTGGGCGAACTCTATAAGTCTCAAATAATATGGTTCTTCATTTCAGTAAGTGTCGCCATTTGCATTAGCTTTCTTAATCCCAAGACTTTTGAGCGAGTTTCTTACCTGGCCTTTGCTGTGACACTTTTCCTGATTTTCCTCGTTCTCTTAATGGGCAAGGTCGGTATGGGTGCTCAACGCTGGCTGGTTTTGGGTCCTATCAGGATGCAGCCTTCAGAGTTCATGAAAATGGGATTAGTCCTGGCCCTAGCCCGCTATTTCACGAAGGTAAATCCCGAACGGCAATTAGGATTCAAAGATCTTATAATTCCCGGATTGATTACCGGTATCCCGGCCGTGATGGTTATTATTCAACCGGATCTCGGGACCGGAATGCTTTTATTATTCATCTTTTCCATGGTGATATTCTTCAAGCGCCTGAAATGGAAAACGATCGTTAACCTTGGCTTCATGGCAATATTCTCAGGCATACTAATGTATAACTTCGGCCTCAAGGAATACCAGAGAAAGAGGATTCACACTTTTATCGATCCATATGAAGATGCCAAAGGATCTGGTTATAACGCCATTCAGTCTGAAATTGCGATCGGCTCCGGAAGGCTCTTTGGTAAAGGATTTAAAAATTCTTCCCAGGCCAGTTTAAGCTACCTACCTGAAAACCACACAGACTTCGTTTTTGCTATCTTCAATGAGGAACATGGATTCTTTGGATCTGTGTTTTTGGTGATTCTCTACCTGGTCTTTTTCATGCGGCTTATCTGGCTGGCTTCTTCCGTGCAGAGGTTTTATGATTCCGTCCTGGTCATAGGAATCATGTCGATCTTTTTCTGGCACACGTTTATTAATATGGCGATGGTTTCCGGGCTTCTACCTATTGTGGGGATTCCGCTTCCGCTCATGAGTTATGGGGGATCGAGTATGCTTACGTTTGGAGTAGGGGTGGGGATTGCGACGTCGATTTCTAATAGTAAGAACTTTTTTAACTAGGTTTTGGTTGGGATAATAAGTTCTCTTCGATTTGAAAGCTTGATGCGTATTTTGTAGTTCGAACTGGTCCGGGACAATTCTTTGAATTGTCCCAGATATTAATTAGAGCGCTTTACAGATTAAATAGCGCCATTCTCCTCTATCTAACCCAAAAAACGCTCAGCTTAATCAACAGGCGAATACTCGATTTTCCGAAGGAAAATTTTTTGGCCACGATGGCCAAAATATTGTGCGCCCAGCATGGGCAATATACAAGATGGTTTTATTCCATCCATCGCCCTGCAGAGAGGGAAGATGAAGACAAAGAGACAAGGGTGCCTTAGGAAACCAACACAGCTCGCTAAGAAGCTAGCAACACCGGGTACT
>DATLXC010000039.1:0-32479 GCA_035575985.1 Bacteriovoracaceae bacterium | reverse complement strand
TACGCTTAACCATCTTCGTTACCTAAATGGTCCAAGACTCGATGCAGGACCTCTTTTTATGGCTATCCTGGCCGGACTTACTCAATCTATGTAGATTTTTGTTCACCAGCAGATTTACAGCAGCTGTGCCCAGCGCACATGGGGTAATAATAATTGCTCTTGAATGTAATGTCATTACATCGCTAACCGTCATTTAAATGACGGAATTTCGATTTTACCTGACAACTTTTTGCGAATGACCCAAAGCTTTGGTTCAAAATGTAGTTTTTTGAGAAGGGCGGTGACATGCGCCTTATCTGTTTGTTCATCGAATTCCCTGGTCTGGGCCTCACCTTGAAAAGTCATGATACTCACTAACTTGTTTTCAAAGTGCTCCATCCTTAAATCTTCATAGGAAGGGTAAAGAACATAAGTGCTGTGAGATCCCATAGAAAAGGCCATGTCTCTCACTTTAAATGAAGCACCATTCAAATAGATCTCAGCTTTCTCTGTTGGTACCTTGTGTCCATAAGCATCGTTAAGCCATCCTGGATAAGGATTGTTTGTCAGTACTTGAAGGTAGGCATATCCAGTATCAGTCATGGCAGAAATCCAGACCTCGCGATACCTCTTTAAAACAAATGGATATTCATAAACACCCATTGTGATCTTGCCTTTACCGTTTTCAAAAGCCTTGGCCTTAAGACCATACTGGGCGAGCTCTTTCGAGAGTTCCTTTAAATTTGCATCACCTTTCAGTTCAAGTGACTCGCCATTCTTAAATTGAAAGATTTTCACAAGCCTTTCTGAAGCAAAAACTGAAGAACTTAAAGTGATGAGGAGAAGAAATTTAATCATAGTTTGATTTACCTAAAAGGTAGGAAGGTGCCTAGTGATTAAATCTTACATGCACCGCAAGCCTTGCGTTAAGGCTAGCCAATAATGATTGGTTTTTTAAATCTAAGAGGAATTTTTCTCGGTAACCTATACCCAGAGTATGTACAATTCTTTGAGGCCATAGAGACTCTTGCCGAAACAATCATATAATCCGGACAGCTGCCGATCCCAGCTCCACCTTCATAAGACAGAGCATAATTAGTAAGGGTTATTCCTGAAGCACTAAGCAGGGAAAGATCATGAAAACTTGCTACATGTGAAACTGCAGAGTTCTTTGTGTAGTTTTCATTTACGGACATAGAACAAGCAAAACTCTCGTGTATACCCATCATCATAAAGAAAAATAAAAATGCTTGTTTCAAAAGGTCCTCCCTCGTTAGCCCTTAGTCTGACTTTAGCGGAGGCACTTTGCCTGTATAGATAGAAAATTCAAACAAATAATCTTCGTCGGGAGGTGTCGGTTTGCACCGTAAAGTGCGTCACAACGGCGTATTATGCATATCTTTTTTTGATTTTATGAGGCTTTGGCAGTCTACTACTTCAAAGGAGTCTCGTATGAAGCACGTTAGTCTTGGTTCCCAAGGTCTTAAAGTTTCCAGGCTGGGTCTAGGCTGCATGGGCATGTCTGATTTCTATAAGAGCGGAGTCACCGAGCATTCTGCTATCCGGACCATTCACCATGCTTTTGAAAAGGGACTCAACTTTTTAGACACTGCTGATATGTATGGCCCCTTTACTAACGAGGAGCTCGTAGGAAGGGCGATTAAGGGAAAACGCGATCAAGTAGTACTTGCCACTAAGTTTGGCATACAGCGGGCCCCAGGCCAGAGATCCATGGGGATAAATGGCAGACCAGAATACGTGAAGAAGTGCTGTGAAGATTCCCTTCAGAGACTTGGAGTGGATTCTATTGATCTTTATTATCAGCACCGGGTTGACGTCAAGGTTCCCATAGAAGAGACAGTGGGGGCCATGGCCAATTTAGTAAAAGAAGGAAAGGTGAAATACTTAGGCCTTTCCGAAGCAAGCCCTGAAACTCTAAGGAAGGCCCACAAGGTTCATCCAATCAGTGCTCTACAAACCGAATATTCATTATGGTCCCGTGATCCAGAAGACCTCATACTTCCCACTGTGCGCGAGCTTGGAATTGGCTTTGTTGCATACTCTCCTCTTGGCAGGGGTTTCCTGACCGGCCGGCTCCACTCTTTTGAAGACATTCCTGAAGGTGATTTCCGTAGGAATCATCCAAGGTTTCAAGGTGAGAATTTCTTAAGGAATCTCAATCTTGTTCATAGGGTGGAATACATTGCAGAGAATCGTGAGGCCACACCCGCTCAGGTATCGCTTGCCTGGTTGATTGCACAGGGTGAGGACATTGTTCCCATACCTGGAACTACTAAGGCCGAAAGGATAGATGAGAACCTTGGGGCCCTGAGCCTCCGGCTATCAAAGAATGATATGGAAGAGTTAACGAATGCTTTTCAGTTCGGCGCAGTCCGCGGGGAAAGGTATGGAGATATGAGTTCGGTAAATCGTTAAATAAAGGTTTTTATTGTTTCGATGCCTTGGAGTCTTTTTTCTCTACTGAAGAGTTATTCTTCTGATCATCCTTATCATTATTTATCCTGTCACTGTTATCGGATGCCCAGTCATCTCCCTTAACCTGTCCAATCAAGAGTTTATTCAAGCGTTCTCTGCTTTTCTTTGATGATGCTGCCTTTTGATCAAGATTGATAAGAGGATGGTATGCGAGGTTGTCATCACAATGTTGTTCAACAAGGAAATCATCAGTTGAATATATACCCAAAATCTTTTTTGGCAGGATTCTATGTATGCATGTTGCATCTTGAACTGAAACGCTCTCGACTGAAACAATGATATCTGCCCTATCAGGGAAACTCTGTTTAGCTGTTACTTTGAAAGTTTCAAATCCGTGGTTGGTGATAGGCCTGTCGAAGTATATCGTTCTTTTCACGTCGCCAAAGCAAGCTCCACCAAAAGCTTCAAAACCGCCATCGTATTTTACAGTCCGTGCACAGTATTCTTGTGAATATTTAACTTTGAGAAAAACTTCAATTTGTGTAGGCGAGTGTTCTGTTCTAAAAACAGTGACTTCATTACTTTCAGCATAAACTTTGTCAGTTTCGAGCAATAAATCGACTTGGGCATAAGTGAAGGTTGAACATAAGACTGTAAATGCAAGGAAGGTGTTTTTCATGAGCTACCTATCGGCATTTATGTTTTAGCGCTTAAATTTAACAACAAAAGCTCCCATGTAATTGACTACTTAGAATATCCATATGAAGATAAGCAGCTAATGAACTTTTTTAGAATGGGTTTTCGTTCAGTCCTCCCGATTATCCCTGGAATCATTCCTTTTGGAGCCGTAATGGGTTCAGCCTTCGCCGAAGCCAACTTAAGCTTCTGGCAGGCCATGTTGATGAACACAACTGTCTATGCAGGTGCTGCCCAGCTCGCGACAACAGATCTCATGAAAATGAATGCAGCTATCTTTGTAGTAGTGGCTACAGGCCTTATTATCAATCTCCGGTTTCTTCTCTACAGTGCTGCTATGTCACCATTCCTCAGGGATTCAGGCCCCCTGGTTAAGTTCATTTGTGCTTTTACACTCACCGATCAAAGCTACGCGGCCATGACAGGTAACCTGGATAAAATCAATACGAACACTGAAGCAACCCATTACTACCTTGGTACTGCAGCTTGCATGCTCCTTACCTGGCATTCTTCTGTCATCGCAGGATTTGTCTTCGGAAACTTCGCCCCCGCGTCCCTATCACTTGATTTTGCTATTCCACTAAGCTTTGTGGCCTTGCTCGTGCCTACCTTAAAACGCAAAGATCACAAAGCAGTTGCCTTATTTAGCTCAGTGGTTTCTCTTCTTTTTTATAATCTCCCCCTAAAAACCGGCCTCATGCTGACGGCACTCTTATCCATAGGACTCGCCTGGATCATTATCCAGAAGAAAAGCAAAGCATGATTAATAACGATTATTTTCTTATCAACGTAATGGCGTTAACCATCGGTACGATATTTATCAGGGGATTCTTTATTGCGCTGTCAGGTAAGATGACCATATCAACCAAGGTGAAAGAGCTTTTTACTTTTATCCCTGCGGCGATCTTCCCCGCATTGATTGTACCAGCGACTTTTTTCCATCAAGGATCGGTGAGCTGGCTATTTCAACATGAAAGATTTCTGATCCTGATTGCTTCAGGTATTTTCTGCTACTTCGTACGCAACACATTTGCTGTCATAAGTTTTGGTCTGGCCTTGCTTTATCTTGTTCATTTTTGATGGGATAAAATTCCGTTGTCCTGCCATCAAAATGCTCTTCTTGAGCTTCTGCCTGGGCCTTGGTCTTATGAAGGGTGCCGTCCACATGCTCAGGTGGTCCATAGATTGTATAAAGATGCAGAGGTGCCTCTCCAGTATTGGTAACGTTATGTTTAGCTCCGGCGGGTACAATAATGGCGTCGTCTTCTCCAACGACTGTGATCTTACCGTCAATTTTAACTTCACCTTTTCCAGCTTCGATGCGAAAAAACTGATCCCTATCTTCATGGACTTCTTCACCTATATCCTGCCCCGGGGTGAGCGTCATCAGTACTAATTGAAGATTTTTACCTGTGTATAAAACCTGTCGGAAGTTTTGGTTATCTTGAGTGAGCCCTTCAATATCTCCGATAAAACCTTTCATAATTTTTCCTTTGGTCTCCAGTCCGTGGGCTGGCAAGTTGAGTAAAATAAATAGATTAGTCTTAATTTGTTTCTTCATCAGACAATAATTTGCAATTCATAGACCATTATGGAATCTTTTGATTATCCAGCGAAATGATATTATCAGTATGCTCCATTAGGTTTTTTTCAGAGACCAATATGTGCCCTGGCTTCTCCGTATTAATTGCTTTTAGGCCGTCCTGGACCTTCCATTCCGTTCCCCAGGAATTCTTAAGCAAGTAATAGCAGCTTCCATTATTCCACTGCCGGCCGACTACTGTGAGTGCGTGTGAGTTATGCTCACCATTTTCATTCGGTGGTAAGATCATCCCTTCAGACATTACTGTTACGGCCACTGGAAATTGATTATCCAGTGCCGAATTGAGATGCACCACCAGCTTTACGCGATTATGCTCACTGATAAATTTTCCATCTGGTGTCCTGACAATGATTGATGATTCTCTGATATCTTCCGCACTTTTTCCAATAGGTACACCCTTCATTACTCTCCCCTTGCAACCACTGGTCGCAATTTCATTGAAGAATGCATTTGGATCAGTTGCGCGATTATAGGTAATCTCTACATAAGCAGGATCAAGGTTTGGATAGGTTTCATGAACCACACTCTTAATCAGGAACTTGTCCAGACTTGCAAGAGGGTGAAGGATTATATCTGAAAGTTCAAGTGAACTGCAGGCGAGCTTCTTTTTTTTCATATAGTAATCAATGATCAACTGATGGTTCTTTGATGGAACGGCTTCCTCACAAAGGCCTTTAGAAAATGCCACTTTCAGTGCAGATAAAACAATTCCGCCGTTCAGGCCCGAGAGCTTTTCCAGTGGAATTTTCGTGTTTGGCACATTATGCATATGGGCCAGGTAAAGAGCAGAGTAAGTTTTTTCCTGACCATAATTAAGTAATTCTATGGCCGCGTAGGCATAGCAGGAGCCAGCCTCCTGGTCACGGACGGGACCCATCTTTGGAGTAAGATCAACCGGATAACAAGATCGTTTTGAAAGGCTTGGTTTATAGCCTGGATAAGGGGTCAAACCCTTCTGGACCTTAGTTAAGGCCAAGGCATTAAAAGAGACCATGTATAGAAGAAGAACAAGGCTAGGGCTCACTATTTTCTTTTCGGAATATCCGAAGAAATCCTTTAATTGCCACTTAACTGGATAGATTATAACCTTCTCCTATGCAATTGGGTCAATGGGAACATGCTGGCTTAAAGTTTGAGGGAATTTCTATTGCTGGAGTACGGACGTGCGTGACTCTTCCGCAACATGGCCTGGCCTTCGATATAGCCAATGGCCTGCCACATGCAATGGGGATGAATACCTTTTTGCTCACACATGGTCATATGGACCATTCGGCCGGCATTCCTTATGTGATTTCCCAAAAGGCAATGAACTCTCATCGACCTCCGCGTTTCATTATGCCAGTGCCGATGGTCGAACCCATGCATGAAATCATGCGACAGTGGTCAAAGATTGAAGGTCATGAGTATAACTTTGAATTCATAGGTGCCAAAGTCGGAGATGAATTTCCACTCAAAGCTAATCTCTTTATACGTGCTTTTCCCACCATCCATCGCATTCCTTCTCTTGGTTACTCAATTTATCGAAGGTTCCATAAATTAAGATCTGACCTCATTGGGATTCCAGGTGATGAAATTGCCAAAATGCGGCTCGAAGGAAAAGATCCAACAGAGGAAAGATCAGAGCTTATTGTGAGCTTTACCGGTGACACTCAAATTGAATTCTTAGACCTGTCACCAGAAGTGCGTGACTCCAGAATATTAATGCTTGAAATGACATATCTTGATGAGAGAAAGCCGATTTCAAGTGCGAAGGAATGGGGCCATACTCATCTGGATGAACTCATTCCCAGGCTGGCTACTATAAGCAGTGAGAAAATAGTCTTGATACACAAGAGTGCGAGGTATTCTCCGGAAGAAGCTCAGCAGATACTCAAAAGAAAACTTTCTAGCAACGATCTCGATCGGGTTCATTTCTTTGGATGCTAGTAAAGTTGACGTGACCGTTCTGGTCTTTTAAAGGATTTCAGCAATATATTTTTCATGAATAAAAAATTGCTGTTACAATTTAATCTTATTCTTTTCTTTGGAGCTGCATGAAAAACTTCCTTTTTATCTTCGTTGCTTTGTTTCTTATCTCATGTGGAAAAGATGGAAAGAATGGTACCAGCATAAGAGAAGATGCAACGACCTTTGGTGTTGAAGCAGCAGTACCGACTGGAGTTGACTTCGAGAGTATCCAACCAGGTCTTGTTTGCTCCAATGGAGGAACCTCCATTTTTACTTTTCGTGATTTAAATTCAGATGGTCTTATGCAGGCCGATGAATCCATTCTCAGGATTAAATCCCTCTGTAATGGCATTCATGGGACAAATGCAACAATCTCTATTGATAGCTTTGCCTTAAGTACTCTTTGTCCAAATGGCGGAATAAAATTCACCACTGGTACTTCATCCCCGGTGGAAGTCTGTAATGGCAAGGATGGCATTAATGGAGAACAAGGCCTGCCAGGAATCCAGGGTATTCCGGGCCTTGCTGGATCTGATGGTGTGAATGGATCCGATGGTGATTCAATTTTACCTATTAAGTTTTGCTCAGAGGATAAAAGTAAACTCCCTGAATATGGACTTTTAATCGGCAAGGAATTATTTGCAGTCCACTGGGCAAAATCCAAGGCTTTTTTAACCAAGCTCATTGCAGCAAATTACAAGAGTACTGACGGGAACAATTGTCTTTTCAGTATTCACAAGCAATGAAATTTCTCGGGACAGGCCACATCTTCAAAATAAAAAGAAGTTTCGAATTGTTGTGATTGATTTGAGCTTATTACCACAAAGTTTCTCTCACACCGATAAAATAGATTAAAAGCAAACAGTCCTGCAGGTTTTGCAACGATACTGTTAATTGAGTTCCCTGATGTCAGCTTCTCTACCATGTTTTCCATGGGCACATGGCTGATCGGTGATGAGACGATTTGATAAATAACATTCTCTCGCGTGCTAAAGGTTTTATCAAAAGAAAGCTTGGATATTCCTCCAGTATGAATATCCCCTGCAAGTACCACCACCCTCACTCCCATACTTTGAATTTTCTTTATTTGGGAATTAAGCCAGTTGAGTTCACTTTTATTGGTTTCAGAACTCCAGGAGTCTTTAACATCATCATCCAGTCCCCCAATGGAATCAATTGCACCTGCTGCTTCGGCCAGGCCTATAGCATAGAACACAAGTCCCAGGACCTGGACAACGAACACCGGAATTAAGGCAATAAACTCTGAAAGATTTGAATTACGTCCTGGCAGGCCAAGCCATACAACAAATATAAATGTGATTAATATAAATCCATAAGTAATCTTTGAAAGGATTTTAATTTTCAATTTTAAACGATGAGCAAAAGAAAGCAAAAATAGTGAGATGAACAGTGGAATGATGACTCTAGCTTCATAGATGGCAGTATCAATGAAAGAATCAATAATTCTTGGAAAAAACTCCGCACTTAATACAAAGTTCCAGTTCCATGTAGGAACAATCCAGGCAAGTATACTGACAATCACGGCCAAATTGAGATTTCTTAAGTGATTAGTCGATCTGTCAGAGAGATAGTTAATCTTGGTCTTGATATCTATGATCAAATTAACTATACAGAATGCTATTAAACCAAGAGCAGCTGAATGGCCTGCCAACTTATCAAATTTCATCTGGGCGAAGATTAAAAAAAGGACAGATAATACCCCCCATACAAAGGGCTTAAGAATTCCCAGATTTATACCAAAATACAGCCGAGACCCCAGATAATTAGCAATCCTGCCAATTCTTCCTTCAGTCTCACTTCCCATCCTGGCAACCGTGACGGGAGAGACAATAAAAATTGTATCTACTTTATCACCAAGCAGTTTATTAATCTCTGCTTCAACCTTCTTCTTATGGTTTTCCAGCAAGAGCTGACCCTTAGTCGCATTCCTCTCACTTCTTAAGTCTAAAATGATAAAACCTTTATTTATTATTTTTTGAGAAAAACTAAAGGGCCCAAGCCTGTTTGAATTCCCATCAGGATTCCGTATTGCCTGAAATTCATAGAATGCTTCCGTTAAATATTGCCGGAATATCGTCCAAGTATGCTTTTCCTCTTTATCTCTTTTAAACTGTTCGGGTCTCGAGCCAAAACCATCTATAAGATCATGATCATCCCACATCAGGAAGGAAGGTAGACGGGCCATGACTTTACGATAAGAGAGATGGCCCCAATACTTAAGATAGACACCTAATATTTTCTCCCGCACTTCATTTTCCGACTTATGCCTGAAGTCCCTTTCTGTCTCAAAGGTTTCATCCATATAAACCTGATCGCCGGCCAGGATCAGGAAATACAAATGCGGGTTCCCTTGCGACACCTCAAGCAGCTTAATCCACATATCCCAGGCCTTATGTTTTTCCTCTTCATGATGCTTTTCATACTCTTCAATTCCATTACAGCTCAGCAAGGCGAAATCAACCTGAACTTCTGTCGATTCTGTGGGGAAGGTTTTGAAAATTAGGTCGGCAGGCAACAATCCATGATCGAGTTGTTGGCCATTTTGAGTGACTTCATAACGATAATTTGTATCAGGGGTTAATTTTTTCTCTGTGACTGCGGTCCAGATTCCAAATTTTGAATTTTGTAGCTTCTTAAAAAATATTTCGTCCTCACATCTATCATCCTGCGAGAATACCGAAACCTTCAATGTCTTTTCTTCCCTCACTTCGGGTGCCCATAGCCAGAAGCCCATGCCAGAAGACGAAGGTCGCATAAGAAAAGGTCCTAAGACTTTAAGCGATGTTTGATTAATCATAACCGATAGTGTGATTTAAGTAGTGCAGCAACGCAAGGCTTCGCCGGCGGGATCCCTAAAGTGCAATAAAGCCAGATACGTTTTTCCTCCCATGCGAGTGAGAATCAAATCAAAGAAAGGCCGTGTAAATAATAGAATCTTGTTCCAGGGTTCCTGGAGGAGCAGTAGATAAATTGGGCAACGGGGCCACTGAGTCATGTCAAGGGGGCAATCCTGACCACTCTAGTTCAATTTTTAACATACTGATATTATCCACTACTGGATTTGATCGCTTCCTAAGGAGCCTGCCTGAAAAACCTATTCTTTATCTTCCTCGCCTTCTCTATCTCCTGCGGACAAGACGGGAAAGATGGATCTAATGGAAGCCAGGGTGCGAGTACCTTTGGAGTGACTGCGATCTCCACCGGTGTTGATTTCGAAGATATCCTACCAGGTCTCGCCTGTCTCAATGGTGACACCTCCATCTTTACTTTTCAGGATACCAACTCCAATGGGCATTTAGACTCTGACGAATCTGTGCTCAAAATTAAGGCCCTTTGTAACGGCATTAATGGAACTAATGGTGTTAATGGCGTTGATGGTATAAATACCTCAGTTGCCCTTAAAAGCATTGCCTCAAGCATAACATGTCCATATGGCGGAGTTAAATTCACCAGTGGAAATTTAACTCCTGTGGAAGTTTGTAACGGCTCAAATGGTATTAATGGGGTTAATGGGTTGCCTGGTATTCAGGGAATTCCTGGTCTGGCCGGATCTGACGGCATTAACGGTGTTGATGGTGACGACGGTATTGACGGCATCAATGGTGTTGATGGTGAAGAAAGTATTAACGGTACAAATGCCAACATTACACCTGTTAAATTTTGTCCTACAGATGACAGCACTTTTCCGGAGTATGGATTACTGATCGGAGATGATTTATTTGCGGTCCATTGGGAAAAAACAAAAGCTTTTAACTAAGCTAGTACCTGGAAGCTATAGAAGTACTGCTGGAAAGAACTGTCTTTTTAAGATTCCTGGATAAAAGTAAACTTCTGCGCCGACGAAGCCTTGCGTTAAATGGTGTCTAAAAGGTATGTGGTACCTTTTGGTACCTTTTGGTGACCAAGTAAATACCTAAAATTACGGAAAAAGCTGTTGGCACGCATCCTGCTCTATAAGTCATATCGATCTCGCCAGGATGGCGAATTGGTACCAGGCATGGAGGCCCAAATGAATCAGGAAACAATATATGGAATCACTAGTGTTTATGGCAGGAATGATGGCAATGCTTTCAACTACTCTAATACTTCAACGTTTAGCACTGAAGAAGACGGCGAAGTAACAGGTCACAAATATGAGAAGCCTGATCTAAATATTCACAACTCCAACTCACGACTTGATAAGTATCTTTTTTATTTCAGTTCAAAACTTTAGCTTTCCGGGTCCGACCCCCATTTTTTAGACAGCTACTTCCAGATTTTCCGTTAAATTAATATATTTCTCTGGGGATTGGTAGCCCAAAGAGCCATGCGGTCTCATAGTATTTAGTCGTTTAGATAAACCTTGAAGCAATCGTCCTTCAAAAAGTGAATCCTAAAAGAAAAAGAATAGGTTTAAAATCTTAAGCGAGATTATTGTGCTCGCTCACTCCGAACAGTAACTTCACCAGATGAAGTAAAATGAACAGAGTATTGAATAGGATTGCAGCAAACTTCGCAGTCTATAACCGTCTCCTGATCTTTACCATCCTCAGGATAAAACTCCATCCAGATAACTTCACCACAGAACGGACATTGTACCTGGAAATCAGTTTCCATTAAGAGTTGGCCCGCTCAACTATCGCTCTCAAGAGAACGTTACAACCCGCGGCCACGTCTTCCTGCTTAGCATTCTCAATTTCATTATGACTAATCCCACCCTCGCAAGGAATGAAGACCATAGCGGCCGGGGCCACTCTGTTAATGTAGAAAGAGTCATGGCCCGCACCACTAATGATAGGCATATATGTATAACCGAATTCCTTAGCAGCTTTCTCAACAGCAGCAACACAATCCTTATTGAAGTGTGTAGCAGGAAGAACCCAGATTTCCTTAAAGTCGAGCTTAAGGCCATTTTCCTTGGCGGCTTTCTCACAAGCTTCCTGCGCCTCCATCCCCATCTTCTTAAGAGTTTCATCATCAGGATGACGAAGATCCATAGTGAAAAAAACCTTACCTGGAATAGTATTACGAGAGTTCGGCATGCACTGGACAAGACCCACAGTCGCGCAGGCGTGCTTATAGGCATGCCCTATTTTATTAATAGTGGTAATAACAGACGCAGCACCCACCATCGCATCTTTTCTAATACGCATAGGAGTAGGTCCTGCATGGGATTCTACGCCAGTCATGGTTACTTCAAACCAACGCTGCCCAAGGCCCCCTTGAACAACACCAATTTGCTTCTTATCATGCTCAAGTATAGGACCCTGTTCGATATGTGCCTCAAAGAAGGCGTGGAACGGACGCCCGCCTACATCATCTTCTCCCGCATAACCAATTCGCTTTAACTCCTCACCCATCGTCTTACCTTCAAGATCCGGACGAGAAAGCCCATACTCAAGGTCAAAGGCACCACCAAAAATCCCCGAAGCCACCATCGCGGGTGCAAACCGAGAACCCTCTTCATTAGTCCACACAGAAGCCTCTACAGGCCGCCTGGTTTCAATCTTGGCATCATTCAAGGCAC
Organism: Bacteriovoracaceae bacterium; assembly: GCA_035575985.1. Classification (GTDB taxonomy): domain Bacteria; phylum Bdellovibrionota; class Bacteriovoracia; order Bacteriovoracales; family Bacteriovoracaceae; genus Peredibacter. The sequence continues at coordinate 20,291 of DATLXC010000039.1, read as the reverse complement.
GAATCACTTCGAGTCCACAAAGCACGCCATAGACCCCGTCAAACCTGCCACCGGTTGGCTGGCTATCAATGTGTGAGCCCGTGACTACAGGAGCGAGATTATTATCCTGACCCGCGCGACGTGCGAAGATGTTCCCCATTTTATCAATGCGGATCGTGCACCCTGCTTCCTTACACCACTTCACGTATAGGTCTCTGGCCTCTTTATCGAGGTCTGTGAGTGCGAGACGACAAACGCCTCCTTTCTCAGTGGCACCGATTTTCGCCATATCCATAAGGCTTTTCCAGAGGCGGTCAGAGTTAACTTGAAGATTGGTCATAAGAGGGTCCTTTTTTAGAATCATAGTGGAGGTGGTTTCACTTTGAAAACCCTCTTGGCACCATGGCCAAGAAGATACCGGGCCAACTAGTCAATTCTACATATAACGCTGTTGGCACAGTTCCTGCTTTAAGGACTGCAACAAGGGAGACGCCAGGAAGGCGACCCCATAACGCTAAATAAGGAGTTTAAAATGACAACACTTGCCCAACAATGGACTGTAAGCAGTGAAGATAAGCCGGGAATTACTAAGCAGCATATGGAAATGCTAATAGACCTTCTTCGTGACGTGAATCTTGAAAAGCGAATGGAGACCTTGATTAAGGCCCAGAACTTTATGAAGGAAGATGACTTTAATAAAGAAACATTACAGTCGATTCGTACAGAGCTGGATGAAGAATTGATGAATATCAGAAAAATGCTCTTTATGGTCGATCAAGCCCAATATTTTGGTGAAATAAAAACTTAAGGGTCTAGGCTCTTCGCTAATTCCATTAAAAGTTTTTTCCCGTTACCCCTTCCAGGCACTCATGAGTGCCTGGATTCGTTTGGGCTGTCTAAAAGTTAGGCAGGGGGTAAATAGTATAGTTTGCCTTAAGCCTGTCTGATCCCATGTTAAGCTGACGAATGATCAAGTTCCTTGGATTCCTCTTATTTTGCCTATCTATCGGTGCTCATGCCGAAAGCCTATCCTTAGACGGTTTCCATAAACGTTTTCACTTGGAAAGAAATTCAGATGGAAAAGTAAAGGCCATCAGACTTAAAGTTGCCACAACCAGAATCTCAGTACTTCCCCTCCTTGATCAATTACAGCATGATCTTGTGGGCGAACAAAATGCGCTAAATGAAGAAGAGGCCTTGAAGCTATTAAGTGAGCTTGGAGACAATAAAGAAGTTAAGCATCTTCAAACGGCCATAAAGACACTTAAGAAAATATCCATAAAGACCGTATTTAAAAAACTCAAAAAAGAAAATTTCTGGAACAAGGCCGATAAAGAAATCAATAAGGCATTGATTTATACAGACCCTTCTTACCTCGCTAATCTCGAAGATCCACGATTTTTCTACAAGAAACGTGTAGCTTTCAAAATAATCAGGATTTTGCTGGACCTGGCCCAAGGACAGTTTCTTGATATTCCTGTCCTGAATATGGCGACGTTTATCATTAAGCGAATTCATTGGATGATGATGGAGCAGAGGCATTTCCATCACAATATGTTGCTCTACTATTTTGAGACATTTACGCCAGAAGAAATGGGTATGACCGAGAATGAAGTAAGAGAGACTATCTCCTCTATCTATGAATATCGGATCAGTTCATTTGAAAATGCTGAATCAAAATGGGCATCAAAAAACTGGAACCAGTATGGTATCATTAATTTTTATAACCAGAATTATAACGACACAAAAAGGATGTCTGTCTGGCAGGAAAAATTAAAACTTCCCTATGCCACTCGGATGAACTTTGGCTTTGCGTTTTCTGGGTGCAAAATTTATCACCTCCATGTTAATAATCATTTCTTCAGTGACCGTCCTTCACTTGCATTTGATGCTGACAAGCCCTACAAAATAAAATACCTACGTGGTTTGCTAAATATAGCAGGACTAACCCTGGGTTTTATTTCGGTGCCAGGGCTTGTAATAAAAGATGCGGTTACGGAATTCCTTGAATCAATTTATATCAAACAAGTTCGAATGGAAGGTGCCCTGGTGGCCTATTATGAGAGTCGTGGCGATAAGGTCATGGCCCATCATATATATCAGCAACGGGCCAATTTTTATATCGTTGAATAAGATTTACTGACATGAAATTTTGTATAAAGGCTGATCTGTACCTTCAGATGAAGTCAGAATGGACAACCCTTCAGGTGTTGACTGATAAGTAATCGCCTCAGCTTGTTCCATTTGAGGTATTTCAATTGTCCTTGCCTTGCTGTTGAAAGACTTAATATCCTTCAAGGAAATTTCATAGGCCTTGCCATAAGTGCCAATAAGCAAGGTTTGAGATGGCGTATGGAAATCTCCGCTTGTGACAGTCATGTCTTCCTTACTAAGCTCTTCCGGAAAATCATCAAAGCTTATAGTAGCGAGGGTTTTAAGTTCGCTTGCCCCCTCAGTAAGGCCAAAAACAAATGAAGTGTTCTTAATTTCATCTTTTTTGCCGGCCTTAGAGATCAGATAAAATTCCTTAGTCCTCTCATTTATGGAAAAGGATTCAAAGTTGAATCCACCATTTTTGTGAAAGGTAATCGTTTCCTTTACTGTAAGGGAGCGATCATTAAGTTTTAACGGCTCTTCTACCACATGAATGTAAAATTCATTTCTCTTGCCCTTGTTGTTACCTATGTCGGCTATGAAAATACAGTTAGCCGAACTGTCATCAATGCAAGGAGCGACCGCAATGTCTTCCCAGTCAACGTTCTTTACGCCTTCTATTTCATAAGCTCCCAGGTTTTCCCCTGCTGTACTTATTGCAAAAATTTCAGAGGTGTTATTGGCGTCATTCAAGGTCCAGAAAACATTCTTATGTATGCGTGAGAAGTCCATGCCGGAATTCTCTGTAAGCTTTGAATTTGAGATGGTGGCAATTTCTTGCGCTTTCTGGGGATTCACACAAGCAGAGTAAGCCGAAAAACTACAGATGAGTGTAATGAAAGCTAGAAAAATCCATTGCATCGTAACTACCTTGTAAAGATGATTGGTTAATAAAAGCATATGCGGATGTTTTTTCTCCGTAAACTACTTAACCAAAACTTTACAATTGCCCCTACAATGTTCAAGTCCTATGACTCTCGTCGTAATCTTTTCTTTTACGAATTGCCCTGGAAAGTATAACTGCGTAAACAAAGCCTAATATCATCAAGAATGGCCATACAACAGTAACAACTGACCAATATTTGAGAAGAATTGCAATTCCTAAAGAAACACTGAGTGCCGTCATGAGAGTTATAACAATCATGCGATAATCAAAGTCATTTCCTTTCTTACTATTTGCATCCATATCTACCTCGCACACGATCTATTGTGCAGCTTCGGTGCCAGGATACGTAATCTTCTTTCCAACAACTTTCGCAATGTGGATACTTTTAGTTTTCCGCATGTCTTATATCTAGTCCAATCCAGGACATATGAGCAATACCACTGGTGCCGAGGTATTGCCCGGCTTTATTAAAATTGGTAATTGGCCCCGACGTTTAGAATCCAGTAATAATGCTCATCCACTCCACCAGAATTGTATGTGTTATAAGTAACACCAGTCCGGAGCAGAAAACCTTCATATAAAAGAAATTGGAGCTCAGGCCCGACTTTAATTTCAGTAACAGACTCATAAGTCGCACCTGCATCATCGTCATATTCTTCTGTGACGCCAACGAAGGCACCTGTACGAAGAAACACGCTATTACCCAGTTTATTAAGCAAACGAGCTACAACAACCTTTTCACTATAAGCATCAGTTTTTACTTCAAAACCAAGATCAGGATATGAGGTGGTAGCTTTAGCATAATTGTTCAGGAAGGCGCCTAATGACCACTGCATATCCCCATCCTTCATCCCAACTTCTGCACCATATGATGTAGAACTTCCACCTTGCTTATTAGTAATCTCATCACCTTTTTCCTCCTTGTCATCATTGGAAACTGTAGCCTCACCTATCAAATCAAATCTCAATCCAGAATCAAAGGCACGAAACCGTAGGCCAACTGTAGGGTCACTCCATCCCTTGACCGTTGATTTGCTATCTGGAAATCCAGCAGCGTTTGTTGCAGGATCATAATCAATGTCTTGCTTAATGTTGGCCAAGTTCAGATCGACATAAAAGCTAAGCCAATCAGCAGCTGAAAAGCCCACTGTTTGCTCAATTATTGTGCCCTTTATATCGGCCTCGCCCAAATTACCTTTTACGTAACCTGAATAAGAATTGTAATTTGTGATTCCGTAGACAGTTCCAGCAGCAGGCAAATACATAACATCGTAGATGTTCCGGTCGGCCGCCAGGGCAGCACCAGAGGTGGCAAGAACACAAAGGGCAAGAAGAACCTTCATAAAGCTCCTAAAAAAGATGTAAGTTCTAAAAGTGTAACAGCCTTCTAAGGCAAATCAACTCAAAACCAAGGATCTTAATGGAGCTTGAGCAGGCAGAAATAATGAAAGAAAACAAATAAAAAGGGAGTTAAGATTTCTTTACTTGAGTCTACTAAGCATGGCCTCGAAGAACTCCTCCGTCTACGGCTATGCTTTGCCCATTAATATAAGCACCTTTCTTAGAAGCTAGAAAAGTGGCCACATCGGCTAACTCTTTTGGATCTCCCAATCGTCCAGCAGGAATCATCTCCTGAATTTTGCTTTGGCTTAAATTCAAAGCTTTAATCCTATCGGTATCCGTATATCCAGGAAGTAAAAGATTAACCGTAATCCCAAATGAGGCATACTCATTTACAATTGACTTCGATAACCCCGCTAACCCTGCCCTGAACCCATTCGACGTCGTCAATCCTGGCAATGGCTCTTTCGCCGCCAAAGAAGTAATCATCAACACTCTCCCAAACTTCTTCTCCTGCATCTTGGGCAACAAAATCCTCATGGCCTCAATCGGACTCATCCACAATGACTGAAAATCTTCACGCCACTGCTCATCAGTCACTTCTAAAAAGTTAGCCTTCTTGGGTCCACCAGTATTAGTCACCAGGATATCCACATGACCCATCTTCTTCAATACTTTCTGAATCAGCTCGCTGGTCGCACCAGGAATCGAAAGATCACAAGTCTCATAATGAGAAGCCCCAATCTCCTTAGCCGTTTTCGATAACGTTTCAAGCGATCGCGAAACGATACATACTTCAACTCCCTCGGACAAAAGTGATTCAGCAACAGCTCGGCCCAAACCTGCTGAAGCCCCAAGTACGAGTGCCTTTTTACCTTTCAGTTCCAAATCCATATTAAATCCTTAAAGAAATTTTTCTTTTTTTAGTCCAAGCCACTCTAATGCATTCTTATAAAGCAGCTGTTCTTTAACTTCAGCGCTAAAATCTGAAGTCTCAATTAACATCCCAGGCCTATCCTCCCCTAACGGAAAAGGATAATCCGATCCCAAGGCTACACGATTAGACCCAACCAGCTTAACGATATATTTCAAAACATCCGGGTCATGAACCAACGAATCCAAATAAAACTTACCAAGATAATCCCTGGGATTAACCGGATTATCGACGGCCACAAGATCAGGCCGACACTGAAACCCATGCTCAATCCTTCCAATCGTCATAGGAAAACTGCCCCCACCATGTGCAAAAGCCACACGAAGTTTCGGAAACTTCTCAAACACTCCACCAAAGATCATCGAACAAATCGCGAGGCTCGTCTCGGCCGGCATCCCCACAAGCCATGGAAGCCAGTATTTTGGCATTTTCTCCTGGCCCATCATGTCCCATGGGTGAACAAAGAGACACATACCTAGACTCTCCAGAGCTTCGTAGACAGGGAAAAGTTTTTTCTCATCCAGATTCCATTCATTGATGTGAGAACCAATCTGAACTCCAACCACACCCATCTTCTTTAAGCGCTGCAGTTCTTTAACCGCAAGATCAGGCGCCTGCATAGGAAGAGTACCCAAAGCGACAAAACGCTTTGGAAATTTAGTGGCAACTTCGGCCACATGATCATTTAAGTATTTTGAAACATAGTCACCATCCTGAGGCTTCGCCCAGTATGAGAACATTACAGGAACTGTTGAAAGAACTTGAATAGTATCAGTCACCCGCGCTTCAGCTTCATAGCAATTCGGCTCAACCTTACGGAAAAACTTCCCGGAATCATCGACCATATCAGCGCCACAGCTTTTACCACATACATGATTATGCTTTAACTCAACAAAGCCACCGTACCCGAACTTCTCCTTGAATTTCGGAATCTCAGGCGGAAGAATATGTGTATGGATATCAATTTTCATGACCAAGTCCGGCCATTAACAGTCCCACAAACGCAATTCACATGCTCAGAATTATAATAGCGATCAAACACAGCAGGAAAATCAGTTTCGATATCAGTTAAATGAAAAAACTCAGCATAAAGTTTATTCCCACAACTCTTGCAATACCACTGAAGCCCATCAATATCATCTTTTGACCGTGTCTTCTCAATAACAAGCCCAATAGATCCCGCACTTCTCTGGGGAGAATGCGGAACAAGCCCAGGAAGAAGAAAAACATCTCCTGCTTTCAAATGAATGTCTTCAAACTTGCCTTGCTCATTCACCGTCCGAAGGAACATCGTCCCTTCCAGCTGATAAAACCATTCATCGGACTGATTAACGTGAAAATCGGTCCGCTCATTCGGTCCACCCACCACCTGAATAATAAAGGTGCTGTTTTTATAAAGGACTTTATTTGAAACCGGCGGCTTAAGTAGATGACGATTTTCTTCAATCCAGGCCTGAAAATTAAATGGGGGCATCATTGGATAACCGCAATGCACTTAAGTTCAATGGCAATTGGGGTTGGCAGGCAATTAATTTCGATAGTCGTGCGACAAGGAGGATTACTTCCGAAGTATACTTTCCACAAGCGGTTATACGCCGGAAAATCATCTTTCATATTTGTAAGATAAACCGTGACGTCGATCAGATTATCCCAGTTGGCACCTGACTCCTCCAGGATGTACTTCACATTCTGGAAGACACTATGGCATTGGGCTTCAATGTCATAAGAGACAATATTTCCTGAACTATCCAGAGTGACACCGGGAATTTCTGTCTTGCCTCTGGCCCTGGGACCTACGCCGGAGAGGAAAAGGAGATTCCCTGCTTTTCGGGCGTGAGGATAGGCCCCAACGGGCTCTGGTGCTTTTGCTGAATCAAAGGAAGTTGACATAAATTAGCCCTGGCAAATGTTTTTAACGTTACTAAAGAACTCGAGAATATACTTTCCGCCTTCACGACCCCTACCCGATTCTTTCATGCCTCCAAAAGGTGTACGAAGATCACGAAGCATCCAGGTGTTGATCCAGATGATGCCAGAATCAATTTTATTGGCCACTCGACGGGCCTTGTTGAGGTCCTGGCTCCAGATAGATCCTGCGAGGCCATATTTTGTGGAGTTCGCCCATTCCACGACTTCATCTTCGGTGTCGAATGGCATTATGGTGGCGACCGGGCCGAAAACTTCTTCCTGGTTAGTCATGCAATTGAATTTTAAGTTTTCGATCAGGGTTGGAGCGATAAAGTAGCCGCTTGAAATAGTGACAGTGTGACCACCAGTTAAAAACTGGGCCCCTTCTTTTTTTGCCTGAGCAAGGGCAGTCATGATTTTATCAAAATGAGCTTTGGAGACTACTGCTCCCTGCTGCGTTTCAGGAAGTTCAGGATTTTCCTGCTTCAAAGCTTTAACTTTTTCAATAAGAGCGAGCTTAAACTTTTCATAAAGTGGTCGCTCGACAAAAATGCGTGAACCACACAAACAAATCTGGCCCTGATTAGCAAATGAGGAACGAATGGTAGTTTCAAGTGCTTTTTCAAAATCACAATCAGCAAAAATGATATTTGGATTCTTTCCACCCATCTCCAAGTGAAGACGTTTCATCGTTTCAGCAGAATCCCTTGCAATGATCTTTCCGGTGACAGTTGATCCTGTAAAAGAAATCGCCTTGATGTCTTCATCCTTAGAAAGTGCCGCACCCACGTGCTGACCCAGACCATGAACAACATTGAGTACTCCTGGAGGTAGCTTCGCTTCCTGACAAATTCGACTTAACAAATAAGCAGTCATTGGCGTGACTTCAGAAGGCTTGGCCACAACTGTACATCCACTTGCCAATGCCGGAGCTATTTTCCATGTAAAAAGATAGAGCGGAAGATTCCACGGCGAAATACATCCCACAACGCCCACCGGAGAATAAGAAACAGTATTCTTTCCTTTCCCCATATCTGAAAACTCGACACCAGTAAATTTCTGAATCTCTTCGGCAAAGAACTGAAAGTTTTCGGCCGACCGGGGAATATCCACCATCTTCGAAACCGAAATTGGCTTCCCATTATCAATTGTTTCTGCCAAAGCAAGCTCATCCAGATTCTTAGTAATGAGTTCTGAAATCGTCATTAAATATCTGGCCCGTTCTTCAGGACTTAAAACACTCCATGCAGGAAATGCCTTTTTGGCCGCAGCTACGGCCTTCTTCACATCCACACCTTTTGAACTAGGCACCTGCGAATAAACCTTGCCCGTCGCCGGATTCACATTATCTAAATACTCCCCATCAATCGGGGGAATTAACTCACCACCAATATAATTTAAAATCTTTTCCATCAATTCTTCCCTGTATCCAGAAGAATCGCCCGCACCGGAGAAGCATCCCCACCTTCGATCCTCAAAGGCAATGCAATCAACTGATAAAGCCCAGGCTTCACATGAGTCAGAATAATCCCTTCCAGAATTGCCATATCCCTCTCATAAATCGCCTTATGTGCCACAATTGTCTTATCCTTGACCGGATCAACCGAAGGCGTATCAATCCCGATCAACACCACACCGTGATCAAACAAGTACTTCACAAGTTCCGGGCTCAAAGTATTAAATTCATCTTTCCACTTATCCGGATCTGAAAACGAGTTTGTCTTAAACAGGATCCGAGGAGCTATGATCCCGACTTTAAGGTCCTGAACTCCAATGCGCGCACCTTCTTCACACATCACTTCGATCACCTGACAGGGCCCCATATAAAGCTTGAGGTCTCTCTCCTCAATGGTCTTCCCATCACTATGATAATGACTGGGAGCGTCTGTATGGGCCCCCACATGCAAAGTGGTCTCAATAGCGGAGAGGTCCAGGTTCTGACCTTCACCAAAACTCATATTAATTTTTCGTTTGAAAGGTGTGTCACCGGGAAACACGGCTATACCCGACCGCAAGACCGGAGATATGTCGATATATGGGCTTGTAACGTCCATTAAAACTTCCTATTATTTCATCAAAATCTTAAACCTTTTGCGCCGTCTTAAAAAGGCATTCCGCTATGAAAAATGCTCAGATCCATGAAATCGCCCAGTCCCTGCATAGCGCAAGGCTTGAGCGTCGCTCTCTCCCCCAGTTCTCAAAGGACATTACAGATTTTAAGCGTGAGGATGCCTACTCCATTCAGGAAGAAGGCATTAAACTCAGGGAAAAATCTGGTGAGAAGATAATCGCACTTAAGATGGGACTCACGTCAGAGGGTAAACGCAAGCAGATGAATCTGGATTCTCCACTTTATGGAGTACTTACAGATAAGATGAAAGTTGAGAATCAAGGTACATTTCATATAAAGAATTCCATTCATCCTAAAATTGAACCTGAGATAGCGTTTTTTATTAAATCTGAGCTCAAAGGGAAGATCACTCACGCTGACGTGCTGAATGCAACTGAAGCGGTTTGTGCGGCACTTGAGATTCTGGATTCCCGCTACGATGGGTTTAAGTATTTTTCGATGGAAGATGTGATTGCTGACAATTCTTCTTCGTCACATTTTATTCTGGGGCCCAAGTTTACAGAATTCAGGAAATTAGATCTCAAAAATCTGAAAATGCAGATGAAAGTTAATGGTGAAACTAAGATGGAAGGATTTTCCAAGGACATTTCTGATGATCCTGTGATTTCTGTTATCCAATTGGCGGAGCTGTTAGCATTGCGTGGCCAATCTATTCCTGCGGGTTGTGTAGTTATGGCCGGAGCGGCAACGGCAGCGATTGCTTTGGAACCAGGAATGACAGTTTCCCTTGAGGTGGACTCGCTTCCTCATCTTGCTGTGAATATAAAGGAATAATATGAATTACAAGTCTTCACAGAATCATCTTGATTCGGCCAAAGAGTTGGATGGACAAAATAATTCATTCAGGTCGAAGTTTCATTTTCCTAAGGGAGATGGTCTTTATTTTTGCGGTCACTCGCTTGGGCTTATGCCTAAGTCAGTTAAAGAAGCTGTTGATACAGAGTTAAACTCCTGGTCAACCCATGCTGTTGAAGGACATTTTGAAGGACCACATCCCTGGCTTCATTATCATGAGAACATTACTTCGAGTTTTGCCAAAATTGCAGGGGCAAAAGAAACTGAAGTTGTGGCCATGAATACTTTAACGGTGAATCTTCACCTCATGATGGTTTCTTTTTATCGACCAACTAAAACTCGTTATAAAATCCTGATTGAAAATAATACTTTCCCCTCTGATAAGTATGCTGTCGATTCTCAAGCGCGCTACCATGGCCTTGACCCGGCGGCCACTGTGGTCGAACTGAAACCGAAGCCAGGCAAGAAAACTGTTGATGCTGAAGATGTGCTCGCACAGATCAATGCATTGGGTGATTCTCTTGCCCTTGTCATGCTTGGAAACTGTAATTACCTTTCAGGACAATGTTTTAACTTCAAAGATATTGCATCTGCTGCACATAAGAATGGCGCTCTTTGTGGATTTAACCTCGCTCATGGTGCTGGTAATCTTCTCTTAAATCTTCACGATGATAATGTAGATTTTGCAGTATGGTGCTCGTACAAATATTTAAACTCTGGTCCTGGAGCTCTTGCCGGTGCTTTCGTTCATGAAAAACACCTGGGTCAAAAAGACTTGCCTCGCTTTGAAGGCTGGTGGGGACACGATAAGACCAGTCGTTTTAAAATGGGCCCAAACTTTAATCCAATTCCTACTATTGAGGCCTGGCAACTTTCGAATCCTCCGATCTTGCAACTTGCTGCACTTAAGGCGAGCATGGCGATTTTTGATGAGGCCGGTATCAGTAATCTTCGTGCTCGTGGTGATAGACTAACTGCCTATCTGGAATTTCTTCTAAAAGAGAATTGCGAAGGAAAAATGGATATCATTACTCCTGCCAACCAGAAAGAGCGCGGCTCAATGCTCTCCATTCAATTAAAGAAAGACCCTAAGCCTCTGGTCAAGGTATTCAGTGAAAAAGGTGTCATGCTTGATTTCCGTGAGCCTGATATTCTCCGGATAACACCAGCCCCTCTCTACAATAATTACGAAGACTGCTTCAAACTCGTTCAGATCATGAAGGAATTCATGTAATGGAAGAGTCTCGCAAAATCCTCATAGCTGGTGCAGGTCTCGTCGGCTCGCTTCTGGCCATTGCCCTTAAAAAAAGGGGCCATGAAGTCTGGTTGTTTGAGAAACGCTCAGACATGAGGAAAGAGACTCATTTAGCTGGAAAATCCATTAACCTGATTATCACGGCCAAAGGCATAAAGCCGTTACGCACTCTCGGATTATGGGAAAAGGTCGAGGCCATCACTTCGCCGGTTATGGGAAGAATGATTCATTCAAAGGCCGGTGAAGATTCCTATCAGCCTTATGGCAAAGACAAAACAGAATTCAATAATTCTGTCAGTCGAGCGGAACTTAACCGTTTGCTTATGACAGAGGCCGAAAAGGTCGGAGTAAAAATTCTTTTTAACTCTCCTCTTAAAAGTCTTGATCTAAAAAATAAAGTGGCAAGTTTCGAAAACGCCGAACCCATGAAGTACGACTTACTCTTCGGCGCCGATGGAACTGGTTCAGCTACAAGACAAGCATTAATCGAAGCCTTAGGTGATAAAGCAAATTATAAAGTAGAACCTCTGGGTACTGATTATAAAGAGATGACCCTGCCCGCAAAGAATGGAACCTACGCCATGGATGAGCACTCGCTTCACATCTGGCCCAGGGGTAATCACATGTTGATGGGGCTGCCGAATAAAGATGGTACATTTACGATGACTCTTTATATGCCTCAGGGTTGGTTTGAAGAGTTTAAGTCTCCAGTGGCATTCGAAAATTATTTTAAGACCAATTATCCGGATGCTGCCGCTTTAATGCCAGATCATGTGAGTGAATATGCCTCACATCCTCAGGGGTTTCTGGGTATTGTTCGTATGAAGCCGTGGATTTATGAGGATCAAGTTGCGCTGGTAGGAGATGCTGCTCATGCGATGGTGCCATTCTTTGGCCAGGGAATGAATTCTGGTTTTTCAGACATTCAATATCTTCTGGATGAAATGGATAAGCATTCAGGCGACTATTCAACAATTTTCAAAAATTATAATGAGGTTCAGAAATTAAGTGGTGACGCCATTGCTGATATGTCTCGCGAAAATTTCGCTGAGATGTGTGAGAAAGTGGGAGATGAGAAATTTCAACTTAGGAAGAAAGTTGAACACAAAATCGAGTCTGCTTTCCCTGACAAATTTCGCTCTCGTTACGGGCTGGTGACTTATACCCTCGTTCCTTACCACCTCGCCAAGGAAATTGGGGCCATTCAGGATGAGTTATTGGATGAGCTTTGTGAGGACATTTTGAGTATTGATCAATTGGATTTAAACAAAGCCAAAAAACTTATTGATGATAAAATAGGCCCTTGGTTTTCTGCAAATAAACTCACAATCGAAAGATTTAAGTAAATCCACTTCATCCAGATGAAGTAACTTCTGCGCCGACGAAGGCATGCGCTACAAAGAAGCCAAATACCTCAAAAACTTCTCCCTCATCCCAACCGGCAACTCTTCCGAGCTCAATATAAATGTCATCGCAAAACAAGAATCCGAACTCGATGCTTTCGCACCTTGGGCCATTACGATGGCCAATCTCTTCATCTCATCCGCATTACGTGACTTCCCTAAATACTCAACACCAGCCGCTAAATCATCCGTAGTACTTGGAACAAATGGCGCCTGACTAACTTCAAGTTCGGCCGACTTCAATGAAATAGCGACCCAAGCATCTAACTCAGCTTCAGACAAACTTCCCATCGCTGATAAAAGATCCTTATCAGTCATTTGCCCATTCCAAAGTCCTGCACAGACCGCGGGAGAACTTGCCACCATTAATTTTCGGGTATTATTCCACTGCACGAGCTGTTCATAGCTTAATCGCTTTAAACCACTGTGAACAAGCTTCTGCGTATAATTTCTGGCCTCTGCACCTGTAGGATTTGTGGCCATGTATTCTTTGACTTTGGGAATCTCCATCAGAACGGCCATCTTAGATAAAACTTTTTCACGAACATCATAATTGGAATCAAATTTTGCCATAATGGTTCGTTTCACAATGTCCATCCTAAAGACCGCGCCAATTGATAAAGTTGCAACGATAAATACTACCGGTGCTAATTTATTCTTTTTAAGGAAGCCATATAAACCTCCACCAATACCGCCGGCGATAGCACTTGTTATCACTGTATATGTATCAATATTCATGAAGATCCTTTTGAATATTCTAACTTAGGATTCTATTGACTCACAGCTTAATCTTGATAAATAGCCCTTGATTCCAGAACACTGGGTCAAGAGCTTGTGTAGATCAGTACACATCTTCTTAACCTTCCCTTCAAGTTATTATCTTTTACCCTTCGTACTCTATTCATAGACATACATTCAAAGGATTAAAAAATGAAACAAGCGAATTCTAAATTCCTCACTACTATGAGCACCTACACTCAGATTCTTATTCTCGGAACGGCCTTGATGGGTTGTGCATCTGAAGTAAAGAAAAAAGGTCCAAGCTTAAGTGCTGTCACTCCTGTAACTCTCTCTGCAGATGCTGAACCTGCTAAAGAGATTGCCCTTCAGGAATCAATGATGAATAGAGCAACGATGGCCCAGATTGATGTACTGGCACCAGGACATTTCAATGAAGCCAAAAGATATATGGATAAGGCCAATTCAGATAATCAAAGAGGATCTTCTGGAACTGAGCTCTTAGCTTCAATCAGCTCATCCAGGGCCCACCTAAATAAGGCTGAGGAAGAAGCTGCCCTTGTTCAGGCAAAAGTGGAAGAAGTTACACATGCAAGAGGCCAGGCCTTAGCTGCTGGTGCAATTAATTTCCCTGATAAGTTGCATGCATTGGATGCAACACTTAAATCATACACAGGAATTAATAAGGGTGATGTAACACCTGCGCAAAAAACTGCCTTGCAGGATCAATATCTAGCTCTTGAGTTAAGCACTATTAAAGCTGTGAAACTCAATAAGTCAAAAGAGATGCTTGACCAGGCCCGTACTAAAGGTGCAGCAACAGTTGTTCCTAAGGCCTTCCAGCAAGCAGTTTCCAGATACAACATCGCAGAGAAGTTAATCGAAACTGATCGTCATAATAACGATAAGATTGATGCCTCTGTAGAGACAGCTTTTGTTGCTTCTACAAGAGTCATGAACCTCATGATATCTGAACAGAACTCACGCACTCAAACTCCTGAGCAGAGAGCTGAAACTCTTGAAGCCAGAGAAAATGCCTTAAGTGATTCCGATAAAGCACTAAATGCAGCGAACGCAGGATCACTTAATAAAGATCAGGCGCTGACTGCACAAGGTGAGGCCCTTGCTTTATCTCAGGGTGCTAATCAGGAACATGAGAGAAAAGAGAGTGATGAAAAAATTGTAAGAGATGCTGCGGCTAAATTTGATTCAAGTGAAGCAGATGTTTATCGTCAGGATGGTCTTTTGATCATAAGACTTAAGTCGATGAACTTTGCCAGCGGTCGCTCTGACCTGCCTTCAGAGTCTCTGGCCGTACTTAATAAAGTAAAAGAAGTCATGAAAGATGTAGGCCCAGGCAAAGTGACTGTTCAAGGACATACTGATAGTTCAGGTGCCGCGAATACAAATCAAACTCTTTCACAAACAAGGGCCCAATCTGTTGCCAAGTATTTCCAGGTGGACAGTCTTTTTGGAGACAGCCAGTTTGATTCAATTGGATATGGATATTCTAAGCCACTTGCTTCTAACAAGACGAAGGAAGGCCGTGCTCAGAACCGTAGGGTTGATATTGTGATTAAAACAGCTCAGCAGTAATTTTAGTTGTTGGTTCCAGTAGATTTTGCTGGAACCAACTTACTATAAAAATCTTAACAATTTTCAGGCTCTAGTCGGGAGTTTCTTGCCTAGTCCATGTCCTTCAGAAACTCTTTTTTCGTCGAATTCTACCCATTCACACCTTTAAATCTTAATTTGTCGGCCATTAAAAGTAATCCCTAAAAATGTCGATAAGCCCTACAGCGCATCACCGTAATTCCGATGAGATGGAACACACTCTTTCTAATTTGAGGATTTAATTGAAGGCACCAATCTATTTCAACCTCGTCGCGTTTCTTCTCTTCCTCACTGCATGTAATGGCGGTGGAATTGAAGTTTCAAATATCAAAGACCCTTCTGCTGTTATTTCTACCAAAGTCATTGCTCCGACCTCCGTTACTTCCACCCTCGATACTACTAGCAAAGAAGTGGTTGTCGTTTGGGAAGATTCAAACCCAGCAGGTACAAAATACGACGTCTATGCTTGTTTTGCTGGAAGCTGCACAGTTGTTGCGGGTGATGTTACTAACAAGACTGCTTCAATTTCTGGACTCACAGAGCTTCTCGATTACAATTTTAAAGTCATTGCTAAAGATGCAGTAGGCTATGTTACAGAACCTACTCAAACAGCTGCTCCCACTAAGACTCCACTGCTCGCACCTAATGCCTTTAACGTAACAGGTACCCTTGCAGGCCAGGTCGCGGTTGAATGGAATGTGACCTCTGCCATTCTTACTGACTATATTATTGGCTATTGTACAACGCCTGGCTGTGATCCTACGATCTCTCCACTTCAAACTGTTGTTAGTGCTGGAAGTAATCCGGAAAAACTCCTTACAACGAGTATTAGTCCCGGAGATACAGTTAGAGTCGCAGTAAAAACAGATTATCTTAACCCACTTTATTCAAGTGCATGGTCGCCAGTCATACAGACAACTGCAGTTAACACAATTCCTGCAAAGGCCGAAGTTCCAACTGTGCTTGAAAGTAACAGTACTTCGACCAGCATTAGCTGGGAAAATGATTCTCTTACCGAAAGTGCTGTCAAAGTTTACCGATGTGATAATCTTCTTGCCTCTTGTACCTACCCTGCTGATTACACCTTGGTTTCTACCCTGCCAGCAAATTCGACTTCAACTGTATTATCAGGTCTGACTACCAATGCAGACTACACGGTAGCTATAGTGAATGAGAACGTAGCGGGACTAAGTGCCCCGGTCTTTCAAGGATTTCAGCAAACTCCATCGACACCTGCCACGCCAACCGCTGCATTGAGTTCGGCCATTACTTCTAATACATTGACTGCAAGCTGGACGGATAATTCAAGCATTGAATCAGGCTACATCGTTACTCTTTGTGCTGACGCTGCTTGCTCAACTGTGATTGAAACTAAAAACGAAGCTGCTAATACTTCAAGTGTCTCTTTCGCCAATCTTTTGCCTCTAACTGATTACTTCGTAAAGATTGAAGCCGATGGTGTAATTGGTGACAGCAATCCATTGCTGATGGGCCCGATTATGACCATTACATCGGCCGCAGCACCTACTGTTTGCGCTATCAGAGAAACCAGCACAGGACACATAAAATTCTCATGGACTGATAACTCAACTAATGAAACAGGATTTAAAATCTATGGTTGCGATCTCTCTGGTTCAACATGTACTAACTTCTTAGATCACACTTTACTAGCGACGACTGCTGCCAATGTAGTCACTTATACTGATTCGACGGTTTCTTCAGGTGTAAGCTATAGTTACAAAGTTGCTTCAGACAGTACTAATGGTATCAGCACAACCCTAGACTGTGCCGATGCGGCGGCAGCACTCTCTGTGCCTCTTGCCCCAAGTGCTCTTACCGGTACTCCAAACTCCACTCACTATGTCGATCTTGCATGGACTGATAATTCTGCCGCTGAAAGTAGCTTTGATATTCAATACTGCGTGGGTTCTAACTGTAACTTCACAAGTACCACTTCTGTGGCCGCTGCTGCCGCAAATGATATCACCAAAAATGTGAGTGTGGGCTATTCAACAACTTATCGCTTCCGCATTCGCGCAACCAATGCCACAGGCAGCAGTGCCTGGGTAGAATCAAGTGATGTTACCACCGGCGGCGGATTGACTGTTGTCACTAGCGTAAGTGCATCACTTAATTCAACTACCAAAAACATTGATTTGGCCTGGGTAGATTCTAATCCATCAGGTACAACTTATGACGTTTATGCCTGTTTCTCATCTACTTGCAGACTGGTAGAGTCTGATGCCACGGTGAAAAATGCTTCAATTTCCGGTCTCACTGAGCTTCTGGATTATGATTTCAAAGTGGTGGCCAAAGACGATATCGCCAATACCACAACAGGCACACAAACAACGACAACTACCAAGACTCCTCTTTTAGCTCCTGATAACTTTATCGTTACCGGCACACTTGCTGGCCAGGTTGCTGTTGAATGGGACATTAATTCTACTGTTTTGACTGATTATGTTATACGTTATTGTGTCACTCCGGCCTGTGATCCAAAGGTTTCTTCCCTTGAAACTATTGTCACAGCTGGCAGCGATCCTCGCCAACTGCTTACTACCGGGATCACTTCTGGAGATACAGTTCGCCTGGCAGTCAAAGCGGATTACCTTAACCCTGTTTACTCAAGTGCATGGTCATCGGTCATCCAGACAACTGCAGTCAACACTGTTCCCGCAACTGCCGCAAATGCAACACTGACAGAGAGTAACTCTACTTCTACCAGAATCTCTTGGGACAATAATTCATTGACTGAAAGTGCTGTGAAAGTTTATCGATGTGATAATCTTCAGGCTTCATGTACATACCCTGCTGATTACACCTTGGTTTCTACTCTGCCTGCTAACACGACTACAGCTGTTTTAGGTGGCCTTACAAACAATTCTAATTATACGGTTGCTGTAGTTAATGAGAACGTAGCGGGACTTGCCGCGCCGAGATTTATCGGGTTCCAGCAAACTCCGTCAACTCCAGCAACTCCTACAGCAGCGTCAAGTTCCGCCATCACCGCCAATACATTTACTGCAAGCTGGACGGACAATTCAAGCATTGAATCAGGCTATATAATTAAACTTTGTGCCGAAGCTGCTTGCACAACTGTGATTGAAACGAAAAATGAAGCCGCCAATACCTCAAGTGTTTCTTTCGCAAATCTTCAACCACTTACTGATTACTACGTAAAGATTGAGGCCGATGGTGTGGTTGGTGACAGTGCTCCACTGGTACTCGGGCCAGTCTCTACCATCACAGCCTCTGCAGCACCTACAGTTTGTGCTATCAATGAAACCAGTACAGGACATATTAAATTCTCATGGACTGACAACTCAACTAATGAAACAGGATTTAAAGTATATGCTTGTGATCTCTCAGGGTCAGCTTGTACTGCTTTCTTAGATCACACTCTATTGGCCACAACTGCTGCTAACGTCGTTACCTATTCTGATACAACAGTAATATCTGGCAGAAGTTATAGTTATAAAATTGCATCAAGCAGTACCAATGGTATTAGCTCCACTTTAGACTGCGCTGATACCGCTGCTGCTGTATCGGCCCCAACAGCACCAAGTGGCCTCGGTGGTGTTGCAAGTTCAAGTACTATCAATCTTAGCTGGACTGACAATTCTTCCGTTGAAACAGGATTTGATATTCAGTATTGTGTGGGTGCTGCCTGTACCTTCTCAACTGTCACTTCAACCACTGCTGCTGCCAATGCAACCACCAAGAGCATTAGCTTGAGCTATAGTACAACTTATCGCTTCCGCATCCGCTCTACTAACGGTACAGGCAACAGCGCCTGGGTTGAGACGACTGATGTAGCTACCAGCGAAGGGATGAGTCTAGCGACGAGCCAAGTCACTGCTTCAAGTCCATTGCTTCCACATGATGGTGTTAACACTTCAACCATCACGGTTGCCCTTAAGGATGGTGGTGGTGCTAACTTTGTCGCTACTGAAACCGTCGAGATTCGGGCCTTCCTTCAAGGCACAACTACTCCTGTCGCAGTCACTTATACCGGCGGAAATGGTGCTTGTACGACTCCGGCCACCAACTGTATAAGAGCAACATATAACTCAACTGCCAACATCTATACTGTCAATGTTACTTCTACTTCACAAAGTGCCAAAGAATTTACGGCAATTCTTATTGGAAGTCCTGACCGCACAATTGTAGATACTGCCGTTGTAAACTTCAACAGCTCTCTATTTACTACAGTGTCATCAAATACGACGATTACAAATACCAATGCCGGACAAAATCTTCTGATTACTGCTGGAACAGCTACCTTCCAATGCGGTACCGATGTAGCTCTGGGAGCAGTTATCATCAGAGGTGGAACAGTTACCCATGATATCTCATCTACCACCACAGTCTGTAAGCTTAAATTTAGCGCAACTACGCTGACCATGACTGGCGGAACAATTAACCTCAATGGTAAGGGATATAATGGCCAGTATAGCTATGATCCGAACCATACTAACAAGACCTCAAACGTCCTCGGCTACGGTCTTATGGCCGACACAAATATTGGTGGATCACATGCTGGTCATGGAGGACATAATACCTCTGACCTAACTAAACACTTGCCTATTTTTGATGACTATAAAAATCCTCAGCTGGCCGGAGGAGGAACAAATTATAGTTCGAGTAGTGGTATTTCCCATGGTGGAGGTATTCTCATTGCCAGTGTGACTGGTGGTTGCGTAATCAATACAGGGGCCACGATTTCTGCTACAGGCGGTACAAATTATGCTGGCGCTGCCGGCGGAACAATCAATCTCACATGTGCAACTTTTTCCGGAACTGCAGCAACTGGAGCCATTATCGCCAACGGAACTGGCTACTATGGGTCCGGTGGTGGTGGCGGAGGAATGATTCGATTAAAGGCCACCAGTAACAACAGAAACGCTTTTACCGGTAGCTTTGATTATCCGGCAGACACAACTAAACTCTCTGCCTTCCTCAATGTGGTCCAGGCCCGCGGAGGTGGCGGGATGGCGACTTTAGGTAATGGCTCGGCAGGAACTATCTTTCTTGAGCATACTGGATCTACATATGGAGACCTGATTGTTTCCAATAAAGGTGTAACTTCTTATAGTACGGCCGGAGTCACTCATCTAAGAAGTCTTCAAGGAACTCTGAGTGCAGGTATT
>DATLXC010000038.1:0-45381 GCA_035575985.1 Bacteriovoracaceae bacterium | reverse complement strand
TACGCTTAACCATCTTCGTTACCTAAATGGTCCAAGACTCGATGCAGGACCTCTTTTTATGGCTATCCTGGCCGGACTTACTCAATCTATGTAGATTTTTGTTCACCAGCAGATTTACAGCAGCTGTGCCCAGCGCACATGTGGTTATTAGTAGGGCGGAATCAGCGATCTGAATAGTGAAGAAAGGAAATGGTTGCGATCTAAAAAATAGATACTTCCTCCCCAGGGGGATAAGGAGGAAGTATCTATTTGGGGATTACAGACGACCGATACTAAATTGATCTGACACGAACTCGACTTCGAGCGATTCAATTGTAACCGGGGTCCATGATTGAAGGCGTAATTCTCTAAGACTTAATGGGCGCATAAGCTGGATGCGAGGTTGCATAGGAACCTCGCCCACTATGATAGAACCAAGGAGTTCGCCTCTGAGACTTAAGAGTGTAAGTTCGGCCTGTCCATATCTGCTATGGGCCTGGATGGAAATTGAACTTACCAGGCGGTGTTCATTAGGTCTCAGGAGTGAAAGTTCAAGTACACGTCCTGATGACATTTCTGTACGAATAATTATTCTCTCAGAAGTGGTTCTTCCACCAACATGTCCACCGCGAACCTGACCCACACGGATCACAATTTGCTGGATGAAAGCATCACCGCGAACATGCAAACGTAAGTTGCCACGTACTTCTTCAGAAGTAGAGATCAGGATAGGGTTACGTCTCTGGCCGATTGAGAGAATTTCTGGCTGGCCCACCAAGCGGTTGTTAAGCTCCACCTGTACAGTTGCCATTCGACCGCCAACTGGCTGGCCTTCAACGATGATTCTTTGAATCTCGGCACCTTCAAGTGAAAGCCCAAGTTGTTGCTTCACCAGCTGCTTGAGCGGAATCTCTGCATGACCACGAACTTGCTGATGCAATTGCAAAGTTAGTAATTGATTAGGTTGTACCTGAATATCCCGAGGATGCTGCCCAGGCCGACTTCTGATGCGACTAATTTCAACAGTAATACTTTCAATAAAAATGTCATCACTGCTGTTTAGCTCGAGCCCTTCAAGAAGAGTCTGAGGAGGAAGTTGTAAAATTACCTGGGTCAGTTGTCTCTTTACCCTTTGAGGTGCGGTCAACGGACGTCCAAAACTACCGATACTTAATTCCGATCTTCCCTGAAAGCCCTGGGCAAGAATCGAAAGACTTAAAACTTCCATCTGACTTTGCTCATGAGGTGAAAGCCTCAGTAATTGAGAGAGTCTAAGAATCTCTCGTGGACGTATGGTTTGCTGGACACGCTCTGTAATCACTTCTGCACGCTGGGCAAAGGACTCAAGCGAGATAAATAGTGCAGCGATAGCTAAAACTAAAAATGACGTAGAAGCTTTTTTCATGCTCTCTCCTTATTAGTACCCAAACGTCTTGTTTGAATTTGCAAGCTAGTGAGCAAGCTGAATGCCAAGTTGTAAGAATTGCATAAAAGGGGGCAAGAAAACGAGTGATTACGAGAGGTAGACGCGTTGCGCACCGCGTGTGAGAAGTATCTGTTTTTAGGGTTAGTGGAGCAATTTTGTCACCACTTGCCAGCAGCACTTTGACACTACTACTCAACTATTCCTAATGTTTTGCACCAGTATTCCGACACGACTTTCAATCAAGAGTTTTAGACAGAGGCATGCAGTTATTATAAGATAACAAGCATTTACCTGTCTTTCTCTCGCTTAAAAATCTGAAGGAGTCTCACATGTCTGACAAGGCCAAATTGGTTCTCGGTGACCTTAATTATGAACTACCGATTTTCGTAGGCACTGAAGGTGAGAGGGCCATCGATGTAACTAAGCTACGGGCCGATACTGGTTATGTAACTTTGGATTCAGGTTATATGGATACCGGCGCCTGTACATCTGCAATTACATTCCTTGATGGTGAGAAGGGCATTCTTAAGTATCGCGGATACAGCATCGAAGAGATCGCTGAAAAATCTACCTTCATTGAATCGTCTTATCTGGTTTTTTACGGCAAGCTTCCAACTGAAGATGAGCTGAAAAGATTCCAGGATAGAATCTCTTTATATGACGATATCCCTGAAGGCCTGAAGGCAATGATCAAGGTGTTTCCAAAAGACGCCCATCCAATGGCGATCCTTGCTTCAAACATGGTTGCACTCTCTGCTTTCTATCATGACCTTTGTGTTCCGGATTTAAACCCGGCCCAGAAAGACCAGATGATTGTCCAGCTTATGGGCCAGATCAAGATCATGGCGGCCTATGCTTACAGGCATTCACAAGGCAAAGAGTTTGTTAAATCAGACAAGAACCTTGATTACTGCTCTGACTTTATTCATATGATGACCGGTAATAAGAATGTTGATAAGGAAGTTGCCCGCGCTCTTGATATCCTTCTCATTCTTCACGTAGATCATGAGCAGAACTGTTCTACTTCTTCAGTGAGACTGGTTGGATCTTCGAAAGCAAATATTTTCGCAACACTTTCAGCTGGTATTGATGCGCTTTGGGGACCTCTGCATGGAGGTGCTAACCAGGCCGTGCTTGAGATGCTGGAGGAGATCAAGAAATCTGGACTTGATTACAAGCAATTCTTAAATCAGGTAAAAGATAAGAATTCAGCTTCACGCCTCATGGGTTTCGGACACCGGGTTTATAAGAATTTCGATCCACGTGCCAAGATCATCAAGAAGGCCTGTGATTCAGTGCTGGTGAAGTTGGGTGTTCAGGATCCATTACTCGATATCGCCAAGGGACTTGAAGAAGTT
This sequence comes from Bacteriovoracaceae bacterium, assembly GCA_035575985.1. Classification (GTDB taxonomy): domain Bacteria; phylum Bdellovibrionota; class Bacteriovoracia; order Bacteriovoracales; family Bacteriovoracaceae; genus Peredibacter. The sequence continues at coordinate 42,618 of DATLXC010000038.1, read as the reverse complement.
GCCCTTCAGGATGAATACTTTGTTACACGCAAGCTTTATCCAAACGTAGATTTCTATTCAGGAATTATCTATCGTGCACTTGGAATTCCTACCAATATGTTCACAGTTATGTTCGCGATGGGAAGGCTTCCGGGATGGATGGCGCAGTGGAAGGAAATGGTGGAGCAACCAGGATTTAAGATCTGTCGTCCAAGACAGATTTATGTCGGAGATACCAAGAACGAGTATATCGATATTAAAAAACGTAAGTAGCAGGAAGGCTCCGAAAGGAGCCTTTTTTTTGGCATAAAAGGGCACATTTTGCCCTCATTAAACCAAATCTAATCGAGTGGTCATAATTTCCCGATGAGAAGTCATCGGAGACATTATGAAATTTTTATTGGTTATGGTTCTTGTATGCACAACACTCAATGCCTTGGGTGAGGAAATAAAGGTACAAGAGATGTCTGCAGATGGTGAGCTTGAAAGAAGTTTTGTACTGACTACTTCACTTCCGGATAAAGTTGTCCTGGATTGTCAAAGCTTCATTCAGGGTCTGCGTATTGGTGAGGAGGAACAGGCCGTATTTTATCTGCTTGATCCCCATGAGTGTGAGGCCATGCAGGATAGAGTTAAAGCAAGTCTTAAGCGCCAGCAGCTTCATTGCATTGATATAGATCAGGATATCCGTTCAGACTATACTTGTTCCTAATTGCATTCTAAAATTGGGGCATGTTTTTAAAAGAATGCCTGCCACACCTCATTCATCAATTCCCTAATGAAAGTGACCTGGTCAAGGCGATACAGGAACTCTCGCAGAAATTCACAACAAAACGTGAAAGCATTTCTGATTACCTGAACGATCCAAGGCTGGTTGCGGCCTATACTGCTTTTTACCTCACAACTAATTATCCCAAGTTGAATGAAGTTTTTAAGTGGCTTCCACCTCAGTGGCTGGAAGAATTGAAAACTTGTGACTTTGTGGACTTAGGTGCTGGGCCGGGCACCTTCAGTCTTGCGTTTAGGGATTGGCGTGGAGCTGCCACAGGTAAAGTTCACCAGATTGAACAATCAAAGCTCATGCGTGATCAGGCCAGGAAATTATGGGATGGCCTTTATCCTGAAACTCCTATGCTTCAATCCACAAGGTCCACTTCATTACCTAATAGCTTCCTGCTCTTTGGCCATTCGGCCAATGAAATGGGCCCCAAAGATGCACTTAGATATATTAATGAAATTAATCCTGATCACATTCTTTTCATAGAGCCCGGAACCAAGGCATTTTTTCCACAGATGCTGGAGATAAGAAGGGCCCTCTTGAATAATGGCTTCAATGTCCTTTTCCCCTGTCCCAAGGCCCTTGAATGTCCCATGGCCCAAAGTGAAAATGATTGGTGCCATCAGTTTATTCATGTCCACCATGCTGATGATGTCGAACGTCTCTCGCAGATCCTCAAACTCGACCGGAAGTTATTGCCCCTGACAGTTCACGCGTATTCGCGAACTTTTAAGCACTCTGATAAAGAACGCATTGTGCGGGTTCATCCTGCGACAAAATTCAGCTTTGAGTGGGATGTTTGTGTAGGTGAAAAGGTTGATAAATATCAGGTTTTTCGAAGAGGTCTTGATAAAAAGACTCAGAAAGAAATTGATGAAGTTCTCGCAGGAGCATCTGTTGAAACTGAGACGGATAAAGTACTGGAAGGAGGCTCGCGAGTGCGACCCGTCAAAATTAATAATAAAACTCTCGGCCCTTGACTGGCATGTGTTTAGTACCATCTTGTAAGATATAACAAAACAATTCCTCCCTGGAGGGTTTATGAATAAGTTTGATCAGGTAGTTTTAGGTTCCTTTGATATTGGACATTCAGAAGCGTTGAAAAGGAAAAATCCCGAACTTGCACCTGAGCATTTGCTCATGGGTCTTATTCTTAATAAGTCTTCTTATGTTTCAAAGGCCATGCAGGAAAATATCAAGGAAGTGGAAGCACTCCTGGATAAGCTTCCACGTTCCCTGGGCAATATCAACATCGATAATATCAGACCTTCCAGCAAGCTGCAGGAATGGTTAACTTTAGGCTCAAGTGAAGCGGCCCAGAAAGGTAACGGTGAAGTAGGAGAGAAACACCTGCTTAAATTCCTTCCGCAGTTTTTCCCTAATTTAAAAGTTGATTATAATAAGTTTTCCGAAGCCACCGAAGAAATCGAGATTCCATCATTCCTGGTTAACCTGAATGAACTTGCCACTCAAGGGAAGCTTGATCCAGTTATCGGGCGGACTAAGGAAATTCGATCTGTTATTGAGATCCTGGGTCGTAGATCCAAAAATAATCCAGTCCTTGTTGGTCCCGCCGGTGTCGGTAAGACTGCTATCATTGAGGGACTGGCCGAACAGATTGTTAAAGGCCAGGTTCCTGATGTGTTAAAAGGAAAGATTGTTTATTCTCTTGAGATGGGATCTCTCATGGCGGGAACGAAGTATCGGGGAGATTTTGAAGAACGTATTCAAAACCTGCTCAAGTTTGTTAAGTCAAAGTCGGGCCAGGTTGTTCTTTTTATCGATGAGATCCATCAGTTAGTAGGTGCCGGTCGAACAGATGGGGCCATGGATGCTGCCAATCTTTTAAAACCAGCTCTGGCAAGAGGTGAGCTACATTGTATAGGTGCCACTACCCAGGATGAATACCAGAAATATATCTTAAACGATGCTGCACTTGAGCGCAGGTTCAGGAGTGTGCCGGTTAATGAACCGAGCAAAGAAGACTCTGTTGAAATTCTCATGGGTGTCAGGACAAAGATGGAGGCCCATCACGGCATTAAGATTTCAGATGAAGCCGTTTATAATGCCGTTTTTTTAAGTGAGCAATACATCACTGATAAGAATCTACCTGATAAGGCAATTGATCTCCTGGATGAAGCATCTTCGGCCTTGAAGCTTTCCGCGGAGGCCATGCCTGCACGTTTAGTAGAGCTTGAGGGTGAGCTTCGCTCAAAAAAGATTTACGCCCAGATGGAAAAAGATAACAAGGATCTTCACAAAGAAATTGAAGAACTTCAAAAGCGTTTCGATGCAGGTAAGAAGGCATGGGAAAAAGAGATCGGATCACTTAAGAAGGTTTCGGAAATCAAAAATCGCCTGGACCGCCTGCAATTCGAACTTGAAACTGCTGAAAGAAACCAGAACTATGAAGAAGCATCCAAGATCAAGTATATGTTGATGCCGGAGACCCAAAAAGAGCTGACGTCATTCCAGCATGACTGGGTACTGGGCAAGAAACACATTGCCGAAGTTATTTCACGCCAAACAGGCATACCGGTTGAAAAGATCCTTAAGTCCAAGCAGGATTCAATCCTTAACCTGGAAGATTTTCTCAATAAACGTGTTTTTGGACAGTCAGAAGCCTTGCATGAAATAGCCGAGACACTAATCGCCAGCTACGCTGGCCTCTCCGACGAAACTAAGCCTTTAGGCACATTCCTTCTCTTAGGTCCAACCGGAGTAGGTAAGACAGAAACCGCCAAGGCCTTAACTCAATATCTTTTTGACTCAGAAGAAAATATCGTAAGGTTTGACCTTTCAGAATTTTCTGAAAAACACTCCGTCGCTAAACTTATCGGAGCTCCCGCAGGGTATGTGGGCTATGAAGAGGGCGGTATCTTAACTGAAGCTGTCAGGAGAAAGCCTTATTGTGTCGTGCTTTTCGATGAAATTGAAAAGGCCCATCCGGACTTTGCGGATATCCTGCTTCAGATCCTGGATGATGGACGACTTACAGACAATAAAGGCAGGGTCATTAATTTTAAGAACACTATTATTATGATGACCTCAAATACAAAAAATCCAAAAGAAGATTTCAAGCCTGAAGTTCTCGGCCGTTTAGATGCCATTCTTACTTTCAAGGCACTTGATAAGAGTATCATGAAGCAATTGATCGACAAGCAAGTGAAGCTTCTGAATGAAAGACTTAAGTCCAAGAAGGTATCGCTTAAGCTCGATGAAAGCGCCTATGTCACTCTTACAGAGCAGGGATTTGATGCCCAGTATGGTGCTCGTCCGCTTAATTCTGTTTTCCAGCGCCTGGTAACAAGACCACTGTCCAAGCAAATACTTGGCGGAAATCTGGCCGAAGGTGACATTCTCATGTCCTGGAATGGACATGAAATGATTATAGAGGCTGACCTGCATGAGGCGGAAGCTTATCATCAATAAAACAAATGGCCTGATTTTGATGCTCCTTTTTCTTTCTTACCATTCATGGGGAAAGTCTTACTCTAAATCTGATCATTATGATGGCGAACATTTTTTTAATCCGGATGGTCCAGGTCTTAAAGGTTTGTTGGAAGTCATTACGTGGAAATGGAATGCAACACCCGCGAAATGGCCTGAAACCATTCCCAATAAGAATTATAAGCTCCCTTTGCTTGAACAGGGCAAGGGCGGAATTGTTACTTTTATCAATCACGCCACTTTCCTGATCCAATTACCAAACCTGACTCTCTTAACTGATCCTATCTTTTCCCAGAGGGCCGGACCTTTTCAACGGTTTGGTCCGGTTAAGCGCGTGAGAGAACCTGGAGTTGCCCTTGATATTCTGCCACCCATAGATGTGGTGGTTATTTCCCATAATCACTATGACCATATGGATATGGAAAGCCTGAAGACTATTGATGCTAAATTTAAACCTCTCTTTCTTGTCCCGTTGGGAGAAGAGAAACGCCTGAAAGAAGCAGGACTCCAGAATGTACAGGAAATGGATTGGTGGGCAGAGCAAAAGGTTAAGGAGGCCAGGATTACCTTCACACCTGTTCAGCATTGGTCTGCCCGTGGGATTTTTGATAAGAACGAAAGTTTATGGGGGGGCTATTTCATAGATCTTCCGCCCATCAAGATTTATTTTGCCGGAGACACTGGATATACTCCTTTTTTCCTGCAAACAAAGAGTCGTCTTGGTGCCCCGGATATTGCCCTCTTGCCTATTGGTGCTTTCGAGCCTCGCTGGTTCATGAAGGATCATCATATGGATCCAAAAGAAGCAGTCATGGCACATATAGATCTTGGTTCTGATTTGAGTTTTGGAATGCACTTTGGAACTTTTCCACTCACTTATGAGGCCCATGATCAACCCTTAAAGGATTTAAGTGCGGCCCGAAAATTTTTCAAGCTTGAAGATGATAAGTTCAGGGTGCTTGATTTCGGGCAGTCTTACAGCTTTTAGCTTCCCTTTTATTTCATTCGTCATATTTGTCAAATAAAAGTCACTTGCTCAATCTTCTTTCGATGGCCACCATCGATTGCCCTCTGAATAATCTAAGGTTCCTCCCTAAAAAGGTTTTTTCATGGTGACCAAGCTGTTTTCTGTTCTTGTGCTTCTTTCGGCAATGACTGCGGAAGCGGCCCTATCTCCCTATGCGGGAAAAATTTCTTTATGGAAGAGGCAGGGAACCACTAGTCCAACTGATGCCTATTACGATAATGCTGTCTTTCTCCCGGCCGATTACGATCCAAGCACTACAAAAAGTTATCCCATGATTATCACCCTGCATGGCCTCGGAGGAAGTGTCTTAAATACTGCCCATACAGCGGTTGGTGGTTACAGAAGTGGATTTATTAATCAAGTCTGGGGAACAGCACTGGCGCAGACCTATAAGGCCATTGTCATTGCTCCTAACAGGAGCCCTGCAGGCACTACAATCCGTGCACTTTGGAGTCATGCTCAGCTAAGACAGTTAATTATTGATGCTAAAAAGAAATACAAAATAGATCCTGCGAGAATAGTTGCAACGGGCTTTTCTGCTGGCTCTATAGCGACCCAGCAGTTGGTGAGATATTCAAAGGATTTGATTGCCGGGGCCATGCCCGGAGCTTATGACAATAATGTCCTGGCATATTATCCCTGTACTGCGGCCAGCATTCCCATGTGGGTCTTTGGAAATAATAGCGACACTTTGTTTAAATCAGCGAGATGGCGGGAATTCCGGCCTAAGGTTGAGGCATGCAGTAACTACATTCATGAGTTTAAGTTAACCGTCTATGACAATACTTGCGGGCATGGTTGTTGGGATCGTCATTGGGCAAGATCTGATGTTCAACAGTGGTTGATGAATCAAAGTAAGTGATTTCATAAGCTCGGGGTATATTATTTTCAAGTTGAAAAAGGAGTTTTCAAGAATGGAACTAAAATCATCTGTTTCAGCAATAGCAATTTTCCTCATACTGACGACGCCAGCCTTTGCGATTAATAATCTCAAAAGCAAGCTTATCCCGGACAGCTACATTGTGGTTTTAGATAAAGGCGGAGATTCTAAAAAGGATCCCTTGCGGCCAACAAAGCTAAAAAACAAAGCACATAAGGTTTTAGATCAACATCGTATTTCCCGAGGCCAGGCCAGGAGATTTTATACCGACGTCATGGGCGGGTTCGCTGCGGAGCTGACCGAAGAAGAAGCAGACGAGCTTCGAAACGATCTTAGTGTTCTGAGCGTAGAAAAAGACCAGACATATTCAATTTCTCAAACACTCTCATGCCCGGTTCCAGTCAGCCAGCCGGCCCAGGTGATGAGCTGGGGGGCCAGGAGAATCGGATATGGTCCAGGTACAGGCAAGGTTGCCTGGGTGGTTGATAGCGGGATCGATCTCTGTCATAGAGATTTAAATGTTGATAAAGCAAGAAGCCGCTCTTTTGTAGATAATTCCGCCGGCCAGGATGGAAATGGTCATGGAACACACGTGGCAGGGATCATCGGAGCTAAAAATAATAGTATTGGCACAAGAGGTGTGGCTTCAAATACTTCACTCATCGCGGTTAAGGTCCTGACCGATACTGGCTCATCGAGCGGATCCTCAGTATTGGCCGGACTTGATTACGTTTATCAGAATGTTAAATCAGGTGAAGTTGTGAACTTAAGTCTCGGAGGCGGTGCGAGCACGATCATGGACGATGCTGTAAAAAGAATCGCTACCAAGGGAGCCTGGGTCGTGATTGCTGCAGGAAACTCCGGCGCCTATGCTGGAAATGTTTCTCCCGCCAGGGCCAATGGCCCAAGGATTTACACGATCTCGGCCTATTCTTCAGGCGACTATCATACGTCATGGTCAAACTACGGTAATCCTCCTGTGGATTATTCGCTTCCTGGAAATAGCATCCTCTCTACGTACCTAAAAGGGGTCTATGCCTCATTGAGTGGTACTTCGATGGCGGCTCCACATATGGCAGGTTTGCTTTTGCTTACGAACGGCCTGATCAGAGTTGGGGGTTATGTGAAAAATGATCCTGATGGTGTTCCGGATCGAATTGCGATCAAGTAAATGTTCGTAAACAAATGATTTTAACTAACCCAAATATGAAATTCTTTTTGAATGCGGGACTTCTCATCTTCACTGAAATTATTCCCATCAATTGAGAGGTGGGAAAGATCGGGCATGCTTTTAATGGCATCTGGAAACTTCGTAAAATTGTTCTGGTCCAGGTTTAGGCGCTTGAGATTTTTGAACTGGATAAAAGAGGCCGGCAATCGTTCAAGGTTGTTGCCTGAGAGGTTCAACTCGGTCAAGTGAGTCAGCATTGAAAATTCTTCCGGCAGCTTTGCGATTCCACAATCCTTTAAAGTAAGTGACTTCAAGGGAGCTGCTGCATGCCCCAGAGGCAGCTTGAAAGTATTAAAAGGCGTCTCTATGATTTTCAGGTTCTCGAGTGCTTTAAGCGAGAAGACAGCAGACAGGTCTCCCTTAAACATGGGCCATTTGATGGATAAGATCTTCAGTCCCGCCCAAGAGGGAGCTGTGGTAGGAAACTCTATGCAATTGCCTTCCAGGTAGAGCTCATCAAGATTTGGAAAATCCAGAAGGTTCTGTGGAAAGGATTGATCTTTGACTGTTATCTTTAGCGCCTGGACAACTTCCCTTTGCTGGCATGCTTCGGTTAAGTTTTTAAATAGTTTCATCTAAATGATTTCCAGGTATCCCGAGGAAGTAGAGGATTGAGGTCATAGGTCCATGGCTCATCTGGTGACGTGCCTCTCGCTTGACCTTTTCTTTTGCATGAAAAGCAATACCAAGTCCCGCTTTCGCAAGCATTGGCAGGTCATTTGCGCCATCGCCCACTGCTACTACCTGTTCAAGGTGAATAGACTCTTGTTGGGCCAGGAGCTCCAGTATGAAAGCTTTCTGCTGGGAATTTACAATCTGGCCCGTGACCCTGCCTGAGAGTTTGTCACCATCCCATTCAAGTTCATTGGCAAAAGCGTAATCAATATCAAGGCGTTTTCTTAAATTCTCGGCAAAGTACTTAAAGCCACCAGAAACAATGGCGGTTTTAAAACCAAGGTTGCGAACAGTCTTGATGAACTTTTCAGCACCCGGTGTAAGTTGCAGTCGGTTCATGATTTCTTCCATATTCTTTTTAGGCATTCCCTTTAAGAGGGCCACGCGTTCACGCAAGGCTTCATCAAAATTAAGCTCACCATTCATGGCCCGTTCTGTGATTTCCTTAACCTTGTCACCGATACCAAATGAGGCGGCCATTTCATCAATGACTTCTGCCTGGATGAGAGTTGAATCCATATCGAAAACAATCAGGCGCTTATTGAAGCGGAAAACATTATCCCGCATAAAGGCAGCGTCTATCTTATGCACATTAGAAAGATTCATCAGCTCAAACTTGATTTTCATCAGATCGAGGTTCTTATCAGAAGTAGCAGCGATATCAAGGGACTTAAGTCCATTCTGGGACATGTTATCGATTCGCTGAATGTTGATTCCATAAGAAGAAAAAAGTGTCGCCACATCTCCCACAAAAGCGGCCGATATTGGACTAAGAGAAGCACAACTCAGGATATATTTTTCCTTAGGGGGAGGAAGATTGCGTTGTCCGTCCAGTACCTGGAAATCAAGGTCCATGCCTAGTTGCTTGGACTCAAACAACAAGTCTTTTAAAACTGAATCCTCATCATTTTTCATATCCAGCAGGAAGCTCAGTGAAAGGAGGCCATGAGTCACGGCCTGACCCATGTCCACAAGGTTGGTATTATTTTTCACCAGGATCTTCATCAGCTTGGAAGTAATACCCGGATGATCGGGGCCTGAGACTGTTACAAGGATACATTGATTCATATTGGCCTCTGTTCTTTTTTTGCTTTTCTTTTTTCAGCGCGCTTTTCTCTAAGCTTTTTTATCATTGAAAGCGAGTACATCAAGGCAGACCACAACGAGAGGAGCACTGAAATATACAGTAACACGGTCCCCACTATAGACATATCCATCCACAAGAAATTTTCCCAGATCATAAGCATAGGAACGGCCGTCATTTGTGTGCCAGTTTTCCATTTTCCAAGATTACTGACCGGAACATCCACGCCTTCGGTCAAGGCCAGGAGTCTTAAGGAAGTCATATACATTTCTCTTAAAACCAAAACAATGACGACAATGGCTGAAATTCGATCCACCGCCAAAAGCATAATAATTGACGAAACTACTAAGAATTTATCTGCGATTGGATCAAGGAACGATCCAAAGACTGTAACAATATTTCTTTTGCGCGCGATGTAGCCATCCAGGAAGTCAGTCAATGACGCTACAACGAATATCCAGCAGGCCACATGGCCTAAGTACTTCTGATAGGGGAGAATCCAATCAGTAGGATTTGCAGATAGCTGTAAAGCGGAGACAACCACCGGTATCATGAGCATACGGAAGAACGTCAGGCGGTTCGGCAGGTTGTCGATCTCGAGGTCATTTTTTTCCATGTTGTCCAATTTAGCAATAAGTATGGTTTATGCAAAAAGAAAGCTTTACCTAGCTTGGGTTATGTTACCGAAACACCTACAATAAGAGAACAAGAGGTGAATAATGGAACGAAGATTTAATTTGATCAAGTCTGATTTTGAAAAGCATGAGAAGAGGGTCTTACCTCGTTTCCCTTTTTGTTACCTGACTTTTAAAGCTGACGATACCTCCCGGGTATATGAAATCAAGGATATTACACATTCAGGCATGCAGCTCTCCCTGAAAGAGCCGGATGAAAAGTTTGGTGCTGAATCTGTCCTTAAGGGAAGTATCCATTGGCTTGGTAAGAGTCTGGAAATTTCTGGAACTGTGAAATGGAATACCTCTAACCGCATAGGAATCGAATTCTTAAAGCGAAAAGAAGTTCAGGAGAAGGTCCAGGGCTTTTTGCAAATGGAAGAATTAGTAAAACGTCTCAAGCCCTTGCATAAAGTGGATGGGGGACTTGAAATACCAGCGAGGCTTAAATACTGGCTTCGTTCTGATGGGCCGGTTGAAGTTTTTGTCTGGCAGCATAATGATGGTGAAGTGGCCAAGTGTCAGATTCTCTTCCTGGAAACTTTTGTAGAATGGGAAGATGGAAATGGATTAAAGACTGGACGCACCCTTTCAAAGCGTAATGTAGATTCCCCTCTCATAACTGAAGATGAATGGCTTTTTAAGATTGATACAGATCTCGATCTGGAAAAGCTTGAAAAAACAAAGTCTCTCATCAAAATCATTCCTTCTGACTTATTGCCCACTGAAGTTCAAAGCTTTATCGTGCGTCAATTGAGTTAGCATTACCTAAATACCTTCATAGGGCCTTTCAAATAAGGTACACTTTTCATGCTTTAACTCTTAACCGGGACAAAATATGAATCGTAACCTTGCTATGGAATTTGTTCGAGTCACTGAAATGGCGGCCATTGCCTCTGCACGACTAATGGGTCGTGGAGATGAGAAAGCTGCGGATCAGGCCGCCGTAGATGCCATGCGGACGATGCTGGATTCAATTGATTGTGAAACTACTGTAGTTATCGGCGAAGGTGAGCGTGATGAAGCTCCCATGCTTTATATTGGCGAAAAAATCGGTGTAGGCAGAACTCCTAAACTTGAAATTGCACTGGACCCACTTGAAGGCACAACTATATGTGCTATCGGTGGACCAAACTCTATTTCAGTTATGGCCATAGGTGAACCTGGCGGCCTTCTTCATGCTCCAGACACATACATGCTGAAAATTGCCTCAGGCCCGGAAGGCAAAGGCCTCATTGATATCCGTCAAACTCCAACTGAAAACCTTAAGCGCCTGGCCCAAGCTAAGAAATGCCGGGTCTCTGACTTAACTGCGGTTGTTCTTGATCGCCCACGCCACAAAGAATTGATTGAAGAAATTCGTGCAGCAGGCGGAAGGATCAATCTCATTGGCGACGGTGATGTGGCCGGTGCCATTGCCTGTGCTTCTCCAAATACTGGTGTTGATATCCTTTTCGGTATCGGCGGAGCTCCAGAAGGAGTTATTGCAGCTGCAGCCCTTCAATGTTTAGGTGGTGAATTCCAGGGAATCTTAAAACCAAGAAACCAATCTGAAATTGATCGTGCTCTTAAAATGGGTGTGGATGATATCAATCGCGTTTTCCAGATTGGCGATCTGGCCAAAGGAAATCTAATGTTCTGCGCTACAGGCGTTACCACTGGTAACTTCCTTGATGGCGTGATTTTTAAACCTTGGGGATGCCTCACACATTCAGTGGTGATGAGGAGTGAATCAGGTACAATAAGAAGAATCAGGGCAGAACACCATTTTGATAAAAAACCTAGATATTAAATAAAGGATTTCTCATGGCCAAGGCAGAACGCACAGAAGTTTACGATGTTCCAGTTGAAAAGATGTACAAGGCAATAATTGATTACAAGAGCTATCCGAAGTTTGTAGATGGAATGAAATCAGTTGATGTTCAGACAGAATCAGCTGATGGCGCCACTGTTAAATTTTGTCTCAACATCATGAAAGAAATTTCCTATATCCTGAAGCTGAGTCACAAGCCGAATAAAGAAGTAAGCTGGACACTGGTCACTGGTGACATGATGAAAGTGAACAATGGTAAATGGACCTTAAAGGATCTTGGTAATAATAAGACTGAAGTTACTTATTCCCTGGAAGTTGAGCTTAAGGGCTTTATTCCAGGACTTGGTATGATTGAGAAGACCCTGGTAAGTACCAATCTTCCTTCTTCCATGAAGTCCTTCGGCAAACGCGCAGCGAGCTTATAATGGATGATAATAATAATAGTAGAGATAGAGACGGAAAGCTTGGCGACCTTCTGAAGAAAGTTCTCACTACAGGTGTTACTGCGGCCTTTATGACAGAGGAAAGTGTGCGGACCTTGCTCAAGGATGTTCCTCTTCCAAAAGATATTGTGGGAGGCCTGGTTGAGAATGCCAAGAACACTAAGACTGAATTTGTTTCGTCTGTAAAAAATGAACTCAGGTCTTATCTTGATAAGCTGGATATTGGACGTGAAGTCGATAAGATCGTTGAGAAATACGACTTTGAGGTCAAGGCAACCATTAGTCTAAAGAAGAAAAAGAAAGCAGGGGATAAGTCAGATGCCTGACCTGGAAGTTTACAGGAGAAAGCTGGCAGAAGTTAAAGCGCAGCTTTCTCCTGACTCCCACCTGCTCATTGTTTCCAAGCAAAGAACCCGTGAAGAAATTGAAGCTTATTATAATCTAGGTCATAGGGATTTTGGTGAAAACCGGGTTCAGGATTTAAATGATAAGGCCCTCGCCCTCAAGCTTAAATGCCCTGAAATTAAATGGCATATGATTGGTCACCTTCAATCGAATAAGATTAACCAACTTTATGGTGTGCCGAATCTCTCTGCAATTCATTCCGTTCATAACCAGCATTTACTTGATAAACTAATCAGTGCTGAAAATAAACTAGGTCATCCAATTGACGTTTTTCTCCAGATGAATACTTCTCAAGAAGATGAGAAGTCCGGTTTTGAAACCTACACTGAACTTCGGATGGCAGTGGAAAGTTTAAGCTCTTCAAAGAAGTTAAAGCTCCGTGGACTCATGACAATGGGAACAATAAGGACTGAGAGTTTTGAGGCCGAAGCCTTGAGATGTTTTCAGGAACTTAATGTAGAAAGGATAAAGCTTGAGAGTGAATTCAATTTAAAACTCGAGACCTCTATGGGGATGAGTCAGGACTATCTTCTGGCATTGCAGGAAAAGTCTAATTGGATTCGCTTAGGGACTATGATGTTTTAATTCTGAAAGCAAGAAGCTTAAAGCTGCTATCTTCCAGTTGGAACTCACGAGTTTAGAATAATGGTAGTCGCAGACTTCGGGTAGTTCGGGTATACAAGTTTTCTCGGGTGATCCGGAAAAGAAGCGTTAAAAAAATATTTTTCATCGCATTTTTTTTGTTTTCTCCAAAAGATCTGGTCTTTTTTCATTTTATCTTCAATTAAGGGTGCTTCCTTAGCACTGTCCTATTTGTCCCTATAACCTCGCCTATAGCAGTTAAAATCTGGATTTGAATCCGGTGTCGTCTTTCAATTCGAAACATGGGTACGGATTATGTACGCACTCTGTTTTCATCTCAAAAACCTGTGATAAGTTATTTCAAATTCCAAAGGAGTTTCCCATGATTTCTAAACTCGGCGATAAAGATCTTCACCTTGCAACACTTAAAGCAGGTAAAAATGAAAAAGCTGCTACCATTCTACTCTTAGACCACCTTCATGAGGTTAACCGCAGAAAGCTCTTTGTCGACTATGGTTACTCCACTCTTCAGAAGTATATGACAAAAGAGCTTGGCCTCTCCGAAGGTGAGAGCTGGACTAGGATTCAAGCAATGAGACTGGTAGCTTCTTCACCCGTGGCAAAGCAAAGGATCGAATCCGGTGAGCTTCCGATTACGAATGCTGCCATCATTCAGGCCCAGATCATTGATGAGAAGCTGCCTCCAAGCAAGATTGATGAGAAGGTCAGCAGTGCCATTGGAAAGTCCAGCAGGGAACTTAAAAATGAAAGTGCTAAAAGACCTGAAGAAAAGAAAATCGTCCTCAATGAAAGGCTCCTGGCCAAAATTAAAAAACTAGGCTGGAATCAATCTGAGCTGGAGGTCTTTGAAGCACTTTTGGATGAAAAGTTGAGAGTCATTGAGATAACAAAATCAGACCGAGCTACAGCAGATGAGGATAAAGTCTCAAGATACATTCCAGTTGAAACTAAGCGAGAAGTTTTAAAAAGATCAGGACATAAGTGTGAGTATCCAGGATGCAGCGAGAGAAGAAATCTTCAGTATGACCACATACGACCTTTTGCCCTGGGAGGGGATAGGTCTCCCGGCAATATCAGGCTTTTGTGCTTTTCACACAACCAAAGACGAGCAATAAAAACCTTCGGTATTAGATCGCCAGAGATGCGATGCGGAATTCAGCCACAGCAGCGATAGTGCCTATGTAAAGTTGGAGAAGTGAAGAGGGAAATCTGCAACGACCTTTCCTTCGACCATGCTTTCATTAATTAATAATACGGTTTTTCTGTATTGGCCAAATGCCGTCCGGATTTATCCAAAAGATTAACTTGAACAGTATCACTTGGAAGACCCACGACTTTTCCGGAATAGCCAAACGAAGTCAAGATGACGTCTTCCTTGTACGGTCCACCCAAAAATGATTTTGTGAGCTTAAGCCAAGATATTTAAATTTTTGGTTGATTCATTTGATTTTTTGCCTGTGGGTATCCCATTCTACCTATTGCTGATGAAGTTTCAGCAGTTTAGCCTACTCGACTTCAGTTATTTCCCAATCATTCCGATAAGATCAGTCAGATGCTAACTTCTAAATTTGTGCTTATTCTGGCTTCATGTCTATTCTTCGCAGGGTGCTTACCCAAGAAGGGTGATATGGCCGATGTAGGGCTTGCTAATGTAGCCAGTTCAGATGTGCTGGGTCCTGTTGTTGCACCCCTGGAAATTTCCAGGTCCCATGGTGATTATATGGGTGAAGTGGTTGAAGTAGGTTCATCGTATTCCTATCTTGCTGTCTTTGTAAAAAACCCAGACGGAGTCAAGAGAGACACCTCGTATAAAATCGTACTCGCAACAGGTGTTGTGAAAAATATCTATCTTGACTCACTTAAAGACGCCAATGGCCTTGAAGTGGCTTCGATTCCCCTACAGGGAGTGGCCTATATACCATGGGTATATGGTGTTCCCGTTAACTCCCATTTATTTCAAACTTATTCGCTTATTGACCTGACTGTTACCAGTGCTCATTCTGCTGTTACTTATAACATCTCACATCCACCTAAATATGGTTTCCTGCTGGGCACACCTCCATCAGTTATTTATGTTCCAAATCCCGGCTTTGTTGGTTATGACAGGTTTTATTATACTGCCACTGATGTAAGTGGAAATTACAGCCGTGCAAGTGTGACTATCAATGTGACTCCAGATATTAAAATGATTTACTTAAAAACTACCGGCAATGATGCTACCGGCACAGTGGATAATATTAATTATCCGTTCCAGACTGCCCAGGCGGCGGTGGATGCGGCCATGGAAATCAATACCAGTGCCTCTAATACTGTGGTCATTCGTGCGTACGCAGGAAGTTTCGGAGCAGTTACTTTGGATGCGGCGTTTGGAGATTATGTTTCATGGATAGGCGCCGGAGTAACTTCAAGTTACATCGGAAATATAACCGCTACAGGTGATGATGGGGCAATTGATTTTGCTGGTAAACCAGGACCAGCAATTACTATTAAATCAGATAACACAATTACTTTTGCCGACATTACCTCTCGAGGTGGAAATGGCGGAGCAGCTGCTACAAAAGATACCCAGGGCGGTAAGGCAGGGATCATTTCATTTAAGGGAACTGGCGGAAATATTTATGCCATTTCAGGAATGGGGGCCAGTTTTAGTGATGGCTCATGTATTGGTGCGCATGGTGGGCAAGTGACCATCCAGGCCGATACGACTGTGTCCTCGGTTACTTCCAATGGATACTCTTGTGCTACCTCAGGTAATGGCGGGACAATTGAAGTCGCAGGTGAGGTCACCGGAGATATATATGCCGAAGGTGGTGCCGGAACCGTTTCAGGAATGGGCGGAACAGTTAAAATCACCGGCACAGTGAATGGTTCAATTTTTGTTCCTGGTGGAGACGGAGATGCCGGAGGAGCAGGCGGAACTGTGAATATCTTTGGCCATGTCTTGGGATCAATTGATGCAAGTGGGGGGGATGCCTTAGTAGAAAATGGTGGTGCTGGCGGAGCAATACATTTCTTTGCAGATTCTTCAGGAGTAGATATTTATGCACCAGGTGGATTTGGCCTTAAAAGTGGTGGGCAAGGTGGATACGTGTATCTTTTAAGGGCCGCTGCACAGGACGTCTTTGTTAATGGAGGAGCTTCTCTTTCAACGGTAGCGGCCGTACCAGTAAATGCAGGAGGAAAGGGTGGAGGAATAAGCTTAGATGGCTACTCTTCCTTAAGAAACATATCGGCCAAAGGCGGCGATTGTAATACTACCGAGGCGGGTGATGGGGGCGACGTGCTAATCCATAGCACATCCACTTATAGCCTTAATGCGAACGTGGTTAATGGCGGTGCCTGTGGAATGCCTGGCTCAGTTGGGACAATAAATCCTATTTAGTCCTATCTATTAGTTTTCCTAATACTTCACTGTAAAAATTCTATGGTATTTTCTCGCTAGAGCTTATCTAATTTTTTACTTAGACAACGGTCGTCACATTGGCTTAATTAGATAAGTATCACTAAATCTCTTAGGGGAGGACGTCATGGACGCCACACGTAAGGTACCTGAATTGAGTCTGATGAGCTTTGTAAACGGAACTACTAACGATAAGACAGCTTTCGTTAATAACCTGTTCAGAGGCCTTAAGGACTACGGTTTTATCGTATTGGTGGACCACCCGGTAGATCACAAGCTCACAGGTCGCGCTTACGATATGATCCATGAATTTTTCCAGATGCCACTTGAGACCAAGCAAAAATATAATTGCAAGGCAGGCGGAGGCCAGCGTGGATATACAGCTTTCGGAGTCGAGCACGCCAGAAATTCAAAATTCCCTGACTTAAAAGAATTCTGGCATGTGGGACGTGAGTCTCTTGTGGATGAAGCACGTTTCGGAAAGTATTTTCCAGAAAATATCTGGCCTTCAGAAATCCCTGAATTCAAAGACACCTTCCTTAAACTCTATAATGGCCTTGATACCACCTCAGGCCTCTTGCTTGATGCCCTCGGAATGGCCCTGGATGTTCCGCAATCATTCTTCCGCAATATGCTTCAGGACGGTAACTCCATCCTTCGCCCTATTCATTATCCTCCACTGGCCACAGGCGCACCTAAAAATGCTGTCCGTTCGGCCGCTCATGAAGACATCAATCTTATTACAGTTATGGTAGGAGCTACGACTTCTGGTCTTGAACTCTTGGACCGTGATGGTAAGTGGTTGCCTATCAGTACAACTGATCAGCAGCTGGTTGTGGATTCAGGCGATATGCTCCACAGGCTTACCAATGATGTCATTCCAGCAACCACACATAGGGTAGTTAACCCTGACGATGCAACTTCTGCACGTTATTCAATGCCGTTTTTTACCCATCCAAATCCGGACACTTTGCTTTCTTGTATTCCATCGTGCCTGGGAACAGGGTCCAAATATCCTGCCATCAACTCACATGAGTGGTTAATGAAGCGCCTGGAAGAAATTGGATTGATGAAGAAGGCTTACTAAAAATTAAAAGTACCGACGAAGTCCAAAGCCCACCTTGAAATTTGTCTGGGTGGTTGTTTGCTTGCGTCCGTCTTCCTGTTCTTCCTTGGTTTGTAAGCTTTCAAAGCCGCCATCACCTACAAAAGACCAGTCATGATTGAAGGGTAGGTCCACACCGATCTTGACCGCAGGGAGCATGGCCACGGGTCCTGATTGTACCAGGCTGATGGTGGCTGTATTGGAGAGGCCATAACCCAGGCCCGCTCCGATAAAAAGCCGACCCTTGATAATATCTTTTAATTGATCAAAGTAGTAGTACATGTCCGCAATCAGCATCGAGCGGGTAGTGAGGATAGATCCACCCGGATAACTGGCCACTTCACGTTCGTAACGAACTCCTAAGTCCCAGGAGAGTCCATAAATAATGTCTCTTTCATAGAATGCCTCACCCAGGATTCCTCCTCGGGAAGACTTGTTGGCAGGGGCCTCAGAAACGGTCTCTGAAATTCCGCGGGAGAGTGAACCCTTGAAGACAAAAGAGCGCATGGGAACGGTTATCTGGTTCTTGATGTACTTTCTGCGCTCAGATTCAGGTGATATCGCCCAGAGGTATTCAGTGGCAGTGTAATAGGTGACGATGGCACCTTTTTCAAAGGGAAGGACGGCTTCAGGATTAATCAGTTGCCACTGGGTAAAGCCACCGGTAACACTTATGGCCTTGGCAAGCATGGACACATTCTCTGCAGTAAAGGTTGCAGTTACGCCTTCGATGATTCCCTGGCGCTTGCCATGCCTTGTGATAAAAGTTTTCTTGGTTTCAGAGACGGCCTGAATCATGATTAATTCAAAAGCATGAGCAGAGAAGCTCAGGCAGACAAGGCAAAGGAAAAAGGCATGATGAAGGCGCATGCCCACATCATACCATGCCTGTTAAAAAATCAAATTAATTGCCAATGAAGGGAGGACGGTGGCCAAGTGTGCCGGTATCGTCGGCCGTAGTTGACTGGATTGATTCAAGCGACATGTTGTAGACACCCATATATGGCTTATGGATGGCCCCTCCGGTGGTGGCCGGGAAGGCCACAAAGGTTACATCTTTTTCATGCTCCAAGGCAGTAGCACCAGCTGTACCAAGTCTCATATTAAGATCAATCGGAGTTGCAGCAATCTTCTTTGAAGCCGATAGATTTTGTGTCGAAGGGTTAAGGGCCACACAGATTCCACATGAAAGGGAAGTCGTGCGAAGTCTAAGGGCGTAGAGATTAACGTCCGTACCTCCATTATCTGAGCTCACGATTAACCTGGCTTCTTCTACGGCCTCAGAATAGTTAAGGAGACTAATATCGACAACGTTGGCCACATCCATGACTGTATCGGTAGCACTGTCTGCAAGGACTGAAACTCTTTCTTCCATACTTACGGCCAGGGCCGAGTTATAGCGGCCAATCTTCCACTCATAAGTAAGTGGTGAAACTGCGGTCAGGACTTTTGCGGCAGCAAAGAAAAAATTATTTCCAGTAGTCGGTGCTGCCATCCTGAACGATGCTGCTTCCACCGGAACTCCTCCGAAGAGAGTAGCTGAAATGCCAGGTGCACCAGCAAAGGAGTAGTTATCAATTCTCGCCACATTTGATGTACTAAGAGATGCAATTACCAATGGACTAAGTGGAGCAGTTGTGTTCCTTTCATTGACGAAGTAGTTCACGGGACCTATTCCTGAGAGGACAGCATCATCCAGTACAGTCACGGCATTAAGTGGCTGGGCGGTTGGTGCACCAATGACCCTGATGTGTTGCAAAGTACCTGCTGTGGTCATGTCGACAAAAGGGACAAACCATTTAGCGCCATCAATCATGAGCTTGCCTAGCTTCCCGATATGGTAGTTTGAAAGGCCCGGGTTTCCATCAAGATGCTCTCCACCCAAGGCTCCGAAGATATTTACTGTAGATGAGCCACTAACAGCACTGTAGGCCTGGAGGGTCCTGCCAGTGGACCCGACAGTGTGTTGACTACTATTTATGAGGCCAGCCAATTTTTGAGCATTAAGGTCAGTAGAACATGCGCCTCCCGTACCAGCACATAGCTGAGTGGAAGTGGGGACCGCTGCCGCAACGTAAGTTGCAGCTCCGATACTAACTTGATCGTTTACAGCTAGTGCACCAGCGAATCTAACTGTATTAGCTACTAGGTCAATGGCAACTGCAGTAGTGTTGTTCGTAGTGATCGAAGGACCCGCGTAAGCATAACCAAACTTTTTGTTATCAACATAGGAATTTACTGAATCAGAAATATCTCCGAAGATCCCTACTCCGCCACGCTTATCAATTCTTCTGACTTTGACGCGTGAAGTAGTTGGAGCACCGGCATCTGCACACTGGTAGGCGATGTAAAGATAGTCACTTGTTGCCACCATTGAGATGTCTTTAATTGTGTTGGGAGCTACTGATCCAGAGCTTACGGCCGAGAAAGAAACTCTTTCATAACCCGTACCAGGCATGACGAGCGAAGAAACTCCAGTAGTCACATTGACGATATTTTTTTGAATGTAGATATTTGTGTTATCTGAATAGGCGGTATAGACGACCCGCTTATCCAGGGTTGTAACAGTGGTGTCCTGATGGACGGCCACATCGGCGTCAAGATCAGTTGCCGTTGCGTGCAGAAGTTCATTGGCATTGCGGAAAACATTCACAGTCCACGGTCCAAGGCAATTTGTACCATTGGCATTAATACCCGAGAGCTGGAGGCCAACTGCTGCTCCTGAAGCTGGAATTGGATTCACCGTCGTACTGTCAGTCACGCAAACTTTTATTAAAACGGGCGTAGCGTTAGGTATTGCATTACTTGGAGTCCAGATCAGGTTCGGATCAGTCTTGGGAATGTTAATTGCATTGTATGAAACAGGTCCTGCAGCTCCATCCGGATCCACATACCATTGGTAAGAAATATTGTTCTCAGTAGAACCAACAGCTGAGGCATCAGTTACTGTTCCAGGATTGATGGTTATAGGAAAACCAACATATGCTGAAAGTGTTGCCGAGGTTAATGGATTAGGAGTACCGGTAATTTGTGGGGCCGGGTTCTTATTCTGAACATTAACTTTAAAGATTCTTGAAGTTGCTGTCTTTGATGGAACGGTATGAGGTAGATCAGAAGTTTCTATCAGGAAGTTAATTCGTTGATTTGTATTCAGCAAAGTACTTGTAGGGATTGTGTTCTCAGCCAAATAGTAAGAGAAGGTCGTAGTAGTTTCCAGTGTACTATTGGTTTTGGTAACAGTCTTAGTCTCAACTACTGTTGGAGAAGAACAAGTGTCATCGATTCCGCATTTTTTCAATATGATCTGATGCGAGTCCCTTTCGTTATCTTCTACGGCCACGTTGATGTTTAAGGTTTCACCTTCTGTTGCAAAATCTGCCTCGGGTATGGCAGTAGTTGCAGTGGTAGACTTTGAAATAAAGCTTCCGGTGTTTACGAATGCCTGGGCAGTAATCCTTGGATCAGTATTGCTTTCAGATACAGTTAATTGATAAAAGAGTGGTGCTGAAGAGGATGCCACTGCTCCTGGAACAGGTGATCCGACATCGGACACGATCGAGGCAATACTATAAGTGAAGTCAGTAGGCTTTATGGGCCCATTTGCGTCATAGCTTGGAACGGTCATCTCACAAAGATAGTCCGGGCCAACGTGATCGGGGAATGGGGGACCAGCGTTGTCAGTAACGTCTCCTGCACCCTTGGCACAACTTGAGACTAAAGTGGAGTTCTTATAGAGGGTCTGGGTGTATGCAAGCATTTGTTGCTGGAGATCATCAGTTGAACTTGTATTATAGAATTCATCAGTGGCAGTTACACCAATTCTTATGACGGCGTCCTGGACAACTGTACATAACTTTGAGCTACCGGCCACAGCTCCACAGCTGAGCCCTGATATGTTAGCTGCAGATGTAAAGGCAACAATTGGAGGAGCGTTAATAGGCTTCACAGTAAAGTCCCAGGCAACCGGATAGTTACCAAGGTTTGGTCCCATGTTGGCCGAACCATATTCAGTATTGGTTGCCATGTCTACCACTCGTGCTGTCAGTTGGTGACTCTGGGTAGCTGTAGCGGTGGTGTTACTGAAGACAACGGCCCCTTGTATTGCAGCTGAGGCATCGGTGAGACATACTTTACTATCAAGAGGAAGGGCAGTGAATCCACTGTAAATGAGAGTAGAGTTATCCAGATAGAAGTCAACTCTTACAAAAAGTCCATCACCAGAATAAGTTCCTTCAGCACTACCTATAGCTACGCAGAAATTGGCCTGGGTAGATTGGAGTGAAGGAACAAAGTTTATCGGAGCGACAGGATAATTTATTGGTACGTTAAATGGGATACCATTGTAGGCCACAACAGCTGTTGAGTATGCAGGATTTGGCGTGGCAGCTTCATAAAGGCTTCGGGATGCGATCTTTGAGAGATCGGGGTGCTTAATGGTTATGCTCCATTGTTGCTCGGCTACAGTTTCCCCAGGCGAGAGGTTTGAAACAACGGCTTTCACAATATAATTACCGACCCCAAGGGTGGACGGTATAAAAGTGGGAACCACTAAACTACCAAGGTAATATGTGTCTGATCCGGAGGAGTTAAGATTGGTGAATGTATCAGTCTCTGTCATGGCAGGAAGGCTGACACCATTCTTATTTACTGACCATCTGACAGAATAGCCTGCACCAGCAACTATTGAATTATTATTCTTCACCTTTATTGAGAACACCTGAGCTGGATCAACCGGGGTGAAAGTCGATGCATAGCTTGAAGGAATAACAGTACTGGTTTCAATAATAGGTCTTGGACTATCACTGATCGTAACTGTAAATGTATGTGAATCGACGACAATACCGCCGGCCTTCACCTTGGCCGTAATAAAATGCGGGCCAATTTCACTGACGAGGCTTAAGGCGATGACTGATGTTGTAAGTGTATTACCAGCAAAAAAACTAGGTACTCCAAAATAAACTCTTTCCCATTCAACAGTGTAGGTCTGGCTAAAAGGGTTTGCGATAGCAATTGTTAAGGGAATGATTGTAGCGTCGTTTTTATAAAGACTAATTGGTAGTGCAGGGGAGAAGCTATCCACTGTGATAAAGGAGCTTGGTCCACCGATCACTGGAACACATGTTCTTAGTGAGGCGTTGAACGCTTCATTACTTCTACATTCAGTTTGCTTTGTTTGCGGCACGCACGATGCCACTAAAAAAAGCGCACTTATTGTAATCCAGACTGCTTTTAAACCAACCATGGCCTATTTCCTTTTTCGATCCGTCTTAGTCTTTTATCGGGCGTTTTCTTAGAATTCCTTAGACTTGAACGGATTTAAATAATTTCACTGGACTTATTTTCTCATTCCTCGGGCCTAAATCCTGCCTAAACCCCTAAAGCTCCTTGAAGATCAAGCATTTACAAAGGGTTCCGAGGTAGGCACAATTTTACCCGAAAGTAATCTTTGACCATTATTGTTGGCATAGTTAAGGAGTATAGGGATGTTTTCGTTTTTTAAGCCTGACCATGCAGGCCCCTCCCCGGCCGGAAAAGTCATCGCATTAATGAACCAAAAAGGTGGAGTTGGAAAGACTACGATGGCGTTTAATCTCGCCCATGCTTTTTCGAACTCGGGAAAGAAAGTGCTTTGCCTGGACATGGATCCACAAGGAAATTTCAGCTCACTTTTTGGGGTGGATGTACCAGAACGCCATATTCATCACCTGCTGATAAATTCCCTTAAAGAGCTGAAGGCCATGCATTCTCCGACCTTGATTTCTGATGTGCTGGTGAAGACTGAAGAAGGGATTGATCTCATTCCTTCAGGCCAGGAATTATCCGGTTTTGAGCTTACTGTTGCAGGCATCAATGCTCCCAGGCAGCTTATCCTTAAGAAATTCATTGAAAAGTACCAGCTTCGTTCACAATATGATGTGGTCGTTATAGATGGCCCTCCTACACTCGGGCTTCTGGTAGTGAATATCCTGTGTGCAACCGATGGTGTACTTTATCCCTTTGTTCCTGATCGTTTCTCCGAACAGGGACTCAAGAACATCCAGCAAGTTGTTGATGACATCGCCGAAATGGAAATCAGTTCTACACCGAAAAACTTAGGCTATATCCCGAACTTGTTCGATATCCGCAGGAAACAGGCCAGCACTGACCTGGAACATATCAAGGAATCCCTGAGTGCTGCCACAATTCATGAAGCTTTCACCAACAAGGTCCAGTTCGGAAAATCCCTGGCCCAAAGAAAATCCGTATTTCATTACAAATCTGCAGAGTATAAAGACCTGCAAAGACAGTTCACAGTCATGACTGAATCTGTCCATAAGGAGCTTCAATCATGAAGACAAAAAATCCTCTATACGTAGTAAAAGGCAAGACTGTCCTCGAGGCACGCGGTGTGGTTGACCTCATACTTAAGAAGTTTAACCTTGAGCCTGCCGTGGAAATTTTGATGAAGATTGCGACTTTCTTACTGTCACAGGTGAAAGACTATCCGACTTTTCTTGCGATTAAGAAAATCGTTGATGACATGATGGAATTGGCGACCAAAATTGGAAATAAGTTTCACAAGGCCTGAATTAATCTGTTTTGCGTCGCTTGCGACCGGCCGCCTTGGTGGTGATCGTATCTTCATCTGAGTCTTCCTCAAAATACATACGTTCCAGGCTATCTACTTTTGCCTTGGGATTGCGGGCACGGGCAGTTGTTGTTTCTGCCTGAGCGACAACTGCAGGGGCCTTTGCAGATTCCTGGAGGAACTGAAGTTCCTGATTAAGAACCATTCCTTCTTCTGCCATATCCACTGCAAAAGCTGATGTTGAAGAGATAAGAATCAGGCTAAATATGAAATTTTTCATGAACAAATTCTCCTGAGATAAGGTACAAAGGTAACATTAATTTTCCAAGGGCGATTGAAAAAATGACTGATTTTGATCTTAAGAGCTATGACTTTGAGTTACCACAGGGGCTTATAGCTGACCGGCCGGTGTCAGATCGACACTCCTCGAAGCTTATGGTCTTTGATGAGAGCACTGGAAAGGTAACACACTCTACATTCAATAAGCTCGCTGACTTCTTACCCGCGCATTCTACACTGGTGTTTAACCGGTCGAGGGTTTTTCCGTGCCGGTTGATAGGGAGAAAATCAAGTGGTGGAGAGGCAGAGGTTTTTTTACTTTCGCTGGTTCAGAAAGATGGATTGTATCCGGCCATGGTGAGGGCCGCGGGGAAACGGAAGGTTGGAGATGAATTTCTCTTTGCTGGTTTAACGGTTCAGATTGAGTCTATTCCTGGTGATGGAACTTTTCTTGTTTCAACTTCATTAGGCCTGGCTGAGCTCTTACCTGTTCTTGAAGAGATTGGAAAAATTCCCATACCTCCCTATATCCGAGGCGGAGAGTCTGATGAGCAAGATAAGCTTAATTATCAGACTGTGTTTGCCAGGGAGACGGGATCTGTAGCGGCCCCAACAGCGGGACTCCATTTTTCTCAGGCATTATTGGATGATTTAGCAAAGGCAGGCCATGAACTTTCTACTGTGACTTTGCATGTGGGAGCGGGGACTTTTGCTCCGGTTAAATCGGACAATATTCTTGATCATAAAATGCATGAAGAGCTTTTTTCAATTGATGAAGAGAATTTGAAGAAGATCCAGTCGGCCACGTTTAAGATTGCTGTGGGGACGACGAGTTTGCGAACATTGGAAAGTGCCTGGGATGGTGAGAAGGTGAGTCGGGTTGCGGGTGCGACGTCCATCTTTTTACATCCGGGTAAGTCGGTGCATTCGATAGATGCGTTGGTTACGAACTTTCATTTACCGAAGTCTAGTTTGCTTATGCTGGTGAGTGCGTTGATTGGAAGAGAGAAGGTGCTCGAGCTTTATAAGGAAGCTGTGGCAAAGAAGTATAGGTTTTTTTCTTATGGAGATGGGATGTTGATCCTCCGCCGGCGGAGGTAGGATTTCATTTTTAAAAAATAAATTTCAGAGTGAAAATAGTTTGTTTTGCCTGGAGATTTAAGATATTCGCTCTTCTCTGACATGTTCTTAAACAACCTCAGAGATATGGCCAAAGCCTCTTTATTAACCACTGATATCATTTTGTTTAAAGATCAACGGCCGCCCCCACATTCCTTTTTAAGTTAGTATAAATTGAAAATATGAAGGTGTGAAATCGCTCTGAAAACCTGTGGTAAGTTCCTTCAACAACCAAAGGGACTTTATGCAACTCAAACATTTAACTGATAACCAACTTTTAAAAGATACATCTACACTTGTTCAACGTGAGCGTGAAATAACTACGAAGATCCTGCATCACTTGAAAGAGATCGATCGAAGAAAACTTTACTGTGATCTAAAGTGTTCTTCCCTTTATGATTATTGCACCAGGATACTGGGCCTTTCAGAAGCGAGTGCGCAGAGAAGGATACAGTCGGCACGCTTGTTGGGAGACCTGCCAGAAATTGAATCAAAGATTGAAGATGGTGATTTGTCTCTTTCCAACCTTGCTCAAGCCGTATCATTTTTTAAGCAACAAGATATTACGACTGCTGAAGAAAAAAAGATTGTTCTTAATCAGATAGAGAAATTGACTAAGAAAGAATGTGAAAAGAAGCTCTTTGAAATTTCGGGCGTAGAAATCCAGGTCAAAGAAACCAAGAAAAGGGTGGCCCAGGATAAGAGTAAAGTTGTTATGGTTCTTTCGGATGAAACTCTACAAAAGCTGGATAGGCTCAAAGCATTGATGGGAAAGAATTTATCTCAGGACGAGCTAATAAATCTTATGGCCGATATTGCCATCCTTAAAACTGAGAAAGAGAAGTTTAAAGTAGGGTCTAAGATCCAACCTCCGTCGGCGGAGGTTATGACGCGTTATGTTTCGGCGTCTACAAAAAGGCAGGTCTACTTGCGGGATAAGGGCTGTACACAATGCGGGAGTTCCCATCGACTCAATTTTGATCACCGTGAACCTTTTTCTCTTGGGGGGAAGAATTCTTCGGAAAATATCAGGTTGCTCTGTTTTCAGTGTAATCAGCGGGCGAGAATAAGGGCCAGATTGTAAAAGGTGTGTTAACTAAGCGCATGTCATTTTTTCAATTAGAGGCCAGTTGCGGGGAAGCCCGGGCGGGGCGAATTTATACAGCTCATGGGGTTATCGAGACACCCATTTTTATGCCGGTTGGAACCAGGGCATCGGTTAAGACGCTTTGGCAGGAAGACCTGGAAAAGCTTAATGCTCAGATCATTCTTGGAAATACATATCATCTTTTTCTGAGGCCGGGGCATGAGCTCATTGAAAAGATGGGTGGACTGCATAAGTTTATGAGCTGGAATCGTCCTATCCTCACCGATTCTGGCGGATATCAGGTCTTTTCTCTTTCAGATATTAATAAGCTTACTGAAGAAGGGGTCACTTTTCAGTCCCATATCGATGGACTCAAACATCTCATTACGCCAGAAAAGTCCATGCTGGTCCAAAAGGCGTTAGGGTCTGATATTGTCATGGCCTTTGATGAATGCCCCAAACTTCCGGCCACCAAGGAAACCCTGCGCATCAGTATGGAACTCACACACCGTTGGGCAGAGAGATGTAAATCAGTAGAGCTACAGCCTCATCAACATCTTTTCGGGATTATCCAGGGCGGGCTCCATTACGACCTGAGAATGGAAAGTATGCAAGGTCTCAAAGAGCTGAACTTCGATGGCTATGCTCTGGGCGGCCTCTCAGTTGGCGAGAAGAACGAAGAGATGGTGGAATTTTGTAAGAAATTTGTTCCGGCCATGCCAAAGGACAAGCCACGCTACTTAATGGGAGTGGGCAAGCCACTGGACGTCCTGAACGGAATCAAGGCCGGGCTGGACATGTTTGACTGTGTGCTTCCAACCCGTAACGCACGCAATGGACAGTTTTTGACAACACATGGCCCTCTAAATATTAAGAAGGCCAGGTTTCTGGAAGATGCACTTCCCCCTGATACGGAATGCACGTGCCAGGTATGTGGACGTTACTCGCGTAGCTATATCAGGCATTTATTCAATGTAGGTGAGTACCTTGCAGGCCAGCTTATCAGTTATCACAACATCCACTTTTACTTAAATATGGTTAAAGAGGCCCGGGAAGCTATTTTTCGGGGAGTATTTGACGATTATTACAAAGACTTTTATAACAACTACACTTCCAATAGATGGGAATAAAAAAGGAAATTTATGTTTGATTTGTTCATTTCTGATGCTGCCGCTCAGGCCGCTGCAACTGCTCCTGCTCAGTCTCCCTTTGTTTCGTTCATACCGTTCGTTCTTATATTCCTCGTTATGTACTTCCTGATGATTCGTCCTCAGAAAAAGCGCATGCAGGAAGAGCAAAGCTTTCTCAGCAAGCTCACTCATGGCGATGAAGTTTATACTAAGTCTGGCATCCTCGGAAGAATCACGGGCATTGCTGACAAGGTTATCACTCTTGAAGTTGAAAACGGAGCGAGAATGAAAGTTCTGAAGACTCACGTTGGTGGATCTTCAGCTCAGGTTCTTAATACTCCAGAACCTAAGAAGTAAATCATGTTCGGATTAGGATTTGGCGAGTTGGTTCTCATCCTTCTCATTGCCTTGATCTTTATTGGCCCCAAGAAACTACCAGAACTGGCCAAAGGATTAGGTCAGGGAATGCGCGAGTTTCAAAAAGCTGCTAAGGAACTTACGGGCCAGTTGCAGGATGATTCTACTCAAGCGACGCCATTACCTCCTAAGACTGAGGATACTTCTACGCTTGCAGATCTTGGATCTTCGCCAGGCGGAGATGCTCCCCTGATTTCCCCTGAACCGACAAAAGACACCTCAAAAGAAGAAAAGCCCTCTTAAAGACCGTGGGGAATTAGTTCCCCACAGTCTTCTTTCTGATAAAATGCAGTGCAACAGGTAAAAAGCCTTGGTTCTCATTGCTCAAACCCCCTAAATTGTTTAAAATTTTTCGATTACAATTTTTTCAAACTCTTAAAAGACACGGAGTGTACATGGCCAAGGGATGGTGGATACGTTTTAGTTTGTTGTTAGTGCTTGTCCTGGGATCATTATTTGTCCTGGCCCCAACATTTTTTAATCTCTCTGAGAAGAGTGGATACCCGGTAAAAAGCAAAATCAATCTTGGATTGGACTTGCAGGGCGGACTCTATATGGTTCTCGGAATTGACTTCAACAAAGTCTATCGTGACGAAGTTGTAGGTTATGCCAGAAAGGTTCAGACCGTGCTCAAAGATGCCGGCATTGAATCTACCCTGGGATTGCCTGATGCAGGCCAGGTAGATGATCCCAAGCACTCTCTTGTGATTACTAACCCCGCTCAAGTGGATGCGGCCAAGGAAAAAATCCGTGAGTTTTTCAATTACCCCTTGAGACTGACCAGTGATGAGGGAACAAAATTAACTTATGGCCTGGGCAGAGAATTTGTAAAAGAAATTGAAGAGACTGCACTTTCTAAGTCGATTGAAGTTATCAGGAACAGGATTGATGAGTTCGGCGTGACTGAACCAGAAATCGTTTCCCAGGGTACTGACAGGATCGTTGTTCAGTTACCTGGTGTTAAGGATATCGACCGCGCCAAAGATCTCATCGGAAAGACTGCCAAGCTTGAGTTTAAGTTTGTAAACGATGAGCTGGCACCCACTGCCTTAAATGAGTTCGTAGAAAAGTCTAAGAAAGCAGGCATTGAGTATAAGAAAGGCGAGCGTTTTTCAGACTACGTAAGAAAAGTTAATGAAAATGTCCTGGCCGAATTGCCTAAGGGCTATGAAATTGGTTTTGCCAAAACGACAAATAAAAATACCAATGAGATCACTAATCTTGAGCCTTATCTCCTTGAAGCAACTTCCAACCTTACCGGTGATGAGCTGCAGGAAGCTACGGTCCGTATTGACCAGGAACAGAATCGTCCTTACGTAAGCCTTGATTTCAAGCCAAATGGTGCGAAAATTTTCGAAGATATTACTGGTAAGAACATCGGCAAGCGCCTGGCCATCGTACTTGATGGAAATGTGTATTCTGCTCCGGTAGTCCAGGGTCGTATTGCCGGTGGATCTGCCCAGATCACACTCGGCACAGGTGATTATAATACTGTGATGAGTGAGGCCCGTGACCTTGCACTGGTTCTTCGTGCAGGTGCCCTTCCAGTTGAACTGGTCTTTGAAGAGCAAAGGGTTGTTGGTCCTTCGTTAGGAGCTGACGCCATTAGACAAGCAAATCTTTCAGGATTGATTGGATCACTCCTGGTTTTCATCTTCATGATTATTTATTACAAATTCTCAGGCATCATCGCTTGTATAACTTTGATAGTTAACGTGCTTTTCACGCTGGCAATCTTGTTTGCTTTTGGAGCGACCTTAAGCTTGCCAGGTATTGCAGGTATCGCATTGACGGTAGGTATGGCGGTAGATGGTAACATCATTATCTATGAGAGGATCAGGGAAGAGTTAAGGGCCGGTATGAGTCCTTATGAAGCTGTATACAACGGGTTTAACAAGGCTTTCTGGACCATTTTGGATGCTAACTTAACAACTGCACTTGCCGGTCTTTGTCTCCTTAATTTCGGTACAGGTCCTGTCCGTGGTTTTGCGGTGACTCTACTGATCGGTATTACAACTACAGTGTACACTTCTTATTTTGTCAGCAAGGTCTTGTTTGACCTGTATGTCGGCAAAAATACCAAGAAGAGCATTAGCATCTAATTAAAGGAATAATAGATATGAAAAAGCCGATGAACGTAGATTTCGTAGGGATGTTTAAAGTTGCAGGATGTATTTCCCTGGCACTTTGCATAGGCACCGTGGTGATGTTTTTTGTGAGAGGACTTAACTATGGCGTGGATTTCCGCGGAGGAGTTGAAGTCCAGGTTAAATTCCAGGAAAAAGTTGAAATGTCAGACTTGCGTGCGGCTTTGGCCGAAAAGCAAATACCTCTTTCCCAGTTACAGAGTATTGGTGATGAAAATCAAAACGAATTTCTCCTGAAGCTTGACTCTGAAGGCGACCTGAATGCTGTTTCAACCAATGTTAACAAGACATTGGCCGAGAAATATGGAGCAGGTAAATTTGAAATTTTAAAGAATGATATTGTTGGTCCTAAAGCTGGAGCAGAACTAAGAACCTCTGCCTTCCAGGCACTCTTCTGGGCCATCCTGGCGATTATGATTTATCTGGCCCTGCGCTTTGATTATAAGTTTGCTCCCGGTGCAATTGCAGCTTTGCTTCACGACGTGGTCCTGATTCTTGGTGCATTTATCCTTACCCAGAAAGAGTTCTCACTTCAAATCGTAGCTGCCTTGCTTGCCATCATTGGTTACTCAGTGAACGATACTGTTGTTATTTACGACAGGGTTCGTGAAATTGAACTCCAGAATCCAAGTGCATCAAGTTTTGAAATTATCAATCGTTCTATCAATGAGACGATGGCCAGAACCCTTAATACATCTCTCACGGTTTTCGGAGTTTCCTTAGTTATGTTGATCTGGGGCGGACCAGTGATTCATGACTTCTTCTTTGCTATGACCATTGGTGTTATCCTCGGTGTTTATTCAACTATTTTCATTGCTGTGCCTATGACTGTGTTTTTTGAAAGATTTGTTACTAAAAAAGCTGCATGAAATATCTCTACATCATCTTGTGCCTCTTAATCACTCATCCTGGCCTTTGCCAGGATGATGAGGCGATGCTCAGGGAGCTGGAAAGGGCGAAGAAGGCCCAGGCCGAAAGCTTCAATCAGATTGATCAGGGTGTTGAAGCCGTCAAAAAAGCTCCCTTAACCATTTTGGAAGAACTCAAGAAGGCCGGGCATAAGTCCCTTGACCTCGCGGCGATGATGGATCCCAGGATGATGCCGGCCATGAAGCGAACCATTAAGGAAAGTGGGATGCAGAATATGGGCCATGCGCAGGCAAAGTCCATGATCATGCTGAAAGTGAAGGACAAGCCTATGGAAAAGGTCTTCTCTATGTTTCCCAAGCTACACAATATGGCGGCCGGTATACTCATTGATCCTGATGCCATTTCCTCCCTTCTGGATATAATTCCACGCAAGGAAGACTTGAAGTTTTTCGGGTGGTGCTCACTCGGATTATTTGCTTTTGGTATTCTGCTCAGGCATCTTCTTATTTCTAAGAAGGCAGGATTTCTTCAGCGGCTTTTTTTCTCACTATCTGTTCACGCTTTTATCACTCTGGTCATTTTCGGATTATTCTTCATTATGTTTGAGAAAGAGGTAAGTCCCTCACTTAAAGTAGTGGCCCGTTACCTTTAGAATTTAGGAATACAGCCAATCTTACGGTCATGAGGAGGGAAGCTTGAAGTGGCTCCTGAAGGTGCTGTCGTATCCCTGGACACGGTATTGTTCAATTCATTTGCCCCACGTACGCGATAGATTCTCTGGGTAGAAGTCTTAACAAATGGTGAGGCGAAATTTACCGGATGATAGAAGTAAACGGCAACGTTGGCGACATTGTCCTCAGTAGGAACGGTAGGCACGCCATTGTTCAGGTGAAACCAGGCCTTTTTTAAATCAGTTTCACGAATCAGGATATAGTCCTTGAATCCAGGGTTGGTTGATCCGTCTGGATTGGTCACTGCTTCGGCAGCTTTCTCACCAATGTAGAGGCCTTCCGTATCCACGCCTACAATATCCCTTAGGGCCTTGTAGAGTGAGTTATTGCTGTTGTAGTGAGTAGAGTTCAGGCAGTAGGATTTGAAAGACTGAGAATCAATCCATGGGGCCATGAAAAAGCCAATTGGCTGAGTGGTATTAGCACCGTTGCCACTGGCGGCCTGGAGTTGCGGTTCACCCGGCCATATAAATGGCGAGAAAAAGTTCACCCTGGCCGGTAAAGAACCGCCGAAGGTCTTAGTCTTCTGGATGATAATATCATTTACGTCCATGATCGTGTTGCCGTTGTTATCATAGAACCTCGGATCAGTGTTATCCCATAGGTTAAAGGCTCCCGGAGTGAGCTCCAGCCTTGGAAACAATTCATCATCAACTATTCCCATGAGTGGGTTAAAGATGTCATGGCAAATCAGGTTCGACATCCCTGCAGGAATTGGTGTTGGTGGAATTCTTGGCAGGAAGTAAAAATGCATCCTGTACATACTATCGAAATAGATATCCCCGGTAGTCTGGTCAGTCTGTGCATCCCGTACGATACAACTGTATTGCGAGATGGGAGCATTCTTAAGTGGCCCTATGACCGGGATAGAAATGTCAGATGAGAATTTGATAATCTGGATGGAATTTGAGCGGGCCTTTGAAATTGTTTCAACCAGAGTAAGAACATAAGTCTTATCCTGGCCCATACTGGAAATGTTAGCAGTGATGGAATTTGTACCTGCAAGGGCAGTCACATCCAGCATCTGCACAGAACCATCTTCAGTTTTTGCCTCAAGTTCACACTTAGGGTTGACTTTTTCGCCTGGTAGCTGGGCCGTACACCAACCATGAACTGAACCAAGGCCTGTAACAGCGAGGTCCGAAGTTACAGTAAAGTTAGCGAACAAAAGTTCTGTTTCCTGGGTATTTGCCTTGCCGGCGCAAAAGGCGCCACAGTTACCATAGGTCAATGCCTTACCGGTCTTGCAACCACAAAAATCGGCCTTAAAGGCTATGGCGTTTGTGGGGCGAACGAGTGGATCGGCCACACAATCAATGCTTTCTTCCTTAGTTTTCTCGTCTGTTACCTTTTCTTCGTGGAATCCCTTAGGGCAAGTCTCGGGTTCATCATCCACCAGCTGATTTGGGGATATTGTGGAGCGCTTAGGGATGGCCTCATTACATGAAACTAGGAAAACGCTCAATGCCAAAATTGAAAAAAGCTTCATTAGAATGTAAAATCGCGTAGTCATAGTCATTAATCCTCAACGACTTATCGAGTCGAAAGCCCCTTTACATGAATGATTCTAGGCCTAAATAAGCCAGGGTATGGTATTTCTTGCCAAAACATAGTAATATTAGGAAGTTAGTTATTAGCAAGAATATATTGGGATTTATGGTTTGCCATGAGTTCGAGGCAAGTACTAAATTAATTATTGGGAATACCGATAAGCTATCAAAATCATATGTAAGTTGCCAGACACTTAAGGAGTGTACAATGACTAAAGCCGATTTAATCGCAGTGATTGAAAAGCAAGCGAATCTTCCTCACCATCAGGCAGAGAAGATCGTTAACATCTGTTTTGATAGCATGATCCAGGCGCTCTTTGATGATGAACGCATCGAAATCCGCGGCTTTGGTTCATTCGCGAATCGAAACTACAAGGCCTACGAAGGACGCAACCCTAAAACGGGTAAAGTGGTCAAAGTAAGCCCTAAGAAAGTTCCATTTTTTAAGGTCGGAAAAGAACTTAAAGAGATGGTAGATGAAGGCAAGGATAAGTACGTTATCCGCGAAGCTTAAGATCCCAATTCTTGAATAGAGAAATGTAAAGAAACCCCGCTCATGCGGGGTTTTTTTGTGCGCCCGGCATGGGCAATATACCAGATGGTGTAAATCCACCCATCACCCTGCAGAGAGGGAAGATGAAGACGAAGTGACAAGGGTGCCTAAAGAAATCTCCACAGCTCGCTAAGAAGCTAGCAGTAATGGGTACTGTGGTTGACCAATGAAGGATCTGAAGGAAGTCTAAGTCAGTTCCTAGGAAGTGTATTTTGGTCCCAAGTGGAAACTCTGCAATAGATCGCCGCTCTTAAGCTCATTTTAGATGCCTTTTAGTTGTTACGCACGGTTGACAAATTTGACTATTTTTGATATGGTTCATTTCTATGGAAAGAAGAGTTTTCAAAATTAATCCGATTATTATTAACAGAACAAGCATCGAAGAAATAATAATTGATTCACACGTAGACAAACATTCTGACCATATTTCTGATGAACTAATCATTGAGCTTGTGAGCGAGTTAGTTCATACGGAGCATATTCCTGAGACCATTAAAGAGAATTTTCAATATTTTGTATCTGAAATTTCTCATGACCAAAAGCTTTATAAGATGGTTTGGCTTTTAGAGGATCATAAATTTTACGTAGGTGTTATCACTGCGTTTAGAGACAGGAGGCTATAAATGTCGTTCCCAAGCAATAAACAGATTCAAGAAGTTTTAAAAGAACTGGAAAACATTGAGCCAACTTTCATACTAGATCGGAAAAATGCATCAGCTGTAGACAAAATCAAATACGACTTGTGCCGTGAATTTGTAATTTACATGCGTTCTAATAAACTTTCTCAAGTCGACCTTGCCGAAAGACTCGACATTGATAAGGCTAGAGTAAATAAGATTATCAAGTACCGAATTGAACTCTTCACAATTGATAAACTTTTAAGTCTCCTGAATATAATTAAGCCATCCAGCGAGCTGAAAGTTTCTTAAGCTGGGCAAAAATCTACGTAAAATTAACGTCCAATTACTCCTGTAGCGGACTCAGCTTTATTGGTGTGGGCAAAAGTATAGTTATTGCCCAGACATTTAAGAGCAGTTGTGATGATGTTTGTGATGACTGGTTACCCATGGCGGGGGATGAAGACGAAACAGACTGGGTGGGAGAGCGAACGGGGAATTGCTCAGATAACATAGGATCGCATCTCCGGGACATCAACTTGGGCCAGCTCCATACAGAACATGAAATCGATACGAATAGTATGAAGATAAGATGCTGCTTTCCCAAGACCATGATGAGCACCAGGTGCCATGATTACGATAAGGTGGCCGAGCTTGGTCAGTGGTCAGATAATGTGCAGGGTTATTGTGATATGAAGGCCGGTGGTAATTTGCAGTCCCTGTTGCTTTCGCAAGAGCAGATTGCGGGAGGGACCGCTGAGGTTAATGGTCTTATGATCCGGTGTTGTTATCCGTTTTAAGGGCGGTAGACGCAACGGTAGCCTACATGAGGAACGGAAGTGGTAGCAGGATTTATGATAGATAATGCATAAATTCCCGTATGGCTTGAGCTCATATAGTCCCCTCCTCTAATAAGACTGTTAAACACCCCCGCTCCCATAAAAGTACCTGTTCCATGGGCATTTGTAATCAAATGAGGGGACAGTGTCTTGAACGAGCCAATGCCAAAGTTTCTTCTGTTACAAGAAATCCCATTGATGACCGTAGTACTATAACACTCGCCGTAAGTATCCCGCAGAAAATTTAAATTTGTAGTTAGACTGTAAGTTGGGTTTGCAAACCAAGTAATCCACTCAGAAACATTTCCTGCAAAATCCCATATGACTTGTCCATTAGAGAGGGTGAAACTTTCCATTGTATTCCTGATTGGGCCATGTCTTACTTCTCCGGCAATATCTCCGTCATAAGTTTCATGATACCAACTTGATGAGCAATAGTCCGTATTGTGGTAGGTATTCCCCCTCGATAAACAAGAAGTGCCCGGTTTGAGATAGGTCCCACTAGGATCCCAGGAGGTGAAATCGTGCCAGTTAGTCTCTGATTCAATGTTGCGTGCAATTGACATCCATTCATCATTAGAAATCAGGTCATAATTAGTACTAGATCCATCTATATCCCTGCACTCATTCAATGCATTTTCATGGGTTATATTACCATGAGGAACACCATTAGCCCGAGAAACAGGATTAGGATCCCCAACTAATACCTTGGCTTCGTACTTCATGACACAAAATTCACCTACAGCCCAGAGAGTATCTGCAGGAACTCTTAAGTAACCAGTAGGACAATCACCCGAAGCTTGTGCTGGTAAGGAGGTAAGCGTTTTAGATGTGACCGTGAATTGAAAATAGGCAGGATTAGCGGACCTGGTTTCACCAGGAATGGGAGATCGTGCAATCATAGGAACTGAACAAACCCCTCCGCTACATACACAGGGACCAGCGGCCATAGCATTTGTGGTTGAGGTTATGGCACAACCAGTTGCCAAGTCTCCGGGTCCGTCAGGGTCAGTGTAAGGTAAGATAACATCTACAGCGGTATCCGCTACAAGGTAGGCTTTAGTGGTAGGGGTTGCTACTGGAGCATCATCCATGGCCAGTACCGGGAAAAAGGCATACTTTTGTATTGAAGTCTGAGCACCAGCTGTAATTGTGTAGAAGAAAGATGCCCATGTCTCACCTGCGGTTTGAGGAGCTGAGCTAAAAAAGTTAGGTGTTCCTAGAACTTCAACACTACAAGCACCGGCAGAGCAACTACACGCTGATGTTACCGTAACGTTAACTGGAGCAACAAAACCAGCACTTATGGTACATGAAGTTGCCAAGTCTCCCTCCGCATCTGTATAGGGAAGAGGTATAACCTTTTTTACATCCTCATAGACTGAAAGATTGCCAATTATATTGTTAGTTACCGGAGCATCATCAACCGGATCGATCGTAAATGCAGCACTAGCGGCAAACGATACTTTTCCACCTCTGGTAACTGAAAACCTGAAGCTGGCCGCTCCGCTATAGTTAGTTTCACCTTGTACTACCACACTACATATTCCGAGAGGACAAGTGCAGGGAGTAACAATGGACAATTTAACAAGATTATCTACGGTACATGCAGTTGCCGCATCACCTTCAATGTCAGTAGAAGAGAGGAGAATCAATGTCGCAGTATCTTCATTGAAGTTAGTTGGTGTGACTGTTGTCGCAATTGGCCTGTCATCTACGGCCGTTACCGTCAGGGAAACAACCGAAGAATTTGATACAGTACCATTAGTTGTTACGGTATAGCTGAAGCTGGCAGCACCAAAGTAATCGACTGTGCCTTTTACCACAACAGAGCAAGATCCATTTAAACAAGTACAAGCTGAATTAAAAGTAATGTTGGAGGCATCGGCCAGTGTACAAGCGGTGGCACTGTGACCATCAACATCGAGATAAGGAAGTGGGATAATTGTTTCGGTATCCTCATTAAAGGTAGCAGCAGAGTCTGCTGTGACCGGACTATCATCAACAGCATAGATAGAAAATCTAGCAATTGCAGGATTTGAGGGAACACCACTTACAGTTACTGTATAGGTAAAAGAAGCGACTCCATTATAATTGGTGTTACCGGTGACACCCACTGAACAAACTCCGGCAGGACAAGTGCAGGGAGTTGTAACAGTAACATTTGCCAGATTTGAAAGTGTACATGCTGAGGCAGCAACGCCTTCAATGTCAGTATATCCAAGGTTGATAATAGACTGGGTATCTTCTGGGAAGGTCACAGGGGTAAGTCCCATGGCATTTGCTAAATCGTCAACATCTGTAATAGTTAAAGCGGCGTTTGCAGCATTGGATACGGCCCCGTTGGCCGTAACAGTATAGGCAAAGCTTGCAGAACCAAAAAAGTTGGCAGTTCCTGTAACTCCCACTGTGCAAATCCCGATTGAGCATTGGCATGCCCTGGTGACAGTGACGTTAGTGAGGGCCGAAAGAGAACATGTCGTGGCCAGGTTTGATTCAGTATCTGTATATGACAATGTAATTATACTTTGCGTGTCTTCATTAAAGGCCATCGGAACAATGGCCGCAGCAACTGGAGCGTCGTCAACTGCACTTATAGCGAGAGTGATAATGGCCAGAGCGGAGGTTGCGCCATTTGCTGTTACAGTAAACTGGAAGCTACCTGTTCCGCTGAAGTTTGCAGTGCCCCTGACTCCTATCTGACACTGTCCATCAGTACAGACACAAGGCCTTGTCACGGTGATGTTTGACAATGAAGAAGAGGCGCATAAATCTGCCAGGTCTCCATTAGAATCGACATATGGTAATGTGATTAGTTTTTCAATGTCTTCACTGGCGGTAACTGCTAAATTTGAAGAAACCGGACCGACGGCCACAGTCCCCTTGGGAATAACATGAACTGTATTAGAATCAGTGGCGCCGACATCATTAATCGCCGTGACTTTGACTACGTAAGTAATCCCGTTAGTCAGGCCGGTCAGCGTATGAGGTGACCCGGTTGAAATAGTGGAGGCAAGGGTATTAACAGCTGATGTGATAGGGCGATAGCTAACAGTATAAAGTTCGGCCTGGGCACTAGAAGTAAAAGTAATGACTGCACTGCCATTGCCTGAGGTAACTGTAGTTATGGCAAAGAAGGCAGGCTTTTTTATAAAAGCATTAGAATCAGCTAGAACATTTGATTGAGCATTGGATTCACCAGTGGTCTTAGTATCTTGGCAGCCTGCCAGTAAGGCAAACATCAAGAGGAATAGGAGTTTTGGCGTAAGAGATCCCATGCCGTAGTTATCGGCATTTAGGATCTCTTTACTTAATGGATAAGATAAGTGCTTGAAAGTCCGTAATTATAGACCTAGTTCTTGGCCTATATCATTGGATTCAAACCATTTCATCATGTCTGTGAAATAAGAATTATAGAATTTAATGTTGATGGATTGTTCATTATATCGGGTAGCAGTTTGGGCAAATTTTCCTGCATCCGTGATGTACATACGAAGTTTTCCATTCGTCGACATTTTCAAGGCTTCTGCATACCAGTCTTTAACTTCAAGTACCCTGTACATGATAGGATCGATCGCAAGCCATTTTTCAACCGGGCCATCAAAGGCCTGGACGATAGTTGTAACATGCCAACCCCATGTTGTAGTCCCACCATTTGTCATGGGTCCTACTACAAAAGCCTTCTTGATGCTTCCACGGTTCAGGTTATTGATTGTAAGGTAAAGATCAACAAACATGGCGCGGCCAAAACAAAAACCGATGCCTGCATTTGTTGGGTCGTACTTGCTATACATATGCAAGGCCACAACAGGATTTGAAGTGACGGCATTCAAAGTCTTATTAGCTTGTTCCACATTGATTGAAGTTGGTTTTGTTGAATCAGTGTTGTAGTTTGGGTTCCGCTCATAGCTGTTTACATCAATATCAAGAAAGTCCTGATACTCTTTCAGGCTTAATGCCTTGATGTCTGCAGGAGTTTTTCCCAGTATTTCCTTTTTGTAAAGGACATCAAGGTTCTCAAGAGGCCTGTAGATCCGGGCCGAAGCCACAGAGATAAGTACGAGATAAAGAGAGATGAAAGTTTTCAGATTTTTATGCATAGAATCCTCAATTGGTAATGAGCAGGGTTCTAGCATAATGGAAATTTGTTTGGGGAGTGAGGTCAGAAAAGATTACAGGCTAAAATGAATATCCGACATTCCCGGAAAAAATAAGCCCCAGTTCTTCGCCGTTATTAAGTATTCCATGGCTCTTCTTGGAATGAAGGTATAAAGCGCCCAGACCTAGACCAAGGCTTGTATTTGTTCCGAAAAGATAAGATCCAACTGATAAGTCGGCCCTTGTCACAAGCCCTAAGTCTGCGTCCACAGAGCTTCCAGCGAGCAAGTCGATCTTGGCAAAGAGGGGGAAACCTCCGCCATTTGATTCACCAAAAAGCATTGAAGGACCGAGCATCCAGTAACCACCCTCTACCTGGTTTGATCCCAGCTGGGATTTATCCTTGAAACGATAATGTCCTAATTCTGCAGAAAAGCCCAAAGTGGCAATTGAATTTACTTCTTTTGGGTCCTTAAGATAAAGTGAATAGCGTCCACCTATGAAGCTGCCGTATCGAAGGGATTCATTTTCACCGGAGGTTGATCCATGGCCGTATTTACCGGCGAGGATATGCTGGAGGGAAAGGTGATGGACTTTTTCGAGGTCTCTCTTTCCTGTGGCCGCCTGATAGGCGAGTATTGGAAAGATGGGTATCCAGGCCACTATTATAACCAAACCGACTATGGCAAAGACGATCACGGCAGCTTCACTATTTCCACCGCCGCCACCTAAATTCAGGTTTCCGAAGACATTTCCAACATGATCATTTTCATCTTTTTCTTTCTCTTCCTCTTCTTTCGTCTTCTTTTTCTTTTCAGGGGTCTCTTGCTGTGCCAGCAAAAAATGGGATCTTCGTATCTCAGGATTTGAAAGAAGCTTTTGCATCTCATCCGGTGAGATTTGTACCTGGGCCTTAAGGCCTTGCGTCGTAAAACACAGGCAAAGTAAGAGAGAAATGATTTTTAAAAATATCATGCTTAATTTTTAACATCGTCTTACTTGAATAGGCATCCAATTTTTGTAGATCGGGGGGAAATATTCCAGATAAGCTGACCATCAATGCTCTTACCGTCCTTAGAGAAGTCATAAGAACGATCATAGATGTCATT
Organism: Bacteriovoracaceae bacterium; assembly: GCA_035575985.1. Lineage (GTDB taxonomy): Bacteria > Bdellovibrionota > Bacteriovoracia > Bacteriovoracales > Bacteriovoracaceae > Peredibacter. Next base: position 1,957 of record DATLXC010000038.1, on the reverse strand, counting down.
TTGTGAACTCATTATGATGTTTGGATCATAATGGTGAAGGGTAACCCTGCTAACATGGCCTTCAAGGTCTCTTTCTACTGACATTCCAGTCACCAGGGTTACGTGGGTTCGGACCAGCATTAAAGGATATTCTCCCTTTAAAAGGTCGTTATAAAAAGACTGTAATTCTTTAAGTATATGCTTGCTTGATTTTGCCTTGTCTTCAAGCTGACCTTCTAAAAAGAATGTTCTGGATTCTGGGAGGATCTCCTTAATGGCAAGACTCAGGTTGTACTGGAGAGAGCGACGTCTGAGGGTAAATTCATTATCCTGGTTTGCCTCACAAAGTTCACGCAAGTTGCTGTACCCATCAATAAAGACCTTGGCCGAGCAGTTATTCTTATGCAGGTAAACCGAACGACGGACCTGTGTCTTTATTTTAGAAGGACTCATCTTGGGTCTTTCAGGGCGGAAGGTGACTTTAGTCTTTACGGCCGAGGCCACAGCTACCATACCCTGGCATGAGCCTTCTTTATCTGCCACGGAGGCCAGTATTTTGAGATAAGGGTTGCGGCCTGCTGATTCCATGAAACCGTTATTTTCAAAGCATAAAGAGTCTTCCACCGCCCGGAAGTCATTCATAACCGGCTTCAAAAAGAGCTTTTTGGTATCAATTTCACCGGCATAAGCAAAAGAAGTTAAGACCTGACTAATCAGTATAAATGATAGGGTACGGAACATAAGACCACCTTTGGAAATGGGGCATACTAATGCATCCAGGTTCTGGTGCATGAAACTTGTAAATTTTACGTGTCGACGGAGAAAATGGGCAATATGGGTCTATAGTTCCAGCATGAAAACATTTATCTCATTGCCTTTGATCGTGCTCGTATTGGCCAGCTGTGGAAAAGTGAAGGAAATGCCTACGTTTCCCTCATTTGAAACGGCCAATCCTCTCTTCAGCAATGAGATAGAAGTGAAGATTGAGCGCGTGGATGAATTGAAAGCTGACTTTTCGAATTATAAGGAATTCGTCAATTCTTTAAACTTTCACAAGCTGACTTTTTCTTCCAAGAAAGCATCTCTCGAAGGTTTTACGGTCGAATGCCATGATCCTAGTATAAAGGATATTGAGAAATCAAAATCCTCGTACCTTGTACAGACCAGCGAAAAAGACCTCGTCGTATTTACCATGCTGAAAACCTTTGACTCAGTCACAAATATCTCTGATTTTGGCCCGGTTGACCTTAAGTGTGTCCTGCAGGGAAATGGAAGCCGGATTACAAAAACAGTCCATATGAAAAAGAGTATGGTTAATCCTTTGAACTATACAGGGCCACTTGACCTGGACGTTCTCCTTCTTAATGACGGAGTTCTGGTTACACAAGGCAAGGATGTCACAATTAAGGCGAAAAAACTTGTTTCCCGAAAAGGGAAGATTGCATCTTCACTGCTGAATACGGGTAATTTTTCAAAAAGTGGTATTCCAGTGCCAGGCGGGCAGATAGATTTAGTTGTTACCGAATCTATAGGTGACCTGACAATTGAACTCATAGGCCAGGATGCTATTCAGGGAATTGAAGGCGGAGACACTGGAAATCTAAAAATGGCACTTCCGAATCTTGAGAATTTAAAGCTCAAGGTTAAATACTTCAAGGGGCTTGGTGGTCTGGGGATTGTGCTAAATGGAGAGATTGGCGAACCGGCAAATAATGGCAGAAACGGCATGTCCCGAATTGAACTTACTGATACAAAAGAAACATTTGAATTTGATTCTGATTGGATGAATTAATTCTCCCTTCAAAGTCACTAATTAAAGGCCATCCTAGCGATGGCCTTTTTTATGTGCGCCGGGCATGACAGATAACTAGGATGGTGAAAGTCCATCCACCAACCTGATAGAGGTGAAGGTTAGTGAAACGCAAGGGTGTCCATTGCGAAATGGAATCTGAAGGAAGCGTGTAGCAAAAGCACGAGC